>CAIPVV010000010.1 GCA_903868595.1 uncultured Pseudomonadota bacterium
CGGGCCACGGCGCGCGCCGCCGCCCGGCGGGCGTCCGCCGCCGCCGCCACGGCGCGGCGGCTCATCCTCGCGCGGCCTGCGCTTGGGGAATTTCACGTCCTGCGCGACCAGGTCCGGCGTGATCGGTGCCACCGGGATCTTGTGGCCGATGTAGGCCTCGATCTCCGGCAGGCAGATCGCGTAGTCCTCGCAGCCGAAGCTGATGGCGTCGCCCTCGGCGCCGGCACGTGCCGTGCGGCCGATGCGATGCACGTAGTCTGCGCAGTCCTGCGGCAGGTCGAAGTTGTAGACGTGGCTCACGTCGGGGATGTGCAGGCCACGCGAGGCGACGTCGGTGGCGATCAGCACCGCCAGCTCACCGCTGTGGAATTCCTTCAGGTAGCGCAGGCGCTTGTTCTGCGGCACGTCGCCGGAGATGGCCTGGGCGTTGATGCCGTTGGCGCGCAGCACGTCCTCCAGGCGGTCGGCCATGCGGCGCGTGTTCACGAACACCATGGTGCGATGCGCGTCTTCCTTGCGCAGCAGGCCGATCATCAGCGGCAGCTTCTCCTCCATCGCCGGGAAGTAGATCAGCTGTCGCACCTTGTCGGCGGTGATGCGGTCCGGCTCGATGCGCACGAGTTCCGGACTGTTCATGTCCTCGTAGGCCAGCTCCAGAACGCGCTGCGAGAGGGTCGCGGAGAACAGCATCGACTGGCGCTGGTCCGGCGGCGGCATCTTGCGCAGCAGGCGCCGGATGTCGTCGATGAAGCCCAGGTCGAACATGCGGTCGGCCTCGTCCAGCACCACGACCTGGATCTGGTTGATTTCGAAGACGCCCTGGCGGTAGTAATCGATGATGCGGCCCGGGGTGCCGATGAGGATGTCGGCGCCGTCATCGAACTGGCGGCGCTGCTTCTCGTAGTCGACGCCGCCGAACACACAGGCGAGCTTGAGCCCCGTGTGGCGGGCGAGGGTCTGGGCGTCGCTGTGGATCTGCACGGCCAGCTCGCGGGTGGGCGCGATCACGATGCCCCGCAGGGCATTGGGGGCGCGGTCGCCGCGCGGCATGCGCGTCAGCAGGGACTGGAACATGGCCACCAGGAACGCGGCGGTCTTGCCCGTGCCGGTCTGGGCCTGGCCGGCGACGTCGCGGCCCGCCAGGGCGAAGGGCAGGGTCTGGGCCTGGATCGCCGTGCAGTGGCTGAACCCCGCGTCGGTGATGCCCTGCATGACCTGGGGGGCAAGGTTGAAGCTGGCGTAGGTCGGCAGGCTGGGATCGATGACCACCGGTTTTTTCGGCGGCGGTGGCACCGGCTTGCTTCGCGGCGGCGAGGCTGGTTTCTCGGCGACCCGCGCCGATTCCCGGGGTTCCCGGGGCGGTCGCGGCGTACGCGGCGGCCGTAGCGGGCGCGCGGCGGCGGGGGTCGGAGGAGCCTGCGGGACCGGTTCGGCCTGCGGGGCGGGGCGGGCCTGTGACCTGCCACCAAAGAGTTTCTTAAACAGATTGCTGATCATAAAAATTCGCGCCGGTTACGGACCGGTCTGGCCGGAAGCTTGCAAAACGGATCGGGAACGGCTAAAAAAGCCTTCAAGACTTGGCGGCCTTCCTGCCGCCCATTAAACCAATCCCGAAACACGTAGTGTAACTGCTTGAACCTCGTTCGTGGCGCGGGATTTCGCCTCCCGTGACACCCGCAAGCACCCATCCCCCCCTGATTTCCCCTTGAGCTACGGCGTTTTCACCACCACTCACCTCTCTTGGCACATGGAGGCCTCATTGTGAGCAGCCCGCAGATCGTCCATACCTCGGACGCCACTTTCGAAACCGATGTCCTGAAGTCCCCCGAGCCTGTCCTGTTGGACTTTTGGGCTGAGTGGTGCGGCCCCTGCAAGATGATCGCCCCGATCCTCGATGAGATCGCGGCTGAATACCAGGGGCGCTTGCGCATTGCCAAGCTGAACATCGACGAGAACCCGCAGACCCCCCCGCGCTTCGGCATCCGGGGCATCCCCACGCTGATCCTGTTCAAAAACGGGACCGTGGAGGCCCAGAAGGTGGGCGCGTTGTCCAAATCCCAGCTCACGACCTTCCTGGACAGCAACCTGTGAGGGGCTATCTAGGCAACCAGGGCCGTAATCGGTCCGGCAAGGGCGGCGGCGGCGGCGGTGGCGGCGGCCAGCGCCAGGGGCGTGACGGCAATCGCGGTGGCGGCGGTGGTGACCGCGACCGCAACGTCAACGGCAACCTGGGTGGGCGTCCCGACGAAGTCTATGATCCGGAGCCGTTTGATCCGGCCGGTGACAACGAGATAATCAGCCCGGCCGATTTGGGCCAAGCGCGCAAGTCCATGAGCCTGAACGAGCTCAAGGCCAAGCCGATCCACGAGTTGGTGAAAGTCGCCGACTCGATGGGCCTGGAGAGCCTGGCGCGCTCGCGCAAGCAGGACATCATCTTCTCGATCCTGAAGGCGCATGCGCGCAACGGCGAGAACATCTACGGCGAGGGCGTGCTGGAGATCCTGCAGGACGGCTTCGGCTTCCTGCGCTCCGCCGACGCCTCCTACCTGGCCGGCCCGGACGATATTTACATCAGCCCCAGCCAGGTGCGCCGCTTCAACCTGCGTACCGGCGACTCGATCTCCGGCCTGATCCGTCCGCCGAAGGATGGCGAGCGCTACTTCGCGCTGCTGAAGGTCGGCGAGATCAACTTTGATTCCCCCGAGAGCTCGCGCAACAAGGTCCTGTTCGAGAACCTCACGCCGTTCCACCCGACGTCGCGGCTCAAGCTGCAGCGCGGCAACGGCAGCACCGAGGATCTCACCGCCCGCACGATCGACCTGGTCGCGCCGATCGGCAAGGGCCAGCGCGGGCTGATCGTCTCGCCGCCCAAGGCCGGCAAGACGATGCTGCTGCAGAACATCGCCACCTCCATCACGGCCAACCATCCCGAGGTCTACCTCATCGTGCTGCTCATCGATGAGCGCCCGGAGGAGGTCACGGAGATGCAGCGCACGGTGAAGGGCGAGGTCGTCTCCTCCACCTTCGATGAGCCGGCCGCCCGCCACGTGCAGGTTGCCGAAATGGTCATCGAGAAGGCCAAGCGCCTGGTGGAGCACAAGAAGGACGTCGTGATCCTGCTGGACTCCATCACCCGCCTGGCACGCGCCTACAACACGGTCGTACCCAGCTCCGGCAAGGTGCTGACCGGCGGTGTCGACGCCAACGCCCTGCAGCGCCCCAAGCGCTTCTTCGGCGCGGCGCGCAACATCGAGGAGGGCGGCAGCCTCACGATCCTCGCCACGGCGCTGATCGACACCGGCTCGAAGATGGACGATGTGATCTACGAGGAGTTCAAGGGCACCGGTAACTGCGAAATCCACCTGGATCGCCGCATCGCGGAGAAGCGCACCTTCCCGGCCCTGAACATCAACCGTTCCGGCACCCGCAAGGAAGAGCTGATCACGGACCCGACCGAACTGGCCAAGATGTGGATCCTGCGCAAGCTGCTGCATCCGATGGATGAACTGGCTGCCATCGAGTTCCTGCTCGATAAGATGAAGGACACGAAGACCAATTCGGAGTTCTTCGAGGCGATGAAGCGCTAGCGAAATGGGCGCATCACGGAAGCCACACTGTGATGCGCCTCTCCTTCTGGCCACGTCGCCCTCTGGCGACGTTGGCATCCCCCCGTCGCATCAACGATCATCCCTGCAACGGGCCTAGCGGCTAGCGAAGGATCAGGTTCATGCGTATCCGTCCCCTTGTCCTCCTGTTGGCAGCCATCCTGTCCGGCCCGGCCCTGCAGGCGGCAGAACCGGCGGCTCCGGCTCCGGCCCGGGACCTGCTGCAGCCCCCGGTGATTGAGATCGCCAGCCCCATTACCGATCGCTTTGCGCTGCGCGGCAGCTACTCCTTTGGCTCAGTCTCCACGGAAGTGCGCTACGACCAGGCGCCGGGCGTCCTCGGCACGAATTTCTTCGCCGAGAAGCTGCTGGGGCTGGAGGACCGGAACCGCGTGGGGGAGGTGGAGATGATGATCCGAATGGGCGAGCGCAACCGCCTGCGCATCGATTACTTCAAGCTCACGCGCCACGGCGATGTGGTCCTGAGCCAGCCTGTGATCATCGGCAGCAACACCTACCTGCTCACCGACCGACTGACGACGGACATGGACCTGCGCATGCTGGGGCTCACCTACACCTACTCGTTCCTGCGGACCGATCGTTTCGAGCTGGGCGGTGGGCTGGGCGTGGCGCTGGGGCAGGGACAGGGCGCGGCGCAGGTGCCTGCGCGGCGCCTGCGCGACACCTTCGACGGCGTGGCCCCGTTGCCGTCGCTGGCGCTGGATGGCACGTGGCGCATCCATCGCCAGTTCTCGCTGAACGCGCGCGCCCAGTACCTGGCCGTGCACACCAGTGGCATCGACGGCTCCTACGGCAACTACCACGTGGACCTGCAGTACCGCTGGTGGCGGAACCTTGCGGTGGGCGCGGGGTATTCGCGGACACATTTCCTCGTCAACAGCGCGGACCCCGGCAATACGGGTCGCGGCGACCTGCAGGTGAAGGGACCGGAGCTGTTCCTGCGCGCGAGCTTCTAGCCCGCGCGCGCCTACAGGCGGGAGTCCAGGAAGCCGATGATGGCGCCGACCGTGGCCGGGTCGCGCAGCATCCCGCTGTGGCCCAGGCCCTGGGTCTGCAGGAGATTGCCGTCCGGCAGCGCCGCCAGCACCTCCCGGGCCTGCGAGAGGGGCACGACGTCGTCGTCCCGGTCGTGCACCAGCAGCACCGGGCAGTGGATGCGGGGCGCCATCTGCAGCGAGGAGAGGCCCTCGGCCGCCTGCCCGAAGCGCTGCCGGTAGCGCTCGCGCACCCGCCCGGCGACCTCCTCGGACACCCCCAGGATCAGCAGGAAGGAATCCAGCAGGTAGCCGCCGTCCCGCGGCATGCTGATCAGCGCCGCTGTGCGCATGCCCTTGGGCGGCCCGTCGGCCAGCAGCGAGGCCAGCGCGACCGCGCCGAAGGAGTGGCCCACGACGGCCCCAAAGGGCCCGTGCGTGGCCACCACGCGATCCAGCGCCGCGCGAAAATCCGCCAGGCTCGCGCGGTGCCCGCTGGAGGCGCCGTGCGCCGGCGCGTCAAAGGCCACGGCGCGCCAGCCGTTGTCCAGGATGCGCTGGACGAAGGCCGAGTAGCGCGGCGCATGCGAACCCCAGCCATGCACCAGCAGCAGTGACTTGGAGCCGAAGCCCCACTCCAGCACCCGGATGCGGCCGGCCGGCAGCACGGTCCAGTTCTGGCGTGCCTCGGCCAGCAGCGGCGCATCGACGGCGTCGAGCTTGCGGCGTCCGGGACGCAGGTAGAGGTTCAGCGCCAGCCGCGCGGCCAGCGCGGGGCTGATCGCCCCGATCACCCGGAACAGGCGTCGCAGGCGCTGTTGCCGCGCGGGAGTGATGCCGGGCAGGTTACGGGGCATCGGGGGCGCTAGGTCGCGGCGGCTTCGCGTTCCATGGCGCGGTAGCCGATGTCGCGTCGCGCCTGGGCGCCGGTGAAATGGATCTGGTCCACCAGCGCGTAGGCCTGTGCCTGCGCCGCCCGGACCGTCTCGCCAAGGCCTACGGCGCACAGCACGCGGCCGCCGTTGGTCAGGACCTGGCTGTTCCTGAGCTGGGTGCCGGCGTGGAAGACCTTGCCCGGCAGTTTCGCGGCCGCCTCCAGGCCCGTGATCACGTCGCCCTTGCGCACGTCCTCGGGATAGCCGCCGGCCGCGATCACCACGCCCAGGGCCGCACGCGGGTCCCAGTCGGCGGTGATGCCGTCCAGCGCGCCGTCCAGCGCCGCCAGACACAGCTGCGGCAGGTCGGAGCGCAGGCGCGAGAGGATGGGCTGGGTCTCCGGATCCCCGAAGCGCACGTTGTACTCGATGACCTTCGGCGCTCCCTCGGCGTCGATCATCAGCCCGGCGTACAGAAAGCCGACGAAGGGCATGCCGTCGGCGGCCAGGCCGGCCACCGTGGGTTCGATGACCTCGCGCATCACGCGCGCATGGACTGCCGCGGTCACCACCGGTGCGGGCGAGTAGGCCCCCATGCCGCCGGTGTTGGGACCCAGATCGCCGTCGCCCAGGCGCTTGTGGTCCTGCGATGTCGCCATCGGCAACACGTTGCGGCCATCGCACATCACGATGAAGCTGGCTTCCTCGCCGAGGAGGAACTCCTCGATGACCACTTCCTCCCCGGCAGCGCCGAAGCGGCCGCTGAACATCTCCTCCGCTGCCGCGACCGCCTCGGCCGCGGTCGTGGCGATCACGACGCCCTTGCCGGCGGCAAGGCCGCTGGCCTTCACGACGATCGGCGCGGGCTGCGCCGCCAGCCATGCGCGGTCGTAGGTGTCGCGGGTGAAGCTGCGGTAGGCCGCCGTCGGGATGTGGTGACGGGCCAGGAATTGCTTGGTAAAGGCCTTGGAGCCTTCCAGCTGCGAGGCTGCCTTGCTGGGGCCGAAGCACTTGAGGCCGCGCGCGGCGAACACGTCGGTGATGCCCAGCACCAGCGGGACTTCCGGTCCTACGATGGTCAGGTCCACCTGCTCGCGCACCGCCAGGCTCGCCAGTCCCTCCAGGTCATCCGCGGCGACTGCGACGTTGCGTACCTTGGCCTCCGTCGCAGTGCCGGCGTTGCCGGGTGCGACCAGCACGTGGCGAACCTGCGGCGAGGCGGCGCACTTCCAGGCCAGGGCATGCTCGCGGCCACCGCCGCCGATGATGAGTATCTTCATGTCAGTGGCGGAAATGGCGCATGCCGGTGAACAGCATCGCGAGCCCGTGTTCATTGGCCGCGGCGATCACTTCGTCGTCGCGCATCGAGCCGCCGGGCTGGATCACCGCCGTGACGCCGTGCGAGGCCGCCACGTCGACGCCGTCGCGGAACGGGAAGAACGCATCGGAGGCGACCACCGCACCCTTGGTGCTCAGGCCCGCGTCCGCGGCCTTGATCGCGGCGATACGGCTGGAATACACGCGGCTCATCTGGCCGGCGCCGACGCCGACGGTGGCCTGCTCGTGCGCGAAGACGATGGCGTTGGACTTCACGTACTTGCAGACGCGCCAGGCGAAGGTGAGGTCACGCAGCTCCGCGGCGCTGGGTTGGCGGGTCGTGACGCATCGCAGCTGCCCCGTATCCACCATCCCCAGGTCCGCATCCTGCACCAGCAAGCCGCCGCCGACACTGCGGTATTCCAGCGGCGGTGGGCCGGCGCGCCGCAGCTCGCCGGTGAGCAGGACGCGCACATTGGGTTTGCTGGCCAGGGCCTGCGCGGCGCCGGGCGCAAGCTCGGTCGCCACCAGCACCTCGACGAACTGCTGGGCGAGGATGCGCTGTACGGTGGCGGCGTCCGCCACGCCGTTGAAGGCGATGATGCCGCCGAAGGCGGAGGTCGGGTCTGTGCGATAGGCCGCGTCGTAGGCCTCCCCGAGGGAGGCGCCAACCGCGACGCCGCAGGGGTTGGCGTGCTTGACGATCACGCAGGCCGGCGCATCGAACTGCCGCACGCACTCCAGCGCGGTGTCCGCGTCGGCGATGTTGTTGAACGAGAGTGCCTTGCCCTGCAGGATGCGCGCAGTGGCGATGCTGGCACCGCGGGCTGCGGCATTGCGGTAGAAGGCGCCCCGCTGGTGCGGGTTCTCGCCGTAGCGCAGCGTGCTGACGCGCTCGTAGCGCAGCGTGAGCTGCGGCGGGAACGCATCGGCGCTCGCCGCGTGCGCCCTGCTCAGGTAGTCGGCGACCACGGCGTCGTAGCCGGCGGTGTGCGAGAAGGCCTTGGCGGCCAGTCGCGCACGCGTCGGGAAGCTCGTGCCGCCGGTGGAGGCGAGCTCTGCCAGCAGCGGCGCGTAGTCGCCGGGATCCACCAGCACCGCGACGCAGGCATGGTTCTTGGCCGCCGCGCGCAGCATCGCCGGTCCGCCGATATCGATGTTCTCCACGGCCTCCTCGTACGTCGCGTCGGGACGCGCGATCGTCTGCGCGAAGGGATAGAGGTTTACCACCAGCAGGTCGATCGGCGCGATGCCATGCTCGGCCATCACGGCCTCATCCACGCCGCGGCGTCCCAGCAGCCCGCCGTGGATCTTCGGGTGCAGCGTCTTGACGCGCCCGTCCATGATCTCCGGGAACCCGGTGTGTGCGGACACCTCGCGCACCGGTAGCCCCTTCTCGCTCAGCAGCTTGGCCGTGCCACCGGTGGACAGCAGCTCCACCCCTTGCGCGAGGAGGGCCTTTGCGAGGTCCTCGATACCGGACTTGTCAGAGACAGACAGCAGGGCGCGGCGCAGCGGTTGTTGCATCAGTATTCCGTAGGAGGGTCTTAGGCGGAGAGCCCGAACTGGCGCAGCTTCTTGCGCAGCGTGCCGCGGTTGATCCCCAGGATCACGGCGGCCTGGCTCTGGTTGCCGCTGGCGTAGTCCAGCACCGCCCGAAACAAGGGTTCCTCGACTTCGCGCAGTACCAGGTCGTAGAGCTGGGCCGGGCGATGGCCATTCAGGCTTGCGAAGTAGTCCGTCAGTGCGCGTTCGGCGTGGCCGCGTAGCGGCAGATCGTGTTCCCGCGAGTGACCATTGGTGCCAGTGCCAGTGCCGTGCTTTGCCTTACGTGCCGTGGCCGCGGACCGCTGGCCGTTCTGCTTCTTCGCCGCCATGCTCAGACTCCCATCCAAATTCATGCTCGTTGGTCCACGCATCGAAACACTCGCGAGTAAGCGCGAACTGCGCCGACGAAGAGTCCGCCGCCATCAGTGATGACCGGAAGCCCTGCGTTCGTTGTTGTTGCTGGCAATACCAGCCGAGATGCTTGCGTGCTATCCGGACCCCGGACGCTTCGCCGTGGAATGCGTACAAGGCCTCAAGATGCTGAAGGATGATATCTCTGATTTGGCTGCGCAAGAGCGCGGGCGGCAATGTGCCCGTTGCGAGGAATGCGTTGACATCGCGGAAAATCCATGGCGCACCATGCGCCGCGCGGCCGAGCATCACGCCATCGGCCCGCGTGAAATCAAGCACCCGGCGTGCTTTTTCCGGCGAGTCAATATCGCCGTTGGCGAAAATCGGGATCGCTGCCGTGGCACAGATGTCGCGGATCGTTTCGTATTCCGCCTCGCCCTCGTAGAAGTCCTCGCGCGTGCGGCCGTGCACGGCCAGGGCCTGGATGCCCGATTGGGCGGCGAGTCGCGCTATGGCAACACCATTGATGTGCGCGCGGTCCACGCCGGTGCGTATCTTGAGCGTCACAGGCACCGTAACGGCGCGCACGACGGCCTCCAGCAGCCGCCCTACCAGCGGTTCATCGCCGAGTAGCGCGGAGCCGCAGAGCTTGCCGTAGACCTTCTTGGCCGGGCAGCCCATGTTGATGTCGATGATCTGGGCGCCCAGGTCCACATTGGCGCGTGCCGCGTCGGCCAGCTGCACCGGATCGTTGCCGGCCAGTTGCACGACGCGCGGTTCGGGCTCGCCCTCGTGGTTCATGCGCTGGCGCGACTTGGTGGTCTTCCAGAGCCGCTGGTCGGAGGTGAGCATCTCGGTGGCGGCAAGCCCCGCGCCCAGGCTGCGACACAGCACCCGGAAAGGGCGATCGGTGACGCCAGCCATCGGGGCCAGGACGGCCGGCGCGGTGATCTCCCAGGTGCCGATGCGCATGGGGGTTAGTGCGCTGCGGGATCGCTCGCGCAGCGCAGCCGCCCGCTCGCGCCGCGCAGGCAGGCATCGATCTCAAAGCTCAAGTCGGCCTGGCCGGGATCCGGCAGCAGGAGTTCCGCGTCGACGCGCTGGTCCGCGCCCAGCTGGGGTTGCTGCGGGTTGTGCAGGTATTCCAGCGGTGCGATCTCGCGCGTGGCGATCGGGTTGCCGAAGCGATCCTGCAGCACCACGCGCAGCAGCGGCGCCGGCTGGCTGAACGTGGCGCGGTTGCCGACGCTGGCGCGCACGGCGATGTGTGGTGTCTCGCCCGGCACCGAAATGGCGCCCAGCTGGCGCACGTCGTAGGCCTGCAGGTCCCAGCGCGGCGCCAGCTCGACATGGAACTGGCGATAGAGCGTCGTCAGCGGCGTGGCCAGCCCGGGGACGGCGACCAGGGCCTCGCGGAAGTGGTGGACCAGCTGGCCGGCCAGCGCCAGGGCCAGCACGAGGCTGCCTGCGATCCAGCGCACCCGCTGGCGCGACTCCTGCGCCGCCGGCAGGCCTGGCTCGCCCAGTGCGTCAAGGCCGCCGGGCTCGCCGCCCTCGGTGTCCTGGGGTGGCATCGGCGGCGCGGCATTGTGCCGCTGCTGCAGCGGGTCCGGTTCCCCGGCATCGTCGAGTTCGAATTCCTTGCGCTGGGCGGCCGACAGGGGCGGGTGTTCCTCCTCGTCGGCCAGGTCAAACTCCGGCTCGCCGCTCTCCTCGCCGGGCGGCCACAGCGCATTGCGGTTGCCTTCCTCGCTCTCGCGCACGGCGTCGAAGCGCTGCACCAGGGCCTGCAGCTGGGCGTCGACTTCGGGCTCCGCGACCGTCTCCTCGGTCTGCAGGATGCCGTCGCCTTCCAGCACGATGGTCTCGAAGGTGCCGGTGCGCAGGGCCTCAACCTCCCCGGTCGCCTCGTTCGGATCGAAATCCTCGTCCTCGTCGGCCAGGTCGATGCCGCCGGCGGTGCCGCTGCCTGCCCGCGGCTCCAGGCCCTCCTGCGCGGTCTCATCGAGCTCCTCGCCGTGGAGCCCCGGCTGATCGGGCGACGCCGACCGGGTCGGTGCCGCCGGGTCGTGCGGCTCCCCGGGCGGGCGATGCTGGGCTGCGATGGCGCTGTTGGCGGCATCCAGCAGCGACTGCGGGCTGGTCTCTTCCGCGGGTTCCTCCAGGGGCGCGGGATGCCCGGGTGCCGCGGCCGCGGGGGAGGGCGGCGCCGTCACCGGCGTCGCGGGCTGCGGCGAGCTGCCGTCACCCTCCTCCGAGAGGGCGAGCAGCGCATTGAAGACGTTGGTGCAGCGGCCGCAGCGCACGTAGCCCTGGCCCAGGCGCAGGTCGGCCACGGTCAAGGCGAGGTTCAGCGCGCACTGCGGGCAGGTGGTGAACATGGCCTCAGGCATCCGCGCCACGTTGGCCGCTCAGTGCCGACCAGCCCTCCCGCTGCGCCCAGGGCGCCAGCGTGATCCACGGGCGGTAGGCCTCGATGACCGAGGCGACCTGCTCCTCCAGGATGCCGGCCAGCACCAGCCGTGCCCCCGGCCGCAGCAGCGTGCGGAAGTGCGGCTGCAGCTCGCACAGGATCCCGGAGATGATGTTGGCCACCAGCACGTCGGCGTCGCGCGGCAGCGTCTGCGGCGTCTCGTGCAGCACGAGCTGGCTGGCGACGGCGTTGTCGGCCGCGTTGTCGCGCGTCGCGATGGCCGCCTGGGGGTCGATGTCGTAGCAGTCCACTTGGGCGGCGCCCAGCCGGGCCGCGGCGATCGCCAGCACCCCGGAGCCGCAGCCATAGTCGATGACCCGCTGGCCGGCCAGCAGGTGGTTGTCCAGCCAGGTCAGGCACAGCGCCGTGGAAGGGTGGGTCCCGGTGCCAAAGGCAAGGCCCGGGTCCAGGCGCACGACCACCGCCTCGGCCTGCGCCGGCGGTTCCTCGTGGCGTGGCACGATCCACAGTCGGCGGCCAAAGCGCATCGAATGAAAGTCCTTGAGCCATTCGCGCTCCCAGACCTTGTCCTCGATGCGTTCCACGCGGATCGCGCTGGTCGGCAGCGCCAGCACCGTAGCCAGCTGCAGTACGGCCGCCGAACCGGCCGTGTCGGCGTCGAAGAGGACCTGCAGCACGGTGCGCGGCCAGAGCCGCAGCTCCCCGGGCGCAGGCTCCAGGATCGCGTCATCCACCGCATCCGTGAGTGTGACGGCGAGGGCGCCGGCGGCAAAGCAGGCGTCCTCGGCCGCCGTCGGGTCGCGGCCTTCAAGATCCACACTCAGGGATAGGTAAGGCACGACCGCTACGGGCTCCCAGACCTACTTAAGGCCGAGCCGGCGCTCAAGGTAGTGGATGTCGAGTCCACCACTTCGGAACGCCGTGTGGTTCAGGATTTCCTGGTGCAGGGCTTTGTTCGTGTTGATGCCTTCCACGACGAGCTCGGAGAGGGCGTTGCGCATGCGGGCGATGGCCGTGTCGCGCGACTCCCCATGGGCGATCAGCTTGGCGACCATCGAATCGTAGTTCGGCGGCACGACGTAGCCGGAGTAGACGTGGCTGTCGACGCGGATGCCCGGGCCGCCCGGCGCGTGCCAGAGCTTCACCGGTCCCGGGGAAGGCATGAACGTGCGGGCGTCCTCGGCGTTGATGCGGCACTCGATCGCGTGGCCCCGGATCTGGATGTCGCCCTGCGAGAACGGCAGCTTCTCGCCGGCGGCAATCAGCAGCTGCGTCTTGACCAGGTCGATGCCCGTGATCATCTCGGTGACCGGGTGCTCCACCTGGATGCGCGTGTTCATCTCGATGAAGTAGAACTCGTTGTCCTGGTAGAGGAACTCGAAGGTGCCGGCGCTGCGATAGCCAACGGCCTTGCAGGCATCGACGCAGCGTTCGCCCATCTGCTTGCGCTGCTTGGCCGTCAGGCCGGGCGCGGGTGCCTCTTCCATGACTTTCTGATGGCGACGCTGCATCGAGCAGTCGCGCTCGCCCAGGTGCACGACGTTGCCGTAGTTGTCGGCAATGACCTGGAACTCGATGTGGCGCGGCTTCTCGAGGAACTTCTCCATGTAGACCTGGCCGTTGCCGAAGGCGGCGAGCGCCTCCTGCTGCGTGACCGTGATCGCATTGAGCAGTGCGGCCTCGGCATGCACGACGCGCATGCCGCGCCCGCCGCCGCCGCCGGAGGCCTTGATGATCACCGGGTAGCCGATCTCCCGCGCGATCTTCAGGTTCACGTCCGGGTCGGGACCCAGCGGACCGTCCGAGCCCGGTACGCAGGGTATGCCGGCCTTCTTCATGGCGCGGATCGCGGAGACCTTGTCACCCATCATGCGGATGGTCTCGGCCTTGGGGCCGATGAAGACAAAGCCGCTCTTCTCCACCCGTTCGGCAAAGTCGGCGTTCTCCGAGAGAAAGCCGTAGCCCGGATGGATGGCGACTGAGTCGGTGACTTCCGCGGCGCTGATGATCGCCGGCATGTTCAGGTAGCTGAGGTTGGAGGCTGGTGGGCCGATGCACACCGTCTCGTCGGCCAGCAGCACGTGTTTGAGGTTGTTGTCGGCGGTGGAGTGCACCGCGACAGTTTTGATGTCCAGCTCGCGGCAGGCGCGCAGGATGCGCAGGGCGATCTCGCCGCGGTTGGCAATGACGATTTTGTCGAGCATGCGTGCGTATCGCTCGCGCTTACTCGACCACGAACAGCGGCTGGCCGAACTCGACCGGGTCGCCGTTCTTCACCATGACCGCCGTCACGCGCCCGGAGCGGTCTGACTCGATCTGGTTCATCATCTTCATCGCCTCGATGATGCACAGGATCTGGCCGGGCTTGACCTCATCGCCGATCGAGACGAAGGGCTTGGCCGTCGGCGAGCCCGCGGCGTAGAAGGTGCCGACCATCGGCGAGGGGATCACGTTCTCGTTGGCGGCCTTGGCCGGGCCGGAGCTGAGCGGGACCGGCGGGGGCGCGGCGGGCGCAGCCGGGGCGGCCGGCGGCGGCGCGTAGTACTGCGGAGCAGGCATGCCGGTCGGCATGCGGCTGATGCGCACGGCCTCCTCGCCCTCCTTGATCTCGATCTCGGCGATGCCCGATTCGTCGAGCAACTCGATCAGCTTCTTGATCTTGCGAATATCCATCTATTGGCTCCTGAGATGGCCGTGCCAGCTTCAGCCGAGGCGCGCCGCGATGGCGCGAAGGGCGAGTTCGTATCCCTGTGGGCCCAAACCCACGATCTGGCCGACGGCGATGTCTGAAAAGTACGAATGGCGCCGGAAGGCTTCCCGCGCGTGAACGTTCGACAGGTGTACTTCGATAAACGGCAGCTTCACGCCCAGCAAGGCGTCGCGCAGGGCGATGCTGCTGTGCGTGAGGGCGCCGGGGTTGAAGATCAGGAACGCAATCTGGCGCTCCTTGGCGGCGTGGATCTCCTCAATCAGCTCGTGCTCGGCATTGCTTTGCCGGGCGATGAGCTCGTGACCCAGGTCGGCGGCCAGCGTGCGCACCCGCTCGACGATGGTCTCCAATGTGTCCGTCCCGTAGATCCCGGGTTCGCGCTGACCCAGCAGATTGAGGTTCGGTCCGTTGAGCAGCAACAGCCGCGCCATGTATTTTTTTCCTGATGGCGGCCGCTGAGCCGCCCGAAAAGCTGTCGCAATTTAACCTTAAAAAGGGTCTATCGGCGCAATTTTTCTACCAATTCGGCTGCGATTAGGCCGCGATGTCGTCCGAAGGCGCCCAACTGTGGCTTTTTCGGCCTGAGGGGTTAGCCGGCGGTCTTGGGGGGCTTGGCAGCCTCCGCGAGGGCGCGTTTGGTAGCGAGATCCTTCAAACCCTCGCTGATCTGCGCCCGGGCGGCCGGCAGGTCCAGTCGCGCGGCATCCACAGCCGCGACCCGGTCCAAGATCAGGTCCAGTTCTTCCTGGTGTAGTTCGCCGACCTTCAGGGCCACGATGCGCTGCTGGCTGTCGGCAAACAGCGTGAACGGGAAGGCGGGGGTCATGCCGACTGCCGTCACGGCCGCCAGGCCGTCCTCCTCGCCGATCAGCAGCGGATAATCGAGTTTCTCCTTGGCCGCGTAGGCCAGCACGTCGTCGCGGAAATCCACCGCGATGCCGACCACTTCGACGTTCTGTGTGTGGCGCTGGGCCCGGATCTTCTTCAGGAGCGGGATCTCGCGCCGGCAGGGAGGGCACCAGGTCGCCCAGAAATTCACGACCAGCGGCCGGCCGCGCCACTGGGCGAGTTTGCGCGCGGTACCGTCGCGGTCCTTGAGTTCAAAGTCCGGCAGGACCTCCGGCACCGACTTCGGGGCGGCCGCGCTGCCGGCAGGCGAGGCGGCCGGGGCCGCTGGGGCGGCGGCGGCGGGGGGCGCCGGCGGGACGGGGCTGATCTGGGGCGCGGCACCGTGGTCCCACCGGCGCTGGATCAGGAAGCCGGCGGCGGCAGCGACGAGGACGAACGCCACCCCGAGGGCGGCGTTGCGTGGGGTGCGGGCAGGAGTGTTGTCTGGCATGGGCGGACTCTAGCGTGCGGCCACGGCGGGCGTCTCGGCCAGGCTACCCAGCGCCTTGGCCGCCAAGGGGGCGAATTCCGCGGCCTTCATGAAGCCGACGACGCGAAAGTGGCTGCGCTCCTGCCCGTCGGCGCCGTAGAAGGCGATCGTCGGGGGGCCGAAGATGCCGAACTGCTTGAGCAGCGCCTGGTCCTGTTCATCGTTCGCGGTGACGTCGGCCCGCAGCAGCACGGCCTGCGACAGGGCGCTGCGCACGGCAGGATCCGGGAAGGTGTATTTCTCCATCTCCTTGCAGGAGACGCACCAGTCGGCATAGAAGTCCAGCATCACGGGCCGGCCTGCCGCCTGCGCGGCCTGCACCTCGTGCGCCAGTTCCGCCACGGACTTGACGGTGATGAAAGGTACTTCGACCTGCGGCGCCGGCCTCACCCAGGGGGCCAGCGGGTCGGTTGCCCCGCGCACGCTGCCCACCACCAGGGCCAGGGCGTAGGCGGCGGCGGCCACGCCGGCGGTGCGCACCGCCAAGCGCGCAAGGCCACTGCGCAGGGCCGCCCGCAGCAGCACGATCGCCAGCGCGATCAGCGGTAGCGACCAGAGCACCAGTCCCAGCCGCTCCGGCACGATGCGCGCGACCATCCAGGCGGCCACGGCGAGCATCAGGGCGCCAAACACCTGCTTGACCGTGTCCATCCACGCGCCCGCGCGGGGCAGCAGTTGCCCGGCCGAGGCCCCGACGACCAGCAGTGGCGTGCCCATGCCCATCGCCATGGCAAACAGCGCGATGCCGCCGCGCAGCATCTCCCCGCTCTGCCCGATCACCGACAGGGCTGCCACCAGCGCGGGCCCCACGCAAGTGGTCACGATGAGGGCCGACAGCGCGCCCATCGCCGCTACGCCCGCGTAGCTGCCGGCGCGCTGGCGGTTGCTCAGGTCCGCCAGGCGCGACTGCACGAAGCTGGGCATCTGCACGGTGTAGAAACCGAACATCGAGAAGGCCATGGCGATGAACAGCGCCGCGAACAGCGCGATGATCCAAGGCTGCTGGAAGAGGGTCTGGGCCTGCTGGCCGGCGGCCGCGAAGGCCACGCCCGCGGCGGTATAGGTCAGCGCCATGCCGAGCACGTAGGCCAGCGACAGCAGGAAGCCCTTCAGGCGCGTGAGGTTCGCGCCGTGGCCGGCGATGATGCCGGAGACGATGGGCACCATCGGCAGCACGCAGGGCGTGAACGCCAGCCCCAGGCCGGACAGGAAGAACGCGCCGGCCATCCACAGGAGGTTGCCGTGGCGGATGAGGTTCGCCAGCCAGTCCTGCTCGGATTCATAGCTCGCGCCGGCGCCGGGCGCGGGTCCCGCTGCGGCCGACGCGGTGCCGGCCGGCAAGCGGATCTCAAAGACGCGGCTCTGCGGCGGGAAGCACAGGCCCGCCTCCGCGCAGCCCTGCCAGGTGAGCTTGACGGGTAGCGTCAGGGCGGTGGCGCCCGCGCGGGAGACCGGCAACTGCGCGACGAAATCGTGGTGATAGACCTGCTGCGTGCCGAAGAACTCGTCGGTCTTGCTCTCCCCCTCCGGCAGCGACGGCGCTCCCAGGGCCGCGCGGTCGTTGGCGGCGGTGCTGAACTTCAGCTTGTTGCGGTAGAGGTAGTAGCCCTTGGCCACCGAATAGATCACCTCGACGCGGTCCGGAGCGGTGGCGCGCGCATCGACCTGGAAGGCTTGCTCGGGGGTCAGGAAGTCGTCGCCGGACTGGGATTTGCCCAGGTTCACCAGGGCGCTGGCGTCGGCGGCCGCGCGCGCGGGCTGCGCGGCCAGCAGCGTCGCCAGGACCAGCGCAGCGGTCGCGGCCAACCGGCCCAGGCGGGTCAAAAAGGGTGCAGTCACGCGCATCAGCAATCTCCGGGCCTCTTGAACGTGTCGGGCGCCGCACTGGGCCAGCAGGCGAGACTACCCGTTGCCGGACCAGAAATCGCGATGTAATTCATTATGTTGCAACCTCAACTGCCTATCCGGGAGGCCACTGCACTGCTGCACTTACGGTAAGTCTAGACTTGAAAAGCCAGTAACCGCCGCTATGATAAGCGCCCGGTTAGCAGCCGGGCACCGAGAGTGCTAACAAGCGCTCCGGCCTGGCTGTCCGAATTATTAATCAGGTATTTCCCCATCAAATCCAAAAAAGGAGTGTCAGGCATGAAGATTCGTCCTCTGCATGACCGCGTGATCGTCAAGCGTCTTGAGGAAGAGCGTACTTCCGCAGGCGGAATCATCATCCCCGATAGCGCGACCGAGAAGCCCATCCAGGGCAAGGTTCTCGCAGTTGGCCGCGGCAAGATCCTTGAGAACGGCGAAGTGCGCCCGCTGGACCTGAAGGTCGGCGACAAGGTCCTGTTCGGCAAGTACGGCGGAACGGAAGTTAAGGTCGACGGCGAAGATCTGCTGGTCATGCGTGAAGAAGACGTCATGGCCGTCATTGAGGGCAAGTAATCATGGCTGCTAAAGAAGTTCGTTTTGGTGACGATGCCCGCGTGAAGATGTTCCGCGGCGTCAACATTCTTGCCAACGCCGTCAAGGCGACGCTGGGCCCCAAGGGCCGCAATGCCGTGCTGGAGAAGAGCTTCGGCGCCCCGACGATCACCAAGGACGGCGTTTCCGTCGCCAAGGAGGTCGAGCTCAAGGATCGCTTTGAGAACATGGGCGCGCAGCTGGTGAAGGAAGTTGCTTCCAACACCTCCGACGAGGCTGGCGACGGCACCACCACCGCCACCGTTCTGGCGCAGGCGATCATCCGCGAGGGCTTGAAGGCCGTCTCGGCTGGCCGCAATCCGATGGACGTCAAGCGTGGCATCGACAAGGCCGTCGCGGCCTGCACGGAAGAGCTGAAGAAGCTCTCCAAGCCCTGCAAGGACTCCAAGGCCATTGCGCAGGTCGGTACGATCTCGGCCAACTCCGACGAGAGCATCGGCAAGACGATTGCCGAGGCGATGGAGAAGGTCGGCAAGGAAGGCGTGATCACGGTCGAGGAAGGCTCGGGCCTGCAGAACGAGCTCGAGGTCGTCGAGGGCATGCAGTTTGACCGCGGCTACCTCTCGCCGTACTTCATCAACAACCAGCAGACGCAGGTTGTGGATCTCGACAAGCCGCTGATCCTCCTGTCGGACAAGAAGATCTCCAACATCCGCGAGATGCTGCCGCTGCTGGAAGGCGTGGCCAAGTCGGGCCGTCCGCTGCTGATCGTGGCCGAGGATGTCGAGGGCGAGGCCCTGGCGACCCTGGTCGTGAACAACATCCGTGGGATCCTCAAGGTCGCCGCCGTCAAGGCGCCGGGCTTTGGCGATCGCCGCAAGGCCATGCTGCAGGACATCGCGATCCTGACCGGTGGCACCGTGATTTCCGAGGAAGTGGGCCTCTCGATCGAGAAGGCCACCGTGAACGATCTGGGCCAGGCCAAGAAGATCGTCATCGAGAAGGAAAACACCACGATCATCGACGGCGCCGGCAAGTCGGCCGAGATCAAGGGTCGCATCGAGTCGATCCGCCAGCAGGTTGCCGAGGCGACCAGCGACTACGACAAGGAAAAGCTGCAGGAGCGCGTTGCCAAGCTCTCCGGTGGCGTGGCCGTGATCAAGGTCGGCGCTGCGACGGAAGTCGAGATGAAGGAAAAGAAGGCCCGCGTCGAAGACGCGCTGCACGCAACGCGTGCGGCCGTTGAGGAAGGCGTGGTCCCCGGTGGTGGCACGGCGCTGATCCGCACCCTCAAGGCCCTCAAGGACCTGGAAGGCGCGAACGAGGACCAGACGGTGGGTATCCGCCTGCTGGCCCGCGCGATCGAAGAGCCGCTGCGCCAGATCGTGGAGAACGCCGGCGAAGATGCCGCTGTCGTCCTGAACGCCGTCAAGGCGGGCAAGGGCGCCTTCGGTTACAACGCCGCCACGGGCGAGTACGGCGACATGCTGGAAGCCGGCATCCTGGACCCGACCAAGGTCACGCGTCTGGCCCTGCAGAACGCCGCCTCGGTCTCGGGACTGCTGCTCACCACGGAAGTGATGATCGCGGACGCCCCGAAGGAAGAGTCCGACCATGCGCACGGCCCGCCGGGCGGTGGCATGGGCGACATGGGCATGTAAGGCCAAGCCTTACCCGCTCCATGTGTTGAATAGAGAAGGGCCGGCAGCAATGCCGGCCCTTTTTTTTGCCGAAGGACAATCAGACCCTAGGCGGCGCTGCGCACGGCCTTGCGGCGTGCCTCCACGGCCCGCGCCAGGGTGTCCAGCACGCCGAGCGAGCTCTCCCAGTCGATGCAGCCGTCGGTCACGCTCTGGCCATAGGTCAGGGGCTGGCCGGCGATAAGGTCCTGCCGCCCGGCCTTGAGGTGGCTCTCCACCATGACCCCCAGGATGCGCTGTTCGCCGCTGGCGAGCTGCCCGGCAACGTCTGCGATCACCGCCGGCTGGTTCTGCGGCTTCTTGAGGCTGTTGCCATGGCTGACATCGATCATGAGGCGCGGCGAGAGGCCCGCGGCCACCAGCTGGCGGCTCACGGCCTCGACCGCATCGGCCCCGTAGTTGGGCTGTGTGCCGCCGCGCAGGATCAGGTGGCAGTCGGGGTTGCCGCTGGTGGAGGCGATGGCGCTGTGGCCGGCCTTGTTCACGGCCAGGAAATGGTGCGGCTGCGCAGCGGCCTGCACCGCGTCGAGCGCGATCTTCACATTGCCGTCCGTGCCGTTCTTGAAGCCCACGGGGCAGGAGAGTCCGGAGGCCATCTCGCGATGCACCTGGCTCTCGGTGGTGCGCGCGCCAATGGCGCCCCAGGCCACCAGGTCCGCGATGTACTGCGGCGTGATGATATCCAGGAATTCGCAGCCTGCCGGCAGGCCCAGCTCGTTCACGTCCAGCAGGAGCTGGCGGGCCAGGTGCAGGCCCTTGTTGATGTCGAAGCTGCCGTTCAGGTCCGGGTCGTTGATGAGTCCCTTCCAGCCGACCGTGGTGCGGGGCTTCTCGAAGTAGACCCGCATGATGATTTCTAGCGTATCGCCAAGGCGTTCGCGCTGGGCGTTCAACAGGTGTGCGTATTCCATCGCGGCCGCTGTGTCGTGGATCGAGCAGGGGCCGATCACGACGGCCAGGCGATCGTCCTGGCCGTGCAGGATGTGCTGCAGGCGCTGGCGCGCGTCCCGCACGGTGCGCGAGGCGCCCTCGCTGCGCAGGCAGTCCCGCAGCAGGCGCTCCGGCGTGATCAGTTCCTGCATGTCGCGGATGCGCAGGTCATCGGTACGTAGGCTCACGTTCAAACTCCTTGCAGTTGCCGTTTCCCGGCGGCAAAAAAAAACCGCCGGTGTCCGGCGGTTTTCTTGGGTGGTCTTGTGAAGACCGCTTGTTCAGCGCGTACCCAGTCCTTCCGCCGTAGGTGTCGGAATAAAATAGGACCAGAAGTCATAGCGGCTGAACGCGGTGTTCATGAGCTTAGGAGTACCACGGGTCGGCCGCGGGCTGCAAATGGGCGTCCCGGGGGCGCTCCTGCAGGCGACCCGTGGACGGCTTGGCCGGAGACGTCCGCCCACGTTGCTGCTTCGCGGGGGCGGGGGTGGATCGCAAATGCGAGTCATTCGGGATTGAATCCACCTGCGCAATCGGGGCGTATGCCCATTAACATTAGACTGTTGTTCATAAGCGTTTTGCATCGCCAAGGAGAGTCCCCAAATGTCCAAGACCTTTCCCCGCCGCACGCTGATCAAGGCCGTCCTGCTGGGCGGCGCTGCCCTGCCGCTGGCGGCCCGCCTCGTGCCGGACGCCCAGGCCGCGGCGCAGCCGCTGGTCGACCCGAAGGATCCGGTTGCCGCCTCCCTGGGCTTCGGCGTCGACACGACCAAGATTGACGGTAAGGCCAACCCGACACACAAGGCGGAGCAGAAGTGCGCCAACTGCCTGCAGTTCCAGGGCAAGGCCGGTGACAAGCAGGGTGCCTGCAACCTCTTCCCGGGTAAGGATGTGGTGGCCACGGGCTGGTGCAAAGTCTGGGCCCAGAAGCCCGGCGCCTGATGGATACCGCGGGCTGAGCTGAGGGTCCGCGCAGGGCCAGCCTTCGGGCTGGCCCTTTTTTTGCCGTGATGCCGGCCAGTGCCCAGCGGCCGCCCTTGATCGCCCACCGCGCGCCGGAGGAGCGCGCGCAAGGTGAAGTGCTTCGACTATTTCATCCGGCACGCCCGCTGGATGGCCGAGGCCAGCGGCGTACGCAGCGGGCTTTTGCGCGATTACGCGAATACGCCGGGCCGGGTCGGCCAGATCCGGCGGATCAATCACCTGAAAATCGAAATTTATTGTATCACCGACGATACACCCGCTCGGCTGCAAACGATCCGAGTTGCTGTGCCGCTACGACGTGCAGAGCCTCACGCACGAGGCGGTGGCGTTGCCCGGGCTGCTGCAGCCTGGCTGCGAGCGCAGGCGGGCGGCCGTGGCGCTACGGAACACTACGCGTAACGCGCCGGAGGCACTGAAGCCGTGCAAGGAGATTGATGCCGCGGAATCCCGCGCCGACCACGTGATGCGGGCGGCCATTGCGCGCCGGTGCCGCGAGGCGGCCGACACCCGCCAGCGGATCAAGCCTAAAGGCATCTTTGAACTGCTGGAGTCCGCCACCGACAAGTGCCAGGACGTGGCCGACGTCATGGAACGCCTGATCTTAGACAACGCCTGACCCTGCACGGGGGGCAGGGTGTCTTCACGGCGCTGGGTACCCGGGTGGCGCGGGCGCCCGCCTTCCACTGCAGGAATGGCTTTCCTGATGCTGCCAATTCGATGGCCACCATCGGCTCCACGCGCGTGCTCAAGCCCTATCAGGCGGCGCGCTGCTTGCGCCGCAGATCCTCCGCAAGGGCGCTCTTCCGCGCCGTCTCCCCGGTGCTGGGCTTGGCGCGGGGTGCGCTGATCAGGCGGGCCATCCGCTGGCTGTTCTTTCGCCTGGCACCCTGCCGCCTGGATCGCGGGTTCCGCCGGCTGCAACGGCTCGCCAGCGCCTTCTACAGCCTGGGGCATGGCCGCAACGACGCGCAGAAGATCAGGGGCCAGAAGCCCACCACGCTGCGGCCCGCCAGCGGCTGCGCGGCCTCGGCGGGCGGGGCGCTCACCCGGTTCATCGGCTCCCATTTCGGAATCCCCGTCTCCACGACACACACGACCACCGGGGCCATCCCGGGGGCGGACGCCGTGCAGAACCCCTCCAAGGTGCGCTGGGTGGGCTGGCCACCAACCTGGTCTAGGATTGGCTCCTGACCCTGCAGGCGGCAGCCTCGTTCGCGGCGGTCGCCTCCTGGGTGGGGCGGAATTTCCTCCACTCGGGAGGAACTTACTGAACGCAAGCTGAATGCCCGTTCCCTAACTGTCCGGCTTGCGCTCGGATTGTGCGCTGGGCCACATCTATTCACTGGCGTCGTGCGAAACGCCGGTATTCCTTGGTCCGGATGCGTGTTTCCCGACACAAAATTGTCATCACAGGGCCAGGGCTTTTGTGTAAGATGAAGCCTCGAGCCAAGCTGCGGTTTCGCGCCTTGCGTCTCGATAATCGTGGAACAGGACCCCCCCCGTTTCCACGTGATATTTAAGCCCCACCTCTGGTGGGGCTTTTTTTTATCCTCTTTTCGCCCCTCGACGTTTCGATACGGTTGCCGTTTCGCGGCGAGCGGACGACCGGCCAGGCTTGGCCTCGGGCGGCAGCTGGCCTTCGTTGGAGACGCCCTTCACGGCCCGCATACGGTGCCGTGCCGCTGCCTAAGCGGCAGTGCAGTAGTCCGCTCACCAGGAGGCACAAGGACTGAGTGTTCGCCCAGGTCCTCGGGATTGGGGTGGCCGATGAACAGACGTTTCGCCACTAACCGCGCCGTTGCCTCGTCGTGGCCGCTGCGCCTGTTCGCCTTGCTGCTGACGCTGGGCGCGGTCAAGACGGTCAACGGCATCAGCGCCGAGATCCCGCGCCGCCCAGCTTGGCCTGCCCTACAGGTCCACCCTCTCGCCTTCCGGCCGGGGCAGCGCCCCCTACAGCGTCGTGACAACCGGGGACGCCCTGCCGACCGGCTTCAGGATGACCCTCGACGGTACGGTCAGCGGCGTCAACTGCTCCCGGTCCAACGGCTCCTTCACCGCAACGTCGGCCTGGCACCGGAGGCCGTGAACGCGCTGTGCGAGAGGAGGATCGCCCACGCCCCGATGCGTCGCATGGGGGAACCGGAGCAGATCGCCAAGGCGGTCCTGTTCCGGACTGGCCCGGATGCCAGCTGCATCACCGGCATCGACCTGTTTGTCGATGGTGGGGTCATCGAGCTTGCGGGTTGACGCCCTCGCGGCCGCGACGCACTGTAATGGTGCATTGCAGCCTGCTGAAAGGGCTCAAATAATTGCCCGGCCGCCTCCAGGCGGCCTCCCCGGTTGGAGTGCCGTTTGCATCTAGAGCCCCGGGCCCGGAGGATACGCAACCCGCAGGCAGTCGCTAGTCATGTCTATTCACGTCGCACTTCGTCACGTCACCCACTACAAGTACGACCGCCCGGTCACGCTTGGGCCGCAGCTCATTCGGTTGCGTCCGGCACCCCATTGCCGTACCCGCATCCTCTCCTATTCGCTGGATGTCGCGCCCGCCGGGCACTTCCTGAACTGGCAGCAGGATCCGCAGGGCAACTACATGGCCCGCCTGGTGTTCCCGGAGAAGACGCGGGAGTTTCGCGTCGCCGTGGACCTGGTGGCGGAGATGTCGGTCCAGAACCCCTTCGACTTCTTCCTCGCGCCGCATGCGGAGACCTTCCCGTTCGCCTACAGCTCGGTGGAACGTCGCGAGCTCACGCCATTCCTGATCAAGGCGCCGCCGACGCCGCTGCTGGCCGCCTACCTGGCCAAGATCCCGCGCGAGCCGATGCGCACCATCGACTTCATCGTCGCGATGAACCAGCGCGTCGCGGCCGACGTGAAGTACCTGATCCGCCTGGAGCCGGGCGTGCAGTCGCCGGAGACCACGCTGAAGCGGGCATCCGGCTCCTGCCGCGATTCGGCCGAGCTGCTGGTGACGCTGTTCCGGCACCTGGGGATGGCGGCGCGCTTTGTCTCCGGCTACCTGATTCAGCTCAAGGCCGACGTGAAGCCGCTGGAGGGTCCCGCAGGTCCGGTGGAGGATTTCACCGACCTGCATGCCTGGTGCGAGGTGTATCTGCCGGGTGCGGGCTGGATCGGCCTGGACGCGACCTCGGGCCTGCTCGCCGGCGAGGGCCATATTCCGCTGGCCTGCACGCCGGAGCCGTCGGCAGCCGCCCCCATCAGCGGCGGCGTCGACAAGGCCGAGGTCGAGTTCTCGCACGAAATGCAGGTCAGCCGCATCTGGGAGGCCCCGCGCGTCACCAAGCCCTACACCGAGGAGCAGTGGGAGCAGATCCTGGCCCTGGGCCACGAGGTCGATGGGCGCCTGACGGCCGATGACGTGCGCCTGACGATGGGCGGCGAGCCCACGTTCGTGGCCGTGGATGATCCGGACGGCGAGGAGTGGAATACGGCGGCGCTGGGACCCACCAAGCGCCTGCGTGCCGCGCAGCTCTACAACCGCCTGAAGGACCGCTATGCCCCGCAGGGCCTGGCGCACTTCGGCCAAGGCAAGTGGTACCCGGGCGAGCAGTTGCCGCGCTGGTCGCTCAACTGTTACTGGCGCAAGGACGGCGAGCCGATCTGGCGCGACAACGCGCTGTATGCGGATGAAGCGGTGGACCATGGGGTCACGCCGGCCGATGCCTCGCGGCTGCTGGCGGGCGTGGCGCTGCGGCTGGGCCTGGATACCCGTTACATCTTCCCCAGCTTCGAGGACGTCTTCTACTACCTGTGGCGCGAGCGGCGTCTGCCGGCCAACGTGGATCCCTTCGATGCGAAGCTGGAGGATCCGATGGAACGCGAGCGCCTGCGCAAGGTCTTCAGCCAGGGGCTGGAGAAGGAAGTCGGCTTCTCGCTGCCCGTGGCGCGCGATGCGGGCAACGAGCGCTGGCAGACCGGTCCGTGGTTCCTGCGCACCGAGCGCTGCTACCTGCTGCCCGGCGACTCGCCGATGGGCTATCGCATGCCGCTGGACTCCCAGCCCTGGGTGACCCAGAGCGACTATCCCTACCTGCACCAGCCGGATCCGGCCGATCACTTCCCGCCGCTCGCGCGTCATGCCCAGCTGGTCTCCCAGCTGCGCCCGGTCGGCGCGGCGCCCAAGGCGCTGCCGGCCGCTGCGCTGCGTCGTCCGGCCAAGGGCGAGTCGGCCGCGGGCCTCACGCGCACCGCCCTGTGCGCCGAGCCGCGCAAGGGCGTGCTGTATGTCTTCATGCCCCCGCTGCAGAGCCTCGAGGCGTACCTGGAACTGGTTGCGGCGGTGGAAGTCAGCGCGCAGCAGCTGGGACTGAAGGTGGTGCTGGAAGGCTACGAGCCGCCCTCGGATCCGCGCCTGGCGAGCTTCCGCGTGACGCCGGACCCCGGTGTCATCGAGGTCAACATCCACCCGTCGGCCACCTGGAATGACCTGGTGGACCGGACCGAGCACCTGTACGAGGCCGCGCACGAGTCGCTGCTCACCAGCGAGAAGTTCATGCTCGACGGGCGCCACACCGGCACCGGTGGCGGCAACCACTTCGTGCTGGGCGGTGCCACCGTCAACGACTCGCCGTTCCTGCGCCGGCCCGACCTGCTCAAGAGCCTGCTGGGCTACTGGCACAACCATCCCTCGCTCTCCTACCTGTTCTCTGGCCTTTTCATCGGGCCTACCTCGCAGGCGCCGCGCGTGGATGAGGCGCGCAACGACTCGCTGTATGAGCTGGAGATCGCGTTCCGCGAGATCCAGGAGCACGGCGCCAACCCGCCGCCCTGGCTGGTGGACCGGGTGCTTCGCAACCTCCTGATCGACGTCACCGGCAACACGCATCGAGCCGAGTTCTGCGTCGACAAGTTGTTCTCGCCGGACGGCCCGACCGGGCGGCTTGGTCTGCTGGAGCTGCGGGCATTTGAGATGCCGCCGCATGCGCGCATGAGCCTGGCGCAGCAGTTGCTGCTGCGCTCGCTGGTGGCGCGCTTCTGGCACGAGCCTTACGAGCCGGCGCGCCTGGCGCGCTGGGGCACCGAGCTGCATGATCGCTTCATGCTGCCGTACTTCGTGAAGCAGGATTTCGGCGACGTGCTCAGCGAACAGCGCGACGCCGGCTTCGCGCTGGACGATGCGTGGTTTGCGCCGCACTTTGAGTTCCGGTTCCCGCGCTACGGCGACTACGAGACGCGCGGCGTGGAGATGGAGATCCGCCATGCGCTGGAGCCCTGGCACGTGATGGGCGAGGCGGGCTCCGCCGCCGGCACCGTGCGCTACGTCGACTCCTCCGTCGAGCGGGTGCAGGTGAAGGTTGGCGGCCTTGCGCCGGACCGCTACGCGGTGGCCTGCAACGGCCACGCCGTGCCGCTACGTCCGACCGGCAATGCCGGCGAGTACGTGGCCGGCGTGCGCTACCGCGCCTGGCAGCCGCCCAACGCGCTACACCCCACGATCGGCGTACATTCCCCGTTGACCTTCGACCTGGTGGATACGTGGATGCAGCGCTCGCTCGGCGGGTGCAGGTACCACGTTGCCCATCCGGGCGGCCGTAACTACGACACCTTCCCGGTGAATGCGTTCGAGGCCGAGAGCCGTCGGCTGGCGCGCTTCTTCCGTCTGGGCCATACCCAGGGCCGCGTCGCGGCGCCGCCGCAGGGCGTGAACGCCGACTTCCCGTTCACGCTCGACCTGCGTCGCGCGGACTGACGTGTCGAGCAAGCCCGACTTGCCCCTGGATACCAAGAAGCTCGGTACTTATAGCGCTGAGGCCGGCCGCTATGACGAGCTGCTGGATCGCGAAGGCGAGTTGCGCGAGCACTGGCAGGGACTGGTCACGCGCCTGCTGGAGGAGGGCCCGGACTCCGCGCGCCGCGGCGTGGAACTGGCTCGCCGGCTGGTGGTTGAGAACGGCGTTACCTACAACGTGTATGCCGATCCCCAGGGCCGTGACCGGCCGTGGGTACTGGACCCTCTGCCGTTCATCATCAGCGGGTCGGAGTGGCGGCAGATCGAGGCCGGCGTCCTGCAGCGCGCGGAGCTGCTGAACTCGCTGCTCGCGGACCTCTATGGCCCGCAGCAGCTCATCGCCGATGGCAGCATCCCGCCGGAGCTGATCTTCGGCCATCCCAACTACCTGTGGCCCTGCCGCGGCATTCGGCCACCCGGTGGCAACTGGCTGCACGTCTACGCCGTGGACCTCGCACGCGCACCGGATGGCCGGTGGTGGGTGCTGGGGGATCGGACGCAGACGCCGTCGGGCCCCGGCTATGCGCTGGAGAACCGGCAGATCGTCTCGCGCGTCTATCCGGAAGTGGGCAAGGAGCTGGGCGTGCGGCCCGTGGGCGGATTTTTCGCCGGGCTGCGCGCCGCCCTGCTGTCGGCCGCGCAGGACGCGGAGACGGCAATGGCGGTGGTGCTGACGCCGGGTCCCTTCAACGAGACCTATTTCGAGCACGCCTACCTGGCGCGCCACCTGGGACTGCCGCTGGTGGAGGGCAATGACCTCACCGTGCGCGGCGATACCGTCTACCTGAAGACGCTCTCGGGCCTGAAGCGCGTGCACGCGATCTTCCGCCGGCTGGACGATGACTACTGCGATCCCGTGGAGTTGCGCGGTGACTCGGCGCTGGGCGTGCCGGGCCTGCTGGGCGCTGCGCGGGCCGGCCGCGTGGTGCTGGCCAATGCGCTGGGCACCGGCGTGATCGAGTGCGCGGCGCTGCTCGGGTTCCTGCCGGGCGTGGCCGAGAAGATGCTGGGCGAGAAGCTGCTGCTGCCGTCGGTTGCGACCTGGTGGTGCGGCGAGGAGCCGGCGCTCCACTACGTCATCGAGAACATGCACAAGCTGGTGATCAAGGCAGCGTTCCCGAACCAGCGCTTCGAGCCCGTGTTCGGCAAGGACCTGGACATGGAGGCGCGTGCGGCCCTCGCCAAACGGCTGCGCTCGCGGCCCTATGCCTACGTCGCGCAGGAGCGCGTCCAGTTCTCGCAGGCGCCCGCCTGGCGCGGCGCCTCCCCGGTGCTGGGCGCGCGCTCGGTGGGTATCCGCGTCTATGCGATCGCGACCCAGGAGGGCTACAAGGTCATGCCGGGAGGCATGGCGCGGATCGCCTCTGACGCCGCGATCGACATCGTCTCCACGCAGCGCGGTGGTGGCAGTAAGGACATCTGGGTCCTCTCGCGTGGCTCGGCGACCGCTGATGAGGATCGGGACGAGGAGCAGCTGGCTCGCCTGTCCGTGCGGCGCGAGGAGCTGCCGTCGGGCCTCGTGGAGAACCTCTTCTGGCTCGGACGTTACGCCGAGCGCTGCGAGGACAAGACGCGCCTGCTTCGCGCGACCTTCGCGGTCCGGCCGGATCCGCGCATCTGGAAGCCCTCGCTGGCGGCCTGCCGCGCATTCGGCGTGCTGGATGAGGAGAGCGAGCCGGCGGAGAGCCTGTTTGACGCCGAGGAGCCGTTCGGGCTGGCCGCGGACCTGGGGCGACTTGCGTGGTCGGCGACGCGCTCGCGCAGCCGCCTCTCGGCCGAGCACTGGCGCTCGCTGAACGTACTGCAGCGCCAGTTCCACGAAGCCGATGCGGCACGGACGGAGCCGCGCGAGACGCTGGATCGGCTGCTGCTCGGACTGGCGGCCTTCGCCGGCTTCACGCTGGATGACATGACCCAGGACGATGGCTGGCGGATGCTGATGCTCGGCCGACAGCTCGAGCGCCTGCAGTTCCTCAGCTCCCTGCTGGCCGACCGGCTGGCCGACGGCCGCCGGCTGGTGCGAGGCGAGCTGGACTGGCTGCTCGACGTCGGCGGCAGCACCATCACCTATCGCACGCGCTACCTGGCCTCCCCGCGGCTGACTTCAACGATCCAGCTGCTGGTCTTCGACGACAGCAATCCCCGCGCGCTGGCCTTTCACTGGCGCGGCGTACGCCGCACGCTGGTGCAGTTGGCCTCCTCGCTGGGTGGCGCCGTGGAGGACCTGATGGATGAGTCGATCCGCGAGCTCATGGCCGTGGACCTGCTGAATCTGGACCTGGTGGGCGAGCAGGGCCGGGAGGCTCGGCGCGCGCTGGCCGCGGCGCTCACCGAACTGAACCTCGCCGCCGGGCGCCTCTGCGACCGGCTCGGCATGCGGCACTTCTCGCATACCAACATGGACGTGCATACGGTAGCCGCATGAGTGACAGCCGTCCCTACCGCTACCGGATCCGGCACCTGACCCGCTATGTCTATGGCGGGGAAGTGGTGCACTCGCACCAGCTGCTGCGCCTGAAGCCTCGGCCGATGCCCCACCAGGTCACCCTCTCGCACCGGGTGGACGTCTCGCCGGTGCCGGCGGCCAGCATCGATGGCGAGGACGCCTTCGGCAACCCGGTCACCCGGCTGCAGATCGACCGTCCGCATGAGAGCCTGACGGTGGATGCCCAGCTGGAGGTGGAGGTGTGCGCGCGCCCGCTGCGTCCCCCCGAGGAGAGCCTGCCCTGGGATGTGGTGGCCGAGTCCCTGCGCTATGCGGCCGGCCCGTTGGACGTGGCGGACCTGGAGGTGCGTCGCTATCGCTCCGAGTCGCCCTACGTTCGCATCAAGCGCGACTTCGGCGACTACTCGGCGGAGTGCTTCGATCCGCAGCGTCCGGTGCTGGAGGCCGCCGAGGCGCTGATGCACAAGGTCCACAAGGAATTCACCTATGCGCCGGGTGAGACGCAGATCGCGACGCCGCTGATGGAGGTGCTGCGCGACCGGCGCGGCGTATGCCAGGACTATGCGCACTTCATGATCGCCTGCCTGCGCTCGCGCGGGCTCTCGGCGCGCTACGTCAGCGGCTACCTGCGCACGCTGCCGCGGGAGGGGGAGTCGAACGAGGAGTTGATCGGGGCAGATGCCTCGCATGCCTGGGTCGCCGTCTACGCACCGCCCTTTGGGTGGGTGGCGCTGGACCCGACCAACGATCTGCGAGTCGGCCGCGACCACGTGACGCTCGCCTGGGGTCGTGACTTTGGCGACGTGTCGCCGTTGCGCGGCGTTATCCTGGGCGGCGGCGACCATGAACTGACGGTCAACGTTTCGGTACAACCTCTGCCCCTGGCCTCGTGACCCCCGAACTCTCCGCCCTGTCGCAGCGGCAACTGTCGGCTGTCGAAGAACGCGCGCCTGCTGCCTGGGCCGCCCTTGAGCAGCTAGCCCCTGCACAGCGCACGATCGCCACGCGCGTGCTCACCTGCAGCGACTTCATCACCCGTTCGATCAGCACGTGCGAGAGCCTGCTGCCCCGGCTGCTGGCCCACGGCGGCCTGGAGCGGCCGCGCAGCCTGGCGGACTACGTGGCGCTGGCGCAGGGCGTGGCCGATGCCGCCGCGGGCGAGGAGAGCGCCTTCATGGCCGGCATCCGTCAGTGGCGCCAGCGCGAGCTGGTGCGCATCGCGTGGCGGGACCTGGCGGGCCAGGCCACGGTCGAGGAGACGTTGCTGGAGGCCTCGTGGTTCGCCGAGGCGGCCATTGCCGTTGCCACGCGTTTTGCCGGCGAGCTGGTGGCGCGCCGCCACGGCGCGCCGGTCGGCGCCGATGCGGGACTCATCGTTCTGGGCATGGGCAAGCTGGGCGGCGGGGAGCTGAACTTCTCCTCCGACATCGACCTGATCTTCCTGTACGCCGAGGCCGGCGAGACCGCGGGTCCCGTGCCTCTGGCGTACGAGGACTACTACACGCGGCAGGGACGTACGCTCATCCGGCTGCTGGATGCGCGCACCGAGGATGGCTTCGTGTTCCGCGTCGACATGCGCCTTCGGCCTTTCGGCGACAGTGGCCCGCTCGTCGCGAGCTTCGCGTCGCTGGAGGACTACCTGCAGTTGCATGGCCGGGACTGGGAGCGCTATGCGTACGTCAAGGCGCGCGCGCTGACCGGCAAGGCCAGCTATGCAGCGCTGCGCGAGCAGGTCATGCGGCCGTTCGTGTATCGGCGCTACCTGGACTTTGGGGTCTTCGATTCGCTGCGGGAGATGAAGGGCCTGATCGCGCGCGAGGTTGAGCGGCGCGAGCTGGCCAATCACGTGAAGCTGGGTCCCGGCGGCATCCGCGAGATCGAGTTCATCGTGCAGGCCTTCCAGCTGATCCGCGGCGGTCAGGACCGCAACCTGCGGGAGACCTCCCTGCTGACCGTCCTGCCGCGCCTCAATGCGGCCAAGATCCTGCCGCAGGCCGCGGTCCAGGAACTCACCAGCGCCTACCTGTTCCTGCGACAGCTGGAGAACCGGCTGCAGATGCTCAACGACGAGCAGACCCATAGCCTGCCCACGGATGCCTTGACCGCCGAGCGTATCGCCTATGCGATGGGTGAGAAGGACGCGGCGTCCCTGCTGCTGCGGCTGGATCGCCACCGCGCCTGCGTGACCCGGCACTTCGAGGCCGTAGTCGTCGCACCGGCGGGCTCCCAGGCGAGCGTGACGCTGGACCTCTCGCCGGTGTGGGAGCCGGGCCTGGATCGCCGGCCCCTGCGTGAGCGGCTGACGCAGCTCGGGCATGCCCAGCCCGACGAGGTGCTGCGCATGCTGGAGGAGCTGCGCGGCGGCGCCCGCCTGCGCCGGCTGGATGAGATCGGCCGCCGCCGGCTGGAGGCGCTGCTCAAGTGCCTGCTGTGCGAGTTGCCCGCCACGGAGCCGGTCCCCGTCCTTCGCCGCCTGCTCTCCATCATCGAGGCGATCGGCCAGCGCTCGGCGTACTTCGCGCTGCTGCTGGAGAACATTCCGGCCCGCAGGCGCCTGGTGGAGGTGTGCGCGCACGGCAACTTCCTGGCCTCGCGCATCGCGGCGCATCCGCTGCTGCTGGATGAGCTCATCGATGATCGAGTGCTGGACGTGCTGCCGGACCGCGCCGCGCTGGCGACGGATCTGGCGCTGCGCAGCGCCGAGTCGCATGACGAGGACCCGGACCGGCAGGTGGAGGCCTTGTGCCGCTTCCAGCAGGCCGCGATCTTCCGCGTCGCCCTGGCCGACTTGAGTGGCCGCCTGCCGCTGATGCGGGTCAGCGACCGGCTCACCGAGATCGCCGAGCTCATCGTGGAGGAGGCCATGCGCCTGGCGTGGCTGCAGATCACGGCGACCCAGGGCGTCCCGCATTGCGTGGAGGCCGCGGGCAGTCCGCCCCGGCAGGTGCGCGTGGCTGCCATCGGCTACGGCAAGCTTGGCGGACGGGAGCTGGGCTACTCCTCGGACCTGGACCTGGTGTTCGTGCATGACTCCGTGGGCGAGCAGCAGGACACCGACCGGGCCACGCCGGTGGACAACCAGGTGTTCTTCCTGCGCTTCGCGCAGCGCCTCATGCACATCCTGACCGTGCATTCGGCCGCCGGTCGCCTGTACGAGGTAGACGTGCGACTGCGGCCCAGCGGCAAGGGTGGCCTGCTGGTCACCAGCATCGACGCGTTCCGCGACTATCAGTACCAGGAAGCCTGGACCTGGGAGCACCAGGCATTGCTGCACGCCCGCGCGGTGGCCGGCCCGCAGAGCCTGCGGGCGCGCCTGGAGGCCCTGCGCCTGGACGTGCTGCAGAATGCGGTTCGCCGCGAGGACCTGCGCAAGCAGGTGCACGACATGCGTGAGCGGATGCGCAAGGAGCTCAGCGGGGGCTCCGGCGGGCGCTTTGACCTCAAGCAGGATCGGGGCGGCATCGCGGATATCGAGTTTCTGGCCCAGTACTGGGCCCTGCGCTGGGCGCGGGACTACCCGCCGGTGGCCCTGTTCTCGGACACGATCCGGCAGCTGGAATCGGTGGCCTCGGCGGCCCTGGTGCCGCAGGAGACCGTGGACCAGCTGGTCGGGGCCTACCAGGCCTACCGGGCGAGCGGCCACCACCGCTCGCTGGATGGCCTGGACACTATTCTGGAGCCGGGGGCGTTCGCCGCCGAGCGGCGGGCGGTGGCCGGGATCTGGGAAGCTACGATGAGGGGCGAGGCGGGCTTATAATCCCGCGCATCATGTCCAGTTCACCCCAGATCAAGCTGCAGGCCAACGCCGCGCAGCACTACGAAGTCCAGGCCTCTGACCTGCCTCTGGCCTGCCCGATGCCGGAGATGGCGCTGTGGAACTCTCACCCGCGCGTGTACCTGCCGATCGAGGAGACGGGGCAGGCCAAGTGCCCGTATTGCGGCGCCGAGTACTCGCTCAAGGATTGATGCCGTGGCGGCCGCGGCACGCCTGCTGGGCCCTAGTAGGCGGCGTAGGACTTCTCTTCCACGATGCGGGAGCCCAGCGTCGTGTTGATGCGCTTCTTGAACGCCGCCCGCTGGTCGTTCTCGATGTAGACGGCGCGTGCCAGCGCGATGAATTGCGCGTCGAATGCCTTGGCGCGCTCCTTGTCGCGGATCTTGTCCTCGATATCCCAGAGGCGCTCGTTCACGGCCAGCAGCGCGGCCTCGTCTTCGCGGATGTCGACCGTGGCCCAGGGGGAGGCCTGCCAGCAGCGGGTCAGCACGTCCAACTCGGCACGCACGTTGGCGAGCTTGGTCGCATCGCTGATGCGGCGGGATTTGATCTGCAGGATGGTGAGCTTGTCGACGAGCTCGCCGGGGGAAACGGGTGCGAGGATTTCGTTCATGCGCGGGATTTTAGCAGGCCGGCGGCCGCCAGTGCCTCCAGCCTCTCCACCACGTCGGCCACCCCGATCAGGTCTGTGACCCCCTCGCGCTCGATCTTGCAGGTCCAGGGCAGCGCCGCGGCGCTCTTGCCCAGGAAGGTGCGGGCGGCCGCCTCGTAACGGTCCACGCACCACTGGCGCGACAGGTAGGGGCCGCTGCGCGCCGGGTTGGTGGCCGCGTAGAGCCCCACCACCGGCACGCCGGCCAGGGTGCCCAGGTGGGCGGGTCCGGAATCCGGCGACACCAGCACCGTGGCGCGCTCCAGCAGCGCCAGCAGCTGGGGCAGCGAGTCCTTGCCGATCAGGTTGACGAGGCTCGTCTGGGCCGCCGCCTCGATGGCCTCGCCCATCTGCCGCTCCAGCGGCGCGGGTCCCCCGCAGAGAATCACCCGCAGGCCCAGGGCGCGCTGCGCGTGGTCGATCACCGCGGCGTAGCGCTCGGCACGCCAGTTGCGAAAGACGTGGCTGGAGCAGGGGCTGACCACGAGCGTGGCAACGCCGTCGGGAATCAGGGAGCGGGCGTACTCGCGCGCCGCCGCCGGCAGCGGTAGTTGCATTTGCAGCGGCGCGGGCGCTACCCCCAGCGCGTCGGCAAAGCCCTGGAAGCTATCCAGCACGTGTTCGCGCTGTCGCGCCGGGACGCGCTGGTTGGTGAACAGCCACTGCAGCTCGCGGGCCCGTGCGCGGTCGAAACCCAGCTTCACGGTCGCCCGGATATGGCGGGAGAGGAGGCTGGCGCGCAGCGACACCTGCAGGTGCAGCAGCAGGTCGAAGGGCGTGGCGCCCAGGGCTCGCCGGAGCGCCGCCTTGGCGGCGCGGTCGGCCCGCTTGTCGACGGTGATAAACTCCACGCCAGGCAAGAGGCTCATGAGCCGTGCCTCGATGCGGCCAATCACCCAGGTAAAGTGGGTCTGCGGCCAGGCCTGCTGCAGTCGGTGCAGCAGGGGAACGACATGGCAGGTATCGCCGATGGCCGAGAGCCGCAGGATGCAAACGCGTTGCGGCGGCGTCGTGAACGGGAACGGGACGGGCATGCGCGATGGTCTTTAGTCGATGACGGACATCAGGCGCTTTGCCACGAGCGGCGCGGCGGGCAGTGGCGCGATGCTATACAAGCCCTCCCATGCCGGCAAATTCGCCGAGCCCTGGTTCGAGCCCCGCCACTGGATGACGCAGGACGCTGTGGTCGGGAAAGCGCTTGGACGCGGCACCACCTACATCGTGCAGGAGGGCGAGCGGCGACTCGTACTGCGCCACTATCGGCGCGGGGGCCTGATCGCCCGACTCTCGCCGGATCGCTACCTCTGGCGGGGCGAGTCGGCAACGCGGCCGTTTCGCGAGCTGCTGCTCATCGACCGCCTGTTCGAGGCGGGCCTGCCGGTGCCGGCACCGGTGGCTGCGCGCTACCAGCGCGAGGGCAACACGTACCGGGGTGACCTGATCACCGAGTTCATTCCCGATACGCAGTCCCTGGCGCAGCGCCTGCGCGCCGGGAGCGTGCCGCTGTCCACCTGGACCGCCATCGGACGCTGCATCCGGCGCTTCCATGACTTTGGGGTCTGCCATGCGGACCTGAACGCGCACAACGTGCTGCTGCGGGGCGAGGCCGATGTGTTTCTGATCGACTTCGACCGCGGCCGGCAGCGGCGGCCGGGCCTCTGGCAGGACGCCAACCTGGTGCGTCTGCGTCGCTCGCTGGAGAAGATCTGCGAGCCGTCGCAGCAGCCCTTCGATGAAGTCACCTGGCAGTGCCTGCTGGCGGCCTACCGCTGATGCCGCGCGCGCTCTATACGCTGCTGCTTCGCCTGGTGCTGCCCGTCGTGGGCGTGCTGTTTTGGTGGCGTGGCCGGCGCAATCCGGCGCTGCGCGTGGACCTGCGCGAACGCCTGGGACACGGCCGTCCGCGCAGCGGCCCGCAGCCGGTGTGGATCCATGCCGTCTCGGTGGGCGAGGTGCAGGCCTCGGCGGGCCTGCTTCGGCTGCTGCGCGAGCGCGACCCGACGCGCCCCGTGCTACTTACCATGGCCACGGCGACCGGCCGGCAGCGTGCCGCGACGCTATTCACGCAGCCCGGCATCGAGTTGCGCTATGCGCCCTTCGACCTGCCCGGCGCGGCCGAACGCTTCCTGCGGCGCGAGCGCCCTTGCGCGGCCGTCTTCCTGGAAACCGAACTGTGGCCCAACCTGCTGGCCGCCTGCGAGCGCCGCAACGTACCGGTCTCGCTGGTGAGCGCGCGCCTCTCGGAGCGCTCGCTGCGCCGCTATCGCAGCTTCGCGCCGCGGCTGATGCGCAAGACGCTCAGCCGGCTTGCACTGGTGGCCGCGCAAAGCCAGACGGACGCCGAGCGCTTTATCCAATTGGGCGCGGACCCCCGGCAGGTACACGTCACCGGCAATGTGAAGGTCGACTTCGAGCTGCCCGCGGACCTGGACGAGCGCGCGGCGGCGCTGCGCAGCCGCCTGCTGGGTAGCCGCCGGGCGTGGGTTGCCGGCAGCACGCACGCCGGGGAAGAGCAGCAGCTGCTGGAGGCGCATCGGCGCCTGCTCGCGGTCTGGCAGGGCGCGGGCGGCCACGGCAATGCGCCGCTGCTGGTGCTGGTGCCGCGGCATCCTGATCGCTTCCCCGCGGTGGCGCAGTGGCTCGCGCGCGAGGGCCTCTGCTTCGTGCGCCGGGCCGATGCACAGGCCCCGGTGGGTGAGGACACCCAGGTGCTGCTGGTGGATACCCTGGGGGAGCTGCTGGCCTTCTATGCCTGCGGGGAGATCGCCTTCGTGGGGGGGAGCCTCGTGCCGATCGGCGGCCACAACCTGCTGGAGCCGGCCGTGCTCGGACGGCCGGTGCTCAGCGGCCCCCATACGTTCGCCTCCCCCGAGATCGCGCGGATGCTGGCCGCCTGTGGTGCGCTGGAAACCGTTCGCGATGCCCAGGAGTTGGCCGCGGCGCTGCTGCGACTGTTCATCGACGAGGCGGAGGCGACCCGCCGCGGCGAGGCGGGCCGGGCACAGGTGGCGAGTAATCGGGGCGCGGTGCGCCGCAGCCTGGCGCTGCTGGAGGGCGTGCTGCCCCCCGTGCCGGGCTGAGAGCCGGACCTTACGGCGACGGGGGCGCCGGATCCGGGGCAGGCGCCGCAATGGCGACCGTCATCCACTTGTTCATTTCCTCGATCGTCGAACGGTCGAGGTCGCCGGCGGCCAGGCGCAGCTGGATCAAGCTGTTGAGGTAGGCGTAACGGCCCTGCGAGTAATTGGTCTGCGCCTGGATCAGCAGGCGGCGGGAGTCCAGCACTTCCACGGCCGTGCGGGTGCCCACCTCATAGCCGGCCTCGGTCGCCTTGAGCGCCGTCTGGCTCGACTCCAGGGCCTGGCGCAGCGCCTGCACCTGCGAGATGCCACTGATCACGCTCTGGAAGGCATCCCGGGCCGAGCGCTCGGTCTCCCGGGAGGTGCGCTGCAGGCGCTCCTTGGCGGCGATCCACGAGTACTGCGCCTGGCGGACGCGCGACTGCGTGGCGCCGCCGCTGTACAGCGGCACCGACAACTGCAGCGCGATCGACTTGCCGTAGGTGTTGGAGGAGTTGGCGCCATTCTGGCCGGTGATGAAGGTCTGCGAGCCGTCGGTCTCGCTGTGGGTGCGACCGGCCACGAGGTCCAGCGTCGGCAGGTGGCCGCCAAAGGCATTGGAGACGCGGTCGCGGGCGATGTCGGCGGCCAAACGGCTGGAGATCAGCGACGCGTTCTGTTCCATCGACATCTTGACCCATTCATCTTCGCTGGCCGGGGCCGGCGTCAGCAGCGGCAGGGTCTCCGCCGGCTTGTTCAGGACCTTGTAGTCCTCCCCGACGATGGTCCACAGCTGCTGCTGCTGGTTCGAGAGCGCGCGCTTGGCCGCGATGACCGCCGCTGCCGCGCTGTCGCGGGCCGCACGGGCTTCCTGTACGTCGGTGATCGCGATCAGGCCCACTTCGAAGCGCTTCTCGGCCTGCTCGAGCTGGCGGGAGAAAGCATCGAAGGCGGCCTGCTGGGCATCCAGGAAGTCCTCGGCGGCGAGGACGGCGAAATACTGGCTGGAGACGCGCTGCGCGAGGCTCTGGCGGGCGACCAGGTAGTCGGCCTCGGCCTGGGCCACGGTGTCGCTGGCGGCGCGCAGGTTGGTCCAGTTGGCCCAGGAGAACACGTTCTGGCGCAGGTTGAAGTTCCAGGACGTGTTGTTGCTGAGCGTCGGACCGCCGCCGTTGAAGGCGATCACATTGGTGCCCAGCAGCTGCTGGCTCGAGGAAGTGCCGTCACCCCAGGTACGGGTGCGCGAGGCGCCGGCCGTCAGCTGCGGCAGCAGGTTCGCCAGCGCCTGGGGCTTGGCCTCCCGGTTGGCCAGGCGGGTGGCGTCGGCCTCCCGCAACTGGGGGTCGTTGGTCAGCGCCCGGTCATAGACCGCCAGGAGGTCTTCGGCCTGGGCTGCACCGGTTAGGCACAGTAGCGACACAATCAGCGGTCCACGATTCATGAATGCACCAGAAAACTAAAGGCCCGGGTTAAGAGCGCGCCGGCGTTCTGCAAGTTCCCCCGAAGGGGTTCTTTAGAACCGGAAATGCTCCAAGCGCTGGGCGTTGACCAGCGGGTCGAGCACGGTTTCGAAAAGACTCTCCTGCCGGCGCTCGCCAGACAGCTCGCGTGTAATCAGACGCGCGTCCATGGCGGCACCCTCGCCGACGACGACAAAAAGTCGTCCGCCCGGCTTCAACTGGGCCTCAAACCGCGAGTCATAAACTGGCAGCGAGGCGGTAATCACGATCGCATCGAAGCGCGCCGGGCCGGCCAGCATGCCCAGCGCGTCCCCGGTGGTGACTTGGACCCCGAGGATCCCGGCGCTGGCCAGGTTGCTCTGGGCCTGGGCCGCCAGATCGGGATAAATTTCAATCGTGCGGACCGACGCGCCCTGCAGCGCCAGGCAGGCGGACAGGAAGCCCGAGCCCGTGCCCACTTCCAGCACCTGTTCCTTGGGCTGCACGTCCAGGGCCTGCAGGATACGGCCCACGATCTTGGGGGCCAGCATATGCTGGCCGTGGCCCAGCGGAATGTCGGTATCGGCGTAGGCCAGGTCGCGATAGGCCGCCGGCACGAACTGCTCGCGCACCAGCTGCCTGAAGAGGTTCAGGACGTTCTCGTCGAGCACGTCCCATGCACGAATCTGCTGGGCAACCATCTGTTCGCGAGCGTATTCGGCGGCCTGGAGACGGGTCATGCTGGGGGGTACCGGAAGTCGACTGAAGCCTGGGTTTTCGTGCGAGCCGGCAAGTTACGGCTTTTCACCGGGCCTGCCAAGTTCTCAATATCAGGGAACTGATTATGCAGGGTCTGTCGCTTATGTTGAAGTGCCCCTGTTGCCATGCGGCGACTGGGCTATTCTCGGACGATGCCAAGTTATGGGGTTCTAAGTCTGCTGTTGACGCTTGCGGCCGTGCTGCTGCTGGGACTTTTCCTGCGGCAGCGGCGTGAATTGCGGGCACTGGAGCAGGCCGCCTCGGTAGTCGCCGAGGCGGCCGCGCCCCCCCCGCCCCGCCTGGCGCCCCCGGCCGCACCCGCCCGCACCCGGGCGGATCCCGCGATGCTGTTCAAAGATATTGGCGACCGGGTCCACGAGGTCGTGCTCGTGCACGCTGCGACGATCCTCTACGCGAACCCCCAGTTTGCAAATCTTCTAGGGGTCGACCTGAAGGACGTGGTGGGCCGCCGCCTGGGGGATCTGGTGCCGCCCGACCACGCCGAGCTGGTGGCCGAGAACCTGAAGAAGCGCCTCGCAGGGGAGGCCGTTCCGGAGCGCTACGAGATCGACCTCATTGGCCTTCAGGGCCAGTTGAGCCGCCTGGAGATCGCCACCAAGCCGATCGACTACGACGGGACCGATGCGCTGCTGGTGACCGGCGTGGAAGTAATCCCTACCCAGACGGTTCAGGCGATCAACCTGTCCGGCATGTCTGAAGGGGTTCGCTCCCGGGCCCGCAATGCGCTGGACAGCCTGGGCGAGGCGATCCTTACGACCGACGCCTCCGGGCGCATCGACTACGCCAACCCGTCGGCCTGCCGGCTCCTGGGCGCCGACTTGCGCGAACTCAAGGGCGCGACGCTGGGGACCGTGGCGAGCCTGGTGGATGAGACCGACCGCAAGCTCCTGGCCGACCCGGTGCAGCAGGCACTCTCCAGCGGCGCCACGGTGAACCTGGGGCGTCGTGCCGTGCTGCTGTCGCTGGCCAACGGCGCAGAGCGTTCCATCGAAGTGGCCGTGTCGCCGATCCGCAGCCAGGAGAACGCCGCAGGCGAGATCACCGGCACGGTGATGCTGCTGCACGACGTGACCGAGGTGCGCGGCCTGGCCCGCCAGATGTCCTACCAGGCCACGCACGATGCGCTCACCGGCCTGGTGAACCGCCAGGAGTTCGAACGGCGCCTGTCCGAGGCCCTGGCCGCCGCGCACCGCGGCGACGCGACCCACGTGCTCTGCTACCTGGACCTGGACCGCTTCAAGGCGGTCAACGACACCAGCGGTCACCTGGCAGGCGACAGCATGCTGCGCGAGGTGGCCAAGCTCATGCGCGAGGCCGTGCGCGACTCGGATACGGTCGCGCGACTGGGCGGCGATGAGTTCGGGTTGCTGCTGGTCGGCTGCCCGCTCGAGAAGGCACGGCAGATCGCCGACGATCTCTCCCGCGCAATCGCGGACTTCCGCTTCGTCTGGAAGGACCGCATCTACAACGTGGGCGTGAGCTGCGGCATCGTGGAGATCGCGCGCGACAGCGGCACGCTGGAGGAAGCCCTGGCGGCGGCGGATTCGGCCTGCTACGTCGCCAAGAAGCAGGGCACCGGTCAAGTGGCCGTCTATTCGGCGCGCGATGAAGTGGTCGCGCGCCAGAGCGGGGAGATCCAGTGGCTGCAGACGCTGCAAACGGCGATCCGCGACAACCTCTTCCGCCTGTTCTGGCAGCCTATCGTCTCCGCCTACGGCGATGACGGGCGCGGGCCGGCGATGGAAGTGCTGTTGCGCCTGGCCGACGATGCCGGGCGCGAGATGCCGCCGGTGGATTTCCTGCGCGCCGCCGAGCGCTACCGGCTGATGAGCCTGATCGACCGCTGGGTCGTGCAGACGACGCTGACCGCGCTGGGTCGCGGCGCCATCGAGTTGCCGGGAGAGCGCAGCCTGGCCATCAATATCTCCGGGCAGACGCTGGCCGACGGGCAGTTCCTGGAGTTCGTCACCGACTGCTTTGACCGCACCGGCGTGCACCCGGCGCAGGTTTGTTTCGAGTTGTCGGAGGCCTCGGTGGTGGCCCATATGGACCACGCGCGGCGCTTCGTCGGCGTCCTGCACGGCATGGGCTGCCAGTTCGCACTGGATGACTTCGGCAGCAACCTGGGTTCCTTCTCCAATCTGAAGAACCTGCCGATGGACTACCTGAAGATCGATGGCTCCTTCATGCGCAACCTGGCCCGCGATAGCGTGAACCAGGCGATGGTCGCCGCGATGATCAAGCTCGCCCGTACGCTGAATTTCAAGGTCATTGCCGAGCAGGTCGAGGATGCGGCTTGCGTGGATGCCGCGCGCAGCATGGGTATCGACTACCTGCAGGGCTACGCGATCGGCCGACCGCAGCCGCTGTCCCTCGCGGCCTAGCGGCCCCCGCCACCTGGCTGCCCGCCCCTGCAGGGCGCTGCCGCGCTGCCGCGCCTGCGATCCGGTTCCTGTTCGACAAAAATCCGGCCCACCTGTTTCCGCAAGCTGCACCGGCGTCCCGAGAAAAGCTGGCTGGCAAGACAGAAGCTGATGGCCCTGTTTGCGCAGACCGCGAGCCGTGGACAGGTTTGTTCAAGCCGTGAGTTAAAGGACCGGGGCGGCGGCCCTCCAAGCAGCGCCGTGGATACAAGGCCTCCTGGCAGAAGCTCGGCAGCGGCGAGTACGCCGCCGGGCAGTCCAGGCGCATCGGCAAGGGCGGCAAGGGAATCTGGAGCCAAGCCAGCTACAACCCGACCCTGGACAGGGACTACAGGCTGTCCAAAGTCGTCAAGTACGCCACCGACATCACGGCGCTAAGCGGCCGGCCCGAAGCGGCGGCGCCAGCCACGGGGCGGCGTCCCCCCCCCGCGCAAAGAAAAGCCCGGCACTTGGCCGGGCTTTTTTGTTGCTGCGAAGAGCAGTGCCTGCGCTAGAGCAGGGGCACCAGCAGCAGCGCCACGATGTTGATGATCTTGATCAGCGGATTGATGGCCGGGCCGGCGGTGTCCTTGTACGGGTCACCCACGGTGTCGCCGGTGACCGCCGCCTTGTGCGCATCTGAGCCCTTGCCGCCGAAGTGCCCTTCCTCGATGTACTTCTTGGCGTTGTCCCAGGCGCCGCCACCCGTGCACATCGAAATGGCCACGAACAGGCCGGTGACGATCGTGCCGATCAGAAGTCCGCCGAGCGCCTTGATGCCCTCGCCGGGGCCCATCAGCGCGTTGATGCCGAAGGCCACGATCACCGGGACCAGGATCGGCAGCAGCGACGGGACGATCATTTCCTTGATCGCCGCCTTGGTCAGCAGGTCCACCGCGCGGGAATAATCCGGCTTGGCAGTGCCTTCCATGATGCCCTTGATCTCGCGGAACTGGCGACGCACCTCCACCACCACGGAGCCCGCGGCCCGGCCGACGGCTTCCATCGCCATGGCGCCGAACAGGTAGGGTACGAGGCCGCCGATGAACAGGCCGATGATCACGGCCGGGTCAGACAGCGAGAAGGCCACCAGCTTGCCGGCGGCCTCCAGGTTGTGGGTGTAGTCGGCAAACAGCACGAGCGCGGCGAGGCCCGCCGAACCAATGGCATAGCCCTTGGTCACGGCCTTGGTCGTGTTGCCCACCGCGTCCAGCGGGTCGGTGATGTCGCGGATCTTCTTGTCCAGGCCCGCCATCTCGGCGATGCCGCCGGCGTTGTCGGTGATCGGGCCGTACGCGTCCAGCGCCACGATCATGCCGGTCAGCGACAGCATGGCGGTGGCGGCGATGGCGATGCCATACAGGCCCGCCAGGTGGTTGGCGGCGTAGATGGCCGCGCACACCGCGATCACCGGCAGCGCCGTGGACTTCATGCTCACGCCCAGCCCGGCGATCATGTTGGTCGCATGACCCGTCTGCGAGGCCTCGGCGACCTTGCGCACCGGGCTGTACTCGGTGGCCGTGTAGTACTCGGTGATCACGATCAGCACGGCGGTGAGCGCCAGGCCCACCAGCGTGCAGCCAAACAGCGCGGCGAAGTTGCCGGGCATCACGTAGTCCGTGATGAACCAGAAGGCCACTGCCGAGATCACGCCCGAGACGATCACGCCCTTGTAGAGGGCGTTCATGATCTTGCCGCCCTCGTTGGCCTTCACGAAGAACGTGCCGATGATCGAGGAGATGATCGAGGCCGAGCCCAGCGCCAGCGGGTAGACGATGGCGCCGCTGCCCTGGCCCTTGAAGAGCAGCCCACCCAGCAGCATGGTTGCCACCAGCGTGACTGCGTAGGTCTCGAAGAGGTCGGCGGCCATGCCGGCGCAGTCGCCGACGTTGTCACCGACGTTGTCGGCGATCACCGCGGGGTTGCGCGGGTCATCCTCCGGGATGCCGGCCTCCACCTTGCCCACCAGGTCGGCACCCACGTCGGCGCCCTTGGTGAAGATGCCGCCGCCCAGGCGCGCGAAGATGGAGATCAGCGAGCCGCCGAAGGCCAGGCCCACCAGCGAGTGCAGGGCCGCTTCCTCGCCGATGTAGGGACGCAGCAGCGCGAAGTAGCCCGCCACGCCGATCAGACCCAGGCCCACCACCAGCATGCCGGTGATGGCGCCACCCTTGAAGGCGACCTGCAGCGCGGCGTTCAGTCCGTTGTTGGCTGCCTGCGCGGTGCGCACGTTGGCGCGCACGGAGATGTTCATGCCGATGAAGCCGGCGAGCCCCGAGAGCAGCGCGCCGACGGCAAAGCCACCCGCCGTGGCCCAGCTCTGCAAGGCAAAGCCCAGCACGACGAACAGCACGGCACCGACGATCGCGATGGTCGTGTACTGGCGGTTCAGGTAGGCCTTGGCACCGGCCTGGATGGCTGCGGCGATTTCCTGCATGCGGTCGTTACCCGCCGGCAGCTTCAGGATCGACAGCATCGAGACGATGCCATATAGGACTGCGATCACGCCCGAGGCGACCGATAGCCACAACCAGTTACTGACGTCCATCAACAGACCTCCCCACGATCGTTCAAGTGATCAAATGTTGTTCTAGGTGCATGCGGGTATCAGGAACCCCCCGCAGCGCGTTGTTTGCGCAACTGAATATAGTCAGAAAGGCGCGCCGATTGCCAGACGCCAGCCGGAGAGTTCCCCGGCAATCCGATACGACACGCCCAGTGCGGGAAGCGCAATGCCCAGCCGGCTGGAGCGGGGGTACAAAGACAGTGAAAAACCAATCTCTTTCTGGTACCGGTCGGCGTCCCGACCCGTCAGGGGGGATGTCGGCGGGTTGATATAGGCGTCCAGCAGGGTGTAGGGGGCCACGCGCAGCCGCCGCTCACCAACGGCGAGCGGCGTGGCGAAATCCCCCTCTACGGCCGTGCGCAGCCGCAGGAAGTGGTCGCCCGGCGGCGGGCCACGCAGGTCCGCGACGGCCAGGTTCAGCTCGTTGTAGAGGAGAAATTCCTGCGAGCGCGGCTTCACGGCCCCGTCCTCGTCAAACTGCACGCCGGGCCGGCGCAGGTTGCTGCGCAGCCCCAGGCCGAAGAGAACCGCGTCGGCGGCATTGCCCGAGGCCTTCGTATAGCCGGCCTTGGAGAACTGCGTGAGGCTCCAGTTGTCGGTAATACCGAAATCCCGCTCGATCCCCGGCACCAGGCTCACCGAGCCTATTCCGCGCGGCAGGTTCAGGTTGATGACGTCGCTGCTGCGGAAATCCAGCAGCCCGACGGTCACAGGCAGGGTCAGGCGCCAGCCCTCGCGCTCAAACGCAAACGGCAGGCGGTAGATCTGCAGCGCCCGGCCATTGGTCTCGTAGATGCCTGAACCCAGCTCCGGTGCGAAGGCGTAGCTTGCGAAGGCCTGGTCGCCGGCCGTCGAGGCCAGGAGGCCCGACCAGGCCGGCAGGCTGGCACTGCCGATCAGCAGTGCCAGCCGTGCGGACGTCCGCGCGGGTGACGTGCGTCGCCTCAAACCTTGAACGTAGACTTCAGCTTGCGGCGCACCGGCTTGCCCTTGATGCGCACGTAGTCCGGCAGCCCATCCACGTAGGGCGGGTAGTCCTCGCCCGCGATGAGCGGCTCCAGGTAGCGGCGGCAGGCCGCCGTGATGCCAAAGCCATCAGCCGTTATGAAATTGCGTGGAACGGTCTTCTCCACGTTGGCGACGGCCGACAGGGGTACCGGCTCGATTTTCCAGCGGTAGGGGCGGGCGGACTTGCGGATGATCGCCGGCATCACCGCATTGCGGCCCTGCACGGCGTACTCCACGGCGGCCTTGCCCACGGCGTAGGCCTGCTCCACGTCGACCTTGGAGGCGATGTGGCGGGCCGAGCGCTGCAGGTAGTCGGCGACCGCCCAGTGGTACTTGTAGCCCAGTTCCTCGCGCACCATGTTGGCCACCACCGGCCCGACGCCGCCCAGCTGGGCGTGGCCGAACGCATCGCGCGTGCCGGCTTCGGCCAGGAATTTCCCGTCCGGATACCTGGTGCCCTCCGACACGACGATCACGCAGTATCCCTGCGTTTCCACGGACGCCTTCACCCGCGCCATGAACGCGGCCTTGTCGAAGGCGATTTCCGGGAAGAGGATGATCTGCGGCGCCTCGCCGCTCTTGCGGGCGGCAAGGCCGCCCGCGGCGGCGATCCAGCCCGCATGGCGGCCCATCACTTCCAGAACGAAGATCTTGGTGGAGGTTCGGGCCATGGAGGCCACGTCCAGGGCCGCCTCGCGGGTGGAGACGGCAACGTACTTGGCTACGGAGCCGAATCCGGGGCAGCAGTCGGTCAGCGGCAAGTCGTTGTCGACGGTCTTGGGTACGCCAACGCAGGTGATCGGGTAGCCCATGGCCTCGCCGATCTGCGACACCTTCAGGGCGGTGTCCATGGAGTCGTTGCCGCCGTTGTAGAAGAAATAGCCGATGTCGTGGGCCTTGAAGACCTCGATCAGGCGCTCGTATTCGGCGCGGTTCTGCTCCAGGCCCTTGAGCTTAAAACGCGCCGAACCGAAGGCCCCCGCGGGGGTGTGGCGCAGGCCACGGATCGTGGCGTTGGATTCCTGCCCCACGTCGATCAGGTCCTCGGTCAGCGCGCCGATGATGCCGTGGCGGCCCGCATACAGCTTGCCGATGTGCCGGGGGTATTTTCGAGCCGTCTCGATGACCCCGGCGGCGGAGGCATTGATGACCGCCGTAACGCCACCCGACTGGGCGTAAAAAGCGTTACGGGGCTTGGTGTTGCCCCCGGATTTTCTGCCTGGCTTGGTCATGCCGCCGCTCCCGCAATGGTGTTGCGTTGTTTGACCCCTTGGAAGGGTATCGGTACTGTGCCAGAAGGCTGCCAGGCGCGGCCATAACGATATTCAAACGGTGACCCTCGACCATGCGCATTGTTCTACTCGGCGCCCCCGGCTCCGGCAAAGGCACGCAATCCCAGCGCCTCGTGCAGCGCTTTGGCATTCCCCAGATCTCCACCGGAGACCTGCTGCGCTCCGCAGTTGCCCGCGGTACGCCGCTGGGCCTGGCCGCCAAGGACGCGATGCAGGCCGGCAAGCTCGTGGACGACAGCATCGTGCTGGGCATGATCCGCGAGCGCCTGGGCGAGGCAGATACGGCCAATGGCTTCATCCTGGACGGCTTCCCGCGCAACCTTGCCCAGGCGGCCGCCCTGGACACCTTGCTGGGCCAGGTGGGCAAGCCGCTGACGGCAGTCGTGCTGATGGAAGTCGACTACAGGGAGCTGACGCGCCGCATTGCCGGGCGTCGCAGCTGCCAGACCTGCGGCAGCGTCTACAACATCTACACGATGCCGCTGGGCAAGGAGCCGCGCTGCCAGAAGTGCAGCGATCATCCGCCGCTGTTCCAACGCCCGGACGACAACGAGGAGACCGTGGTGGCGCGTCTGCAGGTGTACGAGCAGCAGACGCGCCCGCTGGTGGAGTACTTCCGCAAGCAGGGCCTGCTGAGCGTCATCAACGCGCAGGGTGAGATCGACGACATCACCGCGCTGCTGGTGGCCGCGCTGTCGGCCGATACGGTGAAGCCCGCCAAGAAGCGCGCCAAGCGCAAGGTGGCGAGGAGGGCTGCCAAGAAGGCTGCGAAGAGCGTAGGGAAGAAGGCAGCGAAGAAGGCAGGCAAGAAGGTCGCCAAGAGGGCGGCTGGGAAGTCTGCGAAGAGGGCCGGCAAGAAGGTTGCCCAGAAAGCAGCCAAGAAAGCGGCCAAGAAAGCGGCCAAGAAGCCTGTAGCCCGCAAGCCTGCAGCCAAGAAGAAAGCCGCCAAGAAGAGGGCGGCCCGCAAGGGCTCCCAGCGCCGCTAGGTCGGCGCTACAGGGCGGCCAGGAGCGCCTCGCCGATGACGGCGCGGCGCCAGCCCCGCAGTAGGCCCACGTCCCGCTCCCCGCGCGCGAGTTGTTCCATGTCGCGCCGGGTGGCGAGCAGTTCCGGGCTCAACTCAAGTGCCGTCGCGACGTCTCGGGTGATGGTGCCGAGCTTCTTTACGCATTCGCTGAGAACCGGGTCGGGCCGGGAGCGCCCGGCCAGGGGCGCCAGCACCGCCGGCAGCTGGGCCTCGTGCATCAGACTCAGGATGTCGGCCCCGCTGTTCTCGATGAATCCGGGCGTCAAGTCCACCAGTTCCTGCAGCCCGGGAAGGTCGCGAGGCGCACGGTTCACGAGGGCGCGCAGGCCGGCATCGTCCAGGATCCAGGCGCGCGGGCGGTTGCGCTCCGCCGCCCGCCGTTCCCGCCAGGCGGCCAGCATCCGGGCGAGCCGCTGCCGGTCGGGATCCAGCTCGTTGAGACCCTTGAGGCGTTCGTGGGCGCGCTCCGGGTCAACGAAAAGATTGTCCGCCGACGCCAGCAGCTGCATCTCCTCCACCATCCACTGGCTGCGGCCGCGCTTGTCCAGCAGCTCCAGCAGGGCATCCCGCAGCGGCCCCAGGTAGCGCACGTCGTCCACCGCGTAGGTCAGCTGGGCGGGGCTCAGCGGGCGGCGTGACCAGTCCGTGCGGGTGTGCGACTTGTCCAGCTCAACGCCCAGCAGGCGCCGCACCAGCTCGCCATAGCCCACCTGGGCCGGCATGCCGGCCAGGGCGGCGGCCACCTGCGTGTCGAAAATCGGCTTCACTGCCCCGAACAGCGGCCACAGCACCTCCAGGTCCTGGCGGGCGGCATGCATGATCTTTACCGGCGTCGGAGCCGCCAGCGCGGGGCGCAGGGCGGTGAGATCCGGATTGCCGAGCGGGTCCACGCACTCGCAGCGGGAGGGCGTGGAGAGCTGCAGCAGGCACAGCTGGGCCCGGTAGGTCCGCTCCCGGAGGAATTCCGTGTCCAGCCCTATGTAGGGGGCGGCCGCCATCTCCGCCGCCAGCTCCTGCAGCCGCGGTAGGTCCTGGGGGGAATCGGTAATGGGCTCAATCAGGTTCATCGTCTGCTCGCGCTGGCTGTGTAGAATCGCTGACCCCTATCCGCGAGAGGCGCCGTGATCGACTCCAATCCGGCTGGCGTCACCCAGGTGGCGCGGCTCTATACCGACATCGCCCTGCTTCGCCGTGGTCCTGAGGACGTGCCGGTATCGGCCGTGCTGCTGGCCCTGACGGTCCTCGCATACATGCTGCTCAGCCTGCTGCTCAGTGCCCTCATGCCCGCCGTGGAGGAGGACCAGATCGCCCTCATCGCACTGGACAGCTTCCTCTCCGTCGCATGGTACTGGGTTGTCCTGCGACTTGCCGGGCGGCCGGAGCGATTCCTGCAGACCGCGACCGCCGTCTTCGGCTACCAGACGATCGTCGCGCCGGCCTTCGTGGGCGCTACCTGGCTGTTCCTGCACTACATGAAGGACGCGACCTGGCAGCTGCCGGTTTCGCTGCTGCTGCTCGCGCTGGCGGTCTGGACGCTCGCGGTCAATGGACGCATCCTGCGCTCTGCCACCGGCTGGCCGCAGGTTACCTGCGTCGCCCTGGTGGTGATGGAGGCCATCATCAGCCGCGTCATTGCCCTGGGCCTCTTCCCCGGGACTGGTGCGCCCTAGGCAAACTGCATGCACGTACACATCCTTGGCATCTGCGGCACCTTCATGGGCGGCATCGCGGCGATCGCGCGCGCTGCCGGGCACCGCGTCACCGGCTCCGACCGCAACGTCTACCCGCCTATGAGCACCCAACTGGCGCAGCTCGGCATCGAGGTCACCGAGGGCTTCGACGCCGCGCAACTGGAGCCGGCTCCCGATGTGGTGGTGATCGGCAACGTCATGAGCCGCGGCTCCGCCGTCATCGAGGCGCTGCTGGATCGCGGCATTCCCTACGCGTCGGGCCCGGAGTGGCTGGCGCGCGAGGTGCTCCGGGACCGCTGGGTGCTGGCCGTGGCCGGCACGCACGGCAAGACCACGACCACCAGCATGCTGGCCCATATCCTGGATCAGGCCGGCCTTGCGCCCGGCTTCCTGATCGGTGGCGTGCCCGGTAATTTCGACGTCAGCGCGCGCCTGGGCAACGCGCCGTTCTTCGTGATCGAGGCGGATGAATACGACACGGCTTTTTTCGACAAGCGCGCCAAGTTCGTCCACTACCGCCCCCGCACCGTCATCCTCAACAACCTTGAGTTTGACCACGCGGACATCTATCCGGACCTCGAAGCAATCAAGCGCCAGTTCAACCACCTGGTGCGCACCGTGCCGGGCAGCGGCCGCATCCTCTGCAATGCCCGCGATGAGAACCTGGCGGATGTGCTCAGGCAAGGCTGCTGGACGCCGCGCGAGGGATTCGCGCGCGATGGCGGGCCGGGCGCCAACTGGTCAGCCAGGGCCCCGCAGCGCAGCGACTACGCGAGTTTCCAGGTGCTGCTGGATGGCGTGGCGCAAGGCAGCGTCAACTGGTCGCAGCTGGGCGGCCACAACGTGGATAACGCGCTGGCTGCGATTGCCGCTGCGCGCCATGCCGGCGTGCCCGTGGGGCAGGCGATCGCGGCGCTGGCGGATTTCAAGGGCGTGCGGCGGCGCATGGAGCTCTCCGGCGTTGCCGCCGGGGTCAGTGTCTACGACGATTTCGCGCACCATCCCACGGCCATCGCCACCACGATCGACGGCCTGCGTCGGCGCATTGGCGCCGCGCGCCTGGTGGCAGTGCTGGAGCCGCGCTCCAACACCATGAAGCTGGGCGTGCACCGCGAGACGCTGGGTCCCTCACTGGCCGGTGCGGACGACGTGTTCGTGTACGCGCCGCCGGACCTGGGCTGGGACGCCGGTACCATCACGCGGCCCTTGGGAGCGCGCGCACACCTTGCCGGCAGCATCGAGGACCTCCTGCAGCAGCTGACAGCGACGCTCAAGTCCGGTGACCAGGTGCTGATCATGAGCAATGGCGGCTTCGGCGGCCTGCATCGCAAACTGCTGGATGCCCTGGGAGTGCGCCAGTGAGCCCGCCCGTGACCGAGGAGATCCCGCTGTTTCCGCTCAACACGGTCCTGTTCCCGGGCGGGCCCCTGCCGCTGCGGATCTTCGAGACCCGGTACGTCGATATGGTGCGCGACTGCCTGCGGCGCGACAGCGCCTTTGGCGTGGTGCTTATCCGCGAGGGCATGGAGGCGGGCGGCACGGCCAACGTGATGCACGTTGGTACGCGGGCACGCATCGTGGATTTCAATCCAATGCCCGACGGACTGCTGGGGATCATTTGCCGCGGCGAACAGCGCTTCAGGGTGCTGGAGCGACGCCGGCAGGCGGACGGCCTGAACATCGGGCGCGTGCAGAGCCTCGCGCCGCCCACGGCCACGGCCGTGCCGGAGACCTACCGACACCTGGCGGAGCTGCTGCGCCGGGTGCTTCCGGAGCTGGGCTCCCTGTATGCCGCAATCAAGAACGACTATGACGATGCCGATTGGGTGTCGTGCCGCCTGGCGGAGATCCTGCCGCTGGAGCAGCGGGAGAAGCAGCGCCTGCTGGAGTTGGAGGATCCGGTGGAACGCCTGGCGATGCTGGATCCGCACATCCAGGCCGCCGACGATGAAGACGACGAGGCTTAGGGGCTAGGCGCGGCGCCGTCGGTAGTACCGCAGCAGCGGCACGGCCGCCAGCAGCGTCCAGCCCAGCGTGAGGTAGCCCACGAAGCCATCGTGCTGGCTGACCAGCCAGCCCAGGGGCGCTGCGCGATCCACGCTCGTCAGGCGCAGCACCGCCAGCATCACCGTGACCCAGCCTGCGTGCAGGCCAATGCCCGCGGCGATGTTCCCCGTATCGCCGCGAACCACGGCCAGCAGCGCGCCCACGGCGGCGAGCGAGAGGTAGGCGTCCAGAATGACGCTGGGATGCGCGAATTCCGCCAGCGAGCCGCCCAGCAGCTGCAGGCCGCTCAGGTACGTCACGGCCTCGTCCGGAATGCGATAGCGGGCGAAGAAGTGCGTCGCGGCATAGAGCAGGGCGGTCGCGAGCACCGCGACGGTGCGGCCGGACTCCCGTGATACGGCCGTGTACATGGCGCCCCGCAGGAAGGTCTCCTCGATCAGCGCCACGACCAGTCCCGAGCCCAGTCCCGCCAGCAGCGCCTTGCCCAGTACCGCCAGGCCCGTGCCGCTGTGGACCTCCCGCAGTCCCAGCACCAGCATCAACAGGGCCAGGGGCAGCATGAACAGCAGGCCCAGTGCATATCCGCGCAGCACGTGCCTCAGGAACTCCCGGCGTGGGGCGCCGTAGCCGAGGGCGGCGCGGTTGGCCACCCCAAGGCGCCGGGCGACCAGGTACAGGCCCAGTGCCAGGCCCAGCATGGCCACGCGGTTACCGACCCGCTGGAACGGTACGCTGGCGTAGCGGTTGACCAGTTCCCACGCGGGCCAGGTGGCTAACACGACCAGGCCCAGGGCGGCGGCGAAGAGGGCGGCGAAATAGCTGAGCGCGCGCACGGGCTTGGGAGCTCCTGTTAGGGGCGGCAGTCTTTGTCGGGGAGATCGCGCCGCGCGCGCCACGGTACTGGCAGCCCGGCAGCCCGGCAAGCCCGCGGAGACGGGGCTAGCGGCGCCCGCCGGCGGCCCGCTGCTCGTCGGGCAGCCAGGCGATGTGGCTCTGCACGGTGCCCTCCGGGAGCAGCCGCAGCACGCGGTAGGCCGGCGGCAGGGTGTCCACCGCGAAGTCCGGGGACCGCGGGAGGAACTGCGCGCAGGTGGAGGGCGTGCCGAGGATGCGCACGCCATGCCGCTCGCCCTCGTACGCCTGGTGCACGTGGCCGAAGACCACGCCTCGCACCTGCGGGTGGCGGTCGAGAATGGCAAAGAGCGCATCCGGGTTGGTCAGTCCCACCGTATCCAGCCACTGGCTGCCCATCCGGATCGGCTGATGGTGCAGCGCGACAAGTGCATGCCGGTCCGGGGCGCCCGCCAGGGCGCGCTCAAGCCGGTCCAGCTCGCTGGGGGACAAGCTGCCCCGGGTTTGGCGGGGAACGCTGCTGTCCAGCAGGACCACCCGCCAGCCGGCCGTGTCGTAGTGCCCGCCCACCTGGAACGGCGGGCCGCGCAGGGCCCGCTCCAGCTCCACCGCGTCGTCGTGGTTCCCGGGAATGCACAGCACGGGCTTGCCGAGCCGGCCCATGACCTGCCGGAAGGGCGCGTAGCCGCCCGCATCGTCCTGAACCAAGTCGCCGGTGGCGAGAATGGCGTCCGCGGCGCGGATATCCGCCTCCGCGGCGCGCAGCGTGTCCTTGAGCGCAAGCAGGGTAGGCACCCCGCGCAGCCGGCCCGCGGGGTCGGCGAAGAGGTGCGGGTCCGTAATTTGAACCAATTGGACGGTGGGTGTGCTCACGGTGCTCGCGGCGGCTGCGTTTCCGGACGCACTCTAACAAGGCACTATTTGCCCGAACGGTGATACACGTCCGAACCTTGGAGGGGTTCGGCTGCGGGATCCGGCATTCGTGACGGGGGTGTCTCCGGATCGCACATAATGCACGTGCCGGCAAGCCGAAAGACCCGATTTGCCGTAAGGCGCCCTGAGCTGGAAAATGTCCGGCTTTCCTTACCGTCCCGTGAGCCGAAACCTGCAATGCCATCTCATCAAGAACTTGCCAACGCCATCCGCGCCCTCTCCATGGACGCCGTCCAGCAGGCCAACTCCGGACACCCGGGTGCGCCCATGGGCATGGCGGACATCGCCGAGGTGCTGTGGCGCGGCGTAATGCGCCACAACCCATCGGATCCGACCTGGTGGAATCGCGATCGCTTCGTGCTGTCCAACGGCCACGCCTCGATGCTGCTGTACTCGGTGCTGCACCTGACGGGATACCCGCTCTCGATCGAGGAGATCCGTAACTTCCGCCAGCTGGGCTCCCATACCGCGGGCCATCCGGAGCACGACGTGCACCTGGGCATCGAGACGACCACAGGTCCTCTCGGCCAGGGCATCGCCAATGCGGTCGGCATGGCGCTGGCCGAGAAGCTGCTGGCGGCGCAGTACAACCGTCCCGGCCTGCCGGTGATCGACCACCGCACCTACGCCTTCGTCGGCGATGGTTGCCTGATGGAGGGCATCTCGCACGAGGCCTGCTCGCTGGCGGGCACGCTCAAGCTCGGCAAGCTCGTGGTGTTCTTCGACGACAACGGCATCACGATCGATGGCGACGTCCACGGCTGGTGCAACGACGACACGCCGGCGCGCTTCGAGGCCTATGGCTGGAAGGTGATCCGCGCCGTGGAGGGCAACAACGCCGCCGCCATTGCCGCCGCCATCCAGCAAGCGCAGTCGCAGTCCGAGCGTCCGACCCTGATCTGCTGCAAGACCGTCATTGGCTTCGGCGCCCCCAACAAGGGCGGCAGTGCCCGCACGCATGGCGAGCCGCTGGGTGCGGCGGAGATCGAGGCCACGCGCAAGAACCTCGGCTGGACCTCGCCGCCGTTCGAGATACCCGCCGACATCCGCGCGGCCTGGGACCAGCGCACGGCGGGCCAGCTGGCGCAGGATGCCTGGAACGCCTTGTATGCGCGCTATCAGGCGGCCTACCCGCAGGAAGCACAGGACCTCACGCGCCGTCTCGGCGGGCAGCTGCCGGGCAACTGGCATGAGGTCGCCGCCGACCTGATGGGCCAGGCGGCGGCGTTGGATGTTCCCCAGGCCACGCGCCAGTCCTCCCAGTTCGCCCTCAATCTCATCGGCCCGCACCTGGGCGAGCTGGTCGGCGGATCTGCCGACCTGACCGGCTCCAACAACACCTTCCGCAAGGATTCGCGGGCGGTAACGCCCGACGACGCCAGCGGCAACTACATCAACTACGGCGTGCGTGAGTTCGCGATGACCGCGATCATGAACGGTCTGTGCCTGCACGGCGGTTTCCGGCCGTACGCGGGCACGTTCCTGGTGTTCTCCGACTACGCGCGCAACGCGGTGCGCCTGGCCGCGCTCATGCGCCAGGGCGTGATCCTGGTGTACACGCATGACTCTATCGGCCTGGGCGAGGACGGCCCGACCCACCAGCCCGTCGAGCACGTGGCCAGCCTGCGCCTAATGCCGAACCTGTCGGTCTGGCGGCCCTGCGACGCGGCGGAAACCGCGGCGGCCTGGGTTTGCAGCGTGGAGCGCGATGACGGCCCGAGCGCCCTGGTGCTCACGCGCCAGGCGCTGCCGCAGCAGCCGCGCACTCCGGCACAGCAGGCGGCGATCCTGCGCGGCGGCTACACGCTGATCGACTGCGACGGCATGCCGGAGGCAATCGTGATCGCCACCGGCTCCGAGGTCGCCCTGGGCGTCGAGGCGGTCAAGGCGCTGGCAGGCCAGGGCCGCCGCGTTCGGCTGGTGTCCATGCCCTGCGTGGAGGCCTTCCAGGCCCAGGACGCCGCCTGGCGCGAAGCCGTGCTGCCGGCCGCGGTAACGCGACGCGTGGCAATCGAGGCAGGCGCGACAGGCCTGTGGTGGCGCCACGTCGGCAGCCAGGGCCGCGTATTGGGCATCGACCAGTTCGGTGCCTCCGGCAAGGCCAGCGAGCTGTTCCGCCATTTCGGGCTTACAGCGGAAAATCTGCAGCGAACAATCGTAGAATTGCTGAATAACTGAACCAGAGGACATCCCATGGCGATCAAGGTTGGCATCAATGGTTACGGGCGTATCGGCCGTAACATCCTGCGGGCGCTGTACGAGTCCGGCCGCACGACCGACATCCAGATTGTGGCCATCAACGATCTGGGCGATGCCAAGATCAACGCGCACCTGACGCGCTATGACACGGCCCACGGCAAGTTCAATGCCGATGTGCAGGTCGACGGCGACAGCATGGTCATCAACGGCGACCGCATCCGCGTGCTCTCCGAGCGCGACCCGTCGAAGCTGCCATGGGGCCAGCTTGGCGTCGACGTTGTGTTCGAGTGCACCGGCATCTTCACGAGCAAGGCCAAGGCCTCCGCGCACATCGCCGGTGGCGCCAAGAGGGTGCTGATCTCCGCCCCGGGAGGTGCCGACGTGGATGCCACCGTGGTGTACGGCGTGAACCACGCCGTGCTGAAGTCGCAGTTCACGGTCGTCTCCAACGCCTCCTGCACCACCAACTGCCTGGCGCCGCTGGCCAAGGTGCTGAACGACAACATCGGTCTCAAGCACGGCCTGATGACCACCATCCATGCCTACACCAACGACCAGGTGCTCACGGACGTCTATCACGAGGACCTGCGCCGCGCGCGTTCGGCCACGATGTCGATGATCCCCACCAAGACCGGAGCCGCCGCCGCGGTGGGTCTGGTGCTGCCGGAGCTCAAGGGCAAGCTCGATGGCTTCGCGATCCGCGTGCCGACGATCAACGTCTCTATGGTCGACCTGACCTTCACGGCCAACCGCCCGACCAGCGCTGAGGAGATCAACCAGCTGGTCAAGGCCGCTGCCGCAGGTCCCCTGAAGGGCGTGCTGGCCTACACCGAGGCGCCGCTGGTGTCGGTGGACTACAACCATGACCCGGCTTCCTCCACCTACGACGCGACGCTGACCAAGGTCATCGACGGCACGATCGTCAAGGTCTGCTCCTGGTACGACAACGAGTGGGGCTTCTCCAACCGCATGCTGGACACCGCCCTGGCTTGGTCGAAGGCACCGTAGGATGAAAGTCCTGGAGATGGCACGGCTGGATCTGGCGGGCAAACGCGTCATGATCCGCGAGGACCTCAATGTCCCGATCAAGGACGGCGAGGTGACCAGCGACGCGCGCATCAGGGCCTCGCTGCCGACGATCCGCCTGGCGCTGGAGAAGGGCGCGCGCGTGATCCTCCTGTCTCACCTGGGACGACCGGAAGAAGGCAAGTACGACCCGGAGCTGTCGCTGGCTCCGGTGGCAACGCGGCTCTCGGCGCTGCTCGGCAAGAGCGTGCCGCTGGTGAAGGACTGGCTCGACGGCGTGAGCGTCGAGCCGGGCTCCGTCGTGCTTTGCGAGAACGTCCGCTTCAACAAGGGCGAGAAGAAGGACAGCGAGGAACTCTCGCGTCGCATGGCTGCGCTGTGCGATGTGTTCGTCATGGATGCCTTCGGTACGGCCCACCGGGCCGAGGCCAGCACCCACGGCGTGGCGCGCTACGCGCCGGTCGCGGCCGCAGGCCCGCTGCTGGTCAGCGAGCTGGACGCGCTGGAGCGGGCGCTGGAGAAGCCCAAACGACCGCTGGTGGCAATCGTCGCTGGCTCCAAGGTCAGTACCAAGCTGACGATCCTGGAGGCCTTGCTGGAGAAGGTCGACCGGCTGATCGTGGGTGGCGGCATCGCGAACACGTTCCTGGCGGCCAGCGGCGTCAGCGTCGGCAAGTCGCTGTGCGAGATGGAGCAGCTGGATACCTGCCGTCGCCTGATGACCCGTGCGCGCGAGCGCGGGGCGGACATCCCGCTGCCGACCGATGTGGTCACGGCCAAGGAGTTCGCCGCGACGGCGCACGCCGACGTCCGCGACATTCACGAGGTGGCCGCGGATGACCTGATCCTGGATATCGGCCCGGATACGGCGGAGCGCTTTGCCAAGATCATCGAGGAGGCAGGTACCGTTCTCTGGAACGGCCCGGTCGGCGTCTTTGAATTCGACCAGTTCGGCGAGGGCACGCGCGTGGTCGCCAATGCGATCGCGAGCAGCAAGGCCTTCTCGCTGGCCGGTGGCGGCGATACCCTAGCAGCTATCGAAAAATACGGGGTCCAGGACGGTATTTCCTATATATCTACGGGCGGCGGTGCCTTCCTCGAATTCGTCGAGGGCAAGAAGCTCCCGGCCGTCGCGGCACTCGAAGACCGCGCTTCCAAATAATCACTCGCCGTAGGCACGACGGCAGCAAGTAGGCGTAAAGCAGTCATGTTAAGGCGAACGAAGATCGTAGCAACCCTCGGGCCGGCCACGGATAACCCAGAGGTCATTCGGGAGATGATCCGCGCGGGCTTGGATATGGCGCGCATCAACTTCTCCCACGGTGGTCGCGAGGACGTCCGGCGCCGGATTACCCAGCTGCGCGAGGCGGCTGCGGAAGTCGGTCGGCCAGTCGGCATCCTGGCTGACCTCTCGGGTCCCAAGATCCGCATCGAGAGCTTTGTCTCCGGCAAGATTCATCTGTCCGAAGGGCAGCCCTTTGCGCTTGATACGAGCCTTGATCCGGCCGCCGGCAATGAGCGTGAGGTCGGTTGCGCCTACAAGGACCTGCCGCGCGACGTGAAGGCGGGCGACACGCTGCTGCTCGCCGATGGCTTCATCATCCTGGATGTGGTCTCCGTGACCGGTACCCGCATCGAGTGCACGACGCGTGTGGGTGGGGAACTCTCCAACCGCAAGGGACTTAACCGCCAGGGCGGGGGCCTTTCGGCGCCGGCGCTGACCGAGAAGGACCTGGAGGACATCAAGCTCGCCGCGGAAATGGGCGTGGACTACCTGGCCGTCTCCTTCGCGCGTGATGCAGCGGATATCCGCCGTGCGCAGGCGGAGCTGCGCAAGTGGCGAGGTACCGCGCACATGGTGGCCAAGATCGAGCGTCACGAGGCGATCGAGAACCTCAGCCAGATCCTCTCCGCCACCGATGCCGTGATGGTCGCGCGTGGCGACCTGGGCGTGGAGATGGGCTACGCGGAGCTGACCGGCCTGCAGAAGACGATCATCCACCAGGCCTTGGCCGCCAATCGGGTCGTCATCACGGCGACCCAGATGATGGAGTCGATGATCGCCAGCCCCGTGCCGACCCGTGCGGAGGTGAGCGACGTGGCCAACGCCGTGCTGGACGGCACCGATGCGGTGATGCTGTCGGCCGAGACCGCCACGGGTCGGTTCCCGGTCAAGGCGGTGCAGGCCATGAACGAGGTCATCCTCGGCGCCGAGAAATACGAGCTGGGCAATCCGGGCTCGGTGCGCACCGAGGGCGAGTTCTCCAACACCGAGGAAGCCATCGCCAAGGCGGTGATGTACACGGCCAACCACCTGCGCGTGCGGGCGATCGTGGCGCTGACCGAGTCGGGCCTTACGCCGCTGTGGATGTCGCGTATCCGCGTGGATATCCCGATCTACGCCTTTACGCGCCAGGAGGCCACCCGCGGCCGCGTCACGCTGTACCGCGGCGTGTACCCGGTGCAGTTCGACGTGACCCATGCCACCAGCCAGACCATGGCGATGGCGGTCTTCGAGCGGCTGCTGGAGCAGAAACTGGTGGACGTGGGCGACCAGATCATCCTCACCAAGGGTGACCTGTCCGGCGTGCAGGGCGGTACCAACACGCTGCAGATCCTGCGCGTCATCGGCGGCTGAGCACTCTTGCAGGCCACCCGGTGAACGAACTGCGTTTTTCTGGGAGCGATCGCTACGTCGCAACCGACGAGCTGATGGTGGCGGTGAACGCCGCCATCACGCTCTCCCGGCCGCTGCTTATCAAGGGCGAGCCGGGGACCGGCAAGACCCAGCTGGCGGAGGAAATCGCCCGCGCGCTGGGCCTGCCCCTCTTCGAGTGGCACATCAAGTCCACGACCAAGGCGCAGCAGGGCCTGTATGAGTACGACGCGGTCTCGCGGCTGCGGGACTCGCAGCTGGGCGATGCGCGCGTTGCGGATATCGGCAACTACATCGTCAAGGGCCGCGTCTGGGAGGCATTCGCCTGCGAGCAGCGCCCGGTGCTGCTGATCGACGAGATCGACAAGGCCGACATCGAGTTTCCGAACGACCTGCTGCGCGAGCTGGACCGCATGGAGTTCTACGTGCAGGAGACGCGCGAGCTGGTTAAGGCCCTGCACCGGCCGATCATCCTGATCACCAGCAACAACGAGAAGGAACTGCCGGATGCGTTCCTGCGCCGCTGCTTCTTCCACCACATCCGCTTCCCGGACGCCGCCACGATGCAGCAGATCGTGGAGGTGCATTTCCCCGGGCTGAAGAAGGCGCTCCTGGCCGAGGCGCTGCAGGCCTTCTTCCGCGTGCGGGAGACGCCGGGCCTGAAGAAGAAGCCCTCGACCTCGGAGCTGCTGGACTGGATCAAGCTGCTCGTGGCGGATGACCTGGGCCCGGAGGCGCTGCGCGCCACCGACGGCAGGGGCCTGCCGCCGCTGCATGGGGCGCTGCTGAAGAACGAGCAGGACGTGCACCTGGTCGAGCAGCTGCTGTTCCTGTCACGCCGCGCGCGGTAGAGACATGCTCGCGGCGTGCCTTACCAGCAGGGCTGCCAACCGATCAGGGCGCGAAGGAGCTCCGGCATGCTGATCGAGTTCTTCTTCGCCCTGCGCGGCGCCGGCTTGCCGGTCTCCCTGGGCGAGTTCCTGCTCCTGCTGCAGGGTCTGCACGCCCGCATCGCCTTTCTCTCGGCCACCGACTTCTATCACCTGGCCCGCACGGCACTCATCAAGGATGAGCGCCACTACGATGCGTATGACCGCGTGTTCGCACGCTATTTCAGCGGGGCGCAGGAGGCCTTTGCCAAGTTCATGGCACAGGTGCCGCCGGAGTGGCTGCAGCGCGCGGCAGGCCGCAAGCTGAGCGCGGAGGAGCGTGCGCAGATCCAGGCCCTCGGCGGCTGGGAGGAGCTGCTGCGGACGCTGCGCGAGCGCCTGGCCGAGCAGGCCGAGGCCCACAGCGGCGGCAACAAGTGGATCGGGACCGGGGGCACCTCGCCATTCGGTGCCTACGGCTACAACCCTGAGGGCGTGCGCATCGGGCAGGCACAGCGCGGGAGCGGTCGCGCCGTTAAGGTCTGGGACCAGCGGGATTTCAGCGACCTGGATGACAGCCGCGAGCTGGACACCCGGAACTTCAAGATGGCGCTGCGGCGCCTGCGGCGCTTTGCCCGCGAGGGCGCGGCCGAGGAGCTGGACCTGGAGGGCACGATCTCGGCCACCGCGCGCAACGCCGGGCTGCTGGATCTGCGCATGCAGCCCGAGAGGCACAACGCCGTGAAGCTGCTGCTGCTGCTGGACGTGGGCGGCTCGATGGATGCGCACGTGAGCCTCTGCGAGCAGCTCTTCTCGGCCGCGCGCAGCGAGTTCCGGCACCTGCAGCACTACTACTTCCATAACTTCACCTATGAACAGCTGTGGCGCAGCAATGCCCGCCGCCAGGAGCAGCGACTGCCCACGCTGGAGCTGCTGCGCAGCTACTCGCGCGACTATCGGGTGATCTTTGTCGGGGATGCGTCGATGAGCCCGTACGAGATCATCCAGCCGGGCGGTAGCGTGGAGCACTGGAACGAGGAGAGCGGCGCGACCTGGCTGTCGCGGTTTGTGCGCGCGGTCCCGCGGCTGGTTTGGTTGAACCCGGAGCCGCAGTCGCGCTGGCACTACACCGATTCGGTGCAGATGACGCGCGACCTGGTGGGAGGAAGGATGTTCCCGCTCACCGTGGGTGGGATCGCCGCAGCGATGGACTCGCTGCGGCGAACCGGCGATCAGCCCTTGGCCTTGGCGCCCTTGAGCGATTCGATGTCGGCCAGCACGGCCTTGGAGTGACCCTCGGGCTTCACTTTCTCGTAGTGACGCACGATCTTGCCTTGCGGGTCGATCAGGAAGGTGTCGCGCCGCGCGATCGTCATCGGACCGAAGCTCGTCAGCACGCCGTATCTTTTGGCCGTTTCCTTGGTGGCGTCGGCCAGCAGCGAGAAGGGCAGGCCATGCTTCTCCGAGAAGGCCTTGTGGGAGTCCACGTCATCGACGCTGATGCCCAGTACCACGGCCCCCGCCTTGCGGAAAGCGAACACGTCGTCCCGGAACTCGCAGGCCTCCGTCGTGCAACCGGGCGTCTGGTCCTTCGGGTAGAAATACAGCACGACCCATTTGCCGCGCTGTTCCTCCAGGCTGACCCACTTGCCCGACTGGTCCTGCAGGCGGAAGGTCGGGGCGGCTGCGCCCACGGCCGGCGATACGCTAGTCTCTGCAGCGGCCGGCGCGGCGGCGGGAGCCGGCGCAGTATCGGCAGCCAGGGCGGATCCTGCGGCCAGCGTGGCGGCCATGGCGAGGATCCAGACACGTGAACTGGAGGCGAATCGTGAAAGCATGTTATTCCCCTGACTGGAATTTGGTTGGCCCAGTACTAGCCTGATCGTAACGGTATGTCTCTCGACCCGTCATCACGGCGTTCGGTTCCCGGTCTGGTCCTGACCGGTGGCGGTGCGCGCGCGGCCTACCAGGTTGGCGTGCTCAAGGGTATCGCGGAGATGATGCCCAACCGCCCCAACCCCTTCCGGATCATCGTGGGTACCTCGGCCGGGGCGGTTGCCGCCGCCGTGATCGCGGCGCGCGCGCGGCGCTGGCAGCGGGCGGTCAACGAAATCGAGCGGGTTTGGGCGGGTTTTCATGTCGACCAGGTCTTCGAGGTCGGGGCGTGGCGCATGCTGGGCTCGGGCCTGCACTGGCTGGGCTCGCTCATCTCCGGGGGATTGCTGCGACCGCCCCAGGCCCTGTTCAACAATCGACCGTTGCGACGGCTACTATCCCGCAGTGTTTCCTGGCACAACCTGCGTCGCGGCGTGGCGCGCGGCGATCTGGATGCGCTGGCCTTGTGCGCCACCAGTTATTCCAGCGCCCGCTCGGTGGCCTTCTTCGAGGCGCGGGCAGGCTTGGCCGAGTGGACCCGTCGCCAGCACCTGGGCCGGCGAGCCGACCTGGGCCTGCACCACCTGATGGCGAGCCTCGCCGTGCCCTTCCTGTTTGCGGCCGAGCGCCTGGGCACCGAGTACCACGGCGACGGCTCCATGCGGCAGCTGGAGCCGTTCAGTCCCGCCGCGCACCTGGGTGCGACGCGGCTGCTGATCATCGGCGTGCGCGGCCCCAACGATGACGGCCTGCCCGCGGTGCCGGCGAAGCTGCCCCCTGCGCCGGGTCCGGGCCAGCTCTTTGGCTATTTGTTGGACAACCTGTTCATGGACCAGGTGCATGCGGACCAGGAGCAGGTGGAGCGCGTGAACCAGCTCGTGCGCTATGCGCCGCACCTGGTCCCGGGCTCGCGGGAAATAGAAACCCTGTTGATCACGCCGAGCGAGGATCCGCGCAAGATCGCGGCGCGTCACATCCAGGAGCTGCCCCTGAGCCTGCGCGCACTGCTGCGCGTGGCCGGCGCAGGCGACGTGGCTGGTTCGCGGCTGGCGAGCTACCTGATGTTCGAGGCCAGCTATACGCAGGAGCTCATCGCACTGGGCTATCGCGATTCCCTCGCGCGCGCCGCGGAAATCATGTCGTTCCTGGATCGGCGTACCACCACCAGCGTGGCGGCCTCGCTTCGCAGGCGCCGCGACGACCACGCCGAACAACGCCCCTCCGGACCGGCCGGATCGCCGCCGCCTGGCGACCGCGTCGCGCCCGTGGAGAGCGAGCCCGGTTGACCCGCGGGGATCCCGCCGCCACGTGGCGCGGCGTCTCAGAGTCCCGCGTAGTTGGGTCCGGAGCCGCCCTCCGGCGTCGTCCAGGTGATCTGCGCGTAGGGATCCTTGATGTCGCAGGCCTTGCAGTGCACGCAGTTGGCGGCGTTGATCTGCAGGCGTTTCGCCCCGGCCCCGTCATCCACCATCTCGTAGACATTGGCCGGGCAGAACCGCGTGCAGGGATTGCCGTATTCCGCCGTGCAGCGCGTCGCGCAAAGGTGGGTATCGGCGACCTTCAGGTGCACCGGCTGGGCTTCATCATGCGTAGTGGAAGCAAAGAACACCGACGCCAGGCGATCGCGCGGCGGGAGGCTGCGCTCCACCCAGCCGCGATCCGGCGAAGCGTACTCGTCCAGCTTGTCGAGCGCGGTGTTGCTGGAATTGCGCAGCGTCCACGGGAGGCGCCCTCCGGTGATGGTTTCCAGCGCGCCGTTGAGCAGGCCCACCCACAGTCCACCCTTGAAGCCCGGCTTGATGTTGCGGACCTTGCGCAGCTCCTGGCCTCCCGGGGAGGCGCGCCAGCGCGCGTCAAAGCCGGCGCTGCCGCCGGTCTGGGCGATATGGGCGGCAGCGAGCATGCCGCTGCGGATCGCCTGGTGCACGCCCTTGATCTTGGGGAAGTTCAGCGTGCCGCCGGCATCACCGACGAGCAGGGCACCGGGCATCTCCAGCTTTGGCAGCGACTGCCAGCCACCGGCGGCGATCGTGCGCGCGCCGGCGCCCACGATCTCCCCGCCCTCCAGCAGCGCCCGCACCGAGGGATGGTGCTTGAACTGCTGGAACGCCTCGAACGGGCTGAAGCGCGGATCCTTATAGTCCAGCCCCACGACGAGGCCGACGTACACGCGGTTGTCGTTGAGGTGATAGATGAAGCTGCCGCCGTAGGTCGCGTTGTCCAGCGGCCAACCGACGGAGTGCTGGATGAGGCCGGGTTCCACGCGGCCTGCAGGCAACTGCCAGAGCTCCTTCATGCCGAGCGCGTAGGTTTGCGGCGAGCAGTCCTGGTCCAGCGCGAAGCGCGCGATCAGCGTCTTGCTGAGGCTGCCACGACAGCCCTCCGCCAGCACGGTGACCCCGGCGCGGATCTGCGGTCCTGGCGCGAAGTCCGGCCCCGGCTGGCCCTCCTTGCCCAGGCCCAGGTCGCCGATCTGCACGCCGGCCACGGCGCCATCCTCGCCGTACAGCATGGTGGCGCCGGCAAACCCGGCGAACACATCCACGCCGAGGTTCTCCGCGGCCTGCGCCAGCTGCGGCGCGAGAAGTCCCAGGGAGACGATGAAGTTGCCGTGGTTGTGCTGTTGCGGCGGCACGGGCAGCGAGACGTGGCCCTTGCGGGTCAGCAGCCGCAGCTCATCGCGCGCGGCCGGCACGCAGACGCCCGGCGGATTGCCGCGCCACTCGGGCAGCAACTCATCCAGCGGACCCGGTTCGATGACCGCACCCGACAGCGCGTGGGAGCCGATGGCCGCGGCCTTCTCGAGCAGGCAGACGTTCAGATCGGGCTTGAGCTGCTTGAGGCGGATCGCGCAGGCAAGCCCCGCCGGGCCGCCGCCCACGATCAACACGTCGTATTCCATCACGTCACGGTCGGTCATCGGCGGGCTCTGCACGGGGGTGGTAGCGGGCCGCAAGTAGAGCACAGCGTCGGCACTGGGCTCCAGACCGTAGCGCCCTCAGCGGGCCTCTTCGGGGCTCAAATCCGGCTCACCGAGGCGCTCCAGCATTGCCTGCCGCGCCCTACGCCGCAGGTGCATTGCCGCGCGGTCGGCGTCCGACTCCTGGGCCGTGATCGCCTGCAGTACCTCGATCTCCACAACGCCGGGCCGCGGCCAGGGATGGATCGGGGGTAGCGCACGCCGCGTGCCGCGGATCACCAGCGGTACGACCGGATACCGGCAGCGCACTGCGGTGACGAAGGCGCCGGCGTGAAAGCGCATGAGGCCCGGGCCGGACTCGAAGGTGCCCTCCGGGAAGAAGGCGAGCGAGGCACCGGTGGAGGCCGTCTTGAGGACTCTGCGCGCGTCGCGGGTGCCCTTGTGGCCCTTGCCACGGTCCACGAACTCCGCGCCGATCCGGCGCAGCAGCAGGCCCGCCAGGGGCACGCCGTTCATTTCGCGCTTGATGACGAAGCCGAAGCGTGCCGGCAGGGCAGCCTTGAGCACGACCCCGTCCAGGTAGCTGGCGTGGTTGGCCACCACCACGCAGGGTCCTGCGGGCAGGCGCGCGGGGTGCAGCAGGCGCAGCCGCACACCCACCAGGGCCAGCGCCAATCGCGCTGCGGCACGCACGACGCTGCGGCGTGCCTGCAGCGAGCCCAGGGGTAGGATCACCAGCAGCGCCAGCAGGGCCACTACCAGGAAGAGGCTCAGTGCATAGAGGGCGTAAGGCACGGCCAGCAGTAGGGGCAGCCGTCCCGGCGGCGGCGGGCTGGTCACGTTGGCGGGTTCATCCGGGCGAATAATGTGATCCGGTTCTCTTTATGTTAATGAGCTGGCCTTGCTGTGAAGGTGATCACGCTGGACCGTCCGGGTCCTGACCATACTGCGTGCAGACCGTGACAGCCAGTCGAGAACACATTTTGACAAACACCGCCGAAATCGCCGTATTGGTCCGACCGCCCGGGGAAACCCTGGATCCGGCTGTAAACCGTTTCCTGGATTCCGTCTGGACCGAGCGCGGGCTATCGGCCAATACCCTGGCCGCCTACCGGGCGGACCTGGTCGCGCTGTCGCGCTGGCTGGCCACCCAGGACGTCGCGATCAAACAAACCAGCCGTGCCGACCTGCTGTCCTTCATCGCCTGGCGAGTGGAGTCCGGGGCGCAGCCGCGCTCCACGGCGCGCCAGCTCTCCTCTTTCCGCCGCTTCTTCCGTCACCTGCTGCGCGAGGGCGTGCTGGTGGAGGATCCTACCGCCCAGATCGAGATGCCCAAGATCGGGCGCTCGCTGCCGAAGTCCCTCTCCGAGGAGGAAGTGGAGTCGCTGCTGAACGCGCCGGTCGTGGCCGACCCGCTGGGCAGCCGCGATCGCACGATGCTCGAGGTGCTGTATGCCACGGGACTGCGCGTCTCGGAACTGGTGAGCCTCAAGTACAGTCAGCTCAACCTGAACCAGGGCGTGGTGCGCATCGTCGGCAAGGGCAATCGTGAGCGCATGATTCCCCTGGGCGAGGAGGCCGTGCGCTGGCTCAAGGACTTCCTGGCTGGCGGCCGCAGCGAGATCCTGCTGGATCGCACGACCGACTACTTGTTCCCGACGCGCCGTGGCGACCGCATGACCCGCCAGGCCTTCTGGCACATCATCAAGCGCTATGCGCGCAAGTCCAGCATCGACAAGGAGCTCTCGCCGCATACGCTGCGGCACGCGTTCGCCACGCACCTGCTCAACCACGGCGCCGACCTGCGCGTGGTGCAGATGCTGCTGGGCCACAGCGATCTCTCGACGACCCAGATCTACACGTACGTCGCGCGCGAGCGCATGAAAGAGCTGCATACCCTCCACCACCCGCGCGGCTGACAGACTGCTACTATCTGGGGACAGCGCCCTGCTGGCCCCGGCTATTCCGGGCGGAGCATTCCCGCATGAAAGTCATTCCGGCCCTGTTGCTCGCGGTCCTGGTGCCGCTGCACGCCTACTCCCAGACTCCCGTCCGAGCGGTGCCGCCCCCGGCAAGTGCCGCCAAGGGGGCCCCTGCGGCAGTCCCTGCGTCCACGACAGCCGCTGCCGCGGTGGGCGCCAAGAGCACCGATCCACGGGTGGAGCTGGCGGCCAAGATCCCCGGTACCAAGGTCGAAGACCTGCGCCCGACCCCGGTGCCCGGCATTTTCGAGCTGACGCACGGGGCGGAGATCTCCTACGTCTCCAGCGACGGCAAGTACCTCTTTAGCGGCGATCTGTATCGCGTCGCCGACAATGGCGATTTCCCCAATCTGTCCGCGCCGCGCCGCCAGGAGCTGCGCGCCAAGCTCATCGGCGAGGTGCCGGAAGCGGAGATGGTGATCTTTGGCCCCAAGGACGCCAAGTACACGATCACCGTGTTCACGGACGTGGATTGCCCGTGGTGCCGTCGCCTGCACAGCGAGATGGCCGACTACAACAAGGCCGGTATCCGCGTGCGCTACCTGGCGTGGCCGCGAACCGGGCCGGCGACGGAGTCCTGGGCGCGGGCCCAGGGGGTCTGGTGTGCGGCCAACCGCGCGGAGACCTTCACGCGCGCGAGCAAGGGGGAGGCCGTCAAGACCGCCACCTGCGCGCAGGATCCGGTCAAGCGTCACTACGAGCTGGGGCAGGAACTGGGCGTGCGCGGCACGCCGGGCGTGGTCCTGCCGGATGGCGAGCTCGTGCCGGGGTATTTGCCTGCGGCCGAGCTGCTCAAGCACCTGCAGTCGCTGTCGGCGGCGAAGTAGGCCCTGCGGGGCCGCCATCATCGCGGATCCGGCCACCCCGGAGTCCCCGGGGCGGCCCGCCAGAAGCGCCTTAGCGCTCCAGCAGCTTCAGCTTGTCCGGCTTGCCCTGCCAGTCCTCCGCATCGGCCGGGGCTGGCTTCTTTTCCGTGATCACCGGCCAGTTCTTGGCCAGTTCGGCGTTGAGCTTGAGGAACTGCTCTTGTCCCTTTGGCACTTCTTCCTCGGAGAAAATGGCTTCGGCCGGGCATTCCGGCTCGCACAGCGTGCAGTCGATGCATTCATCCGGGTCGATCACCAGGAAATTAGGGCCCTCGTGGAAGCAGTCCACCGGGCAAACTTCCACGCAGTCCATGAACTTGCACTTGATGCAATTTTCGGTGACGACAAACGTCATGCGTAACCCTCGAATTCGGTAGCCCGTTATTCTGCCATGCGCGGGCCGGCGCCGCTAAACCCGACCCTCACTCCGTCATGCGGCGCGTCAGTTCGCTCAGGTGGTGGCCTTGGACCCCGGCCGCGAGGTCGGCGACGTAGCGCTCCAGGGCGAACTGGGTCGACGGGAAGGCGATTTCCTCCCAGGGAATGTCCTGCGGCGCCACCAGGGCCGTCTCCAGGCTCTCTGCGCCCGCCCCGTGGTCTGCCGAGGCCATGCGCGCGCGGAAGAAGACGTGGACCTGGTGGGCCCCGGTCACGCTGACCAGGGCCAGCAGCGAGCCGATTTCCACCTGCGCCAGGGCTTCCTCCTGGCACTCCCGGGCGGCACCTTGCTCCAGCGACTCGCCGTTTTCCAGGAATCCGGCCGGCATCGTCCAGTAGCCGCGCCGGGGCTCGATGCCCCGGCGGCACAGCAGGATGCGTCCCTCGTACTCGGGTATGCAGCCCACGACGATGCGGGGGTTCTGGTAGTGGATCGTGCCGCAGGCGTCGCAAATGACCCGCGGCAGCTGGTCGCCCTCGGGAATACGGATCGTGGTGCGGGCACCGCAGTGGCTGCAGAAGGTGAAACTGCTCATCCGCGCAGACTAGCAGCTTGCCGGAAAGTCAGGAAAAACCTGACAGGAACTCCCCACTGGTGATGCTGCGCCAGATCCCTAGGATGTGATCCATACAAGGCCTTTTCCGGAGCGCAGAAGAACATGGACATCCTGGGAATCGACGAACTGATCGAGCAGCGCGAGATGGAAGTCGAGTGCCACAGCTGTCACGCGAGCAATACGCGCACGCTGGGCTGGATGCGCAACCGGCACGAGACCAGCTGCGACAGCTGCGGAGAGGTAATCGTACTGGGAACTGCGGACCTGCGCGCCCAGGTGCGTAACACCGAGCGACTGCTGCGCGTGCTGGGCCAGCAATTGACCGAGCAGCTCAGCCACCATCGCGCCGGCTGGGGGGGCTAAAGCCCACCCGCTGGCGGTGGCTGCGACCTGCAGTACCGTCCGCTGGGAGGGGGTCGCACAGGCTTTGGGCCTATGCCCTTGCCCGCCTCCCGACCCGGTGCGCTGACGGCGCGCTTCGGCCGCCGGTTCCGGGGCCTGCTGCGGGGCAGCCCGGACCCCAGCCCCCGCGGCACCTGGGGCGAAGTTCCCGCGGAAGCCGGCGTCCTGCTCCGGGCGACCGGCTGGGGCGTTACTCCCCCGTCGGCGGCACCTGCCGCACGCCTCCTCGACTCGGCCGATGGGCGTCGCCCTCGCGGCCTTGCCCCAGCCGGTCGGCGCCGAGCACGCTGCGCTGCGGCAGCGCCTCACGCCCGGCAAGACGCCCGCGCAAACCGAGGCCCTGCAGGTCCCCACTGCCTGCGCGGCCTGTCACGCGGACAAGCCCGCGGACTGGATCGCGGCCTCGCTTGCAAGCAGGAAGGACCGGTCGCCATGGCGCATGGCGGATCAGTGGGGAGCATCCCTGGCCGCAGAGACGGCCCTGCGTCCGGGCGACAAGGCGCTGTCTGCAGCCTGGAGGGCGGGGTGCCGCGCGCTGGGGGGCTTCATCGAAGGACGTAGTGACGCTGCGTACCCCCAAGCGGGCTCACAGACCCTACCCCCCCCATGGGGGGCGTCACCAACGGATTGCATTCCACGCCGGCGGACCGCCTAGCTCGGCGGCGCGGCCTAAGTGGCGGCTTTCACTGCGGAAACCCGAGGGCTTCGGAAGGCGTCGGAAGGGGGGACTGCCGGTGGTCGGAATCGAACCGACACATGGTTACCCATGGCAGATTTTGAGTCTGCTGCGTCTACCAGTTCCGCCACACCGGCGCGGGACAGGGCGAATGGTAGACAATTTCTTGCGGTCCGGGTGCGACCTTTTTCCGACCTGGCGCATCTATACACCTAGTGACCCGCCTAGCCGACATCGAAGTGGACCCCGCGATCCGCCAGCTGGCGGCGGCCGGCGATGCGGCGGCACAGACGACGGTCTATGAGCGCCTCTCCCCGCCCGTCTTTGCCTTGGTGCGCCGCCTGATCATCGATCGTGCTGCCGCCGAGGACGTCTTCCAGGACAGCCTCATGGCGGTCTTCGAAAACCTGTCCCAGTTTCGCGGCGATGCGCCCTTTGGCGCCTGGGTGCGCCAGATCGTGACCTCCCGCTGTTTCATGCACCTGCGCTCCCCGTGGCAGCGGGCCCGCTACGCCCTGGCCGATTTCGGCAGCGAGGAGCAATGGGCCGTGGCGCTGCGCTTGCGGGCCGAGCTGGTACCGGACCTCGCCGCCCAGGTGGATCTCTCCCGTGCGCTCTTGAAACTGGCACCGCTGACGCGCGCCATCGTCTGGCTGCACGACGTGGAGGGCCTGACGCACGAGGAGATCGCCCAGGGCTTTGGACGATCGGTGAGTTTTTCCAAGTCGCAGCTCTCCCGAGGCCACCAGAGCCTCAAGGCCCTGCTGCAACAGTCCGAGGAATCCGCATGCCGCAACCTGACCGTCGAGCTGAAGGGGGTGTCGTGAACACATCCGGTGCGAAGCCCGAGCTGCTGCGCGCGCTGGCCGAGTCCGACAGCTTGCGGCCGGGCCCGTATGACTTTGCGCACTTCAAGCAGCGCGAGGCCCGGGTCCTGCAGCAGCGCCGGGCGCGGGGTTTGTTGCCCGCCCGGGCGACGGCTCTGGCTGCGACCTTAAGTGCCGTGCTCATCGGCGCGGCGCTGTGGCGCTCGGTGGGCGTATCGCTCGTGCCGGTGCAGTCCCCGACGACCGCCCCGCGTGTGGCGACGGCCGCACCGTCGGTCGCGGCCGATGAGAGCCCTGCGCTGGTGAGCGCCGGGCACCAGGTCGTGCGCGCCCAACTGGAAGAGCGCATCGCGTTGATCGACGCGATGCTGAGTGAGAGCCGCGTGAGCGGCGAGCAGCCGGAGAACCTGCGTGCGATGGAAGCGGGCAGGTCAACGCTGGTGGATTCCCTGCAGCGCGTTTCCTATGCCCAGCAGCTGGTGGAACCCTAGAACTTAAGATGTCGAGGAGAACCCTGTCATGAAACCGATGCCCTTACTCGTGCTGGCCGCCCTGGTCAGCTGTGCCTCGGCGCCGATGCGGGCGCAGACGCCGCCCAGCCCCGCGCCGGCGGCCGATACTGAGCGTCAACTGGAGGCCGCGCGCCAGCGCCTGGATGTGGCGGCCCGCGAAGTGGCCGAGCTCTCGGCGAAGCTGGGAGAGGATATGGGCCAGCGCTTCCTGCGCCGCGGCGCGATGCTGCCGCGCGCGGTCCTGGGCGTGCAGATAGAGGCCAAGGCCGGAGTCGGCGGCGCCACCGTCCTGGCGATAAGCCCCGGGGGCGCAGCGGCCGCAGCCGGCATCGAGGCGGGTGACGTGATCACCGCGATCAACGGCGAGGATCTCTCCAAGGTCAGCGAGCCCTCGCGCGCGCTGGTGGAGCGCATGCGCGGCTTGCAGCCGGATTCCAAGGTGAAGCTCAAGGTGATGCACGCGGGCAAGAGCCGCGACGTGGAGGTCACGGCGCGCGCGCCGGAGCCCGGCCTGTTCGGCATGGGTGGTCCGGGTGGGCCCGGTGGCCCGGACAGGGGGCGTGCTGGCGACCTGCGCGGCCCGCCGGGCATGGCGGGCATGCCGCCGCGCCAGCTCATCAGGGAGCGTCGCTTCGAGCGCGGCATGCCGGGGGAGGGCCCGCCGATGCCTCCCGGTCATGAGGGCATGCCGCCCTGGATGGGCGCCCATCGCCGGCTGGAGGGGTTGGAGCTGGCGAGCCTCTCGCCGCGCCTCGGCGGTTATTTCGGGGCCAAGGCGGGTGTGCTGGTGGTCCGGGCGGGCAACGCCGACCTGAAGCTGGAGGACGGCGACGTGATCACCTCGATCGACGGGCGGGAGCCGACCTCCGCCTCGCATGCCACGCGCATCCTCATGTCCTACGGGCGGGGCGAGAAGGTCGTGATCAAGGTGTTGCGCGACCGCAAGGCGGTGCAGCTCGACGCGACGATTGGCGCAAAGTGAGGGCTTGCCTTACATTCGCGGCCCGTGCGCCGCTGCGACTTTCAATTTGACCTGCCCCCGGAGCTCATAGCTCAGGCCCCCCTGGCGGAGCGATCCGCCAGTCGGCTGCTGGCCGTCGATGGCGCCACCGGCGCCCTCGAGGACCGGCGCTTTACCGACCTTCCGGACCTGCTGCGTGCCGGTGACCTGCTGGTGTTCAACGACACCCGCGTGGTGCCGGCACGGCTGTTTGGCCACAAGCCCTCCGGCGGGCGCGTGGAGATCTTCCTGGAGCGTCCCGTGGACGCCACGCGCGCGCTGGTGCAGATGCGCGCCAGCAAGGCGATCCTGCCGGGCCTTGAGGTCGCGACCCCCGGCGGCGTCGTGCGCGTGGTCGGGCGCCACGGGGACCTGTGGGAAGTGGAGACGCCCCGGGAGGTGCTGGCCTTCTTCGAGGCGCACGGGCACATGCCCCTACCTCCCTATATTCCGCGCGAGGACAGCGCGGTGGATCGCGAGCGCTACCAGAGCGTGTTCGCACGCGTTCCCGGCGCGGTCGCCGCGCCGACGGCCAGCCTGCATTTCGATGCGCCGCTGCTGGCGCGCCTGGCCCAGCAGGGCGTGCAGAGCGCGCACGTCACGCTGCACGTCGGCGCGGGCACGTTCCAGCCGCTGCGCGTGGAGAACCTCGCCGAGCACGTGATGCATGCCGAGCGCTACACGGTGGATGCGGCGCTGGTGGGCGCGGTGGCCGCGTGCCGGGCGCGTGGCGGGCGCGTCGTGGCGGTCGGCACGACGGTGGCGCGCGCACTGGAGTCGGCGGCGGCGGATGGGCAGCTGGCGGCATGTGCCGGGGAGACGCGGCTGTTCATCACGCCCGGCTACGCGTTTCGCGTCGTGGATGCCCTGATCACCAACTTCCACCTGCCGGAATCCACGCTGCTGATGCTGGTGTCGGGCTTCGCCGGGCGGGAACTGATGCTCAAGGCCTATGCCCATGCGGTACGCGAGCGTTACCGATTCTTCAGCTATGGCGACGCAATGTTCGTCACCCCCTGTCGCGCGGCCTAAGCCTGGCGTACCGTGTCGGTTAAAAAGGGGGGCGCCGTGGTTGCTACATCATTGTTTCGGACGGGTTGGGGCCTGTGTTCGGTACTGCTGCTCGCGGGGGCCTGCGCCTTGCCGCTGCAGGCCTTCTCCCAGGATGCGGTCTCCGCGACAGCCGCCGCGGCGACGGCGCACAGCGCGCCGGGGTATGAGCCCAAGGCCTACAAGCCCCGGTCGCGCCGGGACTTCACCGGCCTGTGGGAGAACCGCGGCGGCATCGGCTGGCAGCAGGGCGTTGCGCCCGGCCGGGCTCAGAACCCGCCGCTGACGCCCGCGTACCAGAGGATCTTCGAGCGGCACCTGGCCAATGCCGCGGCCGGGCACCCCACCGGCGATCCGACCGCCGGCTGCCTGCCGCAGGGCATGCCACGCATCATGACCATGACCTATCCGATGGAAATCATGATGAATGAGCTGCAGGTGAACATCTTCGCCGAGTGGAACGGCCAGACGCGCCGCATCTTCACCGATGGCCGCCCGCTGCCGCCGCCGGAGGAGCTGGAAGCGACCTACAACGGCACGGCCGTTGGCCACTGGGAAGGCGACGTGCTGGTGGCCGACACGGTCGGGCTGCGCGGCGACACGAACCTGGAGTCCTCCGGCCTGCCGCATTCGGCGGAACTGACCGTGCACGAGCGCCTCTGGCTGGCCAGCGACAACGTGCTCAAGGACGAGATCACCCTGGTTGACCCGAAGGCCTACACCCGTCCCTGGACGGTGACCAAGGCTTACTACCGGGCCGCACCGGGCGCCGAACTCATCGAGTACGTCTGCCTGGAGAACCAGCGCAATCCGGTCAATTCGGACGGGGAGATCGGCGTGATCCTGGCCACGCCGGCCAAGAAATAACGCCCGGCGGGGACCCCCGCGATTGCGGGGGAGCAGGGCGTTGCCTAACATGCCGCCCCGTCCTTGCCTCATCCGGGGTCGATTTTGCCAGCCCATACCGCCCCGCCGGTCGCGCGCACGTGATCGCTTTCGAACTGCTCAAGCGCGAAGGCTGCGCCCGGCGTGGCCGCCTGACCCTGGGCCGCGGCGTCATCGAGACCCCCGCCTTCATGCCCGTGGGCACCTACGGCACGGTCAAGGCGATGACGCCGGAGGAGCTGGAGGGGATCGGTGCGCAGATCATCCTCGGCAACACCTTCCACCTGATGCTGCGTCCCGGGACGCAGATCATCGAGGCCCACGGCGGCCTGCACGGCTTCATGCACTGGAGCAAGCCGATTCTCACCGACTCCGGCGGTTTCCAGGTCTTCAGCCTCAGCCAGCTCCGCAAGATCACCGAGGAGGGCGTGAAGTTCCGCTCCCCCATCGATGGCAGCGAGGTGCGGTTGACCCCGGAGGACTCGATGGACGTGCAGCGCTCGCTGGGCTCCGACATCGCGATGGCCTTCGATGACTGCACGCCGTGGCCGGCCACCGAGGCCCAGGCCCGCCAGTCGATGGAGCGCTCGATGCGCTGGGCAGCCCGTGGCCACCGGCACTACTACCGCGAGGAGCCCGCCCCGCCGCGCGGCAACCTGTTCGGCATCATCCAGGGGGGCATGTACCCCGCACTGCGGCAGGCGTCGCTGGAGGCCCTGCTGGCGATCGGCTTCCCGGGCTACGCCATCGGGGGCCTGGCGGTGGGGGAGCCGGAGGAAGTGCGCCTGGGGGTCATCGAGGCGGTCGAGCCGCACATCCCGGCCGACAAGCCCCGCTACCTGATGGGCGTGGGACGCCCGGAGGACCTGATTGCCGCGGTTGCCCGGGGCGTGGATATGTTCGATTGCGTGATGCCGACGCGGCACGCCCGCAATGGCCACCTGTTCACCCGGGACGGGGTGCTGAACATCCGCAATGCCGTGCACGCGGCCGCTACCGGGCCGATCGACCCCCATTGCGGCTGCTACACCTGCCAGAACTATTCCCGCGCCTACCTGCGGCACCTGGATCGCTGCAACGAGATCCTGGGATCCCGGCTCAACACGATCCACAACCTCTATTTCTACCTGGACCTGATGCGGCAGATGCGGGACGCCCTGGATCGGGGGGATTTTGCCGCCTTCGCCCGGGAGGCCCTCGCCCGGCGCGGGGCTGCAACAGAGCCTGTGGCATAATCAGCGGCCTTTTTTGGGACCCGGCCCCCTGGCCGGACACGAACGGAGAGTTTCGGATGAGCAATTTCCTGATTTCCGATGCCCAGGCCCAGGCGGCCGGCGCGTCTACCCCGGGCGGCGGCATGGGCCAGATCCTGATCCTGGTGGTCTTCGTGGTGGTCTTCTACTTCCTGCTGATCCGTCCGCAGCAGAAGCGAGCCAAGGAACACCAGGCCATGCTGGCCAAGCTGGGCGTGGGCGATGAAGTCGTCACGGCCGGTGGCATCGTGGGCAAGATCCACGAGATCAGCGACACCTTCGTGACCCTCGAGATTGCCGACAACGTGCGCATCAAGGTGCAGCGTAGCCAGGTGACCTCGCTGGTGCCGAAGGGAACCTACAAGAGCGCCTGATACAAGCATGCTCGACTACGCGCGCTGGAAATACGTCCTCGTCTTGCTCGTCACGGTGGTGGGCTTGCTGTTTGCGGCCCCCAACTTCTTTGGCGAGGACCAGGCACTGCAGGTGGCCCGCAAGGACCGTGCTGCGATCACCGAGGAAGCTCGGGCCACCGTGGAGGCGTTCCTGCGCTCCAAGCAGGTGAAGTTCACCCGCTCCGACGTGGATGACGGGCGGCTCACGGTCCGCTTCCCCGGCGTGGCCGAGCAGCTGCTGGCGCGCGATGCGGTCAACGAGGGGCTCTCGGCGACCTACGTGTCGGCGCTGACGCGCGCCTCGCGGGCGCCGGAGTTCTTCCGCACCCTGGGCCTGCGGCCGATGGCGTTGGGCCTGGACCTGCGCGGTGGTCTCTACCTGCTCTACCAGGTGGATGTGAAGGGTGCGGTCAGCCAGCTGCTGGACAGCTACGAGCAGGATTTCCGGCGGGCGCTGACCGCGCAGAAACTGCCTTTCAACGACATCACCTCCGTCGCCCTGCAGGGTGGTGAGGTCAATGGGCTGCGTATTTCCTTCCCGGACGGCGCCGATGTCCAGGGCGCCAAGGTCGCCCTGCAGAAGGCCGTGGCGGACCTCGCCTACACGGTCACCGAGGTCGGCGGCATGCGCTACATCGAGGCGGCGATGTCGCCCGCCCAGGTGCGCAAGCGCGAGGATGACTCGATCCAGCAGAACATCGTGACGCTGCGCAACCGCGTCAACGAACTGGGCGTCTCCGAACCCACCGTGACGCGCCAGGGCGTGGATCGCGTCGCGGTGCAGCTGCCCGGCGTGCAGAACTCGGCCGAGGTCAAGGACATCCTGGGCAAGGTGGCGACGCTGGAGTTCCGCCTGACCGATACGCAGAACAGCGTGGCCGAGGCCGTGCAGCGCGGCCGCGCGCCGCTGGGCTCCAAGCTCTACTACGACCGCCAGCAGCGTCCGACGCTGCTCAAGCGCGAAGTCATCGCCACCGGTGACCAGCTCGTGGACGCCACCTCCGGCGCAGGCCAGGACGGGCCGTCCGTCTCGGTGCGCCTGGATGCGCGCGCCGGCGAGGAGATGCTGCGTACGACGCGCGCCAATGTCGGCCGGCCGATGGCCGTGGTGTTCATCGAGAAGAAGCGCGAGACCACCGAAGTCAACGGCCAGAAGGTCGACCACGACACGACCACCCAGCAGGTGATCAGCCAGGCGACGATCCGTGGCGTGTTCTCCAACCAGTTCTCGATCACCGGTCTGACGCAGACCGAAGCGCGGGAGCTCGCGCTGCTGATGCGCTCCGGCCAGCTGGCGGCGCCGCTGTTCATTGTCGAGGAGCGCGCCATCGGGCCAAGCCTCGGCGAGGCCAGCATCGCGATGGGCGTGAACGCCCTGCTGATCGGCATGGGCGGCGTGTTCCTGTTCATGATCCTCTACTACCGCGTCTTCGGCGTGGTGGCCTCGATCGTGCTGCTGGCCAACGTTGTGCTGTTGACGGCGTTGCTGTCGATGTTCCACTCGGTGCTCTCGCTGCCGGGCATCGCCGGCATACTGCTCACCGTGGGCATGGCGGTGGACGCCAACGTGCTGATCTACGAGCGCATTCGCGAGGAGCTGCGCAACAAGGTTTCCCCGCAGGCCGCGATCCGCGCGGGCTTCGAGAAGGCCTTCTCAGCCATCGCCGACTCCAACGTCACGACCGCCATCGCAGGCGTCGTGCTGTGGGCGCTCGGCACCGGTGCGATCCGCGGCTTCGCGATCGTGCTGACGCTGGGCATCCTTACCTCGATGTTCACGGCGCTGATGGGCAGCCGCGCGCTGATCACACTGATGTACGGCGGCAAGCGCAAGCCTGCGCAGCTGCTGATCTAAGGGGATAAGAGATGGAATTCTTCCACAAGACGACCAACTTCCCCTTCATGGCCACCCGCAAGGTCTGGTATGGCCTGTCGGTGCTGCTGATGATCATCTCCTTTGGTTCCTTCTTCGTACGCGGGCTGAACCTGGCGATCGACTTCACGGGTGGCGTGAGCATCGAGGCGACCTTCCCGGCGACGGCAAACATCAATGCGATACGCTCGGGACTCTCGCAGGCCGGCTTCAAGGAGCCGTCGGTGCAGAGCTTCGGCTCCTCGCGGGATATCGCGATCCGGCTGCCGCCGGACCCGAACCAGTCAGGGGCTGAAATCCGGGCGCGCGTGGACAAGGTGCTGCGCGGGGTCGATCCGGGTGCGCAGATCCAGCAACTGGCCGTGGTCGGCCCGCAGGTTGGCGATGAGTTGCGCAACAGCGCGATCTACGCGCTGTCGTTCACGCTGTTCGGCGTCTTCCTCTACATCGCCTTTCGCTTCCACACGTGGCGCCTGTCGCTGGGCGCGATCCTCGCGGTCATGCACGACCCGATCCTGGTGCTGGGTATCTTCTCCATCACGCAGACGAGTTTCGATCTGGCGGTGGTGGCGGCCATCCTCGCCGTTGTCGGCTACTCGCTGAACGATACGATCATCGTGTTCGACCGCATCCGCGAGCGCTTCGAGGCCAACCGCCGCCTGGCGCCGGCGCAGGCGCTGGACCAGTCGATCAACCAGACGCTTTCGCGAACGATCATGACCAAGCTGGTGACGTTGATCGTCGTCGTGGCGCTGCTGTTCCTGGGTGGCCCGGTGCTGCGCGGCTTCTCCGAGGCGCTGCTGATCGGCATCCTGGCCGGCACCTACTCCTCGATCTACATCTCCGCATCGGTGGCGCTGGACTGCGGGCTGAAGGCCGAGCATGTCTTCCCGGTCATCGATCCGAAGAAGGCCCTGGACAGCCTGCCCTAAGCCGTGGAACTGCTCGCCGACCCAAGTGCCTGGGTCGCCTTTGCGACGTTGTCGATGCTCGAGATCGTCCTGGGCATCGACAACATCATCTTCATCTCGATCCTCGTGGCGCGCCTGCCGCCCGGTCGTCGCGACAAGGCCCGCATCGTGGGCCTGGCGCTGGCGATGGTTACGCGCATCGGGCTGCTGTTCTCCATCGTCTGGCTGATGCGCCTGAGCACGCCGTGGTTCGAACTGGCGGGCCGGGAGTTCTCGGGTCGCGATCTGATCCTGTTCTTCGGCGGCCTGTTCCTGCTGGCCAAGAGCGTGCTGGAGATCCACCACACGCTGGAGGGCGCCGCCGATGCCCGCAACACCCGCGTGTTCGCCAGCTTCCTCGTGATCGTCGTGCAGATCGCGATCATCGACATCGTGTTCTCGCTGGACTCGGTGTTCACGGCCGTGGGCCTGGCGCGGCCGGACCAGGTGCCGGTGATGGTGGCCTCGATCATCGTGGCCGTGCTGGTGATGATGGGGGTGTCGGGGGCGATATCCGCGTTCGTCGAGCGCCACCCCACGGTCAAGATGCTGGCCCTGGCATTTCTGATCCTGGTGGGCTTTGCGCTCATGGGGGAGGGACTGGCGCTGCATATCCCTAAGGGTTACCTGTACTTCGCCATGGCCTTCTCGGTGGCGGTTGAGATGGTCAATCTTCGGCTGCGGGCACTGTTGGCCCGGCGCAATGAACCGGGTCGCCTGGACTCCTGATTCCTGCGTCCTGGGGCCAGCCCGAAATCTTGAATGTTGCCGTGGTTTGCTGCCTACAATCGGCTGGCAACCCACAGGGAGTCCACTCATGACTTGGCGTACCAAGCCCCTCGCGCTGATCCTTGCGACTGCAGAGAGAAAGGGGCTTAAGCGCCAACTGGGAGCGTTCCAGCTCATGATGCTGGGCATCGGGGCCGTGATCGGCACCGGCATCTTCGTGCTCACTTCCGTGGCCGCCAACAAGGCGGGCCCCGGCATGATGTGGTCGTTCGTGATCGCCGCCGTGGTCTGCTTGCTGACCGCCCTGATTTACGCCGAGATCGCCTCGATGGTGCCGGTCTCCGGCTCCGCCTATACCTACTCCTACGCCGTGCTCGGGGAGACCGTGGCCTGGATGGTCGGGTGGGCGCTGATCCTGGAGTACGCGGTGGCCGCGGGCGCCGTGGCCGTTGGCTGGTCGGGCTACATCAACGGCTTCCTGCAGAGCGTGGGCTACGGCCTGCCACCGTCGCTGACCGCCGGTCCCGCCGACACCACCACCCTGCCGGACGGCACCCAGGTGGCCGGCGTGTTCAACCTGCTGGCCTTCCTGATCTCCCTGTTCGTCACCTGGATCCTGGTGATCGGTACCTCCCACAGCGCCAAGTTCACCGCCGTGCTGGTGGTGGTGAAGATCGCCGCGCTGACGGCCTTCATCCTCATCGCGCTGCCGGCGGTGAACACTGCCAACTTCGCCCCGCTGCTGCCCAACGGCTGGGGAACGCCGCTGTCGGGCGTCGGGGTTCTGGGGGCCGCAGCCTCTATATTCTTTGCGTACGTCGGCTTTGACGCGGTTTCCACTGCGGCGGAGGAGACCACCAACCCCAACCGCAACATCCCCATCGGACTGATCGGCTCGCTGGTGGTCTGCACGATCTTCTACCTGCTGGTGGCCTACGCTGCCACGGGTGCGGTCGGCGCCCAGCCGGGCGGGGAGCTCTCGCAGTCCAAGGAGCCGCTGGCCTTCGTGCTGCGTCACCTGGGCTGGCCGCACGTCGGCAACTGGGTGGCGGCGGCGGCCATCGTGGCCCTGCCGTCGGTAGTGCTGATGATGATGTTCGGCCAGACGCGCATCCTCTTCACGATGTCGCGCGATGGGCTGATGCCGGGGATCTTCTCGCGGGTGCACAAGCGCTTTCACACGCCGCACGTGGTCACGATGATCACAGGCACGGCGGTTGCGCTGTTCGCCGGCCTCTTCCCGGTTGGTGCGCTGGCGGATATCTCCAACTCCGGCACGCTGTTCGCGTTCGGCGTCGTGGCGCTGGGTGTGATGATCCTGCGGGTGAAGGAGCCGCACCACCCGCGGGCCTTCCGCACGCCGTTCATCTGGGTGGTGGGGCCCCTGGCGATCCTCGGCTGCGCGCTGCTGTTCGTGAGCCTGGGCGCCTACACGATCAAGCTGTTCTTCTTCTGGGCGGCCATCGGCCTGGCGCTGTACTACCTGTACGGGCGCAAGCACAGCCACCTGGCCAACGGCACCGAGCCGGACCTGAACTAAACGGCCCCGGGCAGGTTCGCCGGTGCCTTACGCCTCGCCGGCCTCGGAGGAGGCCTGGATGGCAGCCTGCGCACGGGCTGCCACGTCCTTCAGCGCCTGCTCGTGCGCGGCCTCGCGCAGGTCGGCCGGCAGGTGAGGCGCGATCGCCTCGATCAGTCCCATGAACACCCGCGGGTTGCCGGCCACGATATTGCCGTTCTGGCGGTATTCACCGCCGTCCAGCGTGGCCACCAAGCCGCCGGCCTCGCGAATGAGCAACGTGCCGGCCGCGGTATCCCAGGCCTTCAGCCCGATTTCCCAGAACCCATCGACACGACCCGCGGCGACATACGCCAGGTCCAGCGCCGCGGCGCCCGGGCGGCGCACGCCGGCGGCGGTCTGCATGACGGTCTTGAGCATCGCCATGTAGGGGTCCAGGTAGTGCAGGTTCTCGCGGTACGGAAAGCCGGTGGCAATCAGCGCGCCCTGCAGCGTGCGCTGCTTGCTGACGCGCAGGCGACGGTTTTCCAGGTAGGCGCCGCTGCCCTTGGAGGCGGTGAAGATCTCCTGTCGCATCGGGTCGTAGACCACCGCGTGCTCGATGCGATCGCGAACCTGGCAGGCGATGGAGACCGCGAACTGCGGGAAACCGTGCATGAAGTTGGTCGTGCCATCCAGCGGATCGATGATCCAGGTGGTGTCGGCATTGCCGCTCGCGCCGCTTTCCTCCGCCAGGAAGGCGTGGTGCGGGTAGGCGGTCTTCAGGATATTGATGATCTCCGCTTCGGCATTGCGGTCGATATTCGTGACGAAATCGTTCAGCCCCTTGGTGGCGGTTTCCACGCCTTCGAAGCGGGCGAGGCCCCGGACGATGATTTCCCCGGCTTTACGGGCGGCGCGCACGGCGGTATTGACGTAGGGATGCATAGGGAGCTGCCGTGACGTAGCACTGGAAGGAGAGGCGTTAGAATACCAGAGCACCCACCGCCACCCCCCAAACGATGCGCCCCTTACCCATTCGATTCGTCCTGCTCGACACCAGCCACCCCGGCAACATCGGGGCGGTCGCCCGCGCCATGAAGAACATGGGCCTTAGGGATCTGGTGCTGGTGAACCCGCGCCTGTTCCCCGATCCGGAGGCCACGGCCCGCGCCTCGGGGGCTGACGACGTGCTGGCGGGGGCGCGCGTCACGAGCACGCTGGCCGAGGCGCTGGAGGGCTGCGGCTTCGTCATGGCCACCACCGCGCGCGAGCGCGACCAGGTCTTCCGGGTCTACGAGGCGCGCGAGGCGGCCCTGCGGGTGGTGGAGGAGGCGCGCAGCGCCCCCCCGGGGGGCGCTGCGGCCGTGCTGTTTGGCACGGAGCGCTTCGGGCTGACCAACGAGCAGCTGCAGTCCGCGCACGCGTTGCTGCGCATCCCCGCCAACCCGGAATACGAGTCGCTGAACCTGGCGATGGCCGCCCAGCTGATCGCGTACGAGACGCTGATGGCGCGCCGGGCCGCCGAGCCCATGGCGCCGGTGGAGCGCGAGGTGCCGCTGGCGACGCCGGCGGCGATGGACCGCCTCTACATCCACCTGCAGCAGGTGATGGACGAGGTGGACTTCCGGGATCGCACGCAGAGCGGCATCCACCTGATGAACCGCATCCGGCGATTCCTGAACCGCGCGGAACTGGACGCCAACGAGGTGAACATCCTGCGCGGCTTCCTCACCTCGGTGCAGAACAAGCGGCGCGCCGCGGGCGGTGGCACGCCGTGACGCAGGGCTGCGCCTACCTGGACTACGCGGCCACGACGCCGGTGGACCCGCGCGTGGCGGCGTTCCTGTCGCAGGTTCTGGCCGAAAACCTCGGGAATCCCGGTGCCACTCATTCCCCGGGGCGCCGGGCGGCCGCGCTGATCGCGCAGGCGCGTACGCGCGTGGCCGCGCTCATTGGCGCCGCGCCCCAGGACCTGGTGTTCACGTCCGGTGCCACCGAGTCCAACAACCTGGCGATCCTGGGGCACGTGCGTGGCGAGCGCGCCGCGCGGCGCCAGGGCGGGCACGTGCTCACCCTGGCGACCGAGCACAAGTCGGTGCTCGCGCCGGTACGCCGGCTCGAGCACGACGGACTGGCCGTGAGCCTGCTGCGTCCGGATGCGGCCGGTCTGCTGTCGCCGCAGGCGCTGGCCGCGGCGCTGCGCCCCCAGACCCTGCTGGTCACGCTGCTGCATGCCAATAACGAGACGGGCGTCGTGCAGGACATCCCGGCTCTGGCTGCTGTCTGCCAAGAGCGGGGCGTCGCGCTGCACGTGGATGCCGCGCAGAGCGCCGGCAAGCTGCCCCTGGGCGTGGCCGGGATCGACTACCTCTCGTTCACGGCCCACAAGCTGGGCGGTCCGCAGGGCGTGGGCGCCCTGTACGTCGCCCCGCATCGGTACGTGACGCTGGAGCCGCAGCTTATCGGCGGCGGGCAAGAGCGGGGCCTGCGCTCCGGCACCCCCGCCACCCATCAGATCGCGGCGTTCGGGCTGGCCTGCGAGCTGGCGGCGGCGGAGCGGGAGGGCAATGCCCGGCGGCTGGTCGGCCTGCGCGAGCGCCTGCTGCAGGGCCTGCAGGACCTGCCCGGCGTACTCCTGAATGGCGATCCCGTTCGGCGCCTGCCGGGCATCCTCAATCTCTCGTTCCCGGGAGTGGAGGGCGAGAGCCTCTACAGCGGCCTGGCGGAGCTGGCGCTGTCGACCGGCTCGGCCTGCAACTCCAGCAGTGGCGAGCCCTCCTATGTGCTGCGCGCACTGGGCCGCGATACCCAGCTGGCCCAGAGTTCGCTGCGCTTCAGCCTGGGTCGAGGCACCACCCCGGCGGAGATCGATACCGCGATTGCTGCGGTGCGACGGGAGTTGCTGCGGCTGCGGGCCCTCTCCCCGGCGCAGCCGCCGCCGGTGGGTGACTGGCTCGCCCAGGGCGTCCGGGTCGTCACCGGGGAGGCGGGGGAGACCCGCCTGGGGACGTGGGTGCGGCTGCTGCTGGGCGTGGACGGGGAGTTCGTGAAAGCGGCACGGTTCCAAGCCTACGGATGCCCCCATACTCTGGCGGCGTGCCAGGCGTTGGTGGCACAGCTGCCGGGCCGCCACCGGGCGGCGCTGCAGCCGGGCTCCCCGGAGCAGTGGCGCGGCGCCGTCGGCGCACCGGTTGAAAAGTTGGGCAGGATGCTCATTATCGAGGATGCGCTGCGCGCTTTGCAGGACGCCTGGTTGAACTGATTACCCTTCACTGGAGTCTGAATACCCACATGGCCATCTCGCTAACCCCCTCGGCAGCCGAACGCGTGAAGTCCTTCCTGGCCGCCCGCGGCCACGGCGTGGGCCTGAAGCTGGGCGTGCGCAAGACGGGCTGCTCGGGCTTTGCCTACGTGATCAACTATGCGGACGAAGTTGCCCCCCAGGACATGGTCTTCGAGGAGCATGGCGTGAGGGTCTACGTCGACCCCGACAGCCTCAAGCTGATCGACGGCACGACGGTGGATTTCGTCAAGCACGGCCTCAACGAGGCGTTCCGGTTCCAGAACCCCAATGTGCGCGGCGAGTGCGGCTGTGGCGAGAGCTTCAGCGTCTGAAGTCCCGCGGCGCGATAAATAAATTTCCTTGAAAATCGGGCACTTCCGCTTCACCGCGGATTGCCGTCGGTAGCCCGGAACAGGTAGACTTCCGCACTTTTCACAAGGCGGAGTTCCCCTCATGGCGCTTGAGCGCACCCTGTCCATCGTCAAGCCCGACGGCGTTGCTCGCAACCTCATCGGCCAGGTCTACACGCGTTTCGAGAAGGCCGGTCTTCGGATCGTCGCCGCTCGCATGCTGCACCTCTCCCAGGCACAGGCCGAAGCCTTCTACGCCGTCCACAAGGCGCGTCCGTTCTATGGCGAGCTGGTCGCCTACATGACGTCCGGCCCGGTCATCGCGCAGGTCCTGGAAGGCGAGAACGCCGTTGCCGCCCACCGCGAGATCATGGGTGCCACCGATCCGAAGAAGGCTGCCCCGGGCACGATCCGCGCGGACCTGGCCGAGAGCATCGAGCACAACGTGGTGCACGGTTCCGACTCGGCCGAGAACGCCGCCGTGGAGATCGCGTTCTTCTTCAGCACGACCGAGATCTGCCCGCGCGGCTGATCAGAGCATGTCCGTCGAACGCGTCAACTTGCTGGGTCTTACCCGTCCCCAACTCGAGGCCTGGGTCCTTGAGCGTGGTGGCAAGGCCTTTCGCGCGCGCCAGTTGTTTCACTGGCTCTACAAGCGTGGCGAATCGCAGTTTGATGCGATGACGGACCTGGCAAAGGACTTCCGAGCACAGCTCAATGCTGAGGCGGAAGTCCGCTTGCCGGAGATCGTCACGCGCCAGGATGCCTCCGACGGCACCATCAAGTGGATGCTCAAGGCCGACCAGGCGCAGGGCTTCGAGATGGTCTACATCCCGGAGACGGACCGCGGCACGCTGTGCATCTCCTCGCAGGTCGGCTGCGCCATGGACTGCAGCTTCTGCTCCACCGCGCAGCAGGGCTTTAACCGCAACCTGAGTCCCGCTGAGATCGTCGGCCAGGTGTTCCTGGCCCACAAGGAGCTGGGATTCAAGGCTGGCGATAACCGCATCATCAGCAACATCGTGATGATGGGCATGGGCGAGCCGCTCGCCAATTTCCGCAACGTCATTCCTGCCATCCGCATCTTGCTGGATGACCTGGGACTGGATTTCTCGCGCCGCCGCCTTACGCTCTCCACGAGCGGGCTGGTGCCGCAAATGTACAAGCTGGCCGAGGAGACTAACGTCGCACTGGCCGTGTCGCTGCACGCGCCCGACGATGAGCTGCGCAGCCAGCTGGTGCCGGTTAACCGGCGCCACCCGATTGCCGAGCTGCTGGCAGCGTGCTGGCACTATATCGATGAGCAAAATGGCCGCAGTGTCACGTTCGAGTACGTGATGCTGGAGGGCGTCAACGATTCTCCGGCGCAGGCTCGCGCCCTGGCGCGGCTGCTCAAGGGGCATCCGGCGAAGGTGAACCTCATTCCCTTCAACCCCTTCCCCGGCACCAGCTACCGCCGCTCCAGCATGCAGGTCATCGAGGCTTTCCGCGACCAGGTGCTCAAGGGTGGGGTCATGGCGACGATTCGCAGAACACGTGGCGATGACATCGACGCAGCCTGCGGCCAGTTGGTGGGACGCGTGATCGACCGCACCACGGTGCGGCTGGGCGCCAAGCGCATTGGCGTGGTGGCCGAAGCCGCCGGGGCACAGCCGTGACGCGCGCACTGCACCTCGCCGCCGCGCTACTGCTGGCGGCGGGACTTGCCGCCTGCGTGCACACGATCGACGGGGTCGTCGGCACCAAGACCTCCGACAAGGACGCGGCCCATGCCAACGTCCAGCTGGGCGTGGCCTACATGCAGCAGGGCCAGATGGCCCTGGCCAAGGAGAAGCTGGAGCGTGCCGCCAAGCAGGCGCCCAACAGCGTCGAGGTGCACACCTCGCTGGCCTTCCTGTACGAGCGCCTGGACCACCCGGCGCAGGCGGAGGCGGAGTACGAGCGCGCGCTGCGCATCTCGCCGGGCAATAGCGATGTCGCCAACAACTACGCCGTGTACCTGTGCCGCACTGGCAAGGTCGACAAGGCGCTGAAGAATTTCGACATGGCCGCCAAGGACCGTCTGTATTCGACGCCCTGGGCGGCGCTGACCAATGCCGCGGTATGCCTGCGCAGCGTCCAGCGCGCGCCGGAGGCGGTCAATTACCTGGAGCGGGCGCTGCAGCAGCGCCCGAACTACTCCAACGCCGTCTTTGAACTGGCGGACCTGCAGCTGGAGCTGGGCTCCCCGGGCGTGGCCGGCCAGGTCGTTGACCGCTATTTGGCGATGGGGATCGCTTCCCCGGACGTGCTGCTGGTAGGGGTGCGCGCGGCGCTGGCGCGCGATGACCGCCCGGCCGCACAGGTCTATGCGCGGCGCCTGCGCCGCGACTTTGCCGAATCCGTGCAGACCAAGGCACTGCCGCAACTGCTCGGCGATCGGGGCTAACACTATGCCGAATACACAGATACCGGACGCCGACGTCGCGGCGTCTACCGCGGCGCCGACGCTGCGCATCGGGGAGACGCTGAGGGCGGCGCGCGAGAAACGCGGCGCGAAGCTCACCGAGGTGGCGGAGCGCCTGCGGCTGGACCTGGCGGTCATCCAGGCCCTGGAAGAGGAGCGTTTTGATTCGCTGGGTGCGCCGGTCTACGTGCGCGGCCATCTGCGCCGCTATGCCGACTACCTGGGCGAGGCCAATGGGCCGCTGCAAGCGCTCTACGCGGGACTACAGGAGTCCGGTGTGGAGCCCGACCTGACCCAGGCGCCGCGCGCCATGGGCCGCCACCGGCCCAGGAGCCTCCTGTGGCCCATCGTGCTGCTCGTGGGCGCCGTGGTACTGATCAGCATCGTTTGGTGGGGCCTTGGCGCGCAGCCGGCTCCCTGACAAGACTTCGAGAATCGAGGCCGATTAAGTTGGAAAAGAGTTTTCTCGTGCAGGCCGTTCGCGGCATGAATGACGTGCTGCCCGAGCAGATCGGTGGCTGGCAGCTGCTTGAGCGCGTGACGCGCGAGCTGTTTGCCGCCTATGGCTTCGAGGAGATGCGCGTCCCGCTGGTGGAGAACACCGCGCTGTTCAAGCGCGCGATCGGCGAGTTCACCGATATCGTCGAGAAGGAGATGTACACCTTCACGGATTCCGGTGGCGATAGCCTCACGCTGCGTCCGGAAGGCACGGCAGGCGTGGTGCGCGCGGCGATCACCAACGGGCTGCTGCGCGGCGCGCGCCTGAAGCTGTGGACGTCCGGCCCGATGTTCCGCCACGAGCGGCCGCAGAAGGGCCGCTATCGCCAGTTCCACCAGATCGACGTGGAAGCCATCGGCTTCGCAGGTCCCGATGTCGACGCGGAGTTGATCGCGATGACCGCGCGGCTGTGGCGCCAGCTCGGCATCACGCGCGTGAAGCTCAAGCTCAACTCCCTGGGCACCAGCCAGTCGCGCCGCGCCTACCGCGAGAAGCTTGTCGCCTACTTCCGCCAGCACGAGTCCGTGCTGGACGCGGACAGTCGTCGCCGCCTGGAGGGCAACCCGCTTCGAATCCTCGACAGCAAGAATCCGGAGATGCAGGCGGTCGTATCCGCTGCGCCGCTGCTGACCGACCACCTGGATCCGGAATCGCGCGAGCATTTCGACGCCCTGTGCGCGATGCTGGCTGCCTCCGGCATCGACTATGTGCTGGATCCGCGCCTGGTGCGCGGCCTGGACTACTACTCGCGCACGGTTTTCGAGTGGGTCACCGATGCGCTCGGCGCGCAGGATGCCATCTGCTCGGGCGGACGCTACGATGGGCTGATCAACCAGCTGGGCGGGGATGCGACGCCGGCCATCGGCTTTGCGATGGGCGTGGAGCGCGTGGTGGAGCTGATCTCGCAGGCCGGCATGCCGCTCACCCAGCCCCCGCCGGATGTCTACGTCATCACCAGCGGCGAGCGCGCCCAGCGCAACACGCTGGCGTTGGTGGAGAAGATCCGCGACGAGCTGCCCCAGGTGCGACTGCACGTGAACCTGGGCGGCGGCAACTTCAAGGCACAGTTCCGCCGGGCCGACAAGAGCGGCGCGCCGCTCGCGCTGATCCTGGGCGATGGAGAATTTGAGCGCGGCGTCGCAGCGCTGAAACCTTTGCGGCAGGAAACGGGTCAGAGCGAATGCCCGCTGTCGGAGTTGACCGCTCGCATCCCGGCGATCCTCAAGGATCTGGCCGGTCTTTCACACGCAGGCTAACGAGGGATACGCAAGGTGGATGTGCTTTCAGAAGGCGAACAGTGGGAGGCCGTAAAGGCCTGGCTGCGGCAGAACGGGCTGGCTATCGTGGCCGGCGCGCTGATCGGGATCATTGCGCTGCTGGGCTGGCGCTGGTGGCAGAACCGCCAGGACACGCAGGCGCTGGCGGCCAACGCCGCCTACGAGCGGCTGCTGGGAACCTTCGACACCGGTGACGTCGATGGCGCCCTCAAGCAGCTGGAGGTGCTGCTCAAGGACTACGGCAACTCCGCCTACGCCGCCCCTGCGCAGCTGGCGGCCGCCCGTATCCATGTCGCGCGCAACGAACTCGACAAGGCGGCCGCCCGCCTGCGCGACGTGGCCGAGAAGTCCAAGGATCCGCAGCTGAAGGTCGTGGCCCGCCTGCGCCTGGCCCGCGTGCAGATCGCCCAGGGCAAGCCGGACGAGGCACTGGCGATGCTGGGAACCGGCGACGTCGGCGCCTTCCAGTGGCTCTTTGCGGAGGCCCGCGGCGATGCGTTGTATGCCAAGGGCGATCGCGCCGCGGCGCTGAAGGAATACGAGGCGGCCCGCGCCGGCCGTCAACCCGGCACCCAGACCTCCGGCCCGGACGGTGCGGGCGAATTGCTGGATCTTAAAATCAATGACTTGCGTGCCGAGGCTCCTGCCGCGGCTGCCGTTCCCAAAGGCTGAAGAGGCCAACCATGACATCCCGCCTGTGTGATTCCCGTCATTCCCCGCTCCTCCTGGGCCTCGTGGCTGCGCTGGCGCTGCTTGCCGGCTGCGCCAACAAGAAGGACCGGGTCGATCCACCGGCGGAACTGGCCAAGTTCAAGGAAACGATCAAGGTCGCCAAGGTCTGGAGCGCCAGTGTCGGCGGCGCGGCCCCCAAGCTGCGGCTCGGGCTGGGCGTGGCGGTGGAGGGGGATCGGGCCTTCGCGGCCGGCCATGACGGCAGCGTCGCCGCCTACTCGCTCGGCACTGGCAAGCAGCTGTGGCGCACGAAGACGCGCGCCAAGATCGCCGGCGGGCCGGGAGCCGGGCAGGGTTTGGTGGTCGTGGGGGCCACCTACGGCGAGATCATCGCGCTGGACTCGGCCACCGGTGCGATCAAGTGGCGTACGCGGGTGAACAGCGAGATTCTCTCCGCCCCGACGATCGGTGCGGACCGGGTGCTGCTGCGCTCCGGGGACGGCCGCCTGCATGGCCTGAACCTCGCGGACGGCAAGGAAATCTGGTCGGCCGAGCAGTCGGTCCCGCGCCTGTCACTGCGTGGCACGGCGATCCCGGCTATCGCTGGCGACCTGGCCGTGTCCGGCTTCGACAACGGCAAGGTCATGGCGGTCTCGCTGCGCGATGGCACCACGGCCTGGGAGGCGACCATTGCCCCGCCGAGCGGTCGTACGGAGCTTGAGCGCCTGGTGGACATCGATTCCGCGGTGCGCGTCGTGGACGACGATATCTACGCCGTCACCTTCCAGGGGCGCCTGGCGCGCGTTGCCCGGGACACGGGCCAGTTGTGGTGGTCCAGGGACATTTCCAGCAACCGCGGCCTCACTATCGATGAGGGCGGAGTCTACGTCTCCACGGCCGACGGACAGATCGTGAAGTTCGAGCGCCGTACGGGCGTTGAGCTGTGGCGCCAGGACGTGCTGAAGAACCGACGCCTGAGCGCGCCGGCCGTGCTCGGTGGCCAGGTGGTCGTGGCGGACCTCAAGGGCTACGTGCACTTCCTGGATGCAGCGACTGGCGCTCTGACGGCACGCGCCAGCACCGGCAGCAAGAGCGTCTCCAACCCCCCGGTGGTTGCACAGGACGAAGTCCTGTTCATGAACGATGCGGGGCACCTGACCGCCTTCCGTATCGCCGCACCGCGCAAGTAACTGCCATGCTGCCGATCGTCGCGCTGGTTGGACGGCCGAATGTCGGCAAGTCGACACTGTTCAATTCTTTGACCGGGACGCGCGACGCCATCGTCGCCGACGTGCCCGGGGTCACGCGCGATCGCCAGTACGGCTACGGCCGTGTCGGGCCCGTGCCGTATATCGTCGTCGACACCGGCGGCGTGGTGGAATCCCCCGTGTCCGGCGTTGAAGCCCTGATGCGCGAGCAGACCGAGCGCGCCATCAGCGAGGCGGACCTGCTGGTGCTGGTTGTCGATGGTCGCGTGGGTATGACCACTGCCGATCTGTTCGTGGCGCGCCTGCTGCGCCGCGCGGGCAAGCCGGTGTTCCTGGCTGTCAACAAGGCCGAGGGGTTGGATGCAGGCGTCGTCGGCGCTGACTTTCATCGCCTGGGCTGCGGCGAGCCGCTGGCCATCTCCGCGGTGCACGGCATCGGCTGCGATTCGCTCATGGACGTGGTGCTGGCGGGCCTGGAGCCCGACACCGATGCCGCGCCACCGGACGATGACTCCATCCGCATCGCGATCATCGGTCGTCCGAACGTCGGCAAGTCCACGCTGGTCAATCGCCTGATCGGCGAGGAGCGTGTGATTGCGACCGATATGCCGGGCACCACCCGCGACAGCATCTTCGTACCCTTCGAGCGCAACGGGCGGCGTTTCACGCTGATCGATACCGCCGGCGTGCGCCGGCGCGCGCGAGTGGAGGATGCCGTCGAGCGCGCCAGCGTCGCCAAGACGCTGCAGGCCATTGCCGCTGCGCACATCGTGGTCATGGTGCTGGATGCCCATGGCGAGGTGGCCGAGCAGGATGCCAGCGTGCTGGGCATCGCGCTGGAGCGGGGCCGTGCGTTGCTGATCGCCGTGAACAAATGGGACGGCATCCCCACCGAACAGCGCGAGACGATCCACAACGACCTGAAGCTGCGTTTGAACTTCGTGCCGTTTGCGCCCGTTCACTTCATCTCGGCGCGGCATGGCACTGGGGTGGGCGAGTTGGCCGCGGCCGCCGTGCGCGCCTACGACGCCGCCATGCGCCAGATGGCTACGCCGCAGCTCTCCCGCGTCATGGAAAAAGCGATCGAGGCGCACCAGCCGCCGCTCGTGCAGGGCCGGCGAATCAAGCTGCGCTACGCGCACCAGGGCGGCAAGAACCCGCCCCGCATCATCGTGCACGGCAACCAGACCTTCGCCGTGCCGGACGCCTACAAGCGCTACCTCTCCAACGTGTTCCGCGAGGCCTTCGACCTGTTCGCGAACCCGGTGGCGCTGGAATTCCGCACCGACGCCAATCCTTACGACCTGCGCCGCGATCGTCGCAAGACGACTTCCAAGCCCGACGTGGTGGACCGCAGCACGACCAAGGGCAGCACGGGCGGCAAAGCCAAGGCCAAGGCGCGCGAGCGCACCAAGGCCAAGGTCGCCAAGCCGGTGAAGAAAGGGCCGCCGACGGCCAAGCCGAAGCCGGCGCGGCACGAACGCTCCAGCAAGCCGCCCAAGCCGGGTAGCAGCCGCAGCGGCAAGGACAACACGCGCGGACCGCGCGTCAGGGCGGCGGCAGGAAAAGCGCTGGGTCGACCAAAGCGCCGTTAAGGGTCACGCCGAAGTGCAGGTGCGGGCCGGTAACGCGGCCCGTCGCGCCGACTTTGCCTATGATCTGGCCCGCCCTGACCACATCGCCGGGCTTCACGTCCGTCTGGCTCAAATGGCAGTACATCGTCACGAAACCGCTGCCATGGTCGATGAAGACCGTCCCGCCGTTGAAGAAGAATTCACCCGAATCCAGCACCTTGCCGTCGGCCGGCGCCAGGATCGGCGTGCCCAACGCCGCCGCGATATCCATGCCGGAGTGCGGGGCGCGTGGCTGCCCATTGAAGACGCGACGCAGGCCGTAGGAACTGGAGCGCGGGCCGCTCACGGGTGGCTGTAGCGAGAACGTTGCCGGCAGTACGGGGCTGAAGCTGCCGAGTGATTCGCGGATGCGTTTCTGCTCCACGTCCACTCGCTCCAGGTCCTGCGGCGCGAGGTCCACCTGCCCCGGCGCGACCTTCAGTCGTTGCTCGACATACTTCTTGTCTTCCACGACCACGCTGTGCTGGTCACGCGAGCCGCCCAGCGCCTGCACGTCGACGCTTACCCTGCCGGGCTTCGTCGAGAGCGGCAGTCCCAGTACCGCGATCCATTTGCCGTCCTGGGTCGTGGTGAGCACGCGTTTGCCGGCGAAGGTAACCGTAGGGGCGGGCTCCTTGCCGTCACCCACTGCGATCAGAGCCACTCCACCGGGTACGAGGCTCTGTTGCGGCAGGGCTGCAAGTGCCGCCTGGTGCGGTATTGCTGCGCTTAGCAACGCCACTGCCAACACTACGGGGCGGTGGTGCGTCGAGCGCGGTGTGGTGATGCGACTGAGCTTCATATCGAGTCCGGGATTTTAAGTGTCCAGGCGAACAGTGTAGAGACGATACGCCCGCCGGTGCGCCCTCCGGCTTTCCGGGGAGCGCATCCGAGGTCTGGCTCATCGTGCGGTGCGGCGTCCCCGCATCCAGAAATCCGGCTTGAGTCGATGACTCGGGGCAGGGACCTCAAGACCAATGCCTGCCCCGGCGTTCACGGCTGCTTTGCTGTCACGAGGGCGCTCACGGCCCCGCGTGCCAGGCGGGCGGTGATGATCTCGCCGACCTCCAGTTGCCGGGCGTCCTGCACGAGCGAGCCGTCGGCCCGGGTCACCAGGGCAAAGCCCCTGCCGAGCGTCGCCAGGGGGCTCACGGCGTCCAGGCCGCGCTGCGCCAGGGCCATGCGGTGGCCGAGTTGCCGCAGCTGTTCGCGCACGGCGGCCCCGAGGCGTTGCGACAGGGCCGAACGCAGCTGCTCCAGGTCCGAGATGCGCGCCCGGCACGCGGTCGCGAGGCGCTGCTCAAGCTCATCCAGCCGCTGCGCCTGCTGGGCCAGGCGACTGCCGGGATGGGCCTGGGCCAGGCGCCGTGCGAGGGCCGCATGGCGGCTGCGTCCCTGCTCGAGGGGGCGGGCGATGGCCAGGCGCAGGCGATCCCGCAGCGCGGCCAGCTGTTGGCGCTGGCGCAGCAACTGGTGCCCGGGGTGGACCCGCTGCAGGCGCTGGGCGACGGCCCGGTGGCGCTGGGCTCCATGAGCGATCTGCCGGTGCAGCGCCATCCGCAGGCGCCCCCGCAGGCCAGCCAGCAGCTCGGTCAGCGCCAAGCGGTCCGGCACGACCAACTGCGCGGCCCCGGAGGGCGTCGGGGCGCGCACGTCGGCGACGAAATCGGCGATCGTAAAGTCGATTTCGTGACCGATGCCGGTGACCACCGGCAGGGCACAGCGGAAAATGGCGCGGGCCACGCGCTCGTCATTGAAGGACCACAGGTCCTCCAGGGATCCACCGCCCCGGGCCAGGATCAGCACGTCGCAGTCGGCCCGGGCCGACAGGTCGTCGATCGCCGCCTGGATCGCCGCGGCCGCGGCCGCCCCCTGCACGGGGACCGGATAGATCAGCACGGCCGCCGGCGGATAGCGACGCGCGAGAATATGTAGCACGTCCCGCAGTGCCGCCCCGGTGGCGGAGGTCACGACGGCGATGCGCCGCGGTAGTCGGGGCAGGAGACGCTTGCGCGCGATGTCAAAGAGCCCCTCGGCCGCCAGGCGGGCCTTCAGGCGCTCGAACTCCCGTTTCAGCGCACCCTCGCCGGCGTCCTCCAACTGCTCGACGATCAGCTGGTAGTCGCCACGGGGCTCGTAGAGGCCCACATGGCCCCGGGCCTGCAGCAGCTGGCCCTCCTTCGGCCGGAAGGCGACTCCCAGGTTGCGCGCCCGGAACATCGCGCAGCGAATCTGGGCATCCCGGTCCTTGAGGGTGAAATACCAGTGCCCGGAGGCCGGGCAGCTGAAATTGGAAATCTCCCCCTCGACCCAGACCGGCGGCAGCCCCGCCTCCAGCAGCAGCCGGACCTCGCGGTTCAGGCGGCCGACGCTGTAGACGTCGCGTTCGGGGCGGGTATTCATGCGGGGAATATTACCTCTGCGTTTTGCCGCCGGGTGCGCCGTCGCGTACAATAGCTTGCTTACTTCGTTCCGCGTAGGTCCCATGCGAATCCTCGAAGAAGCACTGACCTTCGATGACGTCCTCCTCGTCCCAGCACACTCCATCGTGCTGCCGCGCGAGGTCGACCTCTCCACCCAGCTCACGCGACGCATCCGCCTTGGCCTGCCGATCATGTCGGCCGCCATGGATACGGTGACCGAAGCCCGACTGGCCATTACCATGGCGCAGGAAGGCGGCATGGGCATCATCCATAAGAACATGACGATCGAGGCCCAGGCGCGGGAAGTGTCCCGGGTCAAGAAGTACGAATCGGGCGTCATCCGCGATCCGATCACGGTCTCCCCGACGCTCACCATCCGTGAAGTACTGGAGCTGACGCGTGCCCGCGGCATCTCCGGCGTGCCGGTGGTGGACGGCCCCCATGTGGTGGGCATCGTCACGCACCGCGATCTGCGCTTCGAGGAAAAACTCGATGCGCCGGTGTCATCGGTGATGACACCGCGCGAGCGCCTAGTCACGGTGCCTGAGAACGCCCCCAAGGAAGATGTGCTCGGCCTCCTGCACAAGCATCGCATCGAGAAGGTGCTGGTTGTGGGCGAGGACTTTGAGCTCAAGGGCATGATCACGGTCAAGGACTTCCAGAAGGCCACGGACTATCCGCGCGCGAGCAAGGATGAGAACGGCCGACTGCGCGTCGGTGCCGCCGTGGGCACCTCTTATGACACGATGGAACGCGTTGCGGCGCTGCGCGAGGCGGGTGTCGATGTCGTCGTGGTGGACACTTCCCATGGCCACTCCAAGGGCGTGATCGACATGGTCCGCGCCATCAAGAGCAAGTGGCCCGAGCAGCAGGTCATCGCCGGTAACATCGTGACGGCCGAGGCCGCGCGCGACCTGGCCGATGCGGGAGCCGATGCCGTCAAGGTGGGCATCGGCCCGGGCTCCATCTGCACTACCCGCATCGTTGCGGGTGTCGGCGTCCCGCAGATTTCTGCGGTGTCCAACGTCGCGCGGGCGCTAGAGGGTACCGGCGTGCCACTGATCGCCGACGGCGGCATCCGGTATTCCGGCGATGTTGCCAAGGCGATCGCGGCCGGCGCGCACGCCGTCATGATCGGCGGCATGTTCGCAGGCACCGAGGAGTCGCCGGGCGAGGTGGAGCTCTTCCAGGGCGCCTCCTACAAGGCCTACCGCGGCATGGGTTCGCTGGGCGCCATGGCGGCCAAGAACGGCTCCGCCGACCGCTATTTCCAGGACGCCGCCACGGAGCTGGAGAAGCTCGTGCCGGAGGGGATCGAGGGGCGCGTGGCCTACAAGGGCAGCCTGGTCTCGATTCTGCACCAGCTGGCGGGCGGTCTGCGTGCAGCGATGGGCTACACGGGCAGCGGATCCATCGACGTCATGCGCACGCGGCCCCAGTTTGTGCGGATCACCAGCGCCGGCGTGCGCGAAAGCCATGTCCACGACGTGACCATCACCAAGGAAGCGCCGAATTACCGCATCAGCTGAAGGCAGCGCCGCCGCCGCTGCCGATATCCACGCGCATCGCATCCTGATCCTGGATTTCGGTTCGCAGTACACCCAGCTCATCGCCCGACGCGTACGCGAGCTGGGCGTGTACTGCGAGATCCATCCCTGGGATTCGGCGAGCGAGGCAGTCCGCGCCTTCGCGCCGAAGGGCATCATCCTCTCCGGTGGGCCGGAATCGGTGACCCAGGCGGGAGCGCCAGCCGCTCCGGCCGCGGTCTTCGAACTCGGCGTGCCGGTGCTGGGCATTTGCTACGGCATGCAGACTATGGCGGCCCAGCTGGGAGGCCGCGTTGAACCCGGTGCCGTGCATGAGTTCGGGTATGCAGAGATCCGTGCGCGCGGGCACTCGGCGCTGTTGCGGGACATCGAGGATCGAGTCAACGCCGAGGGCTATGGCCTGCTCGACGTGTGGATGAGCCACGGCGATCGCGTCGTGGCGCTTCCCGCCGGCTTCAAGGTGATCGCCTCCACGCCGGACCTTCCAATCGGGGGTATGGCGGATGAATCGCGTAAGTTCTACGCGCTGCAGTTTCATCCGGAAGTCACGCACACCAAGCAGGGTGCACGGGTCTACGAGCGTTTTCTGGTCGAGATCTGCGGGTGCGATGCCAGCTGGAACCCCGGCAATATCATCGACGATGCCATTGCCCGCGTGCGTACGCAGGTTGGGGGCAGCAATGTGCTGCTGGGCCTGTCCGGCGGCGTTGACTCCTCGGTGGTGGCCGCCCTGCTGCACAAGGCCATCGGCGATCAGCTCACCTGCGTATTTGTCGACCACGGCCTCCTTCGCCACCAGGAAGGCGATCAGGTCATGCAGGTCTTTGCCAAGAACCTCGGCGTGCGGGTCATACGGGTGAATGCCGCGGAGCGCTACTTCAACGAATTGAAGGGCGTGAGCGACCCGGAGGCCAAGCGCAAGATCATCGGTCGGCTGTTCATCGAAATCTTCGACGAGGAAGCCGCCAAGCTCCAGTACGTGCAGTTCCTTGCCCAGGGAACGATCTATCCCGACGTCATCGAGTCTGCCGGCAGCAAGACTGGCAAGGCACATGTCATCAAGAGCCACCACAACGTCGGTGGCCTGCCTGCACACATGAAGCTCAAGTTGTGTGAGCCCCTGCGCGAGCTGTTCAAGGACGAGGTGCGGCGCATCGGAGTGCAGCTGGGCCTGCCTGCCGAAATGGTCTACCGCCATCCGTTCCCGGGCCCGGGACTGGCCGTGCGCATCCTCGGAGAGGTGACCCAGGCCGCCGCCGACACCCTGCGCCTCGCCGACCAGATCTTCATCGAGGAATTGCGTCGTTCAGGCTGGTACGACAAGACCAGCCAGGCGTTTGCCGTGTTCCTGCCGGTCAAGAGCGTTGGCGTCACGGGAGACGGGCGCCGCCACGAACCGGTCATCGCCCTGCGGGCGGTGGAGACCATCGACTTCATGACGGCGCACTGGGCGCACCTCCCGTACGATTTGCTCGACGTCTGCTCACGGCGCATCGTCAACGAAGTGAAGGGTATCTCCCGTGTCGTGTACGACATCAGCGGTAAGCCGCCCGCGACTATCGAGTGGGAATAAAAACCATGCTTTCGGGGACTATCGGTATCTATCGAAATAATGATGTAAGTTACTGATATACAGCAATAAGACATTTCCGTACCTATCGCTACCTATCGGTGGTACCCAGTTCAATCTGACGGTATATCTGACGGTAGAAATTCCAAGCGCTCCTGCCTTAAAAAATATACCGTCAACCAGAATTGGAGTGTGACGGTAGAAAAATATATATTAATCGTTATAAAACAATAGATTATGAAGAAATAGCAGTTTTTATGGCCTGACGGTATAATTTTGGCGTAAGGGAGATCGCCAATGCTGTCCGACGCCACGCTCAGGAACATCAAACCAGAGGCTGCCAACTACAAACTCGCGGATCGAGACGGGATGTACGTGACCGTCACGCCGAAAGGAACGATCACGTTCCGCTTCGATTACCGGCTCAACGGGCGCCGCGAGACGCTCACCATTGGCCGCTACGGCGCCCGTCGCGGTATGTCCCTGCAAATGGCCCGGGAGCTGTGCGTCGAAGCACGCCGCGCGATTGCCGAAGGTCGTTCGCCCAGTCATGAGAAGCAGCGCGAGAAGCGCCGCGTGGCCGACGCCAAGACCTTCGAGGAATTCACCAACCTCTGGCTCGAGGACTCCCGAATAGCGGACAGCACCCGGTCAATGCGAAAGAGCGTCATTGCCCGGGACATCATGCCGGCGTTCAAGAACAGGATTCTCGCCGAGGTCACCGCGGAAGACCTGCGCGCGCTATGCGATAAGGTCAAGGCGCGCGGCGCGCCGGCTACGGCGATACACGTGCGTGACATCGTCAAGCAGGTCTATGCGTTTGCTACGTTGCACGGCGATCAGACACCGAACCCGGCGGACGGAGTCAGCCCTGCGTCGATCGCCACTTTCGTCGCCAAGGACCGGGCGCTATCGCCCACCGAGATCCGTGTCCTGCACAAGGTACTGGAGTCCTCGGCCACGCAGCCCACGATACGTCTGGCCTTGCGGCTGATCCTGCTTACCCTCGTGCGCAAGAGCGAACTCGTCGAGGCCACTTGGGACGAGGTAGATTTCGAGAACGCCCTTTGGATCATCCCGAAGCGCCGGATGAAGGGCGCCAAGCCGCACAACGTCTACCTGTCCCAGCAAGCGCTGGACATCATGGTTGCGCTTCGCACCTGCGCCAGCGGTTCGAAGTTCGTGATGCCGTCACGCTATGACGCCGACCACTGCATGTCCAAGGCGACCCTGAACCGGGTCACCCAGGTCTGCGCAGATCGAGCCAAGCAGTTGGGAATGCCGCTGGATCCCTTCACCGTGCATGATCTGCGCCGCACGGGTTCCACCATTCTCAACGAACTGGGCTTCAACAGCGATTGGATCGAGAAGGCTCTTGCCCACGAGGATGGGCGGTCGTCACGCGGGGTCTACAACAAGGCCGAGTATGGCGAGCAGCGCCGCCACATGCTGCAGGAGTGGGCCGACATGATCGATGCCTGGGTATCGGGGAAATCGCATACCCCGACGCTGTTTCCGTCGAACTTGAAAATGGTGACCACGGCTGCGCCGATTTGAGGAGCGAGGCTGAGCGGCAGCGATGCTTGGGGTTTGTAATCACTGAGCCGCGCCTGGATTTTATCTGAATTCACTAGTCTGCTCAATGGGTTACTCGTGCCGCAGGGCCAGAGTATCGGAGTCGGAGTACAGTCACCACTCTTGGGGGCGACAGTCTGACCGTGGGAAATCTATAGACCGTGACGCAGTGAAGAAGGCGCCGGTACCGGATTACCGGCAGCGGAAACGGCCGACGGTGAGGGGGAAAGACTAGCCCCGCGACATACGCGAGGAATCCTCCACGCGTTGAAGCTCAGACTACGCTACGGAAACTGCGATCGGCCATTGCCCCTAATGAGGCCTTAGCGAGCTACGTTCCGGAGCTGTCTAATGCGTGCATCAATAACTGCAGCCTCGGCGTTACGTCCATCTTTCCTCAATGCATTTGCGTAATGTTTCAGCGGTGATATGAGCTCAATGGCATTCGCGCCAAGAACATTTTCCAATATTGCTACCGCGCGCTTGCACAAGGACTGCGCCTCTCCCGTAAAACCCAAGTCGATCTGGACTGCGGCAAGATTGACGAGGAAGTAAGTAAGATTTCGATCTTCAGGACCATACGATTCGTCCCCCTCGATCATCTTTATCGCCCGCTCATACAGCGTCTTGGCTTCTTGAGGATTGCCCAAGTTGTGGTAGAGAAGTGCCAAGCTATTCAACGTCGGGGCGGTTACCATAACAAGTCCATTCGAACCCCATTTTTCTTCTAGGATTGCAATCGTTTCCTTGTAGGTCTGTATAGCCTTGTCATATTGTTTCAGCGATTTATAAGCGTCCGCGAGTTCGCTTAGCGCCCTCGTATGGGGCACTTTGCCGAAACTGACCGCAGCGGCTTTGGCGACCTTATCTTTGATGAGTTTGATCGATGCTGGTTCATCGAGTTCACGAATGCGGCTTTTTGCGAACTCTATTTGCTCCGGGTCTTCCGTGATCGAGAGCGCCAAGAACTGCCGGTATGAATTTAGCGACGCTTCGCCTTGTCCCAAGGCACTTTCAATGCCCGCCTTCGCAAACCAAACAGTAGGGTTGACCTTGTCAATCGATAGCGCCTGCTTGATCGAAGAATAAGCATCCTCGTAGTTGCCCAGCATGGTTAGCGAAGTGGCTTTCGTGGACAGCACAACCGCGTCGTCAGGGTTTATGCCTAGCGCTGTATCGCAACACGCGACCGCCGTCTTTGGGTCACCAAGGGCTTGTAGACAAACTGCTTTCCAATGCCAGGCTGTTGCCCCCTTTCGGTATAGGAGTAATGATTTATCGAAACACGCCAGCGCTTCGTCAAAGCGTGCCAAACTCATCAAAGCTGTCCCCTTGTTCGACCACGCTTCGAATAGCTGGCCATCATTGCTGAGGGCTTTGTCAAAGCATTCGATCGCTTGATCGAATTTATGCATCCTGTTTAAGAGGTTGCCTTTGATCGACAGGCCGTGGGCATAGCCAGGGTCATGGAGGAGTGCTTTGTCAATGCAGTCCATAGCTTCGGGGAGCCGTTCCAGTTCCTTTAGTAGCAGGGACTTGTTGGCCCACACCTCGACAAACCACGGCGCGATCTTTAGGGCCTTCTCGTAACACGCTAGCGCTTGCTCATGATCGCCCAATGCATGAAGGCTGCCGCCTTTGTTGTTCCACTCCCATGCGTCATATTCTCCGACCCGTGGGGGCAAGAATTTCTTACCAGTCCTATCGAGAAGGCACTTCTCCAAGTCGACACGCAAATTGTCGAAGGTCTGGTACCGAGCGGAAGGTGCTTTCTCAAGACATCGTTGGACAATGCGATTCAACGGCGAGTTAATGGAAGGCGTGGGCGATTTAGCATGAAGGAGGAACATCCCTTGCCAAAAGCGCATTTGCTCAGCGCGCGTGTTATCTCTGGGTTCAGGAGCAAGAAAAGGCAAGTGTCCACTTCCCTGCATTTGATAAAGGACTACGCCGAAGCTGTAAATATCACTTCGTTGGTCGCAACGAGCGGCATCGACAAATTGCTCGGGTGGCATATGCGTAGGCGTTCCGAAACCCATGCCCTGCATTGTCTTAAATGTTGATGAGCCCGCGCTCAGAGGCTTCTCTTGAGTGGAACCGGCCACCGTCGGCGCATGCAATACTCCGGCCAAACCGAAATCGGAAATCTTCAGCACCCCATTCTTGTCGATCATGATGTTGGCGGGCTTAATATCACGATGACAGCGAATGCCCTTCAAGTAGGCGTGCTGCATTCCGTAGCAAAACTGGATAGCCCAACGCAAGCTTTGTTCCAACGACAAGGGGCCGTTCGCAATGTAATCGGAAAGGCAATTGATCCCAAGGTCATTGGGCGCAATGTAATCCATCCCAACAAAAAGCCGCCCTTCAATGTTCTCGACGAAGTGCGCCCTTACGAGATACGGATGTCTCTCCAAGTTGATCCAAACCGCTGCCTCTTGGCGAAACCGCTCCCTTATCGATTTGTCCTGCAAGAACTCATCTCGAAAGGTCTTGAGGGCAAATACGGACTTGGTTGAACGTGAATAAACTAGGTAGACGATGCCGCAACCGCCAAATCCGAGAACCTTGCGGACTTCGTAATCTTGTCTTAATAGATCACCCGGCTTAACTTCAGGAGAAGCATCGGGGGAGTTGATATTGTCAATCTTCTCGCCAACCATTGCCTGTGGTGCTTTGCCCACTTGGTTTGGTTTGCCAAATAGCTTGTCTAAGAAAATTTTCATTAGTCGATTCGCTTGGGACCATCCGGTGGGGCCGTCTTTCCCTAGCGACTTGCTCAGTTAGCCAACCGTTCAACGTCGGCAATAACGTTCATGGTAAGCCTTTTGCCCTGGCGATACTCTGCAAAGTGTTTACGCCCAAGCAATTTGTCGACACAGCGCTGGTAATCAGAAACCCGCGTATCTAGTTCTCATATTGGCGCAGTCGTCGTCACCACCTTCATCGGAAGTCTCATGCTTGTGCTTCAGATTTCCTGGGGAAATAAAAAATTATGTGGGAAAAGGCCCCCACCCGCCTTTCTCCAGGTCATAGGTTTTTCCGGGGTGCGGACCCGAAGGTGAGGAACGGCTCTTTCAGGCACCCGGCTTTTGATTTCCGTTCCAAATTGACTCGTATTTTCATCCTGCGCTGACCCCTTCCTACGTTCAATATCCCGCGCATTGGAGTTGACCCGCTTTTGTGGACACCTCACTGTTGGATTCGGAGGAGTTCACGATGGCAGAGAAGACGGTCCGGTACACGCC
>CAIPVV010000011.1 GCA_903868595.1 uncultured Pseudomonadota bacterium
CCGCCCCCCCCCCCCCCCCCCCCGCCTTCAGTCGCACCGGGGTGTAGAGTTTTCCGCGGAACCGGGTGGGTAACTCGGGTTGCCAGGCGGCCGAAACGCCTTAGATAAGGGCTTTTCGTGTGAAGTTAAGTTCCCTCCCTGGCCACCACGCCCGCGCTGCAAAAGCACGGCTGATGGCCCGCCGGCGACGGAGAGGTCCGTCCTGCGTGCCGTCGCCTCCCGAGGCGTTGCCGCTCTTCGATGTTCCAAAACGCAAACGGGCAGGGATAACCCTGCCCGTTACGCACCGCCTTCGCTGTGGGTCCTACCGCGGGGATTTCTCCCCGGGCAAGCAGCGTTGGCGTTAGCTGGACGCTGGAAGTTCGATCAGAACTTCAGCACGCCCTGCAGCGCCAGCGAGTACTGGTTCTTCGACGGCGTCGAGGAGAGCTTCTCGAAGGCGGACTTGTCCGACTCATCGGCACGGACCTCGGCGCGCAGCTCGAAGGCCTTGGTCGGCGCGTACCCGAAGGTCAGCGTCTCTTCCTTCCACTTCTGCACGACACCGGTGAGGAAGCCGTCCTGATCATCCATGTACTCGCCGCGCAGCGACACGCGCCACTGGTCGTCGATCGCGTAGTTCAGGTAGGCAGCCAAGCCCGACCACTTGGACGTACCAACCGACTCGTTCAACAGGGCTGAGTTCTTCTGGCTGCCGTAATCGTAGCTCAGGATTAGGGTCAGGCTGTCCGAGACCGCGTAGGTGGCCACGAGGTCCAGCAGCGTGCGGTTGCCGTTCGTCGTGCCGAAGGTCGGCTCCGAACCGAAGTAACCCTGGGCCAGCAGCGAGAAGGTCTTGCTCGGGACCCAGGCCATGCCCAGTTCCACCGTCTTCTGCGAGTTCTTGTCCGTCACCTGGTCCCAGCCGTTGTTGACGCCGAAGATGAAGCTCAGCGTGGAGTCCAGCGCGTAGGTCGCGCGTACGCCCGTGTGCGTGATCGGCTCGTAGGTGTTCAGGATCGAGCGGGAGAAGTTGGTGTTGGCCGTCGGGTTGGGGACTTCGGCGCCCGCTAGCGTGGCGAACTTACCGCCGATGACCGTCCAGCTGCCCGACGCGTACTGCACGTAGGCCTGGGTGACATCGAAATTGCCGGTATCGCCGCCGTAGGAGTGGATGTAGCTCGCATCGTGGCCGGCGGTCAGGTTGACCACCCCGCCGAAGCCCTCGGCCGGCTGGTAGGCCACCGTCAGGCCGGCCTGGTTCAGGCCGAAGCTGTTGTGCGCGGTATCGAAGAATCGATCCGCGTTGCCGCTGGTAAAGGTGCCCGCCCCCGACAGGTAGCTGTAGCCCGCGTCGACATAGCCGTGCATGACGAGGCCCGAAACGCCCAGCAGCTCCGGAACGGTGGGGCCGGCGGCCGGTGCGGCCGCAGCCTCTGCGGCCGGGGCATCGTCGGCCAGCACGATCGCGGGTAACGTTGCAATGACGCCACAAGCTGCAAGTGCACTAGCAATTTTACGCATTGTTAATTCCTCAAAAGTGTACGGATCGAAATCGGTGCCGGCACAAAAATTCCCTTGCACGCTCGGCAGAGATCTCGTTTGCATTTCGCGTGCCACAGAATATTTTCTAATACTATCAATCACATGGAGAAAAACTCGTTTCCTGCAGTCCGCCGACTTGCACCACGACGGGGGTATTTTTTTAGCATATCGCACTATATCGGGGCGCTACTTTTAGCCGTTGTTGTAAAATACGAACACTCTGCGGCCGCTGCGTCACTCGGTTGTCAGTTAGGGCGTGCTGGGAGCGCCCGCCCTACGCGGGGCAAGCCAACGACCGGTCTAAACTGCCCGCATCGGACGGTAGACGGTAGACGGATGCAGGGGCAGGGCTGGGGCAGGGCGGCGGCGATCCGGCGCGATGCCGCCCGGTCTTCGGCCGGACTTTGCGGCCCCCCTAGACACATGCGGCCGGTTTCGGGGTTCAATCCGCGTTACGGATCCCCGAACGTCACCCAGAGCTGTCGTCCCCCCCGCCATGACTGGTCAAGTCCCCCGCCGATTCCAGGCGCTGCTGCGTGCGTTTACCGCGATCGCTGGCGGCTACGCCTTCGCCGTGGTCGCCGCCATCGCGTTGTCGCGCGCGCTGCCGGTGCCACCCGCGGAGGCGGTCCTGACCGGGCTGCTCTCGACCTTCTCCTTCTATGCCGTGGCGGTGCTGTGGGTGTTCGCCGTGCGCAGTACCTGGCAGGCCTGCCTGGGGCTTGTGTTACCGACGCTGCTGATGGCGTGGTGGCTCTGGCCGCTGGGCGACGTGGGGCCGGGATGACGGGCGCCTTCAGGCAGTCACTGGGCGCGCTGCATACGTGGAGCGGATTGCTCGCCGGCTGGCTGCTGTATTTCGTTTTCCTGACCGGCACGCTGGGTTATTTCAGCGTCGAGATCGATCGTTGGATGCAGCCGGAGCTGCCCTGGCGGCCACCCGCCGCGACGACGGAGACGATCCTCGCGCAGGCCATTGGCCGCCTGCAGGCGGCGGCGCCCGCCGCCGAGCGCTGGAGCATCGACTTGCCCTACCGCAAGTCCGCCACCGGCCTGCGCGTGGGGTGGCGCATGCCGACCGCGGCGGATGGCACCCGCGGAGCGGCGGGCTGGCTGCCCGACCTGCAGGCCGAGCAGTCGGGCGTGCCGCCGCGGCTCACGGGGGGCGGGTTGCTGCTCTACCAGATGCACTACCGCCTGCATTACCTCGACGCCCAGAGCGCGTACTGGATCGTGGGGCTGGCATCGATGTTCCTGCTGGTCACGCTGTTGAGCGGCGTGATCACCCACAAGCGGATCCTGCGCAACTTCTTCACGTTCCGTCCCGCCAAGGGGCCGACGTCCTGGCGCGATGCGCACACGGTGCTGGGCACCCTCGCGCTGCCCTACCACCTGATGATCACCTACAGCGGCCTGGTGCTGCTGGCTTCCACCTACATGCCCCTGGTGTTCAACGAGATCTACCGCGCCGATGAGCCGGCGCAGGCGAGCTTTTTTGCCGAGGCCAGCCCGCGGCTCCCCGAGCGGCCCCGCAGCGGCGTCGCGGCGCCGCTGGTGCCGCTGGCGCCCGTGCTCGCGGATGCGCGGGCACGGGTACAGGGGGCGCCCATCCAGTCCCTGAGCATCCGCAATCCCGGCGACGCGAACGCGCGCATCCTCCTAGTTGCGGAGCGCGGCACGCCGCAGGCCGGCACCCAGCAACTCCTCTACGACGGCGTCAGCGGCGTGTTGTTGCAGCCCGCGGGCCTTGCGCGAAGCACCCCTCGCCAGGTGCGCGATGCGCTCACCGGCCTGCACAAGGGCCTGTATGCGCCCTATGCGCTGCGCTGGCTGTACTTTCTGGCCGGGCTCGTGGGGACGGCGATGGTCGGCACCGGCCTGGTCCTGTGGGCGGCCAAGCGACGCGAGCGACTGCGCGCGGGCCAGCAGCACTGGGGACTCTTCGCGGTGGAGCACCTGAACCCGGGGATGATCCTGGGTCCCGTCATCGGCGTGCTGGCCTACCTGTGGGCCAACCGGTTGCTGGCTGCTGACTATGCGGCTCGCGGGCTCTGGGAGGGCCATGCGCTGTTCCTGGCCTGGGGGGCGGCGCTGCTGTGGGCCTGCCTGAGCCCGCCACGGCGGGGCTGGGTGGGCCTGCTGTGGTGCGCCTCTTCCCTGGCTGTCCTGCTGCCGGTGGTCAATGCGCTAACCACGGATCGGCACCTGGGCGTCACGCTGCCCCTGCCCGGTCGCGCCGGTGACTGGACGCTGGCGGGCGTTGACTTGGCGGCCCTGGCCTTGGGTGTCGCGTTGGCCTGCGTCGCGCGGCAGGCTGCCCGGGGCAGGACATGATTCTGTGGGGAGTGCTGCTGGGCGCCCTGGGACTTGCCGCCTTGCGTCTGGCGCGCGCGGCGCTGCTCGGGCCGCGTTTTGCGGCGACGCTGGCGGCGCGGCGCGGGGGGATGCTGCGCGCCGGTGGCGCCTTGCTGTTGGCGGCAGGCCTCGCGCTGTGCCTTTGGGGCAGCGGCAGCGCCACGGGCCTGGTGTGGTGGTGCGGCGGGCTCATTCCCGCCGCGCTCCTGCTGGTCTTCCTGCTGCCGACGCGTCGGACTCGGGGCTAGCTAGCGCTGGATCAGCTCGATCTTGTAGCCGTCCGGATCCTGCACGAAGGCGATGATGGTGGTGCCGCCCTTTACCGGGCCCGCCTCGCGCGTGATGTTGCCGCCGGCGGCACGGATGCGCTCGCAGGTGGCCGCGACGTCGGGCACGCCCAGCGCGATATGACCGTAGGCCGTGCCGATCTCATAGTGCGAGACGCCGTGGTTGTACGTCAGTTCGATCTCCGCTCCCCCGTCCTCATTGCCCTCCCCATAGCCGACGAAGGCCAGTGAGTAGCCCTGCTCGGCGCGCTCGGCCGTGCGCAGTAGCGTCATTCCCAGTACCTGCGTGTAGAAGTCCACGGCGCGCTTGAGGTCGCCGACGCGCAGCATCGTATGCAAAATATTCATGAATTCCTCCGTAGCGCGAAGTATGCACCGGCGCTCCACGCTCCGCCGGCGCACGTATCGCAAGGCGCAACCCAACCGGCTCAAGCGGCAGGGCCGCGGATCCTCTGCCGTGAGCCTGGCGGGACCACTATGCCGGTGAACGCGCCCGGCACTGCAAATTCGGCCATGCCGAGGGGCTTACGGGCCTCGTCGGACTTGGGTGGATCGCCTCCTGGCTTGACACCCTGCCGCGCCCGCTTGAGACTCCGCGGCCCCGCAGCGCCCTGGCTAGGTAGCTCAGCTGGTTAGAGCACGGCACTCATAATGCCGGGGTCGAGGGTTCGAGTCCCTCCCTAGCCACCATCCTTGGTTCCGGCCCGCTTGCCGGCCTGGGCGGGATGTCGCGGCGCTTTGGGTGACGAGCGCCGAAGGCTCTGTACCCACTTGAGCACGGCCCGCGAAGCCGTGCGGCGTACCCGGTCGCTTCCATCGCGACCATGCAGGGCATTCACGCACAAAAAAAGGCGGGGTAGTTTCCAACCCCGCCTTCGGTATGCCCCCTGGCGTTCTGAACCGATTTACAGCTTGACGTCAAACCCCGCGAAGATCTGGCGACCAATCGCGTCGTAGGAGTCGGGCGCCGTCTCAGTGCCTGTGGTCTGGCTTGCCATGCCGGTGGGCAGGAAGGGCGGCTTCTTGTCCAGGAGGTTGCGGATGCCGCCAAACAGCTCCGACTTGCCCAGGAATCCAGCGCGATCAAATGCGTAGCGCAGGTTCAGGTCATGGTAGAAATAGGCGGGGACATTGTTGAACGGCAACTGGGTCTTGGACACGTTGTCCAGATTCACCTGATCCTTGGCAGCGCTTTGGTAACGCACGGTCCAGCCTGCGGTGAGTCCCTGGTTGCTGTAGCTGAGGTTCAACACGCCGCGATCACGTGGGATCCCAATCTGTCCGACGAAGGTTTCCACGGGCGCACCGGGCTCGCTCAGCACCGTGTACTTGGTCAGGTGCGTCCAGCTCAGGCCGAAGTCCAGCGCGCCACCACCAATCCGGGAGGGCAGTGGCAGTCGGTACTTGCTCTGCAGGTCCAGGCCAGCCGTCTCGACCGTTGCGACGTTGATCAGGCTCTGGTCAACCCGGGTGAGCTTGCCTGTGTTCGGGTCGCGGAAGACCTGGCTGCAGAACTGGCCCGTCAACAAGCACTGCGTGATCTCGGTCGCGTAGTCCGCGGAACCCACTGCGCTATCGATCTTGATGTTGAAGTAGTCAACCGTGGTGCTGAATCCCTGGATCCAGGTCGGCGTGAATACCAGGCCCAGGGTCTCGGTCTTGGCCGTCTCGGGGCCAAGATGCGGGTTGCCACCGTCAAAGCCTGTGATGTTCTGGTAGTCCAGGAAGTTGTAGGCGGGCAGGCCATGAGCCCCTATTGCCGCTATTTTTTTGCAAGCCTCCAGGATGGCGCCCGTGGGGCTGTTGGTCGCATCGCAGGGGTCGCTCAGGCCGGTCGGGAACGTCTGCGCGGGCGCCGAGTACAGCTCGCTGATCCCCGGGGCGCGCACGGCGTGGGAATACGCCGCACGCAGACGCACATTGTCGTCCGGCGCATAGTTCAGGCGCAGGTTCCAGGTACTGACGTGACCAACGGTGGAGTAGTTGGAGCTGCGAGCAGCGCCTTCCAGGCTCAGTTCTTTGGCCAGTTTGCGGCCGGTCAGCAGCGGCACCGAGACTTCGGTGAAGACCTCGCTGACGCTATAGGCGCCCGCCACGTTGGGCAGTGCGTTGCCCCCGTTGAGGCCGGAGTTGGTCAGCGCGTCAAAATCCTGCTGACTCATTTCGGTCCGATGTTCGGCACCCAGCACGCCGTGTACATCGCCTGCCGGGAGCTTGAATAGGGCTCCGTCGATGGCGCCGGAGAAGACTTGCTGGGAGATAACTGCGTGCTCGCTACCCGGTGCGTTGACGTAGGCAGCTGCTGCGGGGGTAATCGAATTGGCACCGAACACGTTGATCGGTACGCAGCCCTGGGCCACTGCAACCGGATCGGCACAGACGATGCTGCCGCCCACCTTGACCGCATCCAGTGCATTGCGCACGTTCAGCACATTGACCTGGCCGGTGCTGGTCTGGTCCTCTGTGGTGCGTCCGTACATGTAGGACAGGTCGTAGTTAAATCGCGATCCGAACACGTCGCCCTTGAAACCGGCGACGATCCGCTCAGTCTGGCGTGTTGCGTCGGTGCTGCGGATAGCGATGCCGGTCAGGCGCTTGCGGATGCCAATGGAGGTTATGCAGTCGCTGCCCGGGGTGGCTGTCGTGCAGGAGGGGTCGTAGTAGCCGAAGTTCGCAGGACCCTGTACCGGATCGGCGATCAGCGCGTTGTCGGCCTGGGCGATGGCCAGCAAGGCCGACGGCACATAGGGGTTGTTGAGTGAAATGCCGGCGCCTGTGCCGCCGTAGACATTGTCGGTGGCTCCGCAGGGGCCAATGCAAAGGGAGAAGGGTTCGATGGCCGTGTGGGTGTGTGTGTAGCCGTAGTTTGCCTCCGTGTAGAACTGCTGGCTCTCGGTTATCTGGTAGTTCGCTACAGCCGAAACCAGCGTGCGGTCAGTCGGGATGGTGATTCGGCGATAGGCGTCTCGGTTGAAACCTTGGCTGCCATCGTAATAGACCGGGTTCTTGTCGTCCGTGCCGGCAAAGGTGAACAAACCATCCTGCGGATTGCCGGTTGCGTCCGTGAGGTACAGATTGCCTTGCGGATTGAAGCTGGAATACGCGCCAAAGATCCCTTTTTTAGTAATGCTAGTGTCAGTCGTCGATATCGCGCGCTGTTTGGACCATAGGCCGCTATCGCGGAACTCGCTGATATTGATCATCGCGTTGCCGCGACCATCCGCAAAGTTGTTGCCCAGCGTGATGGAGCCCTCGCGGGTGTTCGCACCACCCTCGGTGGCGCCGCCGCCCTGGCCGCGCAACTCGACTCCCTCGAAGTGGTTCTTCAGGACGATGTTGACCACGCCTGCGACGGCGTCGGAGCCGTAGACGGCCGAGGCGCCACCGGTGATCACATCGATGCGGTCGATGAAGGCCGTCGGGATCATGTTGAGGTCGACGATGGGGGTGCCGGGCACGCCGGAGACAAAGCGTCGGCCATTGACCAGTACCAGCGTGCGCTGATCCCCGAGGTTGCGCAGGTTCAGCGTGTTGACGCCGCCGCCGCTTGTGGAGAAGTTCGAGTTGGCACTTGAGATGCCAGACACGCCAACGCCGGGCAGGTCGCGAAGCACGTCCGCCGTATTGATGAGGCCCGTCGCCTCGATGTCTTTGGCGCTCAGGATCTCGATCGGGGTCGTGGACTGCAGTTCCGGCCTGGCGATACGCGAGCCGGTGACCTGCACCTCCGTCAAGGTGGAGCGGTCGGAGTCAGTCGTGTTTTCGGCAAGCGCGGGTCCGGACAGCAATCCCACGGCGGCTAGGCAGCTGACAACGGAGCTAAGGCGGGAAAAGGGCGTAAGACTGAAACTCATGTGGACTCCCTGATGGTCCTGCGCGCAGGACTTGCGGGGCGCCCTGAGGAGTGCGGTCGGCCGCCAACAGCTCTTGGCGCCTGCATCCCGGGAAAGCCTGCCCGTGTCCGGCCGGAACTTAAGATTCGCAACTCGGGAAAATCTGTAATGACAAGATTTTCCAAGCACAAATCTATGAAAAAAAAAGCATTTGAAACAACAGAAAATGAACCAAAATGGAATGTTCAGAAAAACAATACAGGCAGTCCGTGTCCGGTCAGCCAAGAATTTTACAAGCCTTTGTTTTAAAATGACTTCCTATTGAATTGATGCTGGCGCTTGAAAACATCCAAGGCTAGATCGGGGCAAAGAGTCGAGCGCGCGGCATGGGTGGAGTCCCAATTTGTTGCTCGTGGGCAACACCAGCATCCGGTCGCGCGTGAATCCTTTTCACTTAAAGTACGTCACGTCGGAGATCTGTCGCTAAGAACAGGCGAAGTTAGGCGAGGATTGGGTGATCGCGCGGCAGTTCCGCTGCCCGAAGCGGTGCTGGAGAGGTTGGCCGCTGTGTGCCGAGGTCTGAGCTTGCAAGGAGCGTCCGGTTTCAGGTCCCTGGCTGATTGTGGGGCGCGCCGGTAGTTCACCGCCCAGCCGCTAACCGCTGGTGCCCCAGCGCAGGGTCGTACGGCGGCTGGCTTGCTCCGGGGCAGGTAGCGCTTGACAGGTTCGCCACGTGCCCTCGACACTCCGCCGCCCCGAATGAACCTAGGCTAGGTAGCTCAGCTGGTTAGAGCACGGCACTCATAATGCCGGGGTCGAGGGTTCGAGTCCCTCCCTAGCCACCACTCCCGGCTGCGCGCAAACGGCAATGCCTGGCAGGGCGGTCCGACGCGGCTTGTCTGTCGGGAGGGCCTCTCAATGCCCGGACGCCCTTTGCGAATGCATCCGGGTGGGCGCATTCCCCGGCGCTGGCTGCAGCCGGCGCGGTGTATCGAGCGCTGGATAAGCTCAATTTTGTAGCCGTCCGGGTCCTGCACGAAGGCCATGAGGATGGTGCCGCCTTTTACCGGCCCTGGCTAGCGGGTGATGTGGCCTCCGGCAGCCCAAATTCGCGGGCACGTGGACGCGACGTCTGCCACGCCCAGCGCGACGTGCCCGTAGCGCGGTGCCTATCTTGCAGCTGCCGACGCGCAGCCTCGTATGCAGACTGTTCATGAGTTGCTCCGTTGCTGAAGTACGCACAGGACCGCCGCCAGATCCTCAGATGCCTTGCGGCACCCCAGCCCGCCAGGACAGTGGTCGCAGAAATAGCCCCGGTGCCCGGGCGGCGGCGCCAGCCGTGGCAGAATGCAAAATAGCGCCATGACAAAGTGTCCGGCCATCGTTTCCCTTGAGCGATTTGTCAGATGCGTTGACGCTGCAATGAATGCCGATTCTCAGCACGTGGCATCCTGGCTGCATGCGTGATAAAAAAACGCCTCGCTAAGCCTTGGGAAAGCAGCTGCGCTTGGGCAGTCTCCCGGCGACGTGTGCAAGAAACAGGAGATCCCTGGATACGGGGGAAGCGGATTCGAGTGTGTAACGCCGTGGCCGCGGTATGGCCTGCGGCGACTGCAGACCTCGCCAGCGGCAGGCTTGGCAATGACATGCGCGTCACCGGTGTCGGCAAGCTGCGCGACTATCGCGGGGGGGGGGCAAGACCAGGTTTGAATTGCAATCCGCCGGTTGAAGTGGCTGGCGTCGGTGGGGTGAACCCCAGCCTCGTGGACATCCAGGCACCGATATCCGGGCGGGGCGCGCCGGGAGTTCTGAGTCGGCGCCTCCGAAAGGGGGGCTCTGGCGGAACCTTTGAGCCGCGTGACAGGACGTCACGCGGCTTTTTTATTGCCTTAACAAGGCTTTGCGCTGCCGTTTTGGCCGGGCGGGCGCTGCCTGTATAGTCTCTTGCCCCCCCCCCCCCCCGAACCGGAGACCTCATGCGTCTGGAAGCGATCTCGATCGGCGCCAACCCCCCTGAAGAAGTGAACGTCGTTGTCGAGGTTCCGGTGGGCGGGGAGCCGATCAAGTACGAGATGGACAAGGCCTCCGGCGCCCTGGTCGTGGATCGTTTCCTGTACACGGCGATGCGCTATCCGGGCAACTACGGCTTCATTCCGCACACGCTCTCGGATGACGGTGACCCCTGCGACGTGCTGATCGCCAACCAGCGCGGCATCATTCCCGGGGCGATTGTCGCGGTAAAGCCGGTCGGCGTCCTACGCATGCAGGATGAGGCGGGCGGTGACGAGAAGATCGTCGCGGTACCGGTACCGCGGCTCACGCGTCGTTATGAAAACGTGAAGAACTACACCGACCTGCCGGATATCACGCTGATGCAGATCCAGCACTTCTTCGAGCATTACAAGGATCTGGAGGCCACCAAGTGGGTCAAGGTCCTGGGCTGGGGCGACGCCGATGCCGCCAAGGCCGTCATTCTGGAATCCATCGCCCGTGCCAAGGCTGCGGACGCCGGCAGGTCAGGCGCCAAATAAAGAAACAGGCCGGCGCTGCGCGTCGAGCTCAACGACGATATCGGCCCGTGCCGGCATCTCCGCGAGGATGTGCCGCGTGACGCGTTCGTAGTGGCCTATGAATCGCGCCACTCCGGCGTCGCTCATTACGTGTGAGGCGGCCTCGCCGGCGGCCAGGAGCCGGGCGCGCAGCTTGTGCTCCTGCTCCAGTCGCCATCCGTAGACCACGTCGAAGGAGGGCGCCCTGAGCAGGATCTGCAGCTGGATCGGGCCGAACAGCTCGCGGTATTCACCCGCCAGGGCGTAGTTCACGTGCTTGCGCCAGGTCGCATCCGGGTCTTCGTCCCGCTCCAGCGCGTTGATCGGTGTTTGCAGCATCGCCGGGTCCTGCGGCCGCGCGCCCACGCACCAGCCCTCCAGGATCACGACCGACACGGGCGATTTCATAACCGGCCAGGTGGACTGCGGTTGCCGGTCATCGCGAGCCTTGTCAAAGGCGGGCACGGCGACCGGGCCCTTGTGCTTGCGCAGGCGCGAGATCACGTCCACGCCCAGCGCCACATCATGCGTGCCCGGTACGCCGCGCGTGCGAAACAGCGGATGTATCGACTGGCTGATCCGGATCCGCTCGCTTCGCGTGAGGTACAGATCGTCGATGGAGAGCACGGCGGCGGACAGTCCCTCCGCCTCCAGCAGTGCCTTGAGCACGGCCGCGGCCGTGGACTTGCCGCTGCCCTGGGAGCCGCACAGGCCCACCAGGACGCTGCTGCTTTGACGCCGCGTGGCCTGGGAGATCTGCGCCGCGATCGGTGCATGCACCTTGCCGATCAGCGCCCGGTACAGCGGCGGCAGTTTCTCCCGCTCGATGAAGGCATCCAACCACGCGGCGCTGACGGGCACGGGACTAGACCACTTTGTCGCTGACCGGCTGGCCGGCGAAAAACAGATCGACGTTGCGCGCGACCCGCAGTCCCATCGCCGTGCGCGTCTCCAGCGTGCCGCTGCCCATGTGCGGCAGCAGGACCACGTTCTGCAGAGCCAGCAGGCCCGGATGCACGATCGGCTCGCGCTCGTACACGTCCAGGCCCGCCGCGGCGATCTGTCCGCTGGCCAGTGATTCGGCCAGCGCCGCCTCATCCACGACCGGGCCGCGTGCGGTGTTCACCAGCACGGCGGTCTGCTTCATCAGGCCGAGGCGCGTGCGGTTGATCAGGTGGTGCGTCTCCGCGCCACCCGGGCAGTGCAGTGACAGTACGTCGCTGTCGGCGAGCAGGGCGTCCAGGGACTCGTAGTACGTGGCGTTGCACTGGGCCTCGACCTGCGCCGTGGCACGACGCCGGCTGTGGTACGCAATGCGCATGCCAAAACCGAGGTGTGCGCGGCGTGCCGTGGCCTGGGCGATCCGCCCGAAGCCCACCAGGCCAAGGGTCTTGTTGGTCACGTCCTGGCCCAGCAGGTGGGTCGGGCGCCAGCCGGTCCAGCGCCCCTCGCGCAGTTCCCGCTCGCCCTCCCCGGCGCGGCGCGTGGCCATGAGCATCAGCAGGATGGCCAGGTCCGCGGTGGTGTCGGTGAGCACGTCGGGCGTGTTGGTGACCGTGATGCCGGCCTTGCGCGCGGCCTCGATATCGATGTGGTTGAAACCGACGCCGAAGTTGCCGATAAGCTTCACGCGTGCCCCGGGCGTACCCAGGATCGCGGCGTTCAGCGAGTCCGAGACGGTCGGGCAGATGGCGTCGTAGTCGCGCATGGCCTGCGTCAGTGCGGCGGCATCCAGTGGCACGTCGTTGACGTTGAGTGTCACGTCATAGCGTTCCGACAGGTACTGCTCGGCCTCCCGCGTCCAGCGGCGGCTCAGGAGGATCTTGGGCTTGGATTGGGTTGGATTCACCACGGGTACTCGGGGCCTTCACTAGTCGGGAATGGGTTGGAACCGTCCGGCGAGAGGTCCCGGCTCCCCACGCCCCGCGCGGCGGTGCGGGGCGGCGTCGGGTTCAGCGGGCCTCTCTGGGCTGTCCGGGTGCGGCTACAGGCGCGCGGCATGCCATGCGATGTGGTCCGCGATGAAGCTCGTAATGAAATAGTACGAGTGATCGTAACCCTCGTGGCGACGCAGCGTGAGCTTCTGCCGGGCGGCGGCGCAGGCGGCTTCCAGCAGCTCTGGCTTGAGCTGCTCGACCAGGAATTGGTCGGCCAGCCCCTGATCCACCAGGATGTCGTCGTACCGGCCCCGCGCTGCGCCGGATTCCAGCAGCAAGGTCGCGTCGTGGTCACGCCAGGTGGCCGCGTCGGGCCCCAGGTAGGTCGAGAAGGCCTTCTGGCCCCACGGACAGCGCGTCGGGGAGACGATCGGGGAGAACGCCGACACCGAGCGGTACAGCTGGGGATGACGCAGCGCCAGCGTCAGTGCGCCGTGGCCGCCCATGGAATGCCCCGCGATCCCGCAGCGGGACGCGTCGACCGGGAAGTGACTGGCCACCGTAGCCGGCAGGTCGGCGGTGACGTACTGCTCCATCCGGTAGTGCGGCGACCAGGGTTCCTGGGTCGCATCGACATAGAACGAGGCGCCTTGTCCCAGGTCATAGGCCGGGTCGTTGGCGACATCCTCGCCACGCGGACTGGTATCGGGCGCGACGATCGCAAGGCCGGCACGGGCCGCGGCCCCGTAGGCGCCGGACTTGGCCGTGAAATTCTCCTCCGTGCAGGTCAGTCCCGACAGCCACACGAGCAGCGGGAAAGGGCCCGGCCCGGCAGGCTGGAAGAAGGAGAAGCGCATGACGGTACCCGTGGCGGCACTGTCATGCCGGCAAAAACTCAGGGTGCCGCCATGGATCCGGTGCTGCTGGGTGATGGAGGTCATGGTTCGGTGATCCTAAGGCCCGCAGCCAGGCCCCACAAGCAGCCTGTCGTGGCAATCGCGTATAGTCCGCACATCTGTTTCCCTGGCGTCCTGAGTTCATGGCCAAAGCGCTGATTGCCTTGCTGCTCGTGCTGCTTGCCGGCCCGGCGTTTGCGGCGGAGGGTGCCCACCCCAGCCGCGTGCAGATCGAGCAGCTGCTGTCGAGCCAAATCCCCTCCGGCTCCAGCGCCGCGACGGTGGCCCGGTTCCTGGATTCGCGCGGCGTCGCGCACGGCGTGCCGGAGAAGTCCGGGCCCTCGGTGATCCTCACGGGTACCTTCAAGGACGTGGCGGTGGGCGCCAAGGCCTCGGAGCGGGGCCGTCTGCAGGTGCGCTTCTCGTTCCTGCAGGACCGGCTCATCGGCTACTCGTTCCTTGAGCTGCCGGCCGCGCCTTGACCTCCCTGCCGCCACCGCGAACCGTTGGATCCGCCGTTGCCGCGGCGCTGCTGTGCACGCTGCTGGTGGCCTGCACCACCCCGAGCAGCCGCGAAACCGTGGCCTCCACGGCACAGCTGGTCGCCGAGCAGTCCGGCACCGCCTTCCAGTGGCGCCATACGGCCGTGGCCGACGCGGAGGCGTTGCGCAGCATCGATCCGCTGCTGGCCGGCGGGATCACGGCGCAGAAGGCCATCGCGATTGCCTGCCTGGCGAGTCCGGAAGTGCAGCTGGCGCTGGAGCGACTGGAGATCTCTCGCTCGGAACTCGTGGCCGCCTCCACACCCCCCAATCCGCTGCTGGTTGCCGGTGCCCGCGAGTCCGGTGGCAGCCTCGCGGCGTTCTACCCCGGCCGGACCGTGTCCGTCGGCGTGCTGCAGAACGTCCTGGGGCTTTTGAACCTGCCGTCCCGCCGGCGCATCGCCCAGCGGGAACTCTCCCGCATGAGGTTGGAGACGGCCGACCGGATCATCGGCCTGGCGGCCGAAGTGAACCAGGCGTACCTGGAGTACGTGGCTGCGCAGCGGGTGCTCGTGCTGCGGGAGCATGCCGTGGCGGCCGCGCGCGTCGCGCACGACACGATGGTCGTGGGAGTCGCCAACGGCAAGGGCTACACGACGCTGGATCTGGCGCTGGAGCGCAACGCCGTGTTTGCGGCCGAGTCGGGCGTGATCCGCGCGCGACTGGACGCGAACACCCTGCGCGCCAAGCTCGCCCAGCTGATGGGCATCGCCGGGCTGCGCGACAGCTGGCAGACCAGCGAGGAGCTCAAGCCCCTGCCGCCGGCGGAGCTTGACCTCACGCAGCTGGAGGCGCGGGCGCTGGAGCGAAGGCTTGACATGCGCGCGGCACGGGAGGCGGTGCTGGCGCGCCTGAAGTCGCTCTCCACGCAGCGCAATTTCCGCTGGCTTGGCGGGCTGGAGCTGGGTGCCTTCCGGGAGAGCACCTCCGGCGGCACGACCTTCACGGGCCCCAACGGCATGGTGGAGTTGCCGGTATTCGACCAGCGCCAGTCACAGCTGCTGGCGGCGGACTCGGAGCTGCGCAGTGCGCAGCGCCGCCTGGAGGCGCTGGTGCTGGTCGTGCGGACTGACCTGCGCACCCACGGGGCGGAAGTGGCCGCGACCCGCGCCCTGAACGAGCAGTACCGCGATCAGGTGCTGCCCAACCTGCGCCAGATCCAGGCGCAGCTGGATGGCGCGGCGGATCAGGGGACGTCGGTGGATCGCATGCACCAGCGTCTCTCGGCGCTCGCCAGCGAGGAGGAGGCCGTGGGCTTCCTGCGGGACTACTGGCGGGCGCGCAGTGCGCTGGCGCGTGCGGCCGGGGACTGGGGCGGGCTGGGCGGCGACGCCGCAACGATGGCAGCCTCGCCCTAGCGTCGTATCTAGTGGGCAGTCAGCCTCCTCGTTTGGACGAGGCCGACAGGCGTCGGCTCGCGGCGGGCCAGCGTACAAATAGGAGTACGAATCAGTAGTTGAGACCCCTGGAAATCGCGCCAGGGGCTGAGCGCGCGAGTCTCTTCGGTGCCGGTCGGTTCACCGGGTGACGGTGGGCAGACGCTTGGTAAACTGAATTTCGCGCTCAAGGTTGGTCAGGCGAAACAGTCATTTTCGGAGAGGCTCCTATGTCCAAATCACGTGTCCTGTTCGCCGTGGTCCTGCTGGCGGCGGCGGTCGCCGCCCAGGCCGACGTCACCGTCACGCCGGCCGTGGTTTCCGACTACGACTTGCGCGGCATCACGCAGACGGCCCAGAAGCCCGCGCTGCAGGTCGGGGTGGACTATGCCGACCCGAGCGGCCTGTACCTGGGCGCCTGGGGGAGCAACCTGGACTTCGGCCCTGGCGACCCGCAGGCGGAGGTAGACCTGAAGGGCGGCTTCACCTTTGGCGATGCCAAGGACGGGTTTGCCTATGACGTGGGGGCGATCTACTACACCTACGTCAACAAGAGCGACTACAACTACCCGGAAATCTATGCCGGTCTCAAGCGCGGCTGGTTCAGCGCCAAGCTCTCCTACTCCTGGGATTACAACGGTACCCGGGAGAGCTCGTACTACCTCTCCACCACCGGCACCGTGCCGCTGCCGCAGGCTTTCTCGCTGGTGGGCCACATCGGCTACAGCGCCGGCAACTACTGGGATCGCTTCTACGGCGGTGGCTACTACGACTGGTCGGTCGGCGTGACCAAGAAGCTGGGTAACTTCACGGTGGGGCTCTCGTTCATCGATGGCAGCGACCTGCCGAGCGGTCGCTCCAAGGTGTTCTCGACGGAGAGCCGCGTGGTGGCCTCCCTCGCCACGACGTTGCCGTGGTCGGCTGACTGAGCCGCGGCTGGCGCCGGGCGGCGCCAGAAAAGAGAAAGGCCCATCGCGCGAGCGACGGGCCTTTTTTGTGGTGCTGCGAAGGCCTACGGGACCTTGGTCTCGCGGATCACCTGTCCGAGCTTGTCGACCAGCTCATCGATATGTGACTTCTCGATGATCAGCGGCGGCGACAGCGCGGTGATGTCGCCGGCGGCACGCACCAGGATGCCCGCCGCGAAGGCCCGGGTGAACGTGTCAAAGCCCCGTGCGCCCGGCTTGCCCGCGAACGGCTCGTACTCGATCGCCGCGACCAGTCCGTAGTTGCGGATGTCGATGACGCCCGGCAGGCCCTTCAGGCTGTGAACGGCCTGTTCGAAGTACGGGGCAAGGTCCTTGGCACGCTGGAAGAGGCCCTCGCGCTCGTAGATGTCCAGCGCCGCGAGGCCCGCTGCGCAGGCGGTCGGGTGGCAGGAGTAGGTGTAGCCGTGGAACATCTCGATAGCCCCTTCCGGGCCGGTCATGAAGGTGTCGAAGATCTCCTTCTTGACCAGAACCGCGCCCATCGGCACGGACCCGTTGGTGAGGCCCTTGGCCATCGTGATGATGTCCGGCGTGACGTCGAATTCCTGCGCGCCGAAGGCCGAACCCACGCGGCCGAAGCCGGTGATGACTTCGTCGAAGATCAGCAGGATGCCGTGCTTGGTGCACAGCTCGCGCAGCTTCTTCAGGTAGCCCTTCGGCGGCACCAGCACGCCCGTGGAGCCGGCGATCGGCTCGACGATGACCGCGGCGATGTTGGAGGCGTCATGCAGGCCGACCAGCCGCTCCAGCTCATTGGCGAGGTTCTCGCCATGCTCGGGCTGGCCACGGCTGAAGGCGTTCTTGGCCAGGTCGTGGGTGTGGGGCAGGTGGTCCACACCCGGGACCAGGGTCGGCGACCAGATCTTGCGGTTAGCGACCATGCCACCGACGGTCATGCCGCCGAAGTTCACGCCGTGATAGCCGCGCTCCCGGCCGATCAGGCGCGTGCGGCTGCCCTCGCCGCGCAGGCGCTGGTACTGCAGGGCGATCTTCAGCGCCGTCTCGACGGCCTCCGAGCCGGAATTGACGAAGAAGACATGATCCATGCCCTTCGGCGCAATTTTGACGATCTTGTTGGCCAGTTCGAAGGCCTGCGGATGGCCCATCTGGAACGGCGGGGCGAAATCCATCTGCTCCAGCGAGCGGGCGACGCCCTCGCTGATTTCCTTGCGGCCGTGGCCGGCATTGACGCACCACAGGCCGGCCACGCCGTCCAGGATCTGGCGCCCTTCCGGCGTCCAATAGTGCATGCCCTTGGCGTGCGACAGCATGCGGGGCTTGGCCTTGAAGTTCCGGTTTGCCGTAAACGGCATCCAGTGGGCTTCCAGTTCCTCGCGGGTCAGGGCGCGGACGCCCGGGTTCTGTACAACGGCGCTCATGATCAACTCCTGCCTCCGGACTCACTCTATGGCCGGCTGTAGTGGGGCTCAACCCCTAATGATAAGAAAAGTTGACAGTTGCCGCGACAACTCTCGAAATACGACCTAGCTGTCGATAATTCTAAACATCCGGGAAGGCCGAGGACGGATTATGAGCATTGATGTAGGCGCCAGGCTGCGCTCGATCCGCCAAATGTGCGGGCTGTCGCAGCGGGAGTTGGCGCGCCGCGCCGGCGTCACCAATGGGCTCATCTCGCTGGTGGAGATGAACCGCGTGAGCCCCTCGGTGAGCTCTTTGAAGAAGCTCCTGGACGGCATTCCCATGTCGATGGCGGAATTCTTCACCGGCGATCTGAACCAGCAGGTGCCCGTCTTCTACGCGGCGACCGAGTTGGTGGAGATCGGCAACGACGGGGTCTCGCTGCGACTGGTGGCGGCCCAACGGGCCAATCGGCAAATGACCCTGCTGCATGAGCGCTACGCACCGGACGCCCAGACCGGGGAGGAGATGCTGGAGCACCGCGGCGAGGAGTGCGGCGTGGTCATCCGCGGCAAGATCGAGGTGACCGTGGGCGGTGCGAGCCGCGTCCTGGGTCCCGGCGAGGCCTACTACTTCAACAGCAACCTGCCCCATCGCTTCAAGAACCCCGGTCGCGAGCCCTGCGAGATCGTCAGCTGCAGCACGCCGCCGAGCTTCTAGCCCCTCCAAAGGGAGACCCCCGATGACCGAACAGACCGCCCCGCGCGACTGGCGCCCGCTGGCCGCCGAATTCAAACCCCGCAACCGCCTGTTCATCGACGGTGGCTGGCGCGATGCCCTCAGCGGCGAGCAGTTCGACTGCCTGAGCCCCATTGATGGGCGGCTCCTCACGCAGGTAGCCGCGGGCGATGCGGCGGATATCGAGGCGGCGGTGCGCGCCGCGCGGAGTTCCTTTGAGCGTGGCGACTGGTCGCGCGCGGCGCCACGTCACCGCAAGCAGGTACTGCTGCGCTTTGCCGAGCTAGTGCGCGAGCATCGCGATGAGCTGGCGCTCACCGAGACGCTGGACATGGGCAAGCCCATCAGCGACAGCCTGAGCGTGGACGTCCCTTCCTCCGCCAACTGCCTGCAGTGGTACGGCGAGGCGGTCGACAAGGTCTACGACGAGGTGGCCCCGACGGGCAGCGATTCCCTCGCCCTGATCACGCGGGAGCCGCAGGGCGTGGTCGGCGCGATCGTGCCGTGGAACTTCCCGATGATCATGGCGACCTGGAAGATCGGGCCGGTACTGGCGGCCGGCAACAGCCTCATCTTAAAGCCATCCGAGAAGTCCCCGCTGTCGGCGCTGCGCCTGGCGGAGCTGGCCATCGAGGCGGGCATCCCGCCCGGCGTGTTCAACGTCGTGCCCGGGTTTGGGCACACCGCGGGCAAGGCCCTGGCGCTGCACCCGGATGTGGATGGCATCGCGTTCACCGGCTCCACCGCTACCGGCAAGCTGATCATGGGCTACGCGGCGCAGTCGAACCTCAAGCGCGTCTCGCTGGAATGCGGCGGCAAGTCGCCCAACATCGTGATGGCCGATTACCAGGACATCGAACGTGCGGCTCGTGCCTGTGCCTTTGCGATCTTCTTCAACCAGGGCGAGATGTGTTCGGCCGGCTCGCGGCTGATCGTGCACGAGAGTGTCAAGGACGCGCTGCTGGAGCAGGTGTCGCGGGTGGCCCGGGAACTGCAGCCCGGCGATCCGCTGGATCCGGCCACGCGTCTGGGGGCCATCGTCGATGGTCCGCAGATGCAGAGCGTGCTGGGCTACATTGAGGCCGGGCAGCAGGACGGCGCCCGGCTGGCGCTGGGCGGCGCCCGCGTACGCCAGCAGAGTGGCGGCTACTACGTCGAGCCGACGATCTTTGATGCAGTGCGCCCGGAGATGCGAATCGCCCGTGAGGAGATCTTCGGGCCCGTGCTCTCCACGCTGACCTACCGCACGGAGGAGGAGGCGCTGCGCATCGCCAACGACAGCAGCTACGGGCTCGCGGCGGCGGTATGGACGCAGGACCTGAAGGCCGCCCACCGCGTTTCCCGCGCCCTGCGCGCCGGGGTCGTGTACGTGAATTGTTACGACGCGGACGACATTACCGTACCCTTCGGCGGCTACAAGCAATCCGGCATGGGTCGCGACAAGTCGCTGCATGCCTTCGACAAGTACACGGAACTAAAGACCACGTGGATCGACCTGAGTTGAACGAGGCAACGCACCGGTTCGTCGCGACGGTGCCCAAGGGCTTCGCGGACCTGCTGGCCCAGGAACTGGCTGCACTGGGCGCGCAGGAGATCCGCGAGCGCGCTGGCGGCGTGACCTTCCGCGGCACGATGGCCACCGGCTACCGCGCCTGCCTAGAGTCGCGGCTTGCCAGCCGCGTGCTGCTGCAAATCGGCAGCGGCTCGATGACCGATGCGCAGTCGCTCTACGACGTGGTGCGCTCCATCGACTGGCGCGAGCACATCGACCCGCAGGGCACGCTGGCCTGCGAGTTCACCGGCACGCATCCGGCGATCACCAACAGCTACTTCGGCACGCTGAAGGTCAAGGACGCCATTTGCGACCAGCTGCGGGACACCACCGGCTACCGGCCGGACGTGCAGACCGAGCGGCCGGAGCTGCGCGTGCACGCGCACGCCAGCCGGAATGAAGTGGCGGTGTCGATCGACCTGGCCGGCGAGTCGCTGAGCCGCCGCGGCTACCGTATTGCCGGCGGCGAGGCGCCGCTACGCGAGAACGTCGCTGCCGGCATCCTCATGCGCTCGCAGTGGCCGCAGATCGCCGCCGCGGGTGGTGAATTCCTCGACCCGATGTGCGGTTCGGGCACTTTCGCGATCGAGGCGGCGTGGATGGCGGCGAACATCGCCCCGGGCCTGATGCGCGAGTATTTCGGCTTCCAGGGCTGGCGTGGGCATGATGCGGCGCTGTGGTCGCGGCTGCGCGATGAGGCGCTGGGACGCATGCTGCAGCAGCTGCCGGTGATCGTGCGTGGCACGGATCGCAGCGCAGCCGCGGTCGCCACGGCCGCCGCCAACGCGCGCCGCGCCGGCGTCGGCCGCGACATCCGCTTCGAGCAGTGCGACTTGACGGAGGTCCGCCCGGCCAAGCTGGCCGAGGATGGCAGCAGCTATGGCCTGCTGTGCGTGAACCCGCCCTACGGCCAGCGCATCGGCCAGGGGCCGGAGGCGCTGGAGGCGCATCGGGCGATCGGCGTCGCGCTGCGCGAGCGTTTCCAGGGCTGGCAGGCGGCGGTGCTGACCGGCGAGCCTGCCCTGGGCCAGGAGATCGGCATCAACGCGCATCGCGTGCACACGGTCTTCAACGGCTCCATCGAATGCCGTCTGCTGCGCTTCTCCGCCGGCGAGCGCAAGCAGCGGCGCGAGGCTGCCACGGGCATCGTCATCGACGATCCGCAGATCGCGCAGAGCAATGGCGCGCGGATGTTCGCCAACCGCCTGGCCAAGAACCTGCAGCAGCTGGGGAAGCTGGCGCGCCGCGAGCAGGTCAGTTGCCTGCGAATCTATGACGCGGACATGCCCGAGTACGCCCTGGCGATCGACCTGTACGCCGGCACCGGGGAGAACCAGACCCAGCGCTGGCTGTTCGTGCAGGAGTACCAGCCGCCGGACACCGTGGACCCCGTGGCGGCCAAGCGCCGGCGCGAGGAGGCCCTCTCGGTGCTGCCGGAGGTCACCGGCGTGGCTTTCGAGCACGTGCACCTGAGGACACGCCGCAAGCAGAAGGGCGCCAGCCAGTACGACAAGCTGGGCGCCCGCGGGCGCCAGCACGAGGTGGAGGAGGGGGGGCTGAAGTTCCTGGTGAACTTCGACGACTACCTGGATACGGGGCTCTTCCTGGACCACCGCGTGACGCGCGGCCGCGTGCGGGAGCTCGCCCGTGGCAAGCGCTTCCTGAACCTTTTCTGCTACACCGGCAGCGTCTCGGTCTATGCGGCCGCCGGCGGCGCCCGCAGCACGACCAGCGTGGACCTCTCCCGCACCTACCTGGACTGGGCCGGCCGCAACCTCGCCCTGAACGGCTACAGCGGGGAGGCGCACCAGCTGGTGCACGCCGACTGCCTGGCCTGGCTTGGCGAGCAGGCCCGCGGCGGGCCGGCCTACGAGCTGATCTTCCTGGACCCGCCGACCTTCTCCAACTCCGCCCGGATGGAGGGGGTGCTGGATGTGCAGCGCGATCACGTCCGAATGGTGGATGACTGCATGCGCCTGCTCTCGGAGGATGGCCTGCTGCTGTTCTCCAACAACGCCCAGCGCTTCCAGCTGGACGCCCTGTTGTCCGAGCGCTATGTCGTAACCGATATTTCGGCGGCGACCATCCCGTTTGATTTCCAGCGCAATCCCCGCATTCACCGCTGCTACGAGATCCGCCACCGCCGGTAGGTACATCTCCGAAGTTGCCGCACCCGCCCGCGCGGCATAGCGTTCGACGACACCACAGTAGGGTTTCGTCCCATGGCCGTCAGCTTCAAGAGCGATCCTACCGCGAGGGGTTTTTTTGCGCCCACGCGCTTTGAAGCCGACGTGTTTGACTGCGAGGTGGAAGGCAAGATCCCCGCCGATCTCAATGGCGCGTTCTACCGGATCGGTCCGGATCCTCTCTACCCGCCGAAATTCAAGGACGATGCCAGCCTCTTCCATGGCGATGGCCAGGTGGGCATGTTCCGCATCGCCAATGGCAACTGTGACTATCGCAGTCGCTACGTACGCACGCCGCGCTATATCGCCGACCGCAAGGCGCGCAAGCAGCGCTTTGGCAACTACCGCAACGATGCGACCGGTGACCCTGGCGTCAGGGGATTGCATTCGACGGTGGCCAACACGGCGCTCGTGCACAACGCCGGCCGCCTGTTCGCGCTGAAGGAAGATTCGCTGCCGTGGCAGGTCGATCCCAATACGCTTGCGACGCTGGGAACGTGGGACTTCAACGGCAAATATGCGAGCAAGACGTTCTCGGCGCACCCGAAGATCGACCCGCTGACGGGTGACCTGCTGACCTTTGGCTATGAGGCCACGGGCCTGCTGTCCAACGACGTGTTCTTCTATGTCATCGGCAAGGATGGGCATGTGAAGAGCGAGGTGCGGTTCAAGGCGCCCATCCTCAGCATGATGCATGACATGGCCATCACCCGCGAACACATCATCTTCAATACCTGTGGCTTCACGTCCAACAAGGCGTGGCTGGACGCCGGCAAGGTGCACTGGGGCTGGGACTCCACGATCCCGACCTACGTGGGCATCCTGCCGCGCGACGGCCCGGCCAGGGACATCCGTTGGTTCAAGGGCCCCGAGCGCGCCGCTATCCACCTACTCAATGCCGAGACCCGCGGTAACAAGGTGATCGTGGAAACGCCGGCCTCCGACGCCAATCCCTTCCCGTTCTTCCCGCAGATGGACGGCTCGGCCTGGAACCCCGCCAAGGCGCGCACGGTGCTGCGCCGCTGGACGTTCGACCTCGCCTCCAAGAAGGACAGCTGGGAGGAGGAAATCCTCTTCCCGGATATCGCTGGTGCGCTGCCGCGTATTGACGAGCGTTTCTGGTCCTTACCCTATCGTTATGGCTTCGTCGGATATAGCGATGCGTCCCGACCGTTCGACGAGAAGCGCGGCGGCAACCTCAAGGGGCGGGTCACCAACTGCTATGCGCGCCTGGACCTCAAGGGCGGGCAGGTGGCGTCCTACTTCGCCGGCGATACCCACAGCCTCTCCGAGGTGCAGTTCGTCCCCCGCCACCGGGGCGCTGCCGAGGGCGATGGCTACCTGCTCGGCGTGGCGGCCAACTATGCGGAGACCTGCTCGGAGCTGATCATCGCGGACGCCACGCGCCTGGCCGATGGGGACGTGGCGCGGGTCAAGCTGCCGTTCCGTGCGCACACGCAGGTCCACGGCTGGTGGGTGGATGCCGCCGACCTGCCGCTCTGCGATCCGGACTGACTCTCGTGCCGGCCTTTGCCAGCCCGGCCTGTTCGCGGCGCGCCGCCCTGCCGATAACACTGCGCTCCACAGGCAGCCTCCTGCTGCCCCGGGTCCGCCTCCTGGCGGTCCCGCGCCTGCCGGTGGTGGGCTTCCACGGCGACCGCCCGTCTCCGGCAAGCGGTACCGCCGTCCCCTGCCGGCCCGGCTACGGGTCCTCCGCGCGCGGCATCTGCGCCTCGCCCAGCGAAGAGCTCTGGCGTTGTAGGCAGGTATTCGTCTAGCCTTGCCCCGTCGGGGGTGGACTTCGTGCAACTTGGTGCGTCGAGGACGGCCCCCTGCTCATTGAAATTCAGACGGGGGCTGGAAGCGGCGCCCGTGTTCTTCAAAACAACACACGGTAAACCACCATGTTGCGACTCAACGTCAATGGCCACGAACACGCGATCGAGGATGTTGCAGACGACACGCCGCTGCTCTGGGTGCTACGCGATGAGCTCAAGCTCGTCGGCACCAAGTTTGGCTGCGGCATCGCCCAGTGCGGCGCCTGCACTGTTCACTTGAACGGCCAGCCCATTCGTTCCTGCCAGATGCCCGTGAGTGCGGTCGGCAGTGGCAAGATCACGACGGTGGAGGGCCTCGCCGCCGGCGAGACGCTCACCGCGCTGCAGAAGGCGTGGATCGAGCACGACGTGCCGCAATGTGGCTACTGCCAGTCCGGACAGCTGATGTCCGCCACGGCGCTGCTGGCCGCCAACAAGAACCCGACCGATGCGCAGATCGATCAGTTCATGGCCGGCAACCTGTGCCGCTGCGGCACTTACGTGCGCATCCGCAAGGCCATCCATTCGGCGGCGCAGGCCGTGAAGGGGAATGCGTAATGAATACCGTCGTCACCACCGAAAGCTTCGTCAATGACCTGGTCGCGGGCTTGGACCGCGACGTCGCGAGCCAGCTCGCCGATGCGAGCCTGCCGCCGGTCAGCCGCCGCGGCTTCATCAAGGTTGCCGGCGCCGCCGGCGGCCTCGTGCTCGCGCTGTCGGCCGGCCTGCCCACGGATGCGAAGGCCCAGGCCCGGCCGGCGCCGCCGCCGATTCCGTTCGTGCCGGGTGCCTACGTGCACATCGCCACCGACGGCAAGATCACCCTGTACTCGAAGAACCCCGAGATCGGCCAGGGCATCAAGACCGCCTTCGGCGTGATTCTCGCCGAGGAACTGGACGCGAAATGGTCCGACGTGACCGTGGAGCAGTCGGAGATCAACGCGGCCGTATACGGCGCGCAGTTTGCCGGCGGTTCGCTCTCGATCCCGATGAGCTGGGACACGCTGCGCCAGGCCGGTGCCGGCGCCCGCGCCATGCTCGTGGCCGCTGCCGCGAAGCAGTGGGGCGTGCCGGAGTCGGAGGTCACGACCTCCGACAGCACCGTCCTGCATGCCGCCAGCGCCCGCAAGGCGAGCTACGGCTCGCTGGCCACGGCCGCCGCGGCCCTGCCGCCGCCGGACCCGAAGACACTCAAGCTCAAGGACCGCAAGGACTACAAGCTCATCGGCAAGCGCTTCACGGGCGTGGACAACGTGAGCCTGGTCACGGGCAAGCCGCTCTACGGCATCGACGTGAACCTGCCCGGCATGCGCTACGCGATCCTGGAGAAGTGCCCGGCAGTGGGCGGCAAGGTCGCCAGCGCGAACCTGGAGGAGATCAAGAAGCTCCCGGGCATCTTCGATGCGTTCATCGTCGAGGGCAGCCCGAAGGCCACCAACGTCATGGCTACCGCGGTGCTGCCGGGCGTGGCGATCATCGGCAAGAACACCTGGTCGGTGTTCTCCGCGCGCAAGCAGCTCAAGGTGGAATGGGACAAGAGCACGGCCTCCAAGGACAGCTGGACGCAGTACGTCGCGCAAGCCAAGGAGCTCTCGTCCAAGGCCCAGGGCGAGCAGGTCGTCAAGGCGACCGGCGACGTCGACAAGGCGCTCTCCAGCGGCAAGACGGTCGAGGGCTTCTACCAGTTCGGCTTCGTGTCGCACGCCCAGCTTGAGCCGCAGAACTGCACGGCCTGGTACAAGCAGGGACCCAACGGCGATACGCTGGAAATGTGGACGCCGACGCAGCTGCCGGGCAACGGCCTGCCGCTCGCGGCGGGCGTCGTGGGCTTAAAGCCCGAGCAGGTGACCTTCCACCAGCAGCGCGTGGGTGGCGGCTTCGGCCGGCGCCTGCTCAACGACTTCGTCGCCGAGGCGGCCTACCTGGCCAAGGCGGCCGGCGGCGTGCCGATCAAGCTCATGTGGACGCGCGAGGACGACATGCGCCACGACGCCTACCGGGTCGGTGGCTTCATGGCCTACAAGGGCGGCCTGGACGCGAAGGGCAACCTGTCGGCGTGGAATGCCCACATGATCACCTTCCAGGACACGGCGTCCAAGCAGGTGGCCACCGCAGGCGGCATCCCGGCGAACGAGTTCCCGATGAACTACGTCACCGACTACCGCGCCTCCCAGTCGCTGTTGCCGCTGTCGATGCCCGTCGGGCCGTGGCGCGCCCCCGGCTCCAATACGATGTCGTGGGTGACCCAGTCGTTCTTCCACGAGCTGTCGACGGCCGCCAAGCGTGACCATGTCGAGTTCCTGCTCGAGGTGTTCGGTCGCAAGGCCGGGCAGCCGGCTGCCGCACCCGCGGGCCCCCCGGGACTGAACCCCGACCGCGCGATCGGCGTGATCAAGCTCGCCGCGGAGAAGGCGGGCTGGGGCAAGCCGCTGCCGAAGGGCCACTTCCACGGTCTGGCGTTCTACTTCAGCCACCAGGGCCACATCGCCGAGGTCGCCGAGGTCAGCGTCGATGCGAAGAAGAAGGTCACGCTGCACAAGATGACCGTTGCGGCGGACATCGGACCCGTCATCAACCTCTCCGGCGCCGAGAACCAGGTGCAGGGCTGTGTCGTGGATGCGCTCAGCACGCTGGGGCTGGAGGTCACGATGGAGAACGGAGAGATGCAGCAGACCAACTTCGACAAGTACCCGATGCGCCGCATCCCGAATACGCCGAAGGTTGACCTGCACTTCGTCGAGAGCAACTACCCGCCGACCGGCCTGGGCGAGCCGGCCTTCCCGCCGGCGGGCCCAGCGATCTGCAACGCGATCTTTGCGGCCACCGGGCATCGGATCCGCACGCTGCCGATCACCAAGGAAGGCTTCACGCTCGCCTAAGCGAGCGTGACCGGTGTGCGCGGCTTGCTCGTCAGAGCAGGTCGCGCAGCCGGTACCAGAGCATCGCCAGTACCAGCGCCGGACGGCGCAGTAGGTGGCCGCCCGGGAACTCCCGATGGGGAATCCGGGCGAACACATCGAAGCGCTCGCTGGTGCCGGAGATGGCCTGCGCCACGAGTTTCCCGGCAATGCCCGTCAGCGCAATGCCGTGTCCCGAGAATCCCTGTAGGTAATACACCTCGGGCGCGAGCCGGCCGAAGTCCGGGGCGCGATTGAGCGTGATGTCCACGTACCCGCCCCAGGCGTGCTCGATGCGCACGTCCGACAGCTGCGGGAATACCCGGAGCATCCGATGGCGCGTGGCCTGGGCCGTGTTGAAGGGATCCAGCCCCGAGTAGCTCACGCGGCCGCCGAACAGCAGCCGGTGGTCGGCGCTGCGCCGGAAGTAGTCCAGCACCCAGTTGATGTCGGTGACCGCGGTGTTGTGCGGCAGGAGCGCACTGGCGCGGGCCTCTCCCAGCACTTCGGTTGCCACGATGTAGGTGCCCACGCCCATGATGCGGCGGGCAAGCAAGGGGGCCGTATCCCCCAGCCATGCGTTGCCGGCCAGTAGCAGCTGGCGCGCGCGCACCTGGCCCTGTGTGGTCCGCACGACGACGCCGCCGTCGCGCAGCGCATAGGTGAGGGCGCGCGAGCCTTCCCGGATGCGCGCGCCGGCATGCTCGGCGGCGCTAGCCAGGCCGCGAACGTACTTCAGTGGCTGCAGGTGGCCGCTGTTGGCGTCGTGCAGGCCGAGCGTATAGCGCTCGCTGTCGACGTAGCCGCGCAGCGCGGGCCGCGGCACCAGGCTCACGCTGTGGTAGTCGTAGCGGGAGGTGAGATCCTCCTGCCACTGGGCCAGCTCACGTTCCTGACGGGGCTTGATCGCCACGTGCATCTGGCCCGCGACGTAATCGCAGTCGATACCGTGCTCGATGATGAGTTCCCGCTGCAGGGCAAGGGCCTCGATCGAGATATCCCAGATCGCCCGCGCGTCGCTGGCGCCAACCAGCGCCTCCAGCTTCTCCTGTGCGGCGGCGACCCCGAAGATCGCCTGGGCGCCGCTGCGTCCGGAGGCGCCCCAGCCGACCTGGTGCTCCTCCAGCACCACGACGCGATAGCCCTTCTGTGCCAGGTGCAGCGCCGCCGAGCAGCCGGCGATGCCGGCGCCGACCACGCAGACATCGGCCTGCTCCTCCCCTGCCAGCGCGGGCCGCTGGGCGAGCGCCGGCAGGGCGGCCCAGTACCACGGGCGCGTGTCGATGCCGGCGTGCGTCATGCCTTCACAGCGGCGAGAGGTACAGGCTGCATTCCACCGGCGTCACGTGGCTGACGAACTCATCCAGCTCGGACTGCCGGACCGTGGCGTAGAGGTGGCGGAAGTCCGGGCCGAAGAGGTCGGCCGCGAAGCTGCTGTTGGTAAAGCGCTCCAGGGCCACGGGCCAGTGCACCGGCAGGCGCTCGGCCGATTGCGCGGCGCCACGGTAGGCGTTGCCCTCCGCCGGCGGCGGCGGAAGCTGGCCGGCCTGCAGGCCGGCCAGCATGCCGCCCAGAATCCAGGCGCACACCAGGTAGGGGTTGGCGTCGGCCCCGGCCACGCGATGCTCCAGGCGACGGTTGGCGGCGTCGCTGGCCGGAATACGCACGGCCGTGCCGCGGTTGTTGATCGACCAGGCCGCAGTCAGCGGCACGTAGGCCTCGGGCCGGAAGCGGCGCCAGGAGTTCGCGTTGGGGGCGAAGATCGCCATGCCGTCGGCCATCGTACCCAGGGTCCCGGCGATCGCTTGCAGCAGCAGCGGGCTGCCATGCGGGCGCTCATCGGCGAAGACGTTGTTGCCCTGCGCATCCAGCAGGCTCACGTGGATGTGCAGGCCGCTGCCTGCCATGTCGCGATAGGGTTTGGAGAGGAACGTCGCATCCATCTCGTGGCGGCGCGCGACGCTCTTCACGATGCGCTTGAAGCGCACGGCCTCATCGCAGGCGCCCAACGCATCGGCGCTGTGGGCGAGGTTCACCTCGAACTGGCCCGGCCCGTACTCCGCCAGCGAGGAGGTGGCGGGCACGCGCTGGGCCCGGCACACGGTGTCGATGTCGGCGAGGATGGCGGAGTACTCATCCAGGTCCGTCATCGAGTTGATCTGCGTACGGAATTCGCGCCGGCCGGTGAGGGGGCCGCGCGGCGGCTGCGGCATCCCCATCGCGTCGCGCTCGCGGTCCAGCAGGTAGAACTCCAGTTCAACGGCGACGACCGGCGTGAGCCCCAGGGCGGCAAAGCGCGCCAACACCCGGGCCAGCAGGTGGCGCGGATCGGCGAAGAACGGCCGTCCGTCGGGCTCGTGCATCGTGACCTGCGCCTGCGCGACGCCATGATCCTGCCAGGGCACGTCCACCAGGCTCCCGGGAATCGGCCGGCACGGGCGGTCAGCGTCCCCATCGTCAAAGCCCAGGCCCGTCGCCTGCACGGTGCCGCCCTGCACGTCATGCGCGAACATCGAGCCGGGCAGCAGCAGCCCGCGCTCGAACACCTGCGCCGCCGCGGCGACGTCGATCCGTTTGCCGCGGTCGACGCCGTTCAGATCGTGCAGCAGCAGGTCGATAAAACGCAGCTCAGGGCGCTGGAGCAGGAATTGCTGGAGTTCTTGTTGCATGGCAGCTCCGGTTGCCGCGACGGCAGTCGAATCACGTCCGGTGTTTAGGATTTGTGGACGCCGTCAAGCCTCGGCCGTCTAGCACAAGGATACGCGTTGCCCCGCGTGGGAGGCAATTTCACCCGCAGATTCACGGGCTTAGCGGGGCATCGATGGCCAGAATACGGAGTCTCCCGTGGCCGATAGGCCGGCCGGCCGGTAACGCTCTGTGGTCTAATGGGGGCCGAAGGAGCTTTACCGCACGCCGCGGCTGCAGGATGCCGACCCCGGTGGGTGGCGTGCAGAATCCTAAACACAGCTGACATGCGAACCTCGCGACCCATCATCGGTATCCCAGCCGACCGGCGCCAGCTGGGCCTGCATCCATTCCATCTCGTGGGCGAGAAATACATCACCGCGGTGCTGGATGCCGCGGGTGCGCTGCCGCTGCTGGTCCCCTCGATCGGCCGGGAGCTGGCGCTGGATGCGCTGCTGGAGTCCGTGGATGGCCTGCTGCTGACCGGCAGCCGCTCCAACGTGGAGCCGCAGCATTACCAGGGGACCCCCAGCCTGCCGGGAACCCTCCACGATCCGGCCCGCGACGCGACCACGCTGCCGCTGATCCCGCGGGCCATCGCCGACGGGGTGCCGCTGCTGGGGATCTGCCGCGGTTTTCAGGAGATCAACGTCGCCTTCGGGGGCTCGCTCTGGCAGCGCCTGGCCGAGGAGGCCGGTCTCACCGGCCACCATGAGGACCCGCAGCAGCCCCTGGACGTGCAGTATGGGCCGAGCCACGTCGTGCACCTGGCCCCGGGCGGGCAGCTGGCGCAGATCGCCGGTGCCGAGCGCATCGAGGTCAATTCCGTGCACCACCAAGGCGTGCGCGTGCTGGGAGCCGGCCTAATCGAGGAGGCGTGGGCCCCGGACGGCCTCATCGAGGCCTTCCGCGTGGCGGACGCACCGGCCTTCGCGCTGGCGGTGCAGTGGCATCCGGAGTGGCGGGCCACCGAGAACCCGTTCTCCCGAGCGCTGTTTACGAAATTTGGCGAGGCCGCGCGCGAACGCGCCGCGGCCCGAACGCAATGACAGGTGATTTATGACCAGTGAAATTCGGCAATTCTTCCGCGAGCGCGGCATCTCCGAGGTCGAGGCGATCATCCCCGACATGGCCGGCATCGCGCGCGGCAAGATCATGCCTGCGGAGAAGTTCGCCGAGGACGAGGGCATGCGCCTGCCCGAGAGCATCTTCCTGCAGACGGTGACCGGGGATTACCCGGTGGACACCTCCGCAGCGATGAGCCCGGCGGAGATCGATATCGTCCTGAAGGCCGATCCGCGGACGGTGCGCGTCGTGCCGTGGGCGGCCGAGCCGACTGCGCAGGTCATCCATGACTGCTTCTACTCGGATGGTCGGCGCGTCACGATGGCGCCGCGGCACGTGCTGCGGCACGTGCTGGAACTCTACGCCCAGCGGGGCTGGGAGCCGGTGATCGCGCCGGAGCTGGAGTTCTACCTCATCGAGCCCAACATCGACGCGGACTATCCGCTCAAGCCGCCCGTCGGGCGCTCCGGCCGGGCCGAGCCGGGCAGGCAGAGCTACAGCATTGCGGCGGTCAACGAGTTCGATCCGCTGTTCGACGACATCTATGCCTTCTGCGAGGCCCAGGACATCGAGATCGACACGCTGATCCACGAGGACGGCCCGGCGCAGATGGAAATCAACCTGCTGCACGGGGATCCGCTGGATCTGGCCGACCAGGCGTTCCTGTTCAAGCGCACCGCGCGCGAGGCGGCCCTGCGCCACAAGATGTACACGACCTTCATGGCCAAGCCGCACGCCAAGGAGCCCGGCAGCGCCATGCACATCCACCAGAGCGTGCTGGACAAGAAGGGCCGTAACAACATCTTCAGCAACAAGGACGGCACGCCCTCGCAGCTGTTCTTCTCGCACATCGCGGGCCTGCAGAAATACCTGCCGGCGGCGATGTCGCTGTTCGCGCCCAACGTGAACTCCTATCGCCGCATCGCGCGCCAGCAGTTGGCGCCGATCAACGTGCAGTGGGGCTACGACAACCGCACGGCGGGCCTGCGCGTGCCGGTCTCCAACCCCGAGGCGCGCCGCGTGGAGAACCGCGTCGGTGGCGCCGATGCCAACCCGTACCTGGCGATCGCCGCCTCCCTCGCCTGCGGCTACCTGGGCATGGTGGAGAACCTGCAGCCGACCGAGCCGATCTCCGGCAGTGCGCACGACATGCCCTACGCGCTGCCGCGCTCGCTGGACGAGGCCTTGCGGCAACTCAAGGACTCCGAAGCCCTGGTCAACATCCTGGGTGAGCCGTTCGTCGCGGCCTTCACGATCGTCAAAGAATCCGAATACGAGGTCTTCCTGCAGGTGATCAGCTCCTGGGAGCGCGAGCACCTGTTGCTGAATGTGTGATGGACAGGCATCGCAACAAAGCCGACTGGCAGGCGCTCGACGCCGCGCATTTCCTGCACCCGTTCTCCGATAGCCGGCAGATCGCGGATCGCGGGACCCGTCTGATCACCCGTGCCGAGGGGATCTACCTCTACGACGTGGATGGCAACCGCATCCTGGACGGCATGTCGGGCCTGTGGTGCGTGGCGCTGGGCTACGGACGACGGGAGCTGGCGGACGCCGCCTACCGGCAGATGAACGAGCTGCCGTACTACAACAGCTTCTTCCAGTGCACGACGCCGCCGGCCATCGAGCTGGCAGCCAAGCTCGCGCAGCTCACACCGCCGCAGTTCCAGCACGTGTTTTTCACCGGTTCCGGCAGCGAGGCCATCGATACGGTCATCCGCCTGGTACGCCGCTACTGGCAGCTGGCAGGGGAGGCGGATCGCAACGTCATCATCGGGCGTTGGAACGGCTACCACGGCAGCACGATCGCCGGCGCGAGCCTGGGCGGCATGAAATACATGCACGGGCAAGGCATGCTGCCCATGCCTGGCGTGGAGCACATCCAGCAGCCCTACGGGTTCGAGCTGGGAATGGGCCAGTCCAGCGCCGACTTTGGCGTCGCGGCGGCGCGCCTGCTGGAGGAGAAGATTCTGGAGGTGGGGGCGCACCGCGTGGCGGCCTTCATCGGCGAGCCCGTGCAGGGCGCCGGCGGCGTCATCATTCCGCCGCAGACATACTGGCCCGAGATCCAGCGCATCTGTGACCGCTACGGCATCCTGCTGGTCTCCGACGAGGTCATCTGCGGGTTCGGGCGCACCGGACAGTGGTTTGGCTGCGAGCACTTCGGCACGCGTCCGGACCTGATGTCGATGGCCAAGGCCCTGTCATCCGGCTATCTGCCTATCGGCGGCGTCATGGTCGGCGACCGGGTCGCCAATATGCTGATCGCCAAGGGCGAGGAGTTCGCGCACGGCTTCACCTATTCCGGCCACCCGGTGTGCAGCGCCGTGGCGCTCGAGAACCTCTGCATCCTGGAGCGCGAGCACGTGGTGGAGCACGTGCGCGACGTCGCGGCGCCGTACCTGCAGGAGCGCTGGGCGGCGTTCGCCGCGCACCCGTTGGTCGGGGAGGCGCGTGGCGTCGGGCTGCTGGGTGCGCTGGAGCTGGTGCGCTCCAAGGAGCCCAGGCAGTGGTTTGAACCTCGCGGCAAGGTCGGCGAACGTTGCCGCGACAATGCCATCCGCAACGGCTTGGTGATGCGCGCCACGCGGGACACGATGATCATCGCACCGCCGCTGGTCATCACGCGCAGCGAGCTGGATGAGTTGGTGGAAAAGGCCTGGCGGACGCTCGACCAGACCTACGACGAACTCAAGCGCGACGGCCTGCTTTGACGGCGGTTTATACAGTGCGGGTGGCCGCTTTCATGGCCTCTCCGACTGGTATATAAATGCTGCAGCAAGGCTGTCGATGCGCCTGCTGCCATCCGTTGACTTTGCCAATCTTCTCTCGGGGAACCCTTCCATGAACGCCAATCTGCGTCGCCTGTGCGCCACCGCTGCACTTGCCCTACTGCTGGGCGCCTGTGGCAGCAAGGAAGCCCCCAAGCCAGCCGCGCAGTCGCCGGCGGCGGCGCCCGTATCCACGGTTCCCACCGATCCGGAAAAGGTGCTCAACGTCTACAACTGGTCCGACTACATCGAAGAGAGTGTCGTCCCGGCCTTCGAGAAAGAGTACGGGATCAAGGTCAACTACGACGTCTTCGATTCCAACGAGGTGCTGGAGACCAAGCTCCTGGCCGGCAAGACCGGCTATGACGTGGTGGTCCCGTCGGCGGCGTTCCTGGAGCGCCAGATCCAGGCCGGCGTATTCCAGAAGCTCGACAAGTCCAAGCTTTCGAACCTGAAGAACCTGGATCCGGGGATCACCGAGCGGATCGCGCGCCACGACCCGGGCAACGAGCACTCGGTGAACTATCTGTGGGGTACCTCCGGCGTCGGCTACAACGTTGACAAGATCAAGGCGGCGATGCCGGATGCCCCGGTCGACAGCTTCCGCATGTTCTACGACCCGGCTGTGGTGTCGAAATTCAAGGACTGCGGCGTAACGATCCTGGATGCGCCCTCCGAGGTGCTCGGCACTGTGCTGCTGTACCTTGGCAAGGATCCTAACGCGCAGAATCCCGAGGACCTGGCGGCCGCCGAGAAGGTGCTCATGGCGATCCGCCCGTATGTGCGGTACGTGAACTCCTCCAAGTACATCGAGGACCTGGCCAACGGCGAGGTCTGCCTCTCGCTGGGCTGGGTAGGCGACGTCTTCCAGGCGCGCGACCGGGCCAAGGACGCCAGCAAGGGCGTGTCGATCGCCTACAACATCCCCAAGGAAGGCGCGATCACGTTCTTCGACATGCTCGCCGTACCGGCCGACGCGACCCATCCACTCAACGCCCACCTGTTCATCGACTTCTTGCTGCGCCCGCAGATCGCCGCCAAGAACTCCGACAAGGTGCACTATGCGAACAGCAATGCGGCCTCCTGGGACCGGATTTCCCCGGCCGTGCGCAACGATCCGGCCGTCTTCCCGCCGGCGGAGGTGATGGCCAAGCTGCAGCCGGACCTGGCCAAGTCGCCCGAATTCACGCGGCTGTTGACGCGCACCTGGACGCGCTTCAAGACTGGTAAATGACCCGTGTGCGGCGATCCATCCCGGTCGCCGCTTTTCTCCTTAGTCCGCCCCGGGGCTTCTTTGCATGACTGACCGCCGCGCCGAGAAAGACGAACCGTGGAAGGATCCCGCGGCGCAGCCGTACATCGCCATCGAGAACGTTACCAAGCGCTTTGGCGAATTCGTGGCGGTCAACAGCGTCTCGCTTAAGATCTACAAGGGCGAGATCTTCTGCCTGCTCGGCGGCTCCGGCTGCGGCAAGACCACGCTGCTGCGGATGCTGGCGGGCTTCGAGAAGCCCACGGCCGGCAAGATTCTCATCGACGGCCAGGACATGGCGGATATCCCGCCCTACGAGCGGCCGGTCAACATGATGTTCCAGTCGTACGCGCTCTTTCCCCACATGAGCGTCTACGACAACGTAGCCTTCGGCCTGGAGCAGGAGAAGCTGCCGCGCACGCAGATCAAGCAGCGCGTCGGCGAGATCCTCGGCATCGTGCACATGGGCGACTACGCCAAGCGCAAGCCGCACCAGCTCTCGGGCGGCCAGCGGCAGCGTGTTGCGCTGGCAAGGGCACTGGTCAAGCGACCCAAGCTGCTGCTGCTGGATGAGCCGCTGGGGGCGCTGGACCGCAAGCTGCGCGAACACACGCAGTTCGAGCTGATCAACATCCAGGAGCAGCTTGGCGTGACCTTCGTAGTCGTGACGCACGATCAGGAGGAGGCGATGACGCTCGCCTCGCGCATCGGCGTGATGAACCGGGGAGAAATCGCCCAGATCGGCACGCCCAGGCAGATCTACGAATTCCCCGCGACCCGCTTCGTGGCGGACTTCATCGGCTCGGTGAACCTGTTCGACGGCCAGTTGGTGGAGGACGAGCCCGACCACGTGCGGGTCCGCTGTGCGGACCTGCCGGCGCCGGTATACGTGGACCACGGCCTGTCGGCGCCGCCCAATGCCCAGCTCTGGGTCGCGATCCGGCCCGAGAAGATCACGCTGGAGCGTGCGCAGCCCGGCGCCACGGACAACTGGGCCCGCGGGGTCATCAAGGAAATCGCCTACATGGGCGATATGTCCATCTACATGATCCGGTTGGACAGTGGCCGCCAGGTGCGGGTCACCCAGGCGAACATCGTCCGCAAGGCGGGCGAGGCGTTCAGCTGGGAGGACCAGGTGTACCTGGCCTGGGACGCATCCAGCCCCGTCGTCGGAACGGGTTGAGCGCGCGATGAGCAGGCAGGGGAGGCTGGCCATCTTCGAGCGCTATGCGCAGCGCTGGGGGCCCTTCTGGAACCTGTTCTACCGCTTCGGGCCGCCACGCTGGTCGCTGCTTCTGCTGCAGAACGGCTGGGGACGAAACCTGGTCATCGGCGTACCCTACCTGTGGCTGACGCTGTTCTTTCTCATCCCGTTCGTCATCGTCCTGAAGATCTCCTTCTCTGAGATCCGCATCGCGATGCCCCCCTACGCGCCGTTGTGGGAGTGGGTCGGCGACACCGCCATCAGCATCAAGCTCAATTTCGCCAACTACCGCTACCTGTTCAGCGATTCCCTCTATGTGAGCTCCTACCTGTACTCCATGCAGGTGGCTGCCATCTCGACATTCTTCTGCTTGTTGCTGGGATACCCGATGGCCTATGGGATCGCGCGCGCCTCGCCGGCTGCCCGAAACCTCTGCCTGATGCTCATCATCCTACCGTTCTGGACCTCCTTCCTGCTGCGTGTCTACGCGTGGATCGGGCTGCTGAAGAACAACGGCGTCATCAACAACGTGCTGATGGCCCTGGGGATCGTCGACCAGCCAATAACCATGATGCAGACGGACTTCGCCGTTTACATCGGCATTGTCTATTCCTACCTGCCGTTCATGATCCTGCCGCTGTATACCAACCTGGAAAAGCACGATCCGACCCTGCTGGAGGCGGCTGCGGACCTGGGCGCAAAGCCTGCGAAGGCGTTCTTCCGTGTGACGCTGCCGCTGTCGATGCCGGGCATCTTCGCCGGGTGTCTGCTGGTGTTCATCCCGGCGGTGGGCGAGTACGTGATCCCCTCGCTGTTGGGTCGCACCGACCAGTTGATGATCGGGCGCGTGCTGTCGGATGAATTCTTTGCCAACCGCGATTGGCCCGTGGCAGGCGCGGTGGCGATCCTCATGCTGCTGATGCTGGTCGTGCCGATCATGCTCTTCCAGCACTTCCAGGGCCGCGAGCTCAGGAAGCCGTCATGAGTCTCCCGCGCCGCAGTATCTTCGTGCCTACGGTGCTGGCCTTCGGTTTTGCCTTCCTGTACGTCCCGATCCTCTCGATGATGTTCTTCTCCCTGAACAACTCATCGCTGGTGACCGTGTGGGATGGCCCCAATTCGCCGACGCTCAAGTGGTACGTGAAGCTGCTCAACAACCGTCCGATCCTGGACGCCGCGTGGCTCTCGATCAAGATCGCCGCGGTCAATGCGACCGGCGCGGCGGTGTTGGGGACGCTGGTCGGGCTGGTGCTCGCGCGCTTCGGCCGGTTCAGGGGTCGCACCCTGCTCTCGGCCATCACCACGGCACCGCTGGTGATGCCGGAAGTCATAACGGGCCTCTCGATGCTGCTGCTGTTCGTGGCGCTGGAGCAGTGGATCGGCTGGCCGTCCGGCCGGGGCGTGACCACGATTACCATCGCGCACATCACCTTCTCGATGTCCTACGTCTCGGTAATCGTGCAGTCCCGGCTGGCAAGTTTCGATGAGTCGCTGGAGGAGGCGGCAATGGACCTGGGGGCGCGTCCGCCGCGTGTGTTCCGAAGCATCACGCTGCCGCTGATCTTCCCGGCCATCCTCTCCGGCTGGTTGCTCTCCTTCACGCTCTCCTGGGATGACCTGGTCATCTCGCAGTTCGTGGCCGGGCCGGGTTCCACGACGCTTCCGATGGTAATCTTCTCCAAGGTACGCCTGGGCGTGAGTCCCGACGTCAACGCGCTGGCTACAATCATGGTGCTGATCGTGGCCACCGGCGTGGTCGTGTCCGCCGTGGTCATGCAGCGTCAGGAACGCAGGCGTCAGCGCGAAGTGCAAATGGCGCTTGCTTCCGGTGAGTGAGTTGAATAAGGCGAGTCTGTGATGCACAGCGTGCTTGGCATTGACGTGGGCGGCTCCTCGATCAAGGCCGCACTCGTGGATGTCTGGGCCGGTCAGACGGTTTCGCCGCTGGCCTCGCTACCGACGCCGCAACCCTCCACGCCTGAGCGCTTGATGGAGGCGTTCGTCGAGCTGGACGCCAGCCTTGGCGCGCAGGGGCCCGTGGGCTTGGCCCTCCCCAGCGTCGTACAGCATGGGGTCGCGCGCACCGCGGCGAACATCGACAAGGGCTGGATCGGCTTTGACTGCGCGGGCAGCCTGCAGTCGCGCCTGCAGCGACCGGTGACCGTGCTCAACGATGCCGATGCCGCGGGCCTGGCGGAGATGCGCTGGGGTGCAGGCCGTGGCACGCTTGGGGTGGTCATCATGCTGACCTTCGGGACGGGCATCGGGACGGCAGTCTTCAATGACGGGCAGCTCCTGCCCAACACCGAGTTCGGGCACCTGGAAATGGATGGCCGGGAAGCAGAGCACCAGGCTTCGGCGCGCGTGCGCACGGTGGAGAAGCTGGACTGGCCGCAGTGGGCCGAGCGCGTGAACGCCTACCTGTCACGCATGCACGGACTCTTTTGGCCCGACGTCTTTATCCTGGGCGGTGCGGTAAGCGAGAATTTCGATCGCTTCGCCCCGCTGCTGACTTCTCCTGCCCAGATCCGAGCGGCACAGTTTCGGGGCCAGGCGGGACTCATTGGCGCGGCGCTGGCCGCCTCACGGGCTAGCGAGGGCGGATGATCGACAAACTACCGGATGTTGGGACCACTATCTTCACGGTGATGTCGCGCCGCGCGGCGGAGCTTGGTGCCATCAATCTGGGGCAGGGATTCCCCGATTACCCGGTGGATGCCCGGCTGGGGGAACTGGTGGCCGACGCCATGCGCGAGGGCCACAACCAGTACGCGCCCATGCCCGGCGTGCCGCTGCTGCAGCAGGCGATCGCCGGGCGGCTGGAGGCGCGGTACGGGCTGGGGGTGGATCCGCAGCAGTCGATCACCATCACCCTGGGGGCCACCGAGGCCCTGTATTCCACGATTCAGGCGCTGGTAGGGCCGGGGGAGGAGGCCATCGTCTTTGATCCGGCCTACGATTCCTATGATCCCGCCATACGCCTTGCCGGCGCGCACTGCGTGCATATCCCGCTGCAGCCACCCACCTTCCACTACGACTGGGACCGGGTCCGTGCTGCCATCAACGAGCGGACTCGCCTGATCGTTATCAACAGCCCGCACAATCCGGCCTGCACGGTGCTGCGGCCAGGGGACCTGGATGCGCTGGCCGAGTGCATCGCGGGCCGTGATATCCGCGTACTGAGCGATGAGGTGTACGAGCACATCGTCTTCCCCGGCGCGCGTCACTACAGCGTGCTGGCGCACGAGGCGCTGCGCGCCAGCGCGGTGGCAGTGTTCTCCTTCGGAAAGGCGCTGCATGCCACCGGACTGCGCGTGGGCTATGCGGTGGCGCCGCCGCAGCTTACGAACCTCATGCGCAAGGTCCACCAGTTCAATACGTTCACGATCGCGACCCCATTTCAGCACGCCATCGCGCGCTACCTGGGGGAGCGGCCCGATGTATTCGACGGCCTCGCGGCGTTCTTCCTGCAGCGCCGGGACCTTTTGGCCGGGTATCTGGCGGGTTCAGCGCTCAAGGTACTGCCGGCGCAGGGTACCTATTTCCAGCTCATCGACTATTCCCAATGCGCTGCGCTGGGGGGCCTGGACGATATCGCCGCGGCCAACCGGCTGCTGGAGGAGGCGGGCGTTGCCACCATCCCCCTCTCCCCCTTCTACCGCGAGCCCCCGGCGCACAACCTGCTGCGGCTGTGCTTTGCCAAGCGGGAGGAGACGCTGCGCGAGGCGGCCGTGCGCCTGGTGGCGTTTGCCGGCGCGATGCCGCCCCCATGAATCCGGCGCTGCGCGTCACGCTCGTGCAGCCGGATACCGCCTGGGAGGATCCGGCAGCCAACCTGCGGCAGGTGGAATCCGGCGTGGAGCGCCTGGCAGGGAGGACCGACGTGCTGGTGCTGCCAGAGATGTTCAGCACCGGCTTCTCGATGCAGCCGGAGCGCCTGGCGGAGGACGCCGGCGGCCCGACGGCGCAGTGGATGTCGGCACTCTCGCGCCGCCTGGATGCCGCCGTGACGGGCAGCGTGATCACGCGCGTGCCTGGCGGTTATGCCAACCGCCTGGTGTGGGCCACGCCGGACGGCGAGCGTACCCACTACGATAAGCGCCACCTGTTTCGCATGGGTGCGGAGGACAAGCACTACGTCGGGGGCAGCGAGTCGGTGGTGCTGGAGTGGCGCGGCTTTCGTGTCGCGCCGCTGGTCTGCTATGACCTGCGCTTCCCGGTCTGGAGCCGGCGCCGCAACGGCTATGACTACGACGTGCTGCTCTACGTGGCCAGCTGGCCGGCGGTACGCCGCTATGCCTGGCGATCGCTGCTGGTGGCGCGGGCGATCGAGAACCAGAGCTACCTGGTGGGCGTGAATCGTACCGGCCTGGACGGCAACGGCGTTGCCCATGGCGGGGACAGCGTCGTGCACGATTTCCTCGGCCAGCCGCTGCTGGAGCTGGGAGCTGAGCCGGGGGTCGCCACGGTGGAGCTGCCGCGAGCCGCGCTCGTCGCGTTTCGCGAACGGTTTCCCGCCCACCTGGATGCAGACCGGTTTACGCTGCAATTATGAAAGACCGCACCCGCCTGAACCATCCGCCCCGCGTGGAGGTTCCTGCCGACAATCCGCCGCTGGTCGCCCCGATCTACCAGAGCGTGAAGTTCGAATACCCCTCGGTGGCCGAGACGCTGCGGGGTGCCCGTCACGAGCGCGAGGGCTTCTTCTATTCCCGCTCGGGCAATCCGACCACGCGCCAGCTGGAAGTGACGCTGGCGGCGATGCAGGGCCGCGACGACGCGGTGGTCTGCGCTTCCGGCGTCGGCGCCGTCGCGCAGACGCTGCTGACCCTGCTGCAGCAGGGTGACCACGTCCTGTGCTTCGCCGAGACGTATGGCCCCACGCGGACGCTGATACGCCGCACGCTCAAGCGTTATGGCGTCACGCACACGATGCTGTCGATCGAGGATGATGCCGGCATCGAACGCGAGCTGGCCGCCACGCCGACGAAGCTGGTGATCTTCGAGAGCCCCACCAACCCGGTCACCAAGATCGCCGATATCGCGCGCATCACGCGCGCCGCGCGCCAGCACGGGGCGCTGACGGTGCTCGACAACACGCTGGCCGGTCCCCACCAGCATGGCCAGTACGACGTCGACCTGTACGTCCACAGCCTGACCAAGTACGTCTCCGGCCACGGCGACGTGATGGGTGGCGCGGCCATCGGCTCCACCGAGCTCATCCACAAGCTGCGCGGCGAGTTCTCCCTGATCGGCGGAACCTTGGATCCGCACGCGGCGTTCCTGATGCAGCGGGGCCTGAAGACCTATTACCTGCGCTACGAGTCGCAGACGGCATCGGCGCAAAAGGTCGCCGAATTCCTCGCCGGACACCCGGCCGTGGGCCGGGTCCACTACCCGGGGTTGCCGCAGCACCCGCGCCACGCCCTGGCGCGCAAGCAGATGCGCGACTTCGGTACGGTCGTGGCCTTCGACCTGCTGGCGGGCGGCACGGCGGGGGATCGCCTGGCCGATACCCTGAAGCTGTTTTCCATCGCGGCGAGCATGGGTTCGCCGGAGTCGCTGATCATCCCGCCCGGCCTGCTGGGTCCGCGCGAGCTGCCGCCGGCGCTGGAGGCCGCCTCGGGGATCGCGGCGGGGACCGTGCGGCTGGCGATGGGTCTGGATGATCCGGAGGACCTCATCGCGGATCTGGCGGAGGCGCTGGAGAGCATTCGCGCCTGAGGCCGTGACGTGCTTGGCGGTTTGCCCCTGCCGCGCTGGACCCACGGTGCCCCGACTCCGAACATCAAGCCATGCCCAACGGCGCCATCCTGCCTTTCGTCCGCCGCCCCCGCGAACCACAGCAGGAGTACTCGGCGGGGGCCCTCGTCATTCCCCTGCACCGCGTGGCGCAGGCGCCGCCCCCGCGGCCCGCCTGCCTGCCCACCTGCGTCGCCTGGCTGCAGGAGGACGCGGGGTTGTTGGTTGCCCGGCCGGTCGCGCTGCGCGCCCTGCGGCAGCTGGAGACGGCGCTGTTTGCCCAGCCGGGGCAGCGCGTCGGCCTGCACCGCATCTGGCACGAATCCCTCGCCACGGCCTGCACGGCCCGCCTGTTGGCGACCCCGTTGGGGCTGGATGCGGGCCTGGCGGTGGGCGCCGCGCTCCTGCACCGACTGGGTGACCTCTGGCCGGTTGCGCAGCTCGCGCAGGCCTGGCAGCTGGCTCCCGCCGTCACGCAGGTGCTGCAGGGCTGGCGGTCGTGCCTGGACGAGCGGGAGCCGGGTCCGGTGGAGCTGAACACCACACGCGCCGTGTACCTGGCGCACCTGTGTGCCGTGGAGCAGCTCTACAGGGAGTACTGCACGCCGGGCATCCTCGAAGTGGCGGCCCGGCAGCTTGGCGTCCCGCCTGCGGTACTGGCCGCCGTGCGCGCCGAGTCCGCCGGCATCGACCTGCTGCTGGAGAAGCTCGGCTAGCAGGCTGCTACCATTCGCGGATGAGCCGCACCCTCTCCTCGACCCCCGCTGCCGACGGCTATTGGATGCCGGCGGAATTCGAGCTCCATGCCGGCACCTGGATGCTCTGGCCGTACCGCCCCGACAACTGGCGGGCGGGCGGGCTGCCGGCGCAGCAGGCTTTTGCCGCGGTAGCCACCGCGATCGCTGCCTTTGAGCCCGTTACCGTCGGCGCCTGCGCCGGGCAGTACGAGTACGCCCGGGCCCGGCTGCCGGAGGCGATCCGGGTCGTGGAGATCTCCAGCAACGACGCCTGGATGCGGGATGTGGGCCCCAGCTGCGTGGTCAACGCCGAGGGGGACGTGCGCGGCATCGACTGGCCGTTCAATGCCTGGGGCGGCCTGAATGGCGGGCTGTACTACCCCTGGGACCAGGACGACCTGGTAGCCCGCAAGGTACTGGAGATCGAAGCCTGCGACCGTTACCGCGCACCCCTGATCCTGGAGGGTGGCGCGATCCACGTGGACGGGCAAGGCACGGTGCTGGTCACCGAACAATGCCTTCTGAACCCCAACCGCAACCCCGGGCTGAGCCGCGAACGCATCGAGACCTACCTGCGCCGCTACCTCGGCGCCCGCGTCGTGGTGTGGCTGGGCGATGGCGTCATCAACGACGAGACCGATGGCCACGTCGACAACCTGGTCTGCTATGCGCGGCCCGCCGAGGTGTGCCTCACCTGGACCGACAGCCGCCGCGACCCCCAGTGGCGGGTGTCCCACGATGCGCTGGATCGGCTGATGGCGGCGCGCGATGCGCGCGGCCGGCGAATCAAGGTGCACAAGCTGCCCCAGCCGGGACCGCTGAAGATGACGGCGGCGGAGGCTGCCGGCGTGCTCACGCGCGACGGCGCCAAGCCGCGTGTCGCCGGCGAGCGCCTGGCCGCCTCGTATGCAAACTTCTACATCGCCAATGGCGGCATCGTGATGCCGCTGCTGGATGCGCGCACGGACCCGGCAGCGCTGGCGGTGCTGCGGCGGGTGTTCCCGGGCCGCGAGGTCGTCGGCGTACCGGGCCGGGAAATCCTGCTGGGCGGCGGCAACATCCACTGCATCACGCAGCAGATCCCCGCCGCTATAGCGCGGCGAGCGCCTGTTCTGCCTTCCTGAGCCAGGCGTCCTGCGTGCGCCGGTAGTGCGCCGGTGCCAGCTGGGCGTGGTCCAGCAGTTCCCGCAGCACCCTGCGCGCCTCATCCCGCTGCTGCTCCCGGCGCAGCAGCTCCGCGTAGCGAACGGCTGCCTCGGCCCCCGGGTAGTAGCCGGCGAGCACGCGGTACTCCTCCAGCGCCCGCGCCGCATTGCCTTCGGCTTCAAGCGCCCGGGCATACAGCAGGTGCCCGTCGTGCGACTTGAAGCTCGGGTTCAGCGCGATCAGGGAATCCAGCGTCGCGCGCGCCTCGGCCGGCGCGCCGTTCTCGAACTGCGCCACGGCCAGGCCCAGCAGCAGGTTCGGGTCGTGCTCGTAGAGCCCCTTGAGGCAGCTGCGGTAGATGGTGATGGCGTCAGCCGGGCGGCCCTGGCGGACCAGCTCCTCCGCATAGCGCTGCTGGCTGGCCACGTTGCCGCCGGAGAGGCGCGCCTCGCTCTCGTAGCGGCGCAGGTTGGCCTCCGGGTCCAGGGCCTTCTTGACCCCGCGCACGGTGCGCTGGGTGGTCTTGCTGCGCACGAGATCGGGGATGAGCTCGGCGGCGACGTAGGCGATCACCCCGGCGAAGGACAGCAGGGCCAGGACCCAGATCCAGATCTGGTTACGTCCGGTCTTGATGCAGTGGATGATCAGCAGGGCCTGGAAGACCAGGGAAACGATGGCGAGGAATGATGGCATTGCCCGAAGCTTAACCGGCGCCATGGGCGCCGGCATAGTATTCCGGTGGTGCCAAAACGTGCGTCCGTCGGGCGGGGGCGTTTATGCTTGTGCCATGCGCTATCTGCCTTGGATCCTGCTGGGCTGCTGCCTGCTGGTCTGCCAGCTCCCGGCCGGGGCCCAGGAGGCGCCTGCGGCGGCTCCGCAGCGCCCGCGCATCGGGCTGGTGCTCTCCGGCGGCGGGGCCCGCGGCGCCGCCCACGTGGGCGTGCTGAAGGTCCTGGACGAGCTGCACATACCGATCGACGCCATAGCCGGAACCAGTATGGGAGCGGTCGTCGGTGGGCTGTACGCCAGCGGCCTGACGGGCCGTGAAATCGAGAAGATCATCTCCGGCGTGGATTGGCAGGACGCCTTCCGCGACCGGCCGCGCCGCTATGACCTGAGCTTCCGGCGCAAGCAGGAGGACCAGGACTTCCTCGTGCAGCTGCCGCTGGGCCTGCGCGACGGCAAATTCCTCCTGCCGCGCGGGCTCATCCAGGGCCAGAAGCTCGGCCTGCTGCTGCGCCAGCTCACCTTGGGCGCGGCCGATGCACCGGACTTCGACCACCTTCCCACGCCGTTTCGCGCCGTCGCGACGGACCTGGAGACGGGCAAGCCGGTGGTCCTGGACCGCGGCGACCTCGCCACGGCCATCCGCGCCAGCGTCGCGGCACCCGGCATCTTCACGCCCGTGGACCACGACGGCCGGCTGCTGGTGGACGGCGGCATCGCCGAGAACCTGCCGATCGACGTCGCACGGTCCCTGAACGTGGATGTACTGATCGTTGTGGACGTGGGGTTCCCGCTCGCCAAGCGCCAGAAACTCAACTCCGTGGCCAGTATCTCCAACCAGACGCTGGCCATCCTGATCCGGCGCGACGCCGAGCGGCAGCGCGCCACGCTCACCAGCCAGGACATCGTCATCGATCCGCCGCTGGGCGACACCTCGTCGTTTGATTTCGCGCGTATCACCGCCTCCATTGCCCGGGGCGAGCAGGCGGCGCGCGGCAGCGCGCAGCGGCTGGCGCAGCTGGCGGTGGATCCGGCCCAGCACGAGCGCTACGTCGCCCGGCGCCGTGCGCGGGAGGCGGCCATCCCGGTGGTGAGCTTCTTGCGCATGGAGCCGGGCTCGGAGGCCTATGCCAGCGCCGCGCAGGCCATGCTCGGGGAGTTCGTGGGCCGGCCCCTGGACCCGGACAAGATCGCCTCACGGATCAACCAGTACTACGGGCGGGGCACGCTGGAGTCGCTCGACTACCAGGTCGTTCCGCAGGACCCGAACGAGCCGGAGGGCCCGCAGGGCCTGAGCGTGCGTGCACACCCCAACTCCTGGGGACCCAACTACCTGCGTTTTGGCTTGCGGCTGCAGGATGACTTCGCCGGCAACTCGACCTTTGACGCCGCCTCGCGCTTTGTCTTCACCGACCTCAATGCCTACGGCGCCGAATGGCTCTGGGACGTGCAGGTGGGCGCAAATCCGAAGCTCGCCACCGAACTGTACCTGCCGTTCTCGCAGGCGCAGCGCTACTTCCTCTCCCCGCATGCAGCCTTCACGATCCGCGACGTGCCGCAGATCGTCAACGAGGAGCAGGTCGGGGAGCTGCGCGTGCGCAGCTTTCGCTACGGCCTGGATCTGGGGCGCGAGATGGGGCGCTTTGCGGAGCTGCGGGCAGGCGTGGAGAGCGATGTGGGCAGTTCCCGCGTACGCCTGGGGGACGTGACCGCGCCGCGCATCGACTTCCGTACGCGCGAGTACTTCGGCCGCTACAGCTTCGACAGCATCGACGATGCCAGCTTCCCGCGCCGCGGCAGCACCGTGACGCTGGAATGGCGGGGCGCGCTGCGCGACCAGTCGGCCGATCGCATCTCCGACTCACTCAAGGTTGACCTGCGCACCGCCTACTCGGTGGGCCGCAATACCGCGATCCTGTGGGCCTCGGCGGGCACGCTCATGTCCCCCTCCCTGGCCAACGAGCGCAGCTACTTCCCGCTCGGCGGATTCCTGAACCTCTCGGGCCTGACGCCGGAAGCGTTGCAGGCGCCGCACTTTGCCATTACGCGCCTGATCTACTACCGCAAGGTCGGGAGCGGCGGTGAGGGCTTTCTGAACGTGCCGCTGTACGCAGGCCTGTCGCTGGAGGCGGGCAATGCCTGGGCCTCGCGCCATGACATCAGCTTCAACTCCGCCCGCAAGGACGGCAGTGTGTTTTTTGGCCTGGACACCTTCCTGGGCCCGGCCTTCCTGGCTGCCGGCAAGGATGATCGAGGCCGCAGTGCGTTCTACCTCTTCCTGGGCCGCGGCTTCTAGGCGCAGCCGGCCGGAGCGCTACAGGCCGCGGCTCTCGACGAGGGTTTCCACTTTCGTGAACACCAACGCCGGGCTGTCCAGCGGACGCGAGTAGTCGTGCCGCCGGCTCATCTCCGCCAGCGCAGCATCGCGGCCCTCGGCACTGGTGAACCAGTGCAGGCGCTGCCAGTCGGGACCCAGGATCTTGCGGAACGGGTCATTGGTTTTAAGGCTAACGCGCACGCCATAGGGGCGTGGCTCCTGGGTCTGCGGCTTGCGCAGGTTATGTGCGGATTGAACTGCCATCCGCCCATGATACCGCCTGCCCTTGAAAAGGCGCTGGGAAAGGCTCAACTTCTGCCCATGTCATTCCTCCGCCGTCCCGCCACCCTCCCAGATCCCGCCCGGGCCCTGCCCGGCCGGCCGGACCCACTGCCCGTATCCGAGCGCCACGCCGTCAGCGGCAACCGCCTGAAGGAGCCGTTCCCACCGGGACTGGAACGGGCGGTCTTCGGAATGGGCTGCTTCTGGGGCGCCGAGCGACTCTTCTGGCGCCTACCCGGCGTGTACTCGACCGCCGTGGGGTATGCAGGCGGGTTCACGCCGAACCCGACCTACGAGGAAGTCTGTTCCGGGATGACCGGGCATTCCGAGGTCGTGCAGATCGTGTTCGACCCTGCCGTCATCAGTTATCCGCAGTTGCTTAAGGTTTTTTGGGAGTCCCATGACCCCACGCAGGGCATGCGACAGGGTAATGACGTGGGGACCCAGTATCGATCGGTGATCCACACGCAAGGCTCACCGCAGTTGGCGAGTGCCGAGGCATCGCGCGCGCGCTACCAGGCCGCGCTATCGGCGAAAGGCTTGCCTGCGATCACCACGCAGATCGGGGACGCGCCGACATTCTATTATGCCGAGGACTACCACCAGCAGTACCTCGCCAAGAATCCGGGCGGGTATTGCGGGATCGGCGGGTGTGGAGTTCCCTTCAAACTCGCGGAGTTACAGGTGGGGGAGAAGGCGTAGGGGCTGTAGTGACCCTGTTTCCTGCGGGGAGACAAGGGGTTACCAATTCTATGTGCGATTTTCTGCAGGAAAAAGCGATGTTTTTCCGGGGCTGAGGTCTACCGGAAGTCTACCGGTGTTTTGGACCTGGAATAGTCCGAGGGGAAGGGCGTGAATTTTTGTGATCGCAAATCGTCCGCATGACGCACGCTATGTGGCGCCGAGTGCACTGCGTAATCGGCTGCAAGAACTCACCGAGACGCGGGATGTATCCCGTCACCCGATTTTGTTGAAAGAGTTCAGCAGAACGCTGCCGAACTCCATTGCATGCCTGTCGGCGTCTTCTGGCAGTCTTCGTTATAACTGCGTC
>CAIPVV010000012.1 GCA_903868595.1 uncultured Pseudomonadota bacterium
CACCGGGCCGGCAGGGCCCGCCAACGGGCCGGGGGGATCTGATGCAGGAGCGGCATTGACGTCCGTGTTCATTCCGCGACAACCCTCCCTGCGGATCCCATGCACCGCAGGGCCGCGCTCCGCGGCCACCGCGCTTGCTGCTTGACTGTCTGTCTCAGCGCAGACAAGCCTAGCATGGAGTCAATCCGGCTCGCTTCGTGGACCTGCGCGGTCGATATCGTTTTCCGGTGACCGCGACGCAGCAACCTGATCGCTGCCACGTGCAGGCAGGATGGCTCGCGCGGCCCGTAGCCCGTTACCGATCCTTTCAGCGCCACGGCGCGTCCGAGTCAGTCGGGCCAACCGGAACTGCTTCATCGGCCAGCAACGGGGCCCCTCTACAGCTTGGGCCTGGGGGCACCGGATGCAACCCCGGACCGTTGTGACGGGTATCCGGGGCCGGGATCGGCCGGCTCACCGGGGATCAACAAAGACCCGATGGGCAGCGCCTGGCAGGGCATTACCGCCTCGCGCGCCTGGGATCAGGGGATGAAAAACCACGGTTGGCGTGGGCCCAGCGGGGCGAGGACGGCCAGAGCCTCCTGGCGCAGTGGCTCGCCGAGGCTCAGGGCTTCTCCACTTTTTCCTGCAGCCAAACCTTAATGAGTGACTGATAGGGCACATCGCGCGCGTTGGCTGCGCCCTGGATGGCGTCGAGCAAGTGGTGGGGTAGGCGCAGCGAAATCGTCTGCCTGGATGGCTTGAGGTTCGGAAACACAGCGTGTTGTGCCTTCTTCCAGTCCAGGTATTCGGTAAAATCCCGCTTGTCCCAGAATTCACGCTCGGCTGTCTCATCGGCAAATTTCGGCACGGTCTTAAGACGCTTGCTCATAAATCCCCCGTTCCTTGCGATGCAGGTCCCTCGCTGCGATCACGCGTAGCAGCGTGCCGTTGCCTCGTAGCGTAAAGGTGACCGGGAGACGCCGGCCGTCGTTGGACTTTCCCAGCGCGTGGAATCGCGCTTCGGCTTCGCTGTGCGTTGGATCGGTCACTAGAAACCGTGGCACGCGGAAAAAGACCTGTTGGGCTTCTGCGCAACTGCCGCCGTGGCGCGCGTTCTTCCTGGCGTTGCCTGCGTCCCAGTCGAAGCCAACGACAACGCTCAGGTCAAGCAGTTATGTCTATTACCGTCCTAGACGACAAGGGCAGCGCTCGGAGCCCCTGGTGGGGGCTTGAGGCGGTCTTTCCTGCGCGGGACCGCTATCAGGCGAAGCGCCTGGGTCCGGGGGGCCGGGCGCCGCGCTTGCGTGGGCTTGCGTCGCTGCGGCATGGTGGCGTTCCGTGCACACCAGCCTCCACTGCCTGTTGAATCCCCGCTCCGTGGCCGTCATCGGCGCCTCCGACCGCGAGCGCAGCGTCGGCGGCCAGGTCGCGCGCAACCTGCTGGAGTCGCGCTACGCGGGCCCGGTCTGGCTCGTGAATGCGCACCGCGCCGCAGTGGCCGGCCGGCCCTGCTTTCAGAGCGTGGCCCAACTGCCTGACGCCCCGGATCTTGCGATCCTGTGCACCCCGGCGCCCACCATCCCGGGGCTCGTGCGCGAGCTGGGCGCCCGCGGCGGCCGTGCGGTCGTCCTGATCACCGCGGGGCTGGAGGCGCCGGGCGAGGACGGCCGGAGCCTGCTGGCGCAGACGCTCGCCGAGGCGCGCAAGTCTGGCCTTCGCATCCTGGGTCCCAACTGCGTCGGGCTGCTGAGCCCCGCGATCGCGTTGAACGCGAGCTTCGCGCGCGGCCTGGCGCCGCCGGGGCAGCTGGCCTTCATCGCGCAGTCCGGCGCCCTCACGACCGCGCTGCTGGACTGGGCCTGCGCGCAGGACATCGGCTTCACGCACTTCATCTCGCTGGGCAATGCCAGCGACATCGGCTTCCCCGAGTTGCTGGCGTACCTGGCCGACGAGGCGGCCACCACGGCGATCCTCCTGTACGTGGAGGCGATCACCGATGCCGCGGCGTTCCTGGCGGCGGCGACGCGGGCGGCGCGCGCCAAGCCCGTGATCGTCGTGAAATCCGGACGGGCCCCGGAGGGCGCGCGGGCGGCCGCCTCGCATACCGGCGCGCTGGCGGGGGCCGATGAGGTCTACGACGCGGCCTTCCGGCGCGCGGGCCTGCTGCGCGTGAACACGACGCGGGAGCTGTTCGAAGTGGCCGAGACGCTGGCGCGCTGCCCCGGGATCCAGGGCCCAAGGCTGGCGATCGTCAGCAACGGCGGCGGGCCCGCGATCCTCGCTACCGATGCGCTCATCGCCGGCGGCGGGCAGCTCGCCGGCCTCGCGCCGCCGACGCTGGCGGCGCTGGATGCCGCGTTGCCCCCGCTCTGGTCGCACGCGAACCCGATCGACATCGTGGGCGATGCACCGCCGGAGCGCTATGCCCTGGCGCTGCGCGAGGCGCTCGCCGACCCCGGCAACGACGCCGTGCTGCTGATCCATGCGCCCACGGCGATCGTGCCGGCGGAACTCATCGCGCAGGCCTGCATCCCCGTGATGCGGGCGTCCCGGCGCCCGGTGCTCAGCTGCTGGATGGGCGGGGGCGCGGTGAGCGCGGCGATCCGGCTGTGTTCCGCGGCGGGCCTGGCCGTCTATGACACGCCGGAGGAGGCGGTCGAGGGCTTCCTGCAGGCCTCCCGCCGCGAACAGCTGCGCCAGTCACTGCCCGCGCTGGACGCCGTGCCGGTCCCCGCGCCCGCGGGGCTCGGGCAGGCCCTGGCGGCGCTGCTCGCCCCCGTTCGCCAGGCCCGTCGCGAGTGGCTCACGGAGCCGCAGGCCAAGGCGGTGCTGGCGGCCTGCGGCATCCCGGTGGTGGGCACGCAGACGGCCCGCGACGTGGCGCAGGCCGTGGCCCTGGCCGAGTCGATCGGGGGCCGCGTGGTGCTGAAGATTCTCTCCCCCGACCTCACGCACAAGTCCGATGTGGGCGGCGTGGCGCTGGGCCTGGCGGGCGCAGAGGCCGTGGCGGCGGCGGCGCGCGCGATGCTGGCGGCCGTGGCCCGCAACGCGCCGACGGCGCGCATCGAGGGCTTTGCGGTGCAGCCGATGATCGAGCGCGCCACGTCGCAGGAACTCCTCGTCGGCATCGCCACCGATGCGACTTTCGGGCGCTTCGTGGTGTTCGGCGCGGGCGGCAAGGCCGTGGAGGTGCTGGCCGATCGCGGCATCGACCTGCTGCCGCTGGACCGCGCGCAGGCGCGCGCCCTGATCCGGCGGCCGCGCATCGCCCGGCTGCTCCAGGGCTACCGCGATACGCCGGCCGTGGACCTGGCGGCGCTGGAGGAGGTGGTGCTGCGCCTCTCGCTGCTGGCCAGCCTGGTGCCGGACCTGGTGGAGCTGGACATCAACCCGCTGCTGGCCTCGGCCCAGGGCGTCATCGCCTTGGATGCCCGTATGCGACTGCGCCGGTAACGGGTTGGGGCGCTCGGTGATGAGGGATACCTCGTATACGAAGCCCAACCCGGGCTGTACATACTGGCCGCGTGGCAAGCACCGCTCGAAAAATCCTGGTCCTGCCGGACATCGATGCCCCGCGCCAGGCGGCCGTGGCGACGGCTGCGGGCCTGCGGGCCTGCGGGCCTGCGGGCCGGTGCAGACCGACGGCATCCCGAAGGCCTACGCACGCTGCGTGGTAGTGCTGGCAGGTGCGGCCCGCCTGGCGGACACTATCGTGGCTGCGCTGCCCTGTGCAGCCGAGGAGCGCCCGTGAAGAGATGGCTCGCCCTGGTCCTGATGGCCGGCAGCGCACTGACTGCGGCCCCGATTGAAGCGGCCGACCCGCCGACCACCTCGCAGGAACTGCACGAGGTGCTCACGATCGCCCCGAACATCAACCATGGCGGCCGCGTGTTTGCCGCCTGCGTTGCCTGCCATGGGCGCGATGGGAACGGCCAGGCGCAGGGCGACGTGCCGATCATTGCCCAGCAGCATGCCTTCGTCATCGCCAAGCAGCTGGTGGACTACCGCCACGCCGAACGCTGGGACCTGCAGATGGAGGCGGTGGCCTCCACCCACCGCCTGGGTCCGGCGCGCGACATCGCCGACGTGGCCGCGTACGTGGCGGCCCTGCCGCGCGCGGGCGACGCGGGGCTGGGTGAGGGGCGCAACGTGGCGGTCGGCGCACGCGTCTACGCCCGGGACTGCGCCGGCTGCCACGGGGCGGACGGCGAGGGCAATGGGGTGCTGCGCGTGCCGCGCCTGGCCGGCCAGCACTACCGCTACCTGTTGCGACAGTTGCACGATACCGTGGAGGAGCGCCGGCCCAACATGCCGCCGCCGCACCCGCAGCTGTTTGCGAACCTGGGTGTCGAGGAGTTCACCGGCATCGCGGACTACCTGGCGCGGCTGCATCCCGCGCGTCGCGTCCTGCCGGCGCAGTGATCTTTACTTCAGGAGCCGCCTGTCCATGAGCCCGAGCAACCCGTTGCCCCTGACCGAACAGATCCGCACCCGACTGCTGGCGCGCCGCGCCGAGCTCGTCCAGCGCCTGGAGCGCGTGGAGCATGACGCGAGCCACCGCGCCGAGGCGATCAGCGCCGACTTCCAGGAGCAGGCGAACCAGACCAGCAACGATGAGGTGCTGGGGGCGATCGGGGAGACGGCGCGTGCGGAGATCCAGGACATCGACACGGCGCTGGAGCGCGTGGCCGCGGGCCGCTACGGCCTTTGCAGCCGCTGCGGCGTGCCCATCGAGACGGCGCGCCTGGCCGTGGTGCCCTATACCGTGACCTGCTCGAGCTGCGCGACCGACTGACTGCGGTGCGCGCGGCCTGGGCCGCGCGCTGCCGGCCGCGCCCAATCAGACGCCGCCGGGCAGCTGCGGCGTCACCACGCGCAGACCGCGTACCGCGCGCGGCACGCTTGAGGCGAACCCTTCCGGCTTCACGACCAGCACGTCGCACTGCAGCTGATCCAGCAGCTGCTCCGCCGTGTTGCCGATGAACACGCGCTTGAGCCCGGTGCGCGAGAGCGTGCCCAGCGCGACCAGGTCGATCTGCTGCTTGCGCACGACCTCGCAGATCACCTCGACGGGGTTGCCGGCCCGCACGAACTGGCGCTGCGGGCCGATGCGCTGGGGCTTGACCAGCGCCTTCAGGCTGCGCTGCGCCTCGCCGGCCAGGTGCTCGCGCAGCGCCGCCTCGATGCGCTCCGGCAGCGGGGTGTAGGCATGCACCGCGTACAGGGAGCCGCGCAGCGCCGCCTGCAACTGCTCGGCCAGGCTCAGGATCTGCGTATCCAGCGCGCCGGTCTTGCCGTAGGCATGCGCCGGGTCCACGGCCGCCAGCACGCGCGGCCCCACCCAGGCCTTGCGCCGCTTGATCAGCAGCACCGGCACCGGGCTCGCGCGCAGCAGTTCCCAGTCGGTGAAGCGCAGCAGCCAGGGCGCCGTGTGCTGGAGCGCCTGGCCCCCGGCGACGATGAGGTCCGCCTTGCCGCGCTGGGCCTGGCGGATGATCGCCTCGTGGGCCGGGAAGTCCCAGCTGAGCTGCGTGGTCACCGCCGCGCCGCGGGCGGCAAGGCTGGCGGCCAGCTTCTGCAGGCGCTGCGCCACGCGGTCGAAATGCTTCTGCAGGTACGCCGGCTGCCCCAGCACGTTGAAGGGTTCCACCATCACCGGTTCGCACAGGGCGTGGAAGAGTTGCAGCTCCGCGCCCAGCGCCGCGGCCAGCTGCGCGGCCTTGGTGAGGGCCGTCGGGGGCTTGGCAGACGGGTCGCGCACGGCCACCAGAATCTTCTTGATCGAGCCCATCGGCGAGTCACCTTGCAGCGTGAGGGGTCGGCGCAGCGTGCGGCCGGGCGACGTTACACCGGAGGGAGCAGTTCGCCCACCAGGGCCAGGAGCTTGTCGGCGTGCACCGGCTTGGAGAGCAGCCGGAGGCGTGGATCCTGCGGCAGTTCCCGCATCGCCGAGGAGGTGTCGCCGGTCACGATGATCGCGTTGAACGGGGCCGGGCAGCACTCGCGCAGCGCGGCGATCACCTCCAGGCCGCTGCCGTCGTTGCCCAGGTGATAGTCGCTGACCACCAGTTCAAAGCCGCCCGCCGTCGCCGCGGCCGCCAGCGCCTCCTCGCGCGTGGCGACCGCCACCACGGCGTGGCCCGCCACGCGCAGCAGCAGCCGCGTCGCGTCGCGCACGCCCGCGTCGTCCTCCACCAGCAGGATGCGCGCCTGGCGGGGCGCCGCGGCCGGCGCGAGCGCGGGGTCGGCCGCCGGCGGGGAGTCCGCCGCCTTGCCGCGGGCCAGCGGGATCGCGAGGCCGAACACCGAGCCGCGGCCGGGCTCGGAGCGGATGGTGAGCGTCAGGCCCAGCAGGTCCACGAGGCGCTTGACGATGGAGAGTCCCAGCCCGTAGCCCTCGCGCGCAGCATTGGTGGGCACGCCGACCTGGTAGAACTCATCGCAGATCGCGTCCAGGTGCTCGGCGGCGATGCCGATGCCGGTGTCGGCCACCTCGATCAGCACGCGCTCGCCGCTGGCCACGCAGCGCAGTTCCACGCGCCCGGCGGTGGTGTACTTCACGGCGTTGGTGATCAGGTTGCGCAGGATCTGGCCCACGAGCGCAGGGTCGGAGCGTACGCTGCACTCGCGCCCGCTCCACAGCAGGGTCAAGCCCTTGGCCTGCGCCATCGGCTGGAACTCGCGGCACAGCAGTTCAAAGAGCGGCGTGACGGCGAAGTCCGCCACGTCCGCGCGAATCGCGCCCGACTCCAGCTTGCTGATGTCCAGGAGCGCGTTCAGCAGCCGCGCCATCGAGGCGATGGCGGTCTCCTGCTGGTTCAGCGCCTCCAGCGCATCCGCGTCGCGGATCAGGCGCCGCAGGCTGCCGTTCAGCAGGCCCAAGGACTGCAGCGGCTGGCGCAGGTCGTGGCTGGCCGTCGCCAGGAAGCGGCTCTTGGCGCTGTTGGCGCGGTCGGCGGCCAGGCGCGCCTCCAGCAGCTCGCTCTGGGCCTGGCGGTGCTCGCTGACGTCACGGATCGCGGCGGCCACCAGCAGGAGCCCGTCGTCGTGGATGGGGCTTAAGGAAATCTCGACCGGGAATTCCGAGCCGCTGCGGTGCAGGCCGAAGAGCTCCCGGCCGCTGCCCATCGGTCGCACGCGCCCGCCGCCGGAGGCAAAGCGCAGGCGGTGCTCGGCATGGCGCGCGCGATAGCGCTCGGGCAGGAGCAGGTCGATGTTGGCATCCAGCAGCTCCCGCCGCTCAAAGCCGAACAGCGCCTGCATCTGGCGGTTCGCAAACAGCATCCTGCCGTCGAGGTCGATGATGACGATCGCGTCTGGCGCAGACTCCAGCACGCTGCCGAGAAGCGTCGATGACAGCAACGGATGACTCCGCGGGCCGGGTAGGAGACGAGGAGTCTGTTCCCGGCCGGGGGGTGGCCGCAAGGCGGGCGTGTGAGCCGGCCTGGGGTGGCGGGGGAGGGCGGCTAGCCCAGCTCCAGCGTCATGCGCACCAGCTGGGCCAGCGAGGAGGCCTGCATCTTCTCCATCACGCGCGCGCGGTGGATCTCGATCGTGCGCTGGCTTAAGCCCAGGTCCGCGGCCATGAGCTTGTTGGGCCGGCCGCGCGTCATCAGCTGCAGCACTTCGCGCTCGCGGGGCGTGAGCGACGCCAGCCGGAGCCGGATCTGGTCCTTCTGCAGCAGCTGCGCACGGTTCTCGCGGTCGCGGGCGAGCGCGCGCTGGATGCGGTCCAGCAGGTCCTGGTCGCGGAACGGCTTCTGCAGGAAATCAAAGGCGCCATGCTGCATGGCCTCCACCGCCATCGGCACGTCGCCGTGGCCGGTCACGAAGATCACCGGGATGATCGCGCCCTTGAGATTCAGCTGTTCCTGCAGCTCCAGCCCGCTCAGGCCCGGCATGCGCACGTCCAGCACGAGGCAGCCCGGCTGGCGCGGGTTGTAGGCGGCCAGGAACTCGCTGGCCGAGGCGTGCGTCTCTACCGCCAGGCCGACGGATTTCATCAGCAGGCGCAGGGAGGAGCGCACGGCCTCATCGTCATCGACGACGACGACGGTTTCAACGGATGCCTTCATGGGAGTTCGTTCCGTTCCTGTGTGGGCAGACGCAGGAAGAATTCTGCACCAGTTGGGGCAGCAGGGCGATGCCCCAGCGTGCCCCGGTGCGCGCGGACGATGGTCTTGCTGATCGCCAGCCCCAGTCCCGCGCCGCTGCGCTTGGTCGTGTAAAAAGGATCGAACATGCGGTCGGCCACTTCCGGGGCGACCCCGGGGCCCTGGTCGCGCACGTAGACCTCCACCTCCGGATCCTGCAGGCGCCGCGTGCCGAGGGTGATCACGCGCGGGGCGCCGACGGACTCGGCCAGGGACTCGATGGCGTTGCGCAGCAGGTTCAGCAGCACCTGCTGCACCTGCCCCCTATCGATGCTGACTGGCGCCAGGTCGCTGGCGAGCGCGAACTTCAGCGTGATGCCGTGGTCGCCGGCCTCGGTGCCGGCCAGGGTGGCGATCTGCGCCACGACCTCGTTGATGTCGCAGAGGGCCCGCTCGGTCTGCGGGTTGCCCACCAGGTCGCGCAGCTTGCGGATGATCTCCCCGGCGCGCAGCGCCTGGGAGGCGATCTGCTGGAGGGCGGCGTGGATCTCCGGGAGGTCCGGGTCCTGGCCGTCCAGCATCCGGTCGCAGGCCTGGGCGTAGGTGGCGATCGCCGACAGGGGCTGGTTGAGCTCGTGCGCGATGCCGGCGGCCATCTCGCCCATCGAGGCGTAGCGGGCGACCTGGGCGAGCCGGGCCTGGGCGCGGCGGCTGTCCTCCTCGACCTCCCGGTGCTGCGTCAGGTCGTGGAGGAAGCCGACGAAGCGCGGCGGCTCGCTGCCTGCGACCTGACCGACCGACAGGCGGGCCGGGAAGCGGCTGCCGTCGCGGCGCTGGCCTTCCACCTCGCGCCCGCGGCCGATCACGTGCGCGACCCCGGTGGCCCGGTAGCGGCTCATGTGCGCGTCGTGCTCGGCGCCGATCTCCGGCGGCATCAGCATGCGGATGTTGTTCCCGATGCAGTCCTCGGCGCCGTAGCCGAAGAGCTGCTCGGCCGCGCGGTTGAGCGCCTGGATGACGCCGCGGTGGTCGATGATGAGGATGGCATCGACGGCGGCATCCAGCAGGGCCTGCAGGTCGTTGTGGGCGTGTGAGGTATCGGTCATGGCAGCGGGCGATTGGAACAGGGTCCCTGCGCGACGGCGGTACGTAGTTTCCGCAAGGCGGCGCTCCTGCGGGATACTAGCCGCCCCGGCGCGATCCTGCCGTCGCCTCATCCCCGCGGAGTCCCTTATGTCCGAGCTTGCCGGCCCCCTGGCCGATCGTTACGGCGCCCAGGCGCCGGCCAACCGCCTGGCCACGGCCAATGCCGTGCTGGACCTGCTCTTGAAGCACCGCTCGGTCCGCAGCTACCTGCCCACCCCGCTGCCGGCCGGCACGCTGGAGACCCTGGTGGCGGCGGCCCAGTCGGCCTCCACCTCCTCGAACCTGCAGGCCTGGAGCGTGGTGGCGGTGGAGGACCCGGAGCGCAAGGCGCGCCTCTCGCAGCTGGTCGGCAACCAGGCCCACGTGCGGGCCGCGCCGCTGTTTCTGGTGTGGCTGGCGGACCTGGCGCGCCTGGAGGAGATCGCCCGCCGGCAGGCGCTCGCCTCCGAGGGCCTGGACTACCTGGAGCTGCTGCTGGTCGGCGTGATCGATGCGGCGCTGGCCGCGCAGAACGCAGCCGTGGCGCTGGAATCGCTAGCCCTCTCCTGCGTCTACATCGGCGGCATCCGCAACCAGCCGGAGGCGGTCGCCGCGGAGCTCGGGCTGCCGCCGGGCGTGTTCGGGGTCTTCGGGATGTGCGTGGGCTACGAGGATCCGGCCCGCCCGGCGCAGGTCAAGCCACGCCTGCCGCAGGGCGCCGTGCTGCACCGGGAGCAGTATTCGCTCAAGGCCCAGGTCCCGGCGATCGACGACTACGACCGCGTGATGGCCGAGTTCTACGAGAGCCACGGCATGCAGCAGCCGGACTGGAGCAGCACGGTGGCCAACCGGGTGAAGTCCGCCAACGCCCTGAACGGGCGCGACCGCCTGGCCGCGGCGCTGCACGCCCTGGGGTTCAAGATCCGCTGAACGCGCCTGCGGAGGGCTGCGCCGGGGAGAAGTTCGTATATACTCCCGGCCCCGCGAGCCGGGTGGCTTGTGCCAGCCGGCCCGCGGGATCGCAGAAATGCTGTGCCGTTCCGATAGCTATCCGCTTGGGTTTTGCATTATCATTTCCGGCTGTGGCGCGGCGGTTTCGGGCACATCAGCGCCCGTAGCTCAGGTGGATAGAGCATCGGCCTTCTAAGCCGAGGGTCGCAGGTTCGACTCCTGCCGGGCGCGCCAAGCTGATTTGCTGCGATGGATTGACGTCGATGGTGGACGTAGCTCAGCTGGTAGAGTCCCGGATTGTGATTCCGGCTGTCGCGGGTTCGAGTCCCGTCGTCCACCCCACCCTTTGAAGGGGCCGTTAGCTCAGTTGGTAGAGCAGGAGACTCTTAATCTCTTGGTCGTAAGTTCGAATCTTACACGGCCCACCATTTCGACGACCTGCGCGGGTAAGTACCGCAGCGGCGCTACCCCGGCCCCGCACCCGGTGAGCCCCGCGACGCGGCTGAAGCACGCCTAGACGGCGATACCTTTTCCGATGGACTGTTCGCATTGCGCGAGGCTCGTCAGTTCGCGAAGAGAGCGGCTGTGGACGGGCGTCGCACACCGCTTCGCCTGGCAGTCACGACGTCGACGCGGTGCCCCTGCGGGATCGTAGGCACGCGGCAGTGGCTCGTGGGCTATCGGGCCCGCCCCGTCATCCGACCGACTACAGGGCCTTGCGCCATTGCAGCATCCCGTAGGCCCCCTGACCGTGCGGGGGGTAGTCCGGCTGCTGGTGCTCCCAGCCCAGCTGCAGCGAGAGGTCCTGGCCCAGCAGTTGTCCGGACCAATAGCCTTCCGCGCTGTTGTAGTGGCTCATGGCCAGCGTTACCGAACTGTAGGGGTCGTAGCCGCCCAGGTTCTTGTCGAACGTGCCATGGCGCAGCTTCACGCCGAAGCGCTCGCCCGACAGGCGGGTGACCGAGACGTCCGCCATCCAGAATTCGCTGTTGGCGTCGGTGGAATAGCCGATGTTTCTAAAGTCGTAGCGATAACCGGCGAAGAACAGGCTGTTGCGATACGCGCAGGCGCCCTGCACGGTGGACGGCTCCGCGAACTTGCAGGTGGTGTTGGAATACTCCACGCGCGCGCGGACCACTGACCCGGAGGCCAGGTAGTCCCACCCCTCCGCGCCGAGGAGTCCCAGGAACTTGGACGGGACGGGCACCGTGCTCGTGTGGCTCACGTCCTCGCCAATCAGCTGTGCATACACGGCGACAGGCAGGTATTGAAACGGTGAGGTGACGCGGGCGTCAAAACCCGCCATCTGGTTGCCGGGCTGATCGGCAAACGTGATGCCGTTGATGGCGGTGTTGTCGTTGCCGACCAGGGTCTTTCGGAATTGCTTGAGCCCGCATTTCGGGCGTTGCCCGGGCGGCGGGGCCGGCCATCCGGGGAGGTGCTCGAACTGGCCGCAGAACTGCGCCGAGCGCGAGATGCCCAGTTCCAGGATCGGCAGCGGCTGGAAAACCAATCGCATGGCCATGAAGCGCGAGTTGCTGAGGTCCGCGCGGTGGGATTCGGCGACGCCAACATGGGCATCGAAACGCCAGGGGCCGAACCAGCGCAGGATCGGGAGCGAAGAGCGCGTGGAGACCTGCCGATCCAGTGACAGTTGCGGCATCGGGCGGGCATTGGTGGACAGGATCAGGCTGCCTTCCTCGCCCGGGCCGTACCAGCGGTCCATCGTGTTGGCACTGAAGAGCCAGTTGCCCCAGCGGATCGTGAGGTCCGAGCCGTCAAAGCGCAGGCCGTGCCCGTCCACCGGGGCGAACTGTTTCTCCGCCGTGATCGTCATGCCCCAGCGATCGTTGCTGGTGCCGCCGCTGGAGCGCAGTTCGCCTTCGTCGCGGGCGAGCGTGCCGTCGTCGCGCAGCAGGCCGGCGCGGCCGATCGACAGGGAGGTTTCGCGCAGCAGCCACTCCTTCGCGTCCGCCCGGTCGGCGACGCGGGCGCCCAGGCGCAGGAACGCGGCTCGCAGTGCCTCGCTGCCGCCGATGGCGTCCGGGTCCACGCCGGACATCGCGGCGCGCACGTCGGCGACGGGAATCGGCCAGGTCGTGATGGGCAGGCGCAGCACGCCTTCATCCATCAGCAGCGTGAGGTCATCCCGGACGGCGCGGTCGCCGGCCTGTAGCCAGAGTCCTGCGGCCTGCGCACTCGATCCTGCCCACATCACGAGGACCACGAACCAACTGGCTTTCCAACGCATCAACCGCGCACCTTGCACTGACTTGAATTCACGACGTCACTATACAAGCTTAGGCAGCAGGCCTTGCCCCAAGCTTTCAGCATCCGGCGTCGCGATCACAGGCACCCGCCGCCCGCAGCGGTCGGGTAGGAATCGGTCGCACCCGGCCCGGTGGCCGCGTTCAGGTCCTTGAATCGCTCCGCGCCCCCACCCTGCTCTGCGCGGTGCCGGCCGAGGAGGGGTCCCCCGCCGGGGTGCCGCGTCGAGGGTTGCCGGCGTCAGTGGCGCGATGCGCAACGCGTCGCGGGCGCCGCCGCGAGCCGCGGCCCCGGCACCGCAGGACCGGGCGGTTGCGAGACGGGGGTCGGGGCCCAACTTGCAAAGGCTGGATCGGGAAACTCCCGGTATACTTGACGGTTTACCGCCGGGTGATATGGGCCTCCCAGGGGGGCCGGGGCGAGAGTGGCGGAACTGGTAGACGCGCTGGATTTAGGTTCCAGTGGGGTAACCCGTGAGAGTTCGAGTCTCTCCTTTCGCACCAACTATTTTTTGCACTAAAACGGATTGAGGTTGAGGTAAACGACGATGCAATTCACCGTGACGACGACCACTGGCCTGGAACGCCGCCTGGAGGTCGCCATTCCCCATTCCCGCGTCGCGGGCGAAGTCGAGCGCCGCCTGCGCGAGCTCTCGCGCACGGCGAGCCTGAAGGGTTTTCGTCCCGGCAAGGTGCCTTTCGCGGTCATCCGCCAGCAGTTCGCGGGCCAGGTGCACGGCGATACGGTCAGCGAGCTGATCCGTGAGAGCTACTCGGATGCGGTGAACAAGGAAAACCTGCGCCCGGCCGGTGGCCCGCGCATCGAGCCGATCAACGTGGCGCCGGGTGCGGACCTGAAGTTCGCCGCGATCTTCGAAGTGCTGCCGGAAGTGACGCTCAAGCCCGTGGAAGAGCTCGCGATCGAGCGCACCGTGTCCGACGTCTACGACGCGGACGTGGAGGCGATGATCGAGAGCATGCGCAAGCAGCGCGTGGACTACAAGGAAGTCGACCGCGCGAGCCGCGCCGGCGATCGCGTGATGGTGAACTTCCTGGGCCGCGTCGATGGCGTGCCGTTCGCCGGTGGCGAGGGCCAGGACACGCCGTTCGTGCTGGGCTCGGGCCGCGCCATTGCGGACTTTGAGGCGGCGCTGACGGGCATGTCGGCCGGTGAGTCCAAGACCGCCCCGGTGAAGTTCCCCGACGCCTATGGCGCCCCGGAGCTGGCCGGCAAGCAGGCCGAGTTCGACCTGACCGTGACCAAGGTGGAGGAAGAAGTGCTGCCGGTGGTGGACGATGCGTTCGCGGAGGCCTTCGGCCTGCACGAGGGCGGGGTTGCCAAGCTGCGCGAGGAAGTGCGCAAGAGCATGGAGCGCGAGGTGGCCGAGGCCGTGCGCGCGAAGCTGCGGGCCCAGGTGTTCGATGCGCTGCAGGCGCAGAACCCGGTGGAGCTGCCGCGGGCGTTGGTTGACGAACAGATCCAGGAGCTGCAGGCCGACATGATGCAGCGCATGGGCAACCGCGATGCCGGCCAGCCGCCGCCGCGCGAGCCGTTCGAGGAGCCGGCGCGCCGCCGCGTCGCCCTGGGGCTGCTGGTGGGGGAGCTGATCCGCCGCGAGGGCCTGAAGGTCGATCAGGACCGGGTCAATACGCGCCTGAACGAGCTGGCCGGTGCCTACCCGAATGCCGAGGAGATGCGCCGGGCCTACCTGCAGAGCCCGGACGCGATGCGCCAGATCGAGACCTCGGTCCTGGAGGACCAGGCCGTGGACTGGATCGTGGAGCGCGCCAAGGTGACGGACCGCACAGCCACGTTTGCCGAGCTGACCGGGTTTGGGCGGCAGGCGTAAGATCGTCGACAGTCACTTGCGAAGGATAAGGCCATGAACGAACGCGCCCTGAACCTCGTCCCGATGGTCGTCGAGCAGACGGCGCGCGGCGAGCGGGCCTACGACATCTACTCGCGCCTCCTCAAGGAGCGCGTGGTGTTTGCCGTGGGTCCGGTCGATGACTACATGGCCAACGTGATCGTGGCCCAGCTGCTGTTCCTGGAGTCGGAGAACCCGGACAAGGACATCAGCCTGTACGTGAACTCGCCGGGCGGGCACGTCACGGCGGGTCTGGCCATCTACGACACGATGCAGTTCATCAAGCCCGACGTCTCCACGATCTGCCTGGGGCAGGCGGCGAGCATGGGCGCGGTGCTGCTGGCGGGCGGTGCGGAAGGCAAGCGTTTTGCACTGCCGCATTCCCGCGTGATGATCCACCAGCCGCTGGGCGGCATGCAGGGGCAGGCCGTGGACATGGAAATCCATGCCCGGGAGATCCTCTACATCCGCCACAAGCTCAACGAGATCCTGGCCAAACACACCCATCAGAGCGTCGATAAGATCAAGAACGACACGGATCGCGACAACTTCATGAATGCCGAGGATGCCGTGAAATACGGGTTGATCGACAAGGTCCTGCACTCGCGCGCCCTGCTGGCCGCCGAGGCGGTGAAGTAGGACGCAGGGGTTGGCGTAAAGCCTTTGATTTGAAAGGCTTTGTATGGGAAGCGCGGCTTTGCGCGGGGCCGCAGGGCCGTGCTATATAGAATTCACGGATGATTCCGGTAGGCCCGCGAGCGGGCAAGGTGGATGAATGAGCGACGACGCGCGCGGCAAGACGGACGACGGCAAGCTCCTGTACTGCTCCTTCTGCGGCAAGAGCCAGCATGAAGTGCGCAAGCTCATCGCGGGGCCCTCGGTCTTTGTCTGCGACGAATGCGTGGAGCTCTGCAACGACATCATCCGCGAGGAGCTGGAGGACAAGGCCGACCGCGCCCGCGAGAAGCTGCCCAAGCCCCACGAGATCAAGGCGGTCCTGGATGAGTACGTCATCGGCCAGGACCGTGCCAAGAAGACCCTCTCGGTCGCCGTCTACAACCACTACAAGCGCCTGCAGACGCGCGGTTCCGGCCCCAAGGCCAAGGACGACGTCGAGATCGCCAAGAGCAACATCCTGCTGATCGGCCCGACCGGCTGCGGCAAGACGCTCCTGGCCGAGACCCTCGCGCGGCTGCTGAACGTGCCGTTCACCATCGCCGACGCCACCACGCTGACCGAGGCCGGCTACGTGGGCGAGGACGTGGAGAACATCATCCAGAAGCTCCTGCAGAAGTGCGACTACGACGTCGAGAAGGCGCAGACCGGCATCGTCTACATCGACGAGATCGACAAGATCTCCCGCAAGTCCGATAACCCCTCCATCACCCGCGATGTCTCCGGGGAGGGGGTGCAGCAGGCCCTGCTCAAGCTCATTGAGGGGACGGTC
>CAIPVV010000013.1 GCA_903868595.1 uncultured Pseudomonadota bacterium
AGTCTGAGTGCCGCGACGTTGCAGCGATGGCGTTGGCTTCGACCGGGCCCTGCTTTTTACAGATTCGGAAAGACAGTGCGCTATCGATTGACCGGTATTGAAGCGTTCGAAAAACGAGGGGTCATTGAATGCCATGGGAGACGGTACAAGGAACGGCCGCGCGCAGATGTGGCGGAGATCTCCAAAGTTGATGCACCAAAAGATGAGACTCCGCCGGTAATGCCCCGCTACGCTACCGTCCAGGACGCGCTACAGGCACTTTCGTCCGAATCCGTGTCGTCCTCTGCAGTCAGGGATCGAACTCAAGACCACGAATAGTTGGAAACCGGGCAGATGCTACTGATCACGCGACGTGAATTCGCACGCTCCCTGAAGGTGTTCGCCAATTCGCGCTACAAAATGTCTCCAACTGCATTTCCGCGAGGGCTCGCAGATAGCCGCGCCGGGCGTTTTCGGTTAAAATTTCAAAAGACATGTGGTGAAAACCATACGCCACCATCCCCCCTTCCCAAGACGTCCGCCGAGATCCACCCAGGGCCGGTAAAATACTTAAAATCAGACACTTTGTGCGATTTTGACCTTGGACGTGCGCCCCCGTCCAGGGACAACATCCCCGCGCTGGCTGGTACTCACGTTCCTGGCAGCGCGACTCAAATGCGTTGCAGTGATTCCCTGGATGCTGGCCGCCTACGTCTACGCCTTGGTACCCTCAAAGTATTAGATCTTTCGGAAGGTGAACGGGTGCTCGATCGGATCATCACCTGGAGCCCGATATTCGAAGGCGATGCAGCCCACAGCTGGTTTCGCGACGTGCTCAGCCACGCCAGGGATTGGTGTTGTCGCAAGCGCGACAGGGATCGGCCCGGCATTGCGCGTGAACCGCTCGGCCAAGCATGAATACCCGCAATCTGGCCCGCCGGGCTGTGCTCGCGGTAGTGCTGGCCCTGCTGGCGGGATGTATGGGCGCGCCGTCCGGCATGGGGCAGCTGCCGCTGGCACCGGCAGTTAATGTGGAACGCATGTACGGCGGCTGGTACATCGTTGCTACCATTCCCAATGGCTTCGAGAAGGGCATGGTCGGCATGTACGACGAGTTCAGCCCTCGTCCGGACGGCGATATCCGGGAGGACTTCTACGTTCGCAAGGGCGGCTTTGATGCCCCGCGCAAGCACTACCAGGTCCACGACTGGATCCGGCCCGGCACGAACAACGCGCATTGGCGCGTGCAGCTCTTCTGGCCGGTCAACCTGCCGTTCCTGATCCATTACGTGGACCCCGACTACCGCTATGCACTGTTCGGCGAGAGCAACCGCAAGTTGGGCTGGATCTACGCACGAACCGCGATCATCGACGAACCAACCTACCGTGGCCTGCTCGCGCGGTTCGCCGCCGCCGGGTACGACGCGTCGCAATTCAGGCGTACCGTTCAGACCCGGGAACAGATTGGCCAGCCTGGCTTCTGGAGCGACGGCATCAAGGCCGGCAACTGAAGCGGTAGGCCGCTCGGGGTCTGGTGCAGGGGCAGCGTGGAACGAACGCGATTGCTCGCTATCGCCCGGCGCTAGGCGAGCGCCGCCTGCCTCTGGGCTGCCGCCAGTTTCACAGACACCTAGGTCAAGGTGGCCGGGGCAGACGGGTTGTTGATTCGAGGTCCCTGGTAGGCAGGATCCAGCAAGGTATGGCCATCAGCCTTCCGCCTGTCAATGCCGCGGAGTCGACTGGTCTGCCACCAATGGCGGCGTCTCCACTGCCCTGGTCGACCCATCAGCGCAACCGATGAGCGGCGGCCGTCGAGGCCGAAAAAAAACCTAAGTTGCGGTTTTGGGCCAATTTCGCAGCCACGGGCAGTGCGTTTGCGAGTAGAGCTTCATCAAGGTGAGAAAATTCTACTTCCCGGACCCCTGCGTGGCAGGGGGGTACCAGAGGGCCCATCGGATGAGGCGCGTACGGGTCGCCAAAGCGGCTCGCTGCCTGGGTTCTGTCGGTGGGTTCGAAAAGGCCGCACCGGTCCTCCCGGCGCCCTCGAGCGGACGTTGCTGTCGCAGGCGTCCCGCCAATCCGCGTCGCCGAGTCCGGTCCGCCTGGGATCGCCACCACCCTCCCCGGACTTAAGCCGTTTGCAGTGAGGGGCGCGCTGGGAGGACAATCCCTCATAAAGTCATCGACGAGGGACGTGAGATGAAGCGAGCACTTTCCGTGGCGCTGCTGGCGGGCGTCGCATTCGGCCCCGGCGGTTCCGCCTGGGCCCATCATTCCTTTGCAGCAGTCTACGACACGAACAAGCCGGTGACGGTACACGGCATGATCGCCAAGGTTCGGCTGACCAACCCACACTCCTGGTTCTACATCGACGTCAAGAATGACGCAGGTCAGGTAGAGCAGTGGGCGTTCGAGGCCGGCACGCCGAGTGGCATGATTCGCAATGGCTACAAGCCCAGTGTGATCAAGGTGGGTGCCGAGGTGACGATCGCCGGCTTCCATGCGCGCGACGCCTCCCAGCACATGGGCATGTTGCGCGAGCTGACTACCGCGGACGGTACGGTCTACGGCTTGTTCGGTCCTGCCGAATCTCAGGATAAGCGCTGATGCGTTGGGCGGCGATGACGAAGCAGGGATGTGGTCTGGCGACCGCCGCGCTGGTCGCGGCAGGGGTGCTGTTGCTCTGCGCCGCGCCGTTTGGCGTGGCACAGGCGCAAGCGGGCAAGTCAGACGCTGGCCGCAGGGCCGGTCCCGCGCCAAGGCTGGCGGACGGTCATCCGGACCTCTCCGGGGTTTGGTGGGGCGGCGCTGACGTCGGCGGACGGGGCTTCCGCATCGGTGGCGGAGGCACAGGCACCGGGGCGCCGCCACCGCCATTCACGAGCCTCTACCAGCCCTGGGCCGCGGAGAAGGCAAAGACCCTGACGGACAAGGACGACCCGACGCTACGCTGCCTGCCGACCGCATTCGGTACGCTGAACGTCCGGCTCTGGAATGTCGGCGCGGTTGGGCAAATCGTCGCGACGCCGAAAATGGTCGTGATGCTGGCGGAGACATTTCATGACTACCAGCTCGTGCCAACCGATGGCAGGGCGCATCGCGAGGACCAGCCGCCCACGTACCGCGGCGATGCGGTGGGACATTGGGAGGGCGATACCTTCGTCGTCGACGTGGCCAATTTCACCGACGACGCCTGGATCTGGGCGGAGGGCCGCGTGTCCTTCCACTCGGACGCCATGCACATCATCGAGCGGTACCGACGCGTTGACGCGAACACGCTCGTGATCGATGCGACGGTGGAGGATCCGAAGGTGCTGACCGCCCCGTGGCACGTACCGACGCAAACCCTGAAGCTCGCGCCGTTTGACACGCTGTTGTCGCTCAATTGCTCAGGCGAGGAGGCCGACGCGATGATCGAGAGCACCCTGAAGAAGGCGCCGGCGCCGAAGCCTTGATGCGGCAGTCGCGCGCGGAGCGTCAGCCCCGACCCGCCTCTGCGGGTCGAACCGGGATGGCAGGCGGGAGGCGGTGGAAGGGCGTTGAGTGCGGACCGCCTTCCGAGGCGCAAAGGCGGCGGGGGTCGGATCCTGCATGGTCCTGATTCAATTCGAAGAAAAATGGCGGAAGAAGCCAGAGTGGGCGTCTGTTTCCCCCGGGTGCTGACCATGGGGTCTGGCACGATCGGCTGTCCAGCGCTGGCCTTGAGGGGCCGATGCGCGGTAGCGAACGTGTCAGTTGCGAGTGGCGCTTGCGTAGCCAGCCTTGCGTCAGGGGGCAGGGCGGGGTGAGTTACTCTGTCTATCGGAGCGCGTTCGTCATTGCTTGTCCCGGTGCATTTCTCCAGTAACGCAGGTCGCCATGTTCAAACTGATGCTTCTCTTGCTCGGCACCGCTTCCCTGGCCTCGGCCGCCCTGCCAGAGCCCGTCAAACTGGATTCTGGTCTCGTAACCGGTGTTCCCGGCAAGTCCGCTACCGTCCGCGTGTTCAAAGGCATTCCCTACGCCGCACCGCCGATCGGGGAACTGCGCTGGCGCGCTCCGCAGCCGGTGGCCCCCTGGGCGGGGGTTCGCAAGGCCGAGCAATTCGGTCCCATCTGCATGCAGGCAGGAGGGCCGTCCGCGGCGGCGCAGATGAGCGAGGATTGCCTCTACCTCAATGTCTTCTCCGCAGCCAATCGGGCCGGGGAGCATCGCCCGGTGATGGTCTGGCTGCATCCCGGCGGCTACACGTCGGGTTCCGGTTCCCAGCCCGCGTACGATGGCGAGAGCTTTGCCAGGCAGGGCGTCGTCATCGTCACGATTAACTATCGCCTCGGCGCACTAGGTTTTTTCTCCCACCCCGAACTCACCCAGGAAAGCGATCGTCGCTGGGCCGCCAACCAGGGCTTCATGGATCAGGCGGCGGCGCTGGATTGGGTACAGCGCAATATCGCGGGCTTTGGCGGCGATCCGCGCAACGTCACCGTGTTTGGCAATTCGGCCGGCGCCACCAGCATTTCAAACCTGGTGGCATCGCCACGCACCCGGGGGCTCTTCCAGCGCGCGATTTCCGAAAGTGGCGCCTGGCTGGGATTGTCCATTGGTCCGGTTCGCAAACTGGCCGAGGCTGAAGAGGCGGGCCTGAAGGCCGCCGAGACGCTGCAGGCTGGCTCGCTCGCCGAGCTGCGCGCCAGGCCTGCCGAAGAGATCCTGCGCGCTGCGCGCGGCGCGGGGCCAGTTATCGACGGCTATTTCCTGCCCAAGGATCCGGCCGATATCTACGCCCGCGGCCAGCAGAACAAGGTCTCGATTATCGCCGGCTCGAACAAGGACGAGGGTACGTTCTTTCTGCAGCCGACGACCGCCGCAGCCTGGCGAGAGCGCGCCGAGCATCGATTCGGCGATCGGGCGGGGGACTATCTGCAGCTCTATCCGGCAACTAGCGACGACGTCGCCACGCAGTCCGAATACGATGCCTTCCGAGACGAGCTCGCGTGGGTAGACCGCAACTACGTCCGCCTGCAGGCCCGAGCAGGCGCGAAGGCGTATCTCTACTTCTTTACCCACGAACCGCCAGGCCCGCCGCTGTGGCCCGCCCGGGCCTCCGGTGCCACCCACGGCAGCGAAGCGCAGTTCCTCTGGAACAACCTGATCGCCAACCGGCCCTGGCGGGATGGGGATCGGGAGGTGGCTAACTACATGCAGGCCTATTGGGTCAACTTTGCAACCCGGGGCGACCCCAATGCACCGGGTCTACCGAAGTGGGTCCCCTATGACGAGAGGAAGACTACGCGGGCCCTGCAGTTGGGCGAGGTCGCCGAGCCCGCGCCGGCGCCGGACGCTGCCAAGCTCGCCTTCTATCAAAGCTGGTACGACACTATTCAGAAGCAGCAGTGAGTAGCCGTTACCAGCGCCTGCAGGGCGCCTTCGCGGCAACCACTCCCGGCGTAGGGCTTCGCCCAGGTATCCCGCCAAAGTCGAGTCTGTGGGGCGGGCCGGTTGGGCGGGGCCGTTGCAGGTCGGTGCGGCGTCGCCACCCCGGCGTAGTCATCGCGAAATTGGCGATAGGATTGCACTCGATGGAGAATCTCTGCACCCCAGGCTTTAGGGAAAGTGTGGGCGTGCAAGGATTGTTGGAAGAAGAACTCGACCCTGCTTACTTGAGGAGCTGCCATGGCATTGCCGCAGGATATTTCGCCGGTGAACTCGGAGTTGATGGAATCCCTGGTGCGCACCGGCCAGATGGAGTGGATTGCGCAGAGTTTCGATCCGGAGCGCTCGTTCATGAAGGTCCTCTGGACCGGCCCTGAGAGCGGTCGTGTCACGTTGCTGTTCCGCTGCCTCAAAGGGGCGGTGGTCCCGTCCCACAAGCACATCGGCGATGCACACACGTTTGTGCTGAAGGGCAAGCTGGAGGTGCGCGGTACGACGATAGGGCCCGGCGATTACCTGTACGAGGCCAACGGCATGGTGCACCACGCGACGAAGGCGCTCGAGGATACGGAGTACCTTTTCATCATGCAGGGCGCGGTCTTGTTCTTCGATGACCAGCAGTTTCTGGGATATCAGAGTTGGGAGGAGTTCCACCGCGTGCGCGCGCAACATCTCCCCGCAGGCTAGAGGATTGGGATACGGGTCCGGCCCAGGGCGGCGTGGTCCGTGGCAGGGGCCCGAAGTTCGTGCCTTGCGAAGTAGGCCGGCGACAGTGCGCCGGGATGGTCTGCTACGCCCTGGCCGCGTTGGCGTCGGCATGGTTCTGCGGTAGACGGGTTTTCGAATCGGGAATGGGCATCCCGGCGTCAGGAGATCCAGGCTCATCGGGAGGGCCTGCGCCTCGGTGGTAGCCGGCGACGCTTGAGGCTGCGCCCGTGAGCGGCCAGGCGGACGGGCGCCGGTGTCGGGTGGGGACGCGTGCGTGACGCGTCCCCCGACCCCTCCCCCGTACCGGCCGACGGTCAGGCGTGGGTCTTAAGCGCTGCCTTGACCCGGGCAGCGGTGAAGGGCGCGCGACGCAGCCGCACTCCGGTGGCGTCGTAGAACGCGTTGGCCACGGCGGCCGGCACGCAGCGCATCGTCGGTTCGCCCGCCCCGGATGGGGGCGCCTGCGTGGGATTGATCAGCACGACGTCCACGGTTTCCGGCGCATCGGCCAACTCGAGGATGGGGTAGCTTGCCCAGTCGACACTCAGCACCTGCTCGGCGTCGAAGTGCACCTCCTCGAACAGCGTGCGCGAGAGACCCTGCACGATATTGCCCTCGATGGTCTGCGTGAGGCCCCGTGGGTTGATCACCAGCCCGCAATCGTGGGCCACGACGAATCGGCGCGCCCAGATGCGGCCGGTGGAGGGCGATACCTCGACCTCGGCGATCACGGCCACGGTCGTGTCGCTGCGCTGCGCGAAGGAGATGCCCCGCCCCTTGAGCACGTCGCCAGGGCCGCGCTCGCGTCGTGGGCCGGCATGGGGTGTCCAGCCGGCCCGCTCGGCGGCGGCACGCACGACGGCCAGGTCACGCGGCGCGGTCAGGTAGCGCAGCCGGAACTCCACCGGGTCCTGGTGGGCCGCGGCGGCCAGTTCGTCAATGAACTGCTCGCTGCCGAAATGCACTTCCGGTCCCAGCGGGTCGCGCAGGTGGGAGGTGCGCAGGGGTGAATAGCGCTCCTGCAGCGGCGCGACCACTTCCCAGGCCAGGCGCTTGGCCGCGAAGCCATAGCTCTCCGCCGGTGCGCCCAGCCCCAGGTCGCTGTTCAGCGGCATTCCCAGTGCCATGCCGGTCAGCGTGTCGCGCGGGTCGGCCTCGTGGAACATCACGCCGACGCGCGAGAGCCCGCGGGCCGTGAAGTCATAGGCGATGACGTTCCCGCTGGCATCCAGGGCCGCGCGGGCGCGATGCGCACAGGCCGGTCCCTTGGGATCCCAGGCCGTGCCTTCCCAGCGCGTGCCCTGCACGCGCACCGGATGGCCCAGGCGCCCGGAGAGCCACGCGGCATCCATCGCGGCATCGCCGGCGTCGTTGCGTCCGTAGGAGCCCGGCCCCATGACCCACACCGCCCGCACGCGCTCCGGGGGCAGGGCGAGGAGTTTGGCAACGCCGTCGCGCACGGCATGGGGCTTCTGCGATCCGGTCCACACCGTGGCCTGGTCCGCCCGCACATCGGCTACCGCGCAGGCCGGGCCCATGCTGGCGTGGGATTGCAGCGGCCAGTCGTATTCGGCCTCGATGACGCGCGTGGCGGTGGCGAAGACCGCCTCCACGTCGCCGTGATTCAGCGTCACTTCCCGCTTGAGCGCCGGTGCCGCGCGCAGTCGCGCATGCAGCTGCTCGTGGCCCGGCCAACGGGTGGGCGGCGTGCTGTCCGCCCAGGTAACCGCAAGGGCGCGGGCGGCCTGCACAGCCGTCCATTCGTGCTCGGCGACGACGGCGAGCAGCTCCTGCTCGTGAACGACCCGCACGCCAGGGAGCGCTGCGACGGAGGCTTCGTCGACGTGCGCGATCGTTTGCCCCGCCTTGGGTGGCCGGATCATCCGCGCGTGCAGCAGGCCGGGAAGGCGGATGTCGGTCACGAAATCGCGCGTCCCGAACACCTTGCCCGCGACATCGCGGCGCGGCACCGACGTGCCGACGAGGCGGTACTGGCTGGGGTGCTTGGGGGTGGCCTGGACCTTGATGTCCATGCCGTTGCCCGTGGCCTTGTTCCACTCCACGGGCGCGTTGAAACGCTGGCCGCCGATGAGCGCGGCATAGGTCACCGAGGCGGTGCTTCGACCGCGGATGGACACGACGCCCTCCCGCACCTCCAGCTCCCCGACATCGGCCGAGAGGCTGCGAGCCGCGGCCTGCAGCAGGAGGCGGCGGGCCTCGGCGGCCGCATTGCGCAGCGGCTTGGCGCCCAGGGCGATGCCGGTGCTGCCCGAGGCGCCGCCCTGGTTGCAGGTCGTCATCGTGTCGCCCATGACGAGGGCCACTTGGCTCACCGCGACATCCAGCTCCTCGGCGACGATCTGCGCGATGGACACCTCCAGCGCATGGCCCATGTCCATCTTGCCGAAGCAGGCCTGTACGCTGCCATCGGGGAGGATGGCCAGCCACGAATCCAGTTCGCCGGGCGCCGGCAATGCACCGCTGACCAGCGCCCCGTCCGCCGCGAGGAGCGCTGCGGGCGCGGGCGTGGAGACTGCCACCACGAGCGCGCCGCTGGCCAGCAGGAACTCGCGCCGGGAGAACCCGCTCACGTGGATGCCCCGCCGTTGATCATCAGCTGCGCGCGCTTGATCGCGCGCAGGATCGACAGGTGCGTGCCGCAGCGGCACTTCAGGCCCGCCAGCCCCTGGCGAAGCTCGGCATCGGTCGCTTTGGGCTGGTGCTTGAGCAGCGCCGCGGCGGTCATGAGCCAGCCGTTCACGCAGTACCCGCACTGCGGGACCTGCTCCTCGAGCCAGGCCTGCTGCACCGGGTGCGGATGCTCGGGGGAGCCCAAACCCCGCAAGGTCGTCACCGCGTGGCCCTCGACGCTGGCCGCGGGCGCGACGCAGGCGCGCAGCGGCTCGCCGTCCAGATGCACGGTGCAGGCGCCGCACTGCGCGAGGCCGCACCCGAAATGCGGGTTGGAGAGACCCAGCTGCTCCCTCAGCACGTAGAGGAGCGGGGTGTCCGGCGCGACGTCGACGGAGACGGGCGCGCCGTCAAGCTGGAATCGGACTGTCGGCATGTGGGAACCCCGTGCGTTTTGCAGGGGATCATCCGGCGCGACCCGCCGCCGTGCAAGCGCAGCGGCGGGGGACTCCGGGAGGTCGGGCCGCCAGGGATCTGCACTACCGGGCGGACGGGTGATCCCGCATCCGGCCCATCAGCTCCTGCATCCGGTCCCTCCGCTCCTGCAGGGCCGGGTGGCCGCGCATCCTCTCCCCGTTCCTCCTGCCGTCGCCCTTGTTTTGCTCCAGCCGGAGCGCCGGACGGGGCGCGGGTGGCACACGGCAGGTCGCCGCCCCTCTGCATGCGCCCCGGGCCTCTAGACCCCCTGCAGGCCCTCGGCCCGCATTATGATGCGACGCTGTTCGCAATTTGGCGGTCTCGCCCTGCGGGCGGCTCCGAAGGAGCTAATATCCTGTGTTGCAAGCTGCGTGGCGAATTTGCCCCACAGTTCGCCTGTGCCTTGTGTCCGTTGCTCCCGGTGGGCCGGGGTTTTCCTCGGTCTGACGCCGCTTCCAGATGCCCTGGAGCCTTTGGCCCGGGTAATGCGGTGGTGAAAGTCGTGGGTGTTGATTTGACGCCGATGTTGCTGAGTCAATATTCTTTCGATTGATTGTCGGTGGCGAGGGCGCAACACACTCGGTTCTCTCAAGGTTACAAGACAAATGGTACGAAACGCTCCCTATCCCAGTGCGCTGGCCCCGCAGCGTGGCATGACTACGATCGAACTGTTGGTCGTGATCGCCCTGATCGGGCTGCTGACAGCCCTGAGCGTCGCCTCCTATCGCTATGTGATTGACCGCAATCGTGTTGCTAGCGAGGTCAATGGTCTTCTCGGCGACATGCAGCTCGCGCGGGCAGAGGCCATCAAGCAAGGGCTTACGGTCAAGGCCTGCGTGTCAACCAACGGCGCGACATGCACTGGCCAGACGACATGGCAGTCCGGCTGGATCGTTATTGATTCAAGCAGCAATGTCCTGCGCGTACAGCCTCCTTTTACCAACTCGGACACCTTTGTCGCCAACAACAACCTCTCCTCGGTGTCGTTTAACCGCGAGGGTTTTGCCCTGGGTCTGGTTGCCGGTACACAGGTGACACTCAAGAACAGCGCGGGACTGCAGTCAGCCACGCGCTGCCTGCAACTGACGACGGTGGGACTCATGAGCGTAGCGACCTACGGGGGTAGCTGCACGTGAACACGAACCGGCTATCGATCCGGTGCAAACCAACGGCTGCAGCCCGGGGCTTTAGCCTGATCGAGGTCCTTGTTGCGCTGGTGGTGCTGGGTATCGGGCTGCTGGGCATCACCAAGCTGCAGGCCCTCGCGTACGCCAGTACCGACAATGCGGCCAACCAGTCCGTTGCCTCGGTGGAGGCGGCGAGCTTCGCCGCCTCGATGCGGGCCAACAGGGCTTACTGGGCGCAGGGTGGGGCGCCCAACCCCATAAAGCTGGCGGGGACAACCGTGACGTCCACTGACGCGACGCTCAATGTCGCGATGGACTGCACGTCGGGGGGTGCCAATGCGCCCTGCGTGCCCCATGACCTTGCGGCTTACGACCTGCAGAAGTGGGCCGCCGCATTGCAGGCTATCCTGCCTAACTACGCCGCCCAGATCAGCTGTCCGCCCCTCGTCAGCCCGGTGGACTGCACGATCCAGCTCACCTGGAATGAGAGAACGGTGAACCTCAACACCCAGTCGGTCGCGGGACCGGCTATCGCGCAGCCTGTCTATATTCTCAATGTACAACCCTGATAACTCATCCGAAGCCGAGCGCTCGATGCGTGGCGGCCAGCGCCAGCAGGGCTATACGCTCATCGAGTTCCTGGTCGCCGTGGCGATCGGCATCTTCCTGCTCTCGGGCCTGCTGATCATTGTCCAGGGCAATGGTCGCGTCTACAGGGAGCAGTCGTCGCTGGTGCAGCTGCAGGACGGCCAGCGGCTGGCCCTGACCATGCTTACCGACGTGATCCAGTCGGCCGGGTATTTTACGAACCCGCTGGTGAACACCGCGGCGGGGGCCTTGCCGCTCGTGGCGCCCTATGCAACCGCGGGACAGCCGATGTACGGCACGGAAAATGCGGCCGCGCCCGGCGACACGATATCCGTTCGCTACCTGACCGCCAGTGGCGATGGAGTGCTGAACTGCGCGGGGCTCTCGAATGCCACCGGCGCCAACGTGCTCTACGTCAACACGTTCAGTGTCACCGGCGGCCAGTTGGTCTGCACGGTAAACGGCGTCAGTTACCCGCTGGTATCGGGCGTTACGAACATGCAGGTCCTGTACGGCGTTAAGACCAACCTGGCTGCAGCGAACAGCAGTGCCGATACTTACCTGAATGCGGCGCAGATGACGACCACCAACTGGATGAACGTGATCTCGGTGAACGTGACCCTGACCTTCAGCAATCCACTGTATGCGGCAGGTAATAACCAGCCGCAGACGATCAACCTTCCTACGGTAATCACGGTGATGAACCGAGCAAGCGTGGTCCTCTAGTGTCTATGAAAGTGCCCCAAGTCAAATCCCAAAAGGGTTTCGTGCTGATAACGGCCTTGCTGCTGCTGGTGGTCGTGACGATCATCGGTGTCAGCATGCTGCGCAGCTTCGGCGTGCAGCAGCGTATCGCCACGAACTTGCGCGAAAAGCGCCGTGCCCTGAATGCGGCCGAGACGGCGCAGCAATATGCCGAATGGTGGCTCAGTACCGGCAACAATGCAGCCACGAACCCGATCACTTGCGCAGCCTTGCTCAATGCCAATCTCGGCCAGGGTCAGGTCTGCGCCAATATCCTGCCTGCGTCGGTCGGCAACGTCACGACCGTGCCTTGGGTCCTGAATGGGTTGCCTGTCGGCGTCACCTATACGCCTGCGACGATGACTATTTCGGCCGCGGCGGCCGCGGGTACCTACGTGACTCCGCCCGTGTTTTATATCTCATCCCTTGGAACGGCGGCTGATGGCCTTGGGCAGGTCTTTCAGGTCGACGCGGTTGGCTATGGCGGCAACTCCTCCGCCGTGGCCGTCGTGGAGAGCACCTTCGAAGTGTCGCAAGGGGTTGTTAATCGAGGTGGACTGTAATGAAACGCAAAGTTCCTGCTGGTCTCCTTGTGGGCGCGGCGCTCGGGGCGTTGGTGTCTGGCACGGCCTCGGGTGCCCTGCAGGTCACCGAGTTCTTCACGGGTACTACGACGACTAATTCCTGGTACTTCTACAATGGAGCCTGCCTGACCGCCAGCAGCGCATCCCCTGGCGCCAACCCCGGGCAGATCCCCGGCTGCACGGCCATCAAATCCAGCTACTACGCCACGACCTCCGACGGTGCGCAGAGCCTGGTGGGCGGGCAGAACGGCGTCACCGGCACTGCCGATACCCTGCCCGATCCGACCGGCAGCGGTGCGCTACGCTTCACCAATGGCTACCCCTATGGGCACAGCCAGAACGGGGCGATCATCTCAGCGACGCCGTTCAGCAGCTCGGCGGGCGTGCTGGCGACGTTCAAGACGGCCACCTACCGGGGCGACTCCGGCGGTAGCGGAAACGATGGGGCGGACGGCATCAGTTTCTTCCTGATGGATGGCTCCTACCCCCCGGGCATCGGTTCCTGGGGTGGCAGCCTGGGTTACACCTGTTCCAACTCCAACCCGCCCTACGATGGCATCGTCGGCGCCTACCTGGGTCTGGGTATCGATGAATTCGGCAACTTCCTTAACCAGTCGGATACTACCGCCACTGGCTTCGGCTACGCGCCCAACCGCATCGGTCTGCGCGGCGCTGGCAGTATTTCCTGGGCGGCTCTGAATGCCAGCTACCCCACTTATTACCCTTCCTCGCTGACCAGCAGCCAGCGGCAGTCCGCAGTGCAAAAAACCTGCAGCACCGGGCAGCTGTGGAACTACAGCAGCAATGCTTCCAGTCCGACAGCCGTACTCAGCGCCAGCGGCTCGACGGTATCCGGCACGGTTGCGGGGACGCTTTCGAACGGCAGCAACCAGATCACCGCCATCCCGCTGCCATTTCCGTCGTCTCTGGTTGTCGGCGCAAAGATCACCGATCCCTCGGGCTACATCCCGGCCGGTACCACGGTCACCAATATCAGCACCGCTTCGTCCGGATATTACGGCGGTACGACCACAGGCGTGCTTACGCTCAGCGCCTCGCCGACGGTTCCTTCTAGCGGTGGCTGGCGGGGCGGCGGCTCGACTACTGCCAATGAAACCATGACCTATACCGTGACGGCGCCCGGCAACCCGGTCACGATTGCGGATTATGCGCCGCTGCCGGGCGCCTATGCGGTGCTGTCCGGCGTGCAGATCGCCAACGAGGCTGCGATGAGTCGCACGCTCGCGAACTACATCTACTACCGCCTGAAGATCACGCCCGACGGCTACCTGTCCCTCTCGTACAGCCTCAACGGTGCCGCGTACCAGAACGTTATCGCCAACCAGCTGATCACGACCGCCAACGGGCCGCTACCCTCGACGTTTCGATTTGGATTTGGCGGATCTACCGGCGGCGACACCAATATCCACGAACTGCTGTGCTTCCAGGCGCAGCCGTCGGAGACCTCCGGCAGTTCGACGAGCGTCAACGAGAAGCAGGCAGCCAAGGTGCAGGCCGGTACGCAGGCCTACTTCGCCTTCTATAATCCGTCTGACTGGACCGGCGCGTTGACCGCCAACACACTCATCGATACCAACGGCGTGATCTCCATCGCCCCGGTGGCCAACTGGGATGCCTCCTGCGCGCTTAGCGGTGTTGCCAGTGGCAAGACCTGCGGCGGTACCAATGCGAGCGGCCCGATCGCCGGGCTCGCGCCATCCGCCCGTACGATACTGACCTGGAATGGCACGAAAGGCGTGCCTTTTGAGTGGGCCAATATCACTGCCGCGCAGCAGGCCGCGCTGACGGCGGGTGACTCGAGCCCGACCAGCGACCGACTGAATTTCCTGCGTGGTGACGATACCCACGAGGTCGACTCGGCGGGCGTGGGCTACTACCGCAACCGCGACAGCGTGCTGGGCGATATCGTGGATTCCAGCCCGACGTGGGTGGGCCCGCCGCTCTCGCCCTATACGGCCAGCTGGACGGATCTTCTGAACAGCGGGGCCACGGCACCGGAGGCATCCGGGCAGAGCTACCTGAGCTTCGTCGGTGCGCAGCAAACGCGCCTCAACGTCGTGTACGGCGGTGCCAATGATGGCTACTTGCATGGCTTCCGTGCGGGCTCCTTTACGGCCGCGGGAGCCTTCTCCAACACGTCTGCCACGCCTAATGACGGCGTGGAAGTGCTGGCCTATATGCCGGCCGCGGTGGTGGCGGCGATCCACAGCTCCACCACGCCCGCCATCGACTACTCCAACCCGCAGTATGGGCATGCGTTCTTTGTCGATGCCACGCCGGGCAGTGGCGACCTGTATTACAACAGCGCCTGGCACACGTGGCTGGTCGGTGGCCTGGGTGCCGGTGGCGCGGGCCTGTATGCGCTGGATGTAACGAATCCGGCCAACTTCTCCGAGGCCAACGCGGCGAGCGTGGTCATCGGGGAGTGGGGGCCGAGCACGATTACCTGCGTGAACGTCACAAGCTGCGGCAAGAACATGGGTAACACCTATGGTGCGCCGCAGATCCGCCGCTTCCACAACGGGCAGTGGGGTGTGATCTTCGGTAACGGCCTTGGCAGTACATCGGGCGATGCCGGCATCTACATCATGCTGGTCAACCCAAGCAGTGGTGCCCAGACTTTCTATTACCTCAGTACGGGCAGCGCCAGCAGCAACGGCATCGCCGCCGTCGCGCCGGCGGACCTGGATGGCGATCACATCACCGATTACATCTATGCCGGTGACGTGAACGGCAACCTGTGGCGTTTTGACGTGACCAGCAGTAATCCCAGTAGCTGGGCTGTCAGTACCGGGCCGCTATTCACCGCCCAGTCGGGCCAGCCCATCATGACCGCACCGGTGATTGCCTCGGTGCCGGTGGGCGGTGGTGCGCCGCGGCTGATGATTTCCTTCGGCACCGGTCGGCAGTTTCCGCTGACCAACAGCACCGGGACCACCTACGCTTCCGCCAGCCAGAACCTGTACGGCGTCTGGGACTGGAACATGGCCAGCTGGAATTCCAAATCCACCCTGACCTACGCAAGTCTTGCCAGCACGGCGGCGGCGACAGGGCTGACCTCCCCTTCTTATGCGGTCACGCAGGCAAAGCTGCAGTCGCAGCCCGTCACCGTTGATGCCATCACGGGAGCCCGCATTGGCAGCGCGAACACGATCTGCTGGCAGGGCGGGAGTTGTAGCGCTGGAACGGGCAAGTTCGGCTGGTACGTAAACCTTCCGGGCACCCAGGAACAGGTGATCTACAACCCGGTGCTCTACCAGTCGGCGTTCATCGTCGACTCGGTGGTGCCGGCCACCAACTTGCCGTCCTCGTGCACCCAGAGCTCCAACACGGGCTATACCTATGCGATATCGGTTGGGGATGGCAGTGCATTTACTACCCCGTTTACCAAGTACAACACACTGGCCAATGTAGCCGGCGTACAGACGGATGCAACGGGTACCCCCGCTATCGTCACCACGGCCGAGGCGACGACCTCGCTCGTGTATCAGACGGTCTCCGGTACGCCCAGCGCACAGCAGATCTCTCTTAAGTCCAAAAACAGCGTCAGGCGCCTGACCTGGGTTGAGCTGCGATGAGGCTCTCCCCCTTGAATGCCCGCCTGCGTGGACGGGGCGCGTGCGGGCCGGGCGGCAAGGCGCCTGGGTTTACGCTGATCGAGTTGCTGGTGGCGATGATCATCGTGGGCATCCTGACCGCGATTGCGGTGCCGAGTTACCTGAACTATGTGCGCAAGGCGCGGCGCGTGGAGGCCAAGACAGCGTTGCTGGACCTGGCCGGCCGCGAGGAGCGGTTCTACGCGTCCAGCAATGTCTACACCACGACGCCGGCAAGCGTGGGCTACAGCGGTGCGTCCTTCCCGATGGCGGTCGGCAATGGCTACTACAGCATTTCGGTCGCCGTGGCGGCCGGACCCCCGGCGACCTTTACCCTGATTGCCACGCCAGTTGCCGGCAAGGGGCAGGATCTGGATACCCCCTGCGCCTCCTTCACGGTGACGCAGACCGGTAGCCAGACCGCCCGCAATTCCGCTGCTGCCGACAACACGGCGACCTGCTGGAACCAGTAGTGTTCGGCCTCTCGGGCAGGCAGGGGTGCTCGTGCGCCCTGGCCAACCGGGGCAGGGCAGCACCCTATTCGGGTCGCGGGCGACGCGTCCCGTCGGTCACGTCGGGCCCTGAGCCACGGGCCGCCCGGTCCGTTAGCGGTCCGCTGCCCTTGGCCTGCCCGCTTCTGGCTGCTCATCGCCGCAAGATATTCATTCCCGGGTGCCATAATCCAGCTGCGAAAGGTCCGTCACAGCCCGGTGCTGTGGCGCCTCGTTCCGGGGCATCGCAGGCAGGTAAAATGTGGTCAGCCTAGGGTTTCCAGGTGTTTCCAGGTGGCTGGTGGCTTGCGGCCGGCGGACGCTTCGGCCCTGCGGCCTGGGGCTGCTGGCCATGGCGGCGGCCACAACGGCGGCCGCTGAGCCGCAGTCTGGCGCTGCGCTCGCCCACATCCGCGCGGCCGGTGTTTTGCGGGTCGGCACGACGGGTGATTATCCGCCATTTAGCTTCCGCGATCCGGTGACCGGCGACTTGCAGGGTTCGGATATCGACATGGCGGCCGACCTTGCCCGCCGGTTGCAGGTGCGTCTGGAACTGGTGCCCACGACCTGGAGGACGCTGCTGGCCGACCAGTCGGCGGACCGCTTTGATCTTGCCATGGGCGGTATCTCCGAGAGTGCCGAGCGGCGGGCGCAGGGGTTCTTCTCGGTGCCGTACCTGCAGGATGGCAAGACGCCGATCGTCCGCTGCGCGGATGCCACGCGCTACCAGACCCTGGCGCAAATCGACCAGGCGGGCGTGCGGGTCATCGTCAATCCGGGGGGTACCAACGAGCGTTTCGTGCGCGCCCACCTGGGTCAGGCGTCGCTGCAGGTGTTCGGCGATAACACCCGCATCTTCGATGAGCTCGTGGCGGGCCATGCGGACGTGATGATCACCGATGCGATAGAGGCCCGCTTGCAGCACCAGCTGCGCCCCAGCCTCTGCGCCGTGCATCCCCGGCACCCCTTCGACCACTCCCCAAAGGCGTACCTCCTGCCCCGGGATACGCCGTTCAAGCGGGTCGTGGATCGCTGGCTACGGGGTAGGCTTCAGACGGACACGGCGCAGGCAACGCTCGCGCGATGGCTCAGCTATGACTGGCCACGTGGTGCCGCAGCCAGTGCCGCCGCGGTGGTCCTCGCACAGTTGATCGATGAGCGTCTGACGCTGATGCCGGACGTCGCCCGCTACAAGTGGAACCAGAAGGCGGCGATCGAGGACCTGCCGCGCGAGCGGCAGCTGATCGAGTCGGTCCGCCAACAGGCGCTGCAGCGGGGGCTCTCGCCCGATCGGGCCGAGGCCTTCTTCGCTGCGCAGATCGAGGCCTCCAAGCTGATCCAGCGCGAACTCTTTGCGCGCTGGGAAGTGCAGGGCCAGGGCCGCTTTGAGGTGGTGCGCGACCTGGCCGGCGACATCCGTCCCAAGCTCGACAGCCTGAATCCCCAGCTGCTGGCGGCACTTGCAGCGGTGCCGGAGAGGCTTGAGCGGCGAGAACTGGGCCCGATGCCGGCCGATGCGATCAGCGCCGCCGCCGTGCAGGTTGCCCTGAAGCCCCTGCTGGGAGCGGGCACGCCGTGAAGATCAGTTTCCTCGGGGCGGCCGGCACGGTCACCGGCTCCCGTTATCTGCTGGAGCATGCGGGTCGTCGATTGCTGGTGGATTGCGGTCTCTTCCAGGGCTACAAGAACCTGCGACTGATGAACTGGGAGGCGCCGCCATTTGATCCGCACAAGGTCGATGCAGTGGTGCTCACCCACGCCCATCTGGATCACTCCGGCGCATTGCCGCGGCTGGTGAAGCAGGGCTTCCACGGGCCCATCCACGCGACTGCCGCGACGCAGGAGCTGTGCGAGATCATGCTGCCTGACAGCGCGCGCCTGCAGGAGGAGGAGGCCGGTTACCATAACCGCCATGGCAGTTCGCGGCACAAGCCGGCCCTGCCGCTCTATGACGAGGCCGATGCCCGCCGAGCGCTGGAGCGCTTCTCGACGCTGCGCCTGGGCAAGCCGCTGGAGGTGGTGCCGGGGGTTGAGGTGCGGCTGCATGCCGCCGGCCACATCCTGGGCGCCGCCAGCGTCGAGCTGCGCTGCGAAGGCCGCACGATCGTGTTCTCGGGCGACCTGGGCAGGCCCGATGATCTGGTCATGTTGCCGCCGGAGCCGCTGCCGGACTGCGATGAGGTGGTGCTGGAGTCCACGTACGGGGATCGCGAGCACGAGCCCCTGGATGGCGGCCGGCCGCTGGCAGAAGTGATCCGCCGCACCGTGGCGCGTGGCGGCACTGTCCTGCTGCCGGCCTTCGCCGTCGGGCGCGCCCAGTCGCTCCTGTATCTGCTGATGCGATTGCGGTCCAGCGGCACGATCCCGGAGGTGCCGGTTTACGTGAACAGCCCGATGGCGATCGACATGACCGATATCTACCTGCGGCATCGCACCGAGCACCGCCTGACCGCCGACGACTGTGCGGCGATGCACCGGCTGGCGCGCATGGTTCGCAGCGCCGAGGAGTCCCGGGCGCTGAACGCCAACCGCGAGCCGGCCGTGATTATCTCAGCCAGCGGCATGGCCACCGGCGGCCGGGTCCTCCACCATCTGAAGTCGCTGGCACCGGACGCGCGCAATGCCATCGTGTTTGCCGGCTACCAGGCCGGTGGTACGCGGGGTGCGCGGCTGGTCGCGGGCGAACGCCGGATTCGCATCTTCGGGGAGGACGTCGCGGTCAATGCCGAGGTCGTCTCCCTGCGGGGGCTTTCGGCGCATGCCGATTCGGACCAACTGCTCGGCTGGCTCAAGGGTGGGCCGCGTGCGCCGCGGCGCGTGTACCTGACGCACGGGGAACCGGGCCCGGCGGATCAGCTGCGACAGCGGGTGACCGCGGAGCTGGGATGCGAGGCGCTGGTGCCAAGATTGGGCCAGGTGGTGGAATTTTCTGGCTCGGGCACAGTCTCATGAGCCATACCGCAGGAGAGTTCTTGATGAATCGAGTTACCGGATCCCTGATCGCCATGGCCGTGAGCCTGGCTTCGGCCGTGCTGGTGTCCGGGATGATTCCCCCGGCTCTGGGCGCAGAGCCCGCCGGCTACCGCGTCTACGTGACCAACGAGCGCTCCGGCAGCCTCTCGGTGATCGATGGGCCGACGCGCAAGGTCGTGGCGACGCTGCAGCTGGGCAAGCGGCCACGGGGCCTGAAGCTCTCCGGTGACGGCAAGTCGCTCTTGGTGGCGATGAGCGGCTCGCCCATCGCGGGCCCCGGCGTCGAGGAGGACAAGTTGCCGCCGCCCGACAAGTCGGCGGACGGCATCGGCGTGGTGGATCTGGCGACGCTGAAGCTGACGCGCGTGATCCGGGGCGTCTCTGATCCGGAGCAGCTGGCTGTCAGCCGCGACGGTACGCACCTGTTCATCGCCAGCGAGGACACGGGCACAGCCATTATTATTGACGCCAGGGACGGTCACACGGTGGCCTCGCTCAAGGTGGGCGGCGAGCCGGAGGGCATGACGACCAGCCCGGATGGGAAGGTCGTGTACGTGACCTCCGAGGCCGATCACCGGGTTTCAGTGATCGACGTGGCCACCAGCAAGGTGATCAGCCAGATGGAGGTCGGGCAACGTCCGCGCTTCACGGCCTTCTCGGAGGATGGCAAACGCGCCTATGTCAGCTGCGAGAATGACAATTCGATCAGCGTCATCGACACGGCCGAGCACAAGGTGCTGAAGACCATCAAGCTGGAGGGCGGCCCGCTGATGCGTCCGGTGGGCCTCATCGTGTCCCGGGATGGCTCCCGGCTGTACGCGGCCACCGGACGGGGCGGCCTCGTGGTGGCCATCGATATCGAGTCGGGCAAGTCCCTGGGTAGCGTGCCGGTGGGCCCGCGTCCCTGGGGGATCGCGTTGAGTCCGGACGGCAAGACGATCTTCACGGCCAACGGCTCCTCCAACGACGTGAGCGTCGTGGACGTGGCGACCCTGAAGCTTGAGACCAAGCTTGCGGTGGGGGATGGCCCCTGGGGTGCGGTGGTGGCCCTGTGGCCGCCCGCCAAGCACTAGGGCGTCGCTAGCGCAGCAGGCTGCGCACGGTCCAGGCCCCCAGCATGGTCAGGGCGAGCGAGCCCCCCAGGTGGGTGGCCGCAGCGCCCAGGGCGAGGGGTACCCGCCCGGATTGCAGGAGGGCGACCATTTCGAGGGAAAAGGCCGAGAAGGTCGTCAGCCCCCCCAGAAATCCGGTGATCACCAGTAGCCGGTATTCCTGCGGCAGGTCTGCCCGAATCAGGAAGAAGGCCGCTGCGGCACCGGCGAGGTAGCCGCCCAGCAGGTTGGCCGCGAGGGTGCCCATCGGCACCAGCGGGACCAGCGGGTTCAGGGCGAGGTTCAGTAGGTACCGCAGGCTTGCGCCGAAGCCGGCTCCCAGAAAGACGCTCAGTAGGGCGAATATTGTCATAGAGCAGGTATCATTACCGGCTGGCGCGGCCGCGTAAACGCCTTTCGCCCGATGCCCCGGTAGCTCAGTGGATAGAGCACTCGCCTCCTAAGCGAGGGGTCGCAGGTTCAACTCCTGCCCGGGGCACCAATCCAGCTACCAACGCACACTAGGGCTGGTTCCCATCGCTCTAGTGGGCGTACCAATCGCCCTGACCCTCTGCAAGACCAGAGCGCAGGGGACCGCGGTGTATTGCGGGGGGGCATCACGAGGAGCTGCTTGCGCCCAGTCGCCGAGGGGGCAACACGTGCTGGCGTTGCGCGTTAGGGCGCGCTCGGCGCCAGGCGGATGCCTCTCTCACCAGGGCGTTGGCTTGTAATCCTTCAGGAACTGTCCCCAGAGGTGTGTCCCCGTGAGCCGCCCGACGAAGATCGGGTCCACGATGCGCGCTGCGCCGTCAATGATATCGAGCGGCGGCGCGAAGCCCAGTTCAGCCTTCCGGGCTGCATGAACCGCCGGATCCTCATCGGTGACCCACCCGGTATCCACGGCATTCATGTGGATGCCGTCCTTCACGAAGTCGGCGGCACTGGTCCGTGTCATCATGTTCAGCGCCGCCTTGGCCATGTTGGTATGCGGATGCTTGTCGGTCTTGGTGGCCCGGTAGAACTGGCCTTCCATGGCACTGACGTTGACGATGTGCTTGTGGTGCCCCGGTGTGCGGAGCATCAACGGCTTCAGGCGCGCGTTCAGGATGTAGGGCGCGATGGCGTTCACGAGCTGAACTTCCAGCAGTTCCGCGGTAGCCACCTCGTGCAGGCGTAGCCGCCAGCTGTTGATCTCGCGCAGGTCCACCTGCTGCTGATCCTCGTCGTAGCGACCCAGGGGGAATAGGTCGGCGCCGTCCTTAAAGTCCTCGTCCAGGTAACGCCGCTGTGACAGCGCCGCGCTGTGCACGAGGCCGTCGGCCGGCGTGGGATGGGCCGCAGTCACCAGCTGCTGCTCGCCGTGGCCCGGACTTGCGTGGATGGCCTGCTTCAATACGTCGTGGTTGAGCAGCACGCGACGCAACGAATCCGGCAGCCCGCCGAGCGACTGCTCCTCGCGGTCTATCAGATGCTGGAAGAAACCGGGAGGGCGTCGTACCGTCTGGCAGGCGTTGTTCAGTATGTAGTCCAGCCGCGGCAACCGTTCCAGGAGAAAGCGGGAGAAGATCTCCACGCTCGGCGTGTGCCGAAGGTCCAGCCCGTGGATCTGCAGGCGGTCGGAAAACGACGGGAAGTCTGGCTCCTGGGCATACCGGCCTGCCGCGTCGACGGGGAATCTCGTCGTCACGACGACGTGGGCGCCGGCCCGCAGCAGCTTGAGCGACGCATTGAAGCCGATCTTTACTCGCGCCCCGGTAATCAGCGCGTAGTGCCCGGTGAGGTCTGCCGTTTGCGTGCGCTTGGAATAGTTGAAGTCGCCGCAGGCTTCGCAGAGCGAGTCGTAGTAACGATGCAGTCTGACGAATGGCTTCTTGCAGACGTAGCAGGAGAGCTCACGGTTTAGCTCGGGACGCTCGCCGGGCGCGTCGGCCTCGGAAGGGGCGATCCACAGCGGGGCGTAGATCGGCGCGCGGCGCTGCACCCGCAGCGCCGTCTGCGCGATGACCTCCCGGTCTTGCTGCTTTGCGGTTTCCCGCTCGGCGCGCCGAAAGGCCTTGGCCATCTTAACCAATGCGTGCTTTTCCGGCTTCGCGACCAGGCCCGCGAAGGTCAGCAGTTCGCGCCGGTCGGCCTGCGTCAGTCGCGTGAGGAGCGAGCGATCGGCCTCGATGGACTTGAGGACCTGGATGCAGGTGCTGACGTCGGTATCGGTCAGTTCGGATTCCGGATGTGGAGCCTGCGGCGACATACGCCTAGTGTATGTCTTTCGGTGACCGATCTGCGCGCAGGCGGCGCCAGGGCGAGCTAGGACCTTGGCTGCCACCTGCCTCAACTGCCGGGTTGCGCGAGACCGCCGGCGGGTCCTCGCCATCGCTACAGGGGCCGGTACCGGCTAGGCAAGGAGGGCGTGTGGATTGCCGTCAGTGGGCAGCGGCCAGGTTCCCCAATGCGACACGGCTGATACAGGCCAGGGCCGTCTGGTCGGAGCAGTGCTCCAGTGCTTCCAGGTCACGCGCGATTTGTTCGGCTTCGTGCTGTGTAATGCCTGCAACTGCGTAGCACCCGGCGTAGCGGTCGCCCGATGCAATAAACCGCCCGGTTTGGGTGGCCGCCTCGTACATCCATCCGCTGCGCCCGGTAGCGGTGTCTTTTGTGACCCGCAGGGGTGTATTGAGAATTCGCGCCATCTGCCTGCCGCTTTATTGCCTGGAGGATCCAGACTACCTGCGGTTCATGACGGTGTGTTTTCACTCCACGGAGCGACGCTCAGGGCCAAACGCCGGTGGTCGGGGCAGGTCGGAGCAGTGAGACCCACTGGCCGGCGAGCCGGCTCGTCGAACGCTGCGCGGTCCGTTGAGGCCAGCGCTGCTGGGCCGCCTGCGGAGGGTTCGAGCTGGCGAGGTGTCGGTTCCGGCATCGCCCTGGTGCGCGCAGCGACGTTCAGGTTCGCAGCCTGGGCTGTCAGGGGAGCTTCGCTTCCACAGTGCCGCTGGTGTCGCTGAGCAAGCAGGTTGAGAGGGGCTGCGTGCCTGGCTCGCCTGCCAGGAGCACGACCACGAATGCGCAGCGCAGCACTTGCCGCAGGGGGTGAGCGGCTCTGCGCGCGGCCTTCACGATGCCGCTGAGTCATCGTGGTGGGGGCGTATCGGGAGTTTCGCGGCGGCTTGCGGTTTATCGTTCGGTCCAGGCAATTGGCTGCGCGCTGCCCGCAATCGCCGGTGGCGCAAGGTGGCGGCAAACTTGGTCAGCCGGTCGTAGGTCGAGGACGCATAGCGAGCCCTGCATGTTTGGCCTCTCTCCGGTATCCGGCACAGGCGCCCTGTCCGGCTCAAATTGCCTGCGGCCCGGAGCCCTGACGCGGGAACAGGCTGGCGCACCCTCTCCGAGCCCAGTTCAGCGGGCGACGGCGCACGTGGCGTCCAGGAGGCGTTCAGCGCCCGGTACGGCGGTACCGGCCACGACGAGGTACCCCGGCCCGTCGGCGAAGGTCATGCCTGCCACCAGCAGAGTGTATTCACCCATGGCCTCCGTGGTGCCGTCGAGGTGGTCCGCGAGCAGCTTGAAGGGATCGTCGGTCCCGAGCAGGGAGGCGCCCACCCGTCGCGCGGCATAGGGTCGCTCGTTGAGGGTCAGGCTCGACCAGGCAGACCCGAGGCGCGGCAATTCGGCCTGGAGCAGATCATGAACGGGTGGGCTCAGGCAGCTTAGGTGGATGTGCAGCTGGTCCTGGCTGCGTGCCTGAATGTGGTTGACCGCCATGGCGATGGCATCCCGTCGCGGCACCTTGCCCAAATCCAGCGCGAGCACGTCGCGGGCCTGCCAGGCGGCCGCAAAGTAGCTCGGCGTGCCGGGCTGCAGAAGCAGGGGGCTCTCGATGCCGCTGATCGGCTGGGTGGGGATCAGCAGATAGTGCGCGCCGCCCTTGCGGTCATGAAGCACGGCGAATCCGTCCGCCAGCGTCTCATCGGCGGCGAGATGCACGCTGACGCACGGCTGCGGCGCCTGCGCTGCCAGCCAGTGGGGCACGCATTGTTCCTGCACGATGTTTCGCAGCGCGTCACGACCCAGGACTTGGGGCGCCGTGGTTTGCGCCTCGATCGTCCCGTTCGCAGCGAACAGAAGGGTGGCCATCGCTGTAAGGGCGCGCTTCATATCACATTTGGCCGCTGTCAGGTTCGGGGTTCTGGACGACGCAGGGATCGTGGCACATCGGCAGCACCACCGGTGCTTGCGCTGCGCGTCTTCGCGCCCCGTTTGCTTTGGCCAAGCGCAAGCCTGAGCCGGCGCTCGGGGTGCCCACTGTCGAATAGGCCGACGGTGGCCCTCGCCAGCCCACCGCCGCAACCGCTAAGCCGCCTCGGCTTGCCTCAGGCCGAGTACGCTGTCCCGCAGCGGCAAGGGGGTTTCAACGCTCGCGGATGGCGCCCTGTTCGGCGCATCGCCGCCGATGCGGTAGGTCCGTGGCGCGCGGCGTCGAAGCGGATCGTGCAGGGCCGTGGCCGCCGAGACCAGCAGCAGCGCGAGCGTCGCGAGGCTGTGGAAGATCAGGTTGGCAATGATGATGTCGTGCATGGTCTGCGCGCTCCTCGAGTCGGTGCGGTATGCGGAAGGGGTCGTTTGGCCACGCGTCACTATCCCGTGTCTCCATGAAGGGTTCATGGCATTGCGTTGATGATCTGCAGACTGGGGAGGTACAGCACAGCTAACCGGCTTTCGCTGCTTTGCGACTGCGCAACCTCCCGGCGCGAGGGAGACTGCCGTTTTGCTATTTTTCGTTCCTCCGGTCTTCCCAAAGAACGATGGCAGCTCCGCTCGTTGTGCTGCGCAGGGACCGGCAGCGCCTTGGTCACCGCCGCAGCGCTGCGGTGCGTCGCTGCCTGGCGTTCAGAGCCGATTCGCGGGTGGCGCGATACCCGCGTGTGTGCGGCGTCGCACCGACGCGCGAGTGGCCTGGGGTCGATCGTGCAGGCCACGGGAGACCACTATGAAATTACTGCCGACATCCCTGCTCGCCGCCTCGGCCCTGTGGATTGCCGCCCCGGCCCTGGCACAGATCACCTTCTACGAGGGCGAGAGCTTCCATGGCCGCGCTTTCACGGCCAGGGATCAGGTGTCGGACCTTGGGCGCACCGGATTCAATGATCGCGCGTCCTCGGTCATCGTGGATCGCGGCCCCTGGCAGGTCTGCGAGGATGCCGGCTTCCGAGGCCGCTGCGTCACGCTGCGCGCGGGTAGCTACGATTCGCTGAGCCGCCTGGGCCTGGACAAGCGTCTCTCCTCGGCCCGCAGGGTTGGCGACCGCGTCAGCCGGGAGGGGGGGGAGGGGGTACGGGACCCGGAGCCTCTGGCCGCAGCGACCTACGCGTATCGCCGTCGACCTGACGAGCGCGTGTACGAAGCCAACGTCACCTCGGTGCATGCGGTCGTCGGGCCTGCGGAACAGCGTTGCTGGGTCGAGCGCGAACAGGTCCCGGAGGAGCGGGGCGGCCGGAATGTAGGTGGTGGCCTAGTGGGCGCGCTCGTGGGCGGCGTCATCGGGCACCAGATCGGCCGTGGGCGCGGGCAGGATCTGGCGACCGTGGGCGGCGCGGTTGCAGGCGCGGCCATCGGTTCCAACCAGGGCCGGGACACCAGTCCCCAGCAAAGCCACGACGTGAGGCGCTGTGAGACCGCTGCCAGGGGTCCCCCGGAATACTGGGACGTCACCTACGACTACCGCAACGTGGAGCATCGCGTCCAGATGACCGCGCCGCCGGGGCGCACGATACTGGTCAATCGCGACGGGGAACCGCGCCAGTAGTGCGCTGCCGAGGAGGAAGACCCGGGCGCTGCGGCGCCCGGGTTGTCTTGCCTCAGTGCTTGCGGATCACGTAGTTGGCCAAGGCATTGAGCTCGGCATCGCTGATCTCGGTCTTGCGGAAGTGCGGCATGACCGAGATGCCCGTGCGCACCATCAGCTTCACGTACTCCGGCGTGACGTCGGTCCAGTCGGTGATGAAGCTGCTCTTCACGCCCTTGTACTTGGCCTCCAGCGCGTGCGTCCCGGGATGCTCGATGCCCGGGGCATGGCAGGGGGCGCACCATTTCTCGAACACCTGTGCGCCATCGGCTGTCGCAGCCTGTGCCGAGGTGGCCACGAGGCTCGCCGCCAGGAGTGTCAGGAGGGTCTTCATTGGGCCTTCTTCCGCAGGTGTCGCGGCCAGATGTTGTAGCGCCCGGCGGAGAGGATTCCGTTGGGGTCGATGGCGTCCTTGAGCGTCTCGTGCAGGCGGTGCAGGGCGTGGTTGTTGAACGAGTACACGTCCATCACCGACTCCTGGAACACCGGCGCCGTGCGGTATTCGCCCCAGCCGTGCTGTCCGCCGATTTCGATGAGCTTCTTGAATCCGGCCAGGTACTTGCGATTGGTCGCCGCGTCGGTGGTCACGGGCGTGGCCAGGATGAAGATGAACGAGCGCTCCCAGAAGCAGGCCGGCATCGAGAACGTCTGGAAGAGCGGCATCCCCAGGTCCTTGGCCGCGGCGCTGAATACGCGGTTGGCCTCGAAGATGGCCTCGCCCGTCCGCGGGATGATCGGCGAGAACCACATGTGCCCCTTGGAGGGCGTGGGGTTGTAGGGGGTGCGCGCGCCGATGGAGAAGGCGCGCAGCGACGGCACGCCGAATTCCGGCTCGTGGTAGTCGGAGATCTTGGCCGGATCCACGGGTAGCTTCAGCTGGTCGACGATCTTGTAGGTCGCACCGGGGATCTGGGAGAAGTGGCGCTGCGTGGCCTTCCACTGGGCCTCCACGACCTCCATCGGGCCGTAGAACGTCACCCATAGTTCCCAGTAGGGGATCTTATTGGCCAGCGCATACGCCTCCAGCTCCGGCGAGTAGCCCTGGTCGGCCTGGGCGAGCAGTGCCTTCTGCTGCGCCGTGGTGGCGTAGGCGGAGGTGCCCTCGATGAACAGCTGCACCTGGCCGGTGGGCGGGTAGCCCAGGAGCGGGGAGGCCAGGTCCGGGAAGCCGTTGACGATGCGCGCATTCTCGACATGGTTGAGGATGTCGACCAGCGGGATGAGGTCCTTGTAGCGCGGCACGCTGACCGTGCAGCGCAGGTAGGCCTCCGGCTCCGGCATCAGCCAGAAGCCCATCTTGGTCACGATGCCCAGGTTGGACTGGGAGAAGATGCCGTCCACCCACGGGCCGCAGCCGGACTTGTACTGCTGCCAGGTCCTGGCGCCCGGGATGGCGCCCATGCCGGTGCGCAGCAACTCCCCGTTGGGCAGGACGATTTCCATGCCGCAATGGGAGTCGAAGTGGTTGCGGTAGTTGGCCATGGTGTAGCCACCCCCACGGTCCACGGCATTGCCCACGACGCTGCCCCAGCCCGGGTCCGGACAGTCGATCCAGAGCTTGGAGCCGGTCTTGCGCAGGTGGTTGTAGAGGTCGAAGTAACTCACTCCCGGCTCCACGAGCACGCTCATGTTGGCCTCGTCGACCTCCAGGATGCGGTTCATGCGCTTCAAGTCCACGACCACGCTGCCCGAGTAGGCCGGAGCCGATCCCCCGTAGCCCAGGTTCTTGCCGGTGGAGATCGGATAGATGGGAATGCGGTACTGGTTGGCGACCCGGACGATCGCCTGCACCTGTTGCGTGGTCTCCGGCGCGACCGCAGCGGAGGCGAGGCGCTCCTCCGGCTGGCCAGCCAGCGGTGAATACGCGTCCCGGTACAGCGCGACGTCCTCGTCGCTGGTGAACACCCATTCCGCGCCGACGATCTGGGTGAAGGCCGCCAGGGCCGCTGCAAAGTCACTGGGGCTCACGCCCGGTGGAGTACGCATCAGGCAAGTCCTCGGGTTCCAACGGGCGCTAGGGTCCAGCGTACGGCGTCCGTACCCGCGAGGGCCTCGCGCCGGAGGAGGTGGTGGCGCAGGCCCTGGGCCAGGTGCTCAAGGCAGAACAGCGCGGGCTCGCGCGTGATCCCCGCGATCACGGCGCCGCGCTCGCGCCACAGGGGCTGTAGCGTATCCCGCCACAGCGCCGTGACGTCGCCGTCGATGGCAAGCGTCCGGCGTGCGAGTGGCTGCCGCGGCAGCAGCGACAGGAAGCGGCGGTCAACGACCAGCCACTCTGCCTCCGGGTGGTCCGTGGCGGCTGCCAGCGCGGGCAATGCGCCAGCGACCAGCAGCCCGGCGCATCCGGACACGAAGACGCGCCGATCTACCGTAGCGATCCCTGCCATATCAAGACCCCATGCCGGTTCTGGTCGTTGTTGCGAGATGAATAACACACTGCCCGCGTCTTGATCAAATCGGGCACGGTCGTGGCTTGTGGCTATTGACGCTCTTGCTCGATCGCCTCTTGGTAAGAGAGCGTCTTCACGCCATCGGTGAAGTACGGCTTGATGCCGTAGGGGGCGCTGAGCAGTACGGCCTCGACCTGCCAGATCTTGCCGTCCTTGATCTTGAAGATCTCCGACATCATCCAGGTCCACGGGGCCGTGCGCGCGACGTTGACGGTGCGTCCGTCATTGAGCTTGTAGCTGCGGACGGCGGCGTCGTGGTCGAAGAAACCATTGACCAGGACCAGCCCGCGCTCCTCGTCCACGGCCAGGAAGCGCATGCCCCGCATGCGGGTATCCTCGCGGTAGTAACCCAGTCCGAAGGCCTCGCGGCAGCCCATGTTCAACGCGCCGCGCTCCGCCCTGGGGTCGGTCAGCGGCCGATTGGTGGTGGCCATGCCGTTCTCGATACGGTGGCAGTCATCCGCGAAGGAGGGCACGTGGTCGCGGCCGTTGTTGTTCTCCAGCGCGCGAAAGTAAGTATCGGCCGTCTGGATGAGTTCCCAGCGCGGGCGCCGCTCGCTGGGCGCCAGCAGCTGGTTGAACTGGGGGCGTTCCTTGAGATCCTCGGGGCGGGGGTTGAAGCCCGCGCTGGCGCCGGCGGAGACCGACCCTTCGCGCCGTGCGACGATCGTCTCGATGGCGATGATCTGGCGGTTGCGCACCTTCAGGCGCGAGGAGAGGATCAGCGGCGAGCCGTTCTCCTCCATGGTGCTGAAGATGCCGACCGTGCCGGTCTCCGGGTCCGCCACCCGCAGTCGGTAGTCGCCGACCTTGCTGATCGTGCGCCACAGGCCGTCGGGCATCTTCAGTTCAACGCCGTTCTCGCTGTACTGGGCATCGGCGCTGATGGGCTCGCGCTTGGGGTCGTGTGCCCCCAGAGCCTGTAGATATTGCTCGCCGATGTCGACCAGGCATTGCCGGTCGCAGGCGCGCGGGGCAGTGGGCGCCTGCTGGCCAAAGGCGGAGGCGGCGAGAGCGACGGCCAGCACGACGGCGCGCGCGGCCATACGGCCCGTGAATCCCTGCTTCATGGTGAAACCCCGTGATGTGCTCGGTGTGCTGCCGATGCTAGCGCATTTGGCTGCCGTGATCCGCGAACTCAAGTTGCGATGGGCTCGCCGGGGCAGGCGGGGCGGGGACGCCGGATCAGATGTCCTGCAGTTGGGGTCCCTGTGCCGTGACGACGATGCGCTTGCCCTTGGGCAGGTTCAGGTACGGAGTCGCATCCTGCAGCGAGAGGCCGAACGTGAAGCTCACCAGTCCCCGCGACGTCGCGCCCTGGCCCCTGCCGCTCACCGCACCGAGGGCATCAAAAGCCAGGTCCGCCGCGGATCCGTCGGTGCAGGTGATCTGCGCGACGCCGGCCTTCAGGCTCGTGTAGTGGAAGGTGCCGTCGCAGTGCAGGGTGTCGTCCACCGTGGAATGCACGGTCAGCGTGCCGGTACGATCCCAGTGTCCCACCGCCTCGCCCGCGAGCAGCACGCCGTCCACCGTCGCGTACACCGGTTCCCGGATGGCAAACAGGTTGAAGGCCGCCGCTTCCTGCGAGGCGATGGCGCACAGCACGGCAAGCGCCAGGGACGGGGTAGACAGGGGCGAGCGCACTACAGTCCTCGGCACGGGTTGGCGACATACCATGCTAACGCCAATCGGTTGCAACCGGTGGGCTGCCCGCGCTGCGCGGTGCCCGAACCCAAGCCGCGGCCTGGCACCGGGCTATTTCCCCGCGGCCTTGCAGGCGTAGGACACGATGGCCTGCTCCTGCGCCGACGTGGTCGGGGTCAGCCGCATGGTCAGCTTCTGGCCCGCCTGGTTGAAGCGCTCCTCGTGCAATGCGGTGGGCTCCAGCTTCACGCTGCTGCAATTGGCCTCGGCGTGGATGATCCCGTAGTCGCCCGACGTGTCGCCCTCGCTGCGCGTCTGCAGCGTGACGTAGAGGAGCCCGGACTTGGGCGTGATGTTCGCCGTGTCCAGGAAGAAGACAGTGCTCTTGCAGGCCGCCGCCGCGCCGCCGGGGGTCGCCGGGGGCGCGCAGGGGGTGTCCGGGCTGATGCGCATCCAGTGCGGGGCCACCACCTTCTCGCAGGCGCCGAGGCCCACCGTCAACGCCAGGCCCAGCACGAACAGTCGGTTCATCATCGGTTCCTCCGCGCGGATTCCTCAGGCGCCGGCAGGCGCGATGCGCAAGCATCCGATTTCCCGGACGCGCTGCCTAGGTCCCCGCGGGAGAATCTGCATCGCGCGCCGGCGGCGGCGCTCCCGACGATGCCGCCCCGCCGCCCGCCGCGGGGCCTGGGTGCGCCCGGGTGGGGCACGCCGCTCGCCGGTGAGACCCGGACCGTGGGCTCTGTACGTCGACGCACGGTTTCGCGGTGCGGCTTATGACTAACCTGATCTGTCATCCACACACTCTGGGAGTTCGCCATGCAAATGCAGGAACCGATGAACTACGTTCCCTCCAACTGGCCGGAGCCACGCGATCTGCGGCTTAGCCTGATCCAATGCGGCATTCGCCTGGAAGGCATGGTGGCTGCCGCGTTCGCTCGCTACGAGGGCGCCGTGCTTCGACTGCGTGAGTTTGCCGAGATGGCGCGCTTTCGCTGCGGCGTCGGGCGTCGGGAAGGCGGCGAGGGGGAGTGGGTTGAGCAGCAGGGTATTGCGGCCGGGGCCCTGGAGAGCCTGCGGGCCCTGATGCGTTCCGGTTTTGGTCGCGAGCGCAGCTGACGCGCGGTCCACCGCGCAACGCCAGTCCGGGCCGCGGCGCTTCGCCGCGACCCGCATGCGGGTGATCGTCCATTGCAGGTACCCCCACATTGTGAAGAACTATCCGACGCGCAGCCGGCGCGGCGCCGTTCCCGCGCGTGCATTGGATCCTCCGGCCGGCTTCCCGGTGTCGTCTGCCGCGCGAGCCGTAATGGGGGCGTGCGCTCCGGCGGAATGGGACCGCGAGGAACCGACCCCAGTCCCGATCCTGTTCATGCTGGATGTGGACAACACCTTGCTGGACAACGATCGCTTTGCGGCTGACCTGACTGCGCGCCTGGAGCGGGACTTTGGCGTCGAGGAGTGCCAGCGCTACTGGTCCTTGTACGCCGTCCAGCGCGAGCGCAGCGGCTACGCCGACTACCTGGGCGCCCTGCAGTTATTCCGACCGAGCTGCGCGGATCGTCGCGCGCTGCTGTGGATGTCCGATTTCCTGCTGGAATACCCCTTCCAGGCGCGCCTGTATCCACACGCGCTGGAGACGCTGCAACATCTGCGCCAAATCGGCGCCGTCTGTATCGTCTCCGACGGCGATATGGTGTTCCAACCGCGCAAGATTCAGCGCTCCGGCCTCTGGGACGCGGTCGGGGGCCAGGTGCTGATATCGCTGCACAAGCAGGCCTGCGTGGGGGTGATACGGCAGCGCTTCCCGGCTCGGCGCTACGTGATGATCGATGACAAGCTGCAGGTGCTGGCGGAGATGAAACAGGTGCTGGGGCCACAGCTGACCACGGTGTTCGTGCGCCAAGGCCACTACGCGCAGGCCGCCGGCCTGCCGCCGGCGCCTCCCGTCGGGGCCCCTGACCTGAGCGTCGAGCGTATTGGGGACCTGCGGGGCTTCTCGCCGGACAGCCTGCAGAACGTCGTGACCTCGTCGGGGGTTGTGGGTCATCCTGCGCTCGGGCGCCCGCGTTGCGCCGAGGAGCCGTCATGAAGGGCCCACAATCACTGCAACGTATCGGGCAGAGCCTCTGGCTGGATAACATCACCCGCACGATGCTGGACGACGGGAGCCTGGAGGCGCTGATCGCCACCCAGTGCGTCACCGGCCTGACATCCAACCCCAGTATCTTCCAGGCTGCCCTCGCCGGTACCGCGGCCTATGATCCCCAGATCGCCCAGCGGTCCCGCGAGGGAGTGGAGGGCGAGGCGCTGTTCGTGGAGCTGGCGCTGGCGGACTTGCGCCGCGCCGCCGACCTGCTGCGCGCCACGCATGAGGCCAGCGGGGGCGTGGACGGCTGGGTGTCCATGGAGGTCTCGCCGCTGCTCTCGCAGGACGCCGTCGGCAGCGTGGCGGCGGCCGCCCGAATCTTCGCGCAGGCCGACCGGCCGAACCTGTTCATCAAGATCCCCGGCACCCCGGAAGGACTCAAGGCCATCGAGGAGTCGATCTTCCAGGGCATCCCGGTCAACGTGACCTTGCTGTTCTCCCCGGAACAGTACCTGGCCGCGGCGGCCGCCTATTGGCGCGGACTGGAACGCCGCAGCCGCGCGGGGCTGCACCTGCGGGTGGCCTCGGTGGCCTCGCTGTTCGTGAGTCGCTGGGACGTGGCCGCCAACGAGCTGCTGCCCGCGGCGCTGAAGAACCGCCTGGGCATCCTGATAGCCGTCCGCACCTACCACCGGTACCGGGAATCCCTGGCCTCGGGGCGCTGGGAGCGCCTGGCCCAGGAGGGCGCGTTGCCGCAACGCCTGCTGTGAGCCAGCACAGGCGTCAAGGATCCCGCGGCCGACCCCACGCTGTACGTGCAGGCCCTGGCGCTGCCGCAGACGATCAATACGCTGCCCTCGCAAACGCTGCGGGCGGTCGCGTCCCACGCGCCGTTCGATTGCCCGGCGATCCTCAGCGATGCCGAGGCCGAGCAGGTGTCGGCGCCATTCGAGGCGGCCGGGATCGGCCTGGCCGGACTGGGCGGCCAGTTGCAGCAGGACGGCGAGGCGGCTTTCCGTGTCTCGTGGGAGAAGATCCTGCAGTTGCTGGCCGCCAAGATTCCCGCGCGGCGCGCGGCGCCACTGCACCCACCGGGCGGTGCCTGATGGCTCGCGCGGACGGGGTGCTCACGATCAACGCCGGTTCCTCCTCGATCCGGTTTGCCTTGTACCCGGCTGGGGGAGGGCTTCGCGTGGCGCTGCATGGCCTGGTGGAGCGCATCGGTCTCCTCGGCGCGACCCTGTCGGTCTTTGATGCCGACGGCGTCCTGCGGGAGCGGCGTGCCCTCGACGCAGCGGATTACCGCGGCGTCGTGCAGTCGTTCCTGGACTGGCTGGAGCAGCAGGCCATCCTGACCGCGGTCCGTGCGGTAGGGCATCGCTTTGTCCACGGGATGGCGCACCGGCAGCCGGAGCCGATCGATGCGGCGCTCGTCGAGGAGCTGCGGCGCATCGTGCCACTGGATCCGGAGCACCTGCCGCGGGAGATCGAGCTGGTGGAGGCCATCCAGCAGCGTTATCCGGGCCTGTTGCAGGTGGCGTGCTTTGACACGGCCTTTCACCGCGACATGCCGCGCCTGGCCAAGCTGTTGCCGATTCCCCGCCGGTTCCAGGGTCAGGGGGTGGAGCGTTACGGATTTCACGGGCTTTCCTATACGTTCCTGATGGAGGAGCTGCGGCGGCTGGCGGATCCGGCGGCGACGAAGGGGCGCGTGATACTGGCGCACCTGGGCAGTGGCGCGAGCCTGGCCGCTGTGCGAGACGGGTGCAGCGTGGATACCACCATGGGCTTCACCCCGGCCTCCGGGCTCATGATGGGCACGCGCAGTGGTGACCTGGACCCGGGACTGGGCTACTACTTCGCGCAGGCCGAGGGCCTGAGCGCCGAGCAGTTCCAGTCCATGGTGAACCAGGAGTCGGGCCTGCTGGGCGTGTCGGAGACGAGCCCGGACGTGCGGGACCTGCTGGCCCGCGAGGCGACCGATACACGGGCCGCGGAGGCCATCGCGCTGTTCTGTTACCAGGCCAAGAAGGGGATCGGTGCGTTTGCAGCGGCGCTGGGAGGCGTGGACACGCTGGTGTTCTCCGGCGGCATCGGCGAGCACGCGCCCCGGATACGCGAGCGCATCTGTTCTGGCCTGGATTTCCTCGGCATCCGGGTGGATCCGGCCCTGAACGATGCCAATGCGCCCGTGATCTCCCCCGCCTCGGCGGCGGTGTCCGTGCGGGTAATTCACACGGATGAGGAGCAGATGATCGCGCGCCAGGTCGGCGCGCTCCTGGCACGCTTGCCGGATGCCGATGCCGCCTCACCCAGTTGATGCGGGTGCGGACCGTTCCCGGCCGTCACCACGTTCCTAACGTCTCGCCTATCGGAGTTCCTGTGAACATGACCCCCTCCACGCTTGAACCGGATGTGCTGCGGGCGATGGACGCCTACTGGCGTGCCGCCAATTACCTCTCGGTGGGGCAGATCTACCTGCGTGCCAACCCGCTGCTCAAGCGCTCGCTGGAGGGCGGCGACGTGAAGGCCATGTTGCTGGGGCACTGGGGGACGACGCCCGGCCAGAACTTCATCTACGTGCACCTGAACCGGGCGATCCGCAAGTACGACCTGGACATGATCTACGTCTGCGGCCCCGGCCACGGTGGTCCGGCCGTGGTGGCCAACACCTACCTGGAGGGCACGTACAGCGAGCTCTATCCGCAGATCAGCCAGGACGAGGCCGGACTGCAGAAGCTGTTCCAGCAGTTCTCCCATCCGGGCGGCATTCCCAGCCATGCCTCGCCGGAGTGCCCGGGCTCCATCCACGAGGGCGGCGAGCTGGGCTATTCGCTGAGCCACGCCTTCGGCGCGGTGTTCGACAACCCGCAGCTGATCGCGGCCTGCGTCGTGGGCGATGGCGAGGCGGAGACGGGGGCACTGGCCACCGCCTGGCATTCCAACAAGTTCCTCAGCCCCGCCACCGACGGGGCGGTGCTGCCCATCCTGCACCTCAACGGCTACAAGATATCCAACCCCACGGTGCTGGCGCGCATCAGCCACCAGGAGCTGGAGCACCTGATGCGGGGCTACGGCTGGCGCCCGTACTTCGTCGAGGGCGAGGATCCGGCCCTGATGCACGAGGCCATGGCATCGACGCTGGACCTGGTGGTCGAGGAGATTCGACGCATCCAGCAGGATGCGCGCGTTGGCGGCAGCGCACAGCGCCCGCAGTGGCCACTGATCGTGCTGAACTCGCCCAAGGGCTGGACCGGTCCCCAGCAGGTCGACGGGCTGAAGGTGGAAGGCAGCTTCCGCGCCCACCAGGTGCCGCTGTCCAATCCGGCAGGCAACCCCGAGCACCTGCGGCTGCTGGAGGAGTGGCTGGCCAGCTATCACCCCGCGGAACTCTTTGATGGCGCAGGCCGCCTGCGGCCGGAGCTCTCGGCGCTCGCGCCGGTCGGTGAGCGCCGCATGGGCGCAAACCCGCACGCCAATGGCGGCGCGCTGCTGCGCGACCTGCGCATGCCCGAATTCAAAGCCTATGCGGCGGCGGTAGAACACCCCGGCGTCATGGGCATGGGCGATACGCGGGTGCTGGCAGCCTTCCTGCGCGACGTGGTCGGTTTGAACCAAGCGCAGTCCAACTTCCGCGTCTTCGGGCCGGACGAGGCGCTTTCCAACGGACTGGGAGCCCTGTTTGAGGTGACCCGGCGCCAGTGGGAGGGCGCGACCACGCCCGAGGATGAATTCCTGGCGCCCACCGGCCGGGTGCTGGATTCCATGCTGAGCGAACACCAGTGCCAGGGGTGGCTGGAGGGTTACCTGCTGACGGGCCGCCATGGCCTATTCAACTGCTATGAGGCCTTCATCCACATCATCGACTCGATGTTCAACCAGCACGCCAAGTGGCTGAAGGTGTCTGCAAAGATTCCCTGGCGGCGCAAGATCGCCTCGCTGAATTACCTGCTCACCTCGCACGTCTGGCGCCAGGATCACAACGGCTTCACGCACCAGGACCCGGGATTCATCGACCACGTGGTCAACAAGAAGGCCGAGGTGGTCCGCGTGTATTTCCCGCCCGACGCCAACTGCCTGCTCTCGGTCATGGACCATTGCCTGCGTAGTCGCCACTACGTCAACGTCGTGGTGGCCGGCAAGCACCCGGCGCCGCAGTGGCTCGACATGCCGTCGGCGGTGGAGCACTGCACCCAGGGCATTGGCATCTGGCCGTGGGCGAGCAACGATCAGCGGGAGGCCCCCGACCTGGTCATGGCCTGCTGCGGGGATGTGCCGACGCTGGAGACGCTGGCGGCTGTGTCGATCCTGCGCGAATACCTGCCGATGCTTCGCATCCGCGTGGTCAACGTCGTGGACCTGATGAAGCTGCAGCCGGCCACCGAGCACCCGCATGGCTTAAGCGATGCGGATTTCGACGAGCTCTTCACCCGCGACAAGCCCGTAATTTTTGCGTTCCATGCCTACCCCTGGCTGATCCACCGGCTCACCTACCGGCGCTTCAACCACCACAACATCCATGTGCGCGGCTACAAGGAGGAGGGCACCATCACCACGCCATTCGACATGACGGTGATGAATGAGATGGACCGCTTCCACCTGGTCATGGACGCGATCGACCGGCTGCCGCAGACCGGTGACCCGGGCCTGTATCTCAAGCAACGCCTAAAGGCCAAGCTCTACGAGCATGGCCAGTACATCCGGGAATTCGGGCAGGACATGCCGGAAATCCGTGAGTGGCGCTGGCCGTTGCCCCCCTAGCAAGGCCGGCAGGTACCCGCGAGGTTCCTGCGCAGTAGCGATGTCGCGCATCGCTGCTGCCGCGCCCGTCCCGCCCGAGCCTATGCGCAAGCAGCGTTTGGGCGGTTCGCCTGCACAGAAGAGTTCAATGCGCCTAGCTGCGGCGATGCCGCGGGTGGCGATACAGGGCAGTGACTGTTGCAGGCACAGCGAGCAGGAGGGGGGTGGAACGTTCCGAGGCACCGGAGGCGCACGGGCCGGACCCGCGGCTGCGTCGGTTCCTGGCGCGGCCGAGTCCGCCGGTACGCCTGTGCAAGCCCCGGGCGATGCGCACTCCGCCAGCGAGCCCTCAATGATCTGCGGCTCGCGCGACGGCCATCGGCGGGAATTGCGTAAGTTTTGCATTGGCCCCGATCCTGCATAGCTCCTATCGACCTCCACGTCAGGACGCGTGGAACCCAAGGCGGTCCATGAATAAGAAATGCGTGACGGCCAGCGGGCTGCAGGCCGAGATCGACCGGCGGATCCGGGAGCGGGCCCGCGGGCCTTATCTGCGTTACCAGGAGAGCAAGCTGCCCCTGCCGGGGATTCTGCCGGTTCGGGACGCCAGCGGTTGCAACTGGATGATCCTCTGGGGCCCCTGCCAGCCGCTGGCGGCGCAGCCCTTCCTGGAACTCATCATCAGCCAGATGATGCGCGAGTACGACCTGGTGCCCGGGTGAACCGGGCGCTTGTCCCCGCGCGCCGCCGCGCGCCCTAAAAACCCGGGATGAACCGGGCCCGGCCTAAGGGGGCTGCCGTGTCAATGCGGGGCCGCCCGCTGGCGTACTCCCGGCCGCAGTGCCGTCCGGCGACGGCGCGTCACCCAACGGTGCAACGCGGGCAGCCGGAGTCGTGGGGCGGCACGAGAACGGGGCAGCGCCCGGGCGGGTGAGGGCGGGATGACTCGGTTCGGTGCGAGGAGGTCCGGCGGTTGTCCCGGCCCTGTCGGGCGCCCCGGAAAGCCTGTGGTGGCGCACTGTGATAAGGCGAACGTCGGGGACAGGGCCCTGTTCGTCGCGCGGGTCCTGCCGTCAGACGGTGCGCCCCCTCGGCGACGGGTCCCCTTGGCGATGCCGAACGCCCCATTTTATGCAGCGCTCAAGCCGCCAGGGTTCCAACTGGGTGCCGCGCGCGCGGCCCGAGCCCCCGGATGCGGGTCGAACTGGCCAGCGGGCGACTAGCCGGCGCTGGCAGCCTTCCAGCGCGCGAAACAGCGCGCGTCGCCATAGGCCAGGAAGTCCGGGTTGAGGAGGCTGTCCTTGGTGTTGTAGCGAAGGGGCAGCCCGTCCGGGAGCGCAACGACCTGTCCTCCCGCCGCCTCCAGCACCGCCTGGCCGGCACCGATGTCCCATTCCGACGTGGGTCCCAAGCGCGGATACAGGTCGGCGTTGGCCTCGGCCACGACGCACAGCTTGATCGAGCTTCCCACGGCGCGCAGTTCATGGGGACCCAGGCGATCCAGGGTCGTGGCCAGCTGCGGATTGCCATGCGAGCGGCTGCCCAGCACGCGCAGGGGCTGCGCGGCGAAGGCGCGCACGCCGATGCGCACGCGCCCGCGTTCGTTGGCCTCGCGCCAGGCGCCCACGCCGGGAATACCGGAGTAGGTCGTATCGCTCACCGGGATGTGCACCACCCCCAGTATCGGGCGGTGCTGGGCGACCAGGGCGATGTTCACGGTGAACTCGCCGTTGCGGGAGACGAACTCCTTGGTGCCATCCAGCGGATCCACCAGCCAGTAGCACTCCCAGCGGCTGCGCACGTCGAAGGGGATTTCAGCCGATTCCTCCGAGAGGATGGGGATCTGCGGCGTGAGCCCCGCCAGCGCCGCCACGATCAGGCGGTGTGCTCGCAGGTCGGCCTCGGTGAGCGGCGATTCGTCGGCCTTGGCACGGGCGGTGAAGTCCGTGCCGTAGACCTCCAGGATCTCGCGGCCGGCGCGCCGCGAGATGTCCACCACCGCATCCAGCAGCTCAGAGGGCAGCGAGGGCACTGTTGAACGCACTCTCGAAGTAGCCACCCTGCACCAGGATCGCGACGATCTTGTCGGCAGCCGCCTCGGCGCTGAGCTGGGTCGTGTCGATCTGGATCTCCGCGTGCTCGGGACGCTCATAGGGCGAGTCGATGCCCGTGAAGTGCTTGAGCTCGCCGCGCCGTGCCTTCTTGTAGAGGCCCTTGGGATCGCGACGCTCCGCCTCATCCAGCGTGGTGTCGATGAATACCTCGAGGAACTCGCCCGGCTCCAGCAGGTCGCGCGCCAGGCGCCGCTCGGAGCGGAAGGGGGAGATGAAGGAGACCAGCGTGATCAGGCCCGCATCGACCATCAGGCGGGTGACCTCCGCCACGCGGCGGATGTTCTCCACGCGGTCGGCGTCGGTGAATCCCAGGTCCTTGTTCAGGCCATGGCGCACGTTGTCGCCATCCAGCAGGTAGGTATGGCGCCCCATTGCGTGCAGGCGCTTCTCCACAAGGTTGGCGATCGTGGACTTGCCGGAGCCGGAGAGTCCCGTGAACCACAGCGCGCAGGACTTCTGGCCCTTCTGCGCCGAGCGGGCCTGGCGGTTCACGTCCAGCGCCTGCCAGTGGATGTTGTCGGCACGGCGCAGCGCGAACTGCAGCAGGCCCGCGCCCACCGTGTCGTTGCTGAGCTTGTCGATCAGGATGAAGCCGCCGGTCTCACGGTTCTCCGTGTAGGGGTCGAAGGCGATCGCGCGGTCAAGGCCGATGTTGCAGACGCCGATCTCGTTGAGCTCCAGCTGCTTGGCAGCCAGGTGCTCCAGCGTGTTGACGTTCACCTTGTAGCGCGGCGAGGTGATCGTGGCGCTAACGGTGCGCGTGCCAATCTTCATCAGGTACGGCCGACCCGGCAGCATCGCCTCCTCGTGCATCCAGATGACGGTCGCCTGGAACTGGTCGGCAACGCTTGCCGGCTGGTCTGCGGCCACCAGCATGTCGCCGCGGCTGACGTCGATTTCCCGGTCCAGCGTCACGGTGATGGACTGACCGGCATCGGCACCGGGCTGGTCGCCGTCCATCGTCACCAGGCGCGAGACGATGGCCTCCTTGCCGGAGGGCAGGGCGCGCAGGCGATCCCCGGGGGCGACATGGCCGCTGGCGATCAGGCCCGCAAAGCCGCGGAACTCCGAGTTCGGGCGGTTGACCCACTGCACCGGCAGCCGGAACGGCAGCCCCTGCAGGTCCTCCTCCACGACGACTTCCTCCAGGTGCTGCAGGAGCGAGGGGCCGGTGTACCAGGGCAGGGCGTCGGAGCGGGTGATCATGTTCTCGCCGCGCAGCGCCGAAAGGGGCACGCAGACGATGCCGGTGAGCCCGATCTGCGCGGCGAAGGCATGGTATTCGGCGACGATTTCGTCGTAGCGGGTCTGGGAGTAGTCCACCAGGTCCATCTTGTTGATGGCCACCACCACGTGCTTGATGCCGAGCAGCGAGACGATGTAGCTGTGGCGGCGCGTCTGGGTCAGCACGCCCTTGCGCGCATCCACCAGGATCACGGCCAGGTCGGCCGTGGAGGCGCCCGTGACCATGTTGCGGGTGTACTGCTCGTGGCCGGGCGTGTC
>CAIPVV010000014.1 GCA_903868595.1 uncultured Pseudomonadota bacterium
CCCAGGTAGCGGTCCGAATTCCACCAGTAGCTCGGGCAGGACGTCGAGCAGCAGGCGCAGAGGATGCAGGCCGAAGGCCGGTCGACCTTCTCCTGGTCCTCCTTGGACTGCAGGCGCTCGCTGTCCGGCGGGGCTGCCGACCGGGTCGTGAGCCAGGGCTTCACGGCGGCGTACTGCGCGTAGAACTGGGTGAGGTCCGGCACCAGGTCCTTCACCACCGGCATGTGCGGCAGCGGGTAGATCTTCACGTCGCTGCCCTTCACGTCGGCGCAGGCCTTGGTGCAGGCGAGCGTGTTGACGCCGTCGATGTTCATCGCGCAGGAGCCGCAGATGCCCTCGCGGCAGGAGCGGCGGAAGGCCAGCGTCGAGTCGATCTCGTTCTTGATCTTGATCAGCGCATCCAGAACCATCGGCCCGCAGGCGGCCATGTCGACCTCGTAGGTATCGACGCGCGGGTTCTCGCCGCTGTCGGGATCGAAGCGGTAGATGCGGAACTTGCGGACCTTGCGGGCGCCCTCGGGCGCCTTGAAGGTCTTGCCGTTCTTGTTGATCCGGGATCCGGGCGGAAGCAGAAATTCGGCCATGCTGGAGTCCTGAAGAAAGAGTGGGTCCGGCGTGTCAGTACGTGCGCGCCTTGGGCGCCACGGTCTCGACATCGTTCGTCAGCGTATTGAGGTGCACCGGGCGGTAGTTGAAGCGCGTTGCGCCCGTCGGCTCCACCCAGCACAGCGAGTGCTTCATCCAGTTCACGTCGTCGCGATTCGGATAGTCCTCGCGGGCGTGGGCACCGCGGCTCTCGTGGCGGTTGCCGGCGGAGACGATGGTCGCCGTGGCCTGCACCAGCAGGTTGTCCAGCTCCAGCGTCTCCAGCAGGTCCGTGTTCCAGATGAGGCTGCGGTCGTTGACCTTGACCTGCGAGAAGCTCGCGAAGGTCTTGGCCAGCTTCTCCTGGCCCTCATCCAGCGTCTGCTGCGTGCGGAACACCGCCGCATCGGTCTGCATGATCCGCTGCATCTCCAGGCGAATGGCCGCCGTTCCCCGCTCGCCGTTGGCATGGCGCAGCTTATCCAGGCGGGAAACCGCCAGGTCCGCGCCATCCTTGGGCAGCGGGCGATGGGGGGTGCCCGGCTTGACGAGGGAGGCGCAGTGGCGGGCCGCCTCGCGGCCAAACACCACCAGGTCCAGCAGGGAGTTGGAACCCAGCCGGTTGGCGCCGTGCACCGACACGCAGGCCGCCTCGCCCACCGCCATCAGGCCCGGCACCACCGTGTCGGGCGCGCCGGCTCGGCCGTCGACGACCTCGCCGTGGTAATTGCAGGGAATGCCGCCCATGTTGTAGTGGACGGTGGGCAGCACGGGGATCGGCTCGCGGTTCACGTCCACGCCGGCGAAGATCCGCGCAGTCTCCGCGATGCCGGGCAGACGCTCCTTGATCACGTCGGGACCCAGGTGCTCCAGGTGCAGGTGGATGTGATCTGCATGCTCGCCCACGCCGCGTCCCTCGCGGATCTCCAGGGTCATCGCCCGGCTCACCACGTCGCGGGAGGCCAGGTCCTTGGCATTGGGCGCATAGCGCTCCATGAAGCGCTCGCCCTTGGAATTGGTGACGTAGCCGCCCTCCCCGCGCGCCCCTTCCGTGATCAGGCAGCCGGAGCCGTAGATGCCGGTGGGGTGGAACTGCACGAACTCCATGTCCTGCATCGGCAGGCCCGCGCGCAGCACCATGCCGCCGCCGTCGCCCGAGAAGGTGTGCGCCGAGGTCGCGGAGTCGTAGGCGCGGCCGTAGCCGCCCG
>CAIPVV010000015.1 GCA_903868595.1 uncultured Pseudomonadota bacterium
AACCCCTACACCTTTATCGAATGCATCCCGAACATCTATCCGATCAAGGGCCATGCCACGCCGGTCACGCCGGACGAGAACATTCAGTTCGAGGTGCCGGACATCTACGGCAGGCCCTGGGCACAGAACTGGGAAAAGTATTATGAGCAGGGCATGAAGCGCCCGGACGCGGACGAGGCATTGTTCAAGTTCGACTAAAAGACGGCGACCTCAAGAAAGGCAGGGTGATGAGCCTTTCTCTGCAGCGCAGGCGCTGCAGAGGCGCTCCCCAACACCATAGATCCCGTTGCGGACATCGGGCGGGGTCCAAAATCCGCGCAGGGTGCCAGGCCGACAGGACCAGCGCTGTTGAACCGTGGTTGGATCGAGGAAACCTGAACCGGCACGTCGCCTCTAGGCAAACGATCGCGATAGCGCGCAGCACGACCTTGAGCGCAACCTCAAGGCATGCGGAGAATCCTACCCGCTCAAGATTTGTTGCCCAAAGCTTCCTATCCTGGGCCGGCTCGGATTCGCACCACCACCAACAATCCGGAACTGGCCCGCCAAATCCAACCCTCACTTGCGATGGGCTGCGCGCAGCAGTTCAGGCCTGGTTACTTCCGCCAAGAGGATCGGCTGTGCGAACGGCGCTTCGACCTCGTCGACGAAGAGCGTGGCCTCGTGCTGGCTCGCGCGATGATGGACTACTCTGGACGCCTGCAGACCCTTCCATCTGACAGATGGCAGTATCCAGCAATACGGCCACCTGTCCCCGCAAAGCTGCTACCTGATCGATCTGTTCAAGATCACGATGCGGGGGAAGATCCGGCAGATCGAGGCAGACTTCCTGACGGTGCCGTACGACAGGTCGCTGGCCGGGCAGTAGCGACAGCCTGACGTGCCGCCCGATTTAGTCCCAAACGCCTAGCGAACCGATAAGGCAAGGTCTGCCACCCGGCTCACCGACCATTGCATCACCTGCAACGGCGCAGTGGTGGCAGTCAGTTCCGCGCTCTCGCCGCTCGCCAGCCGCACTGCGCTCCAGTACTCAAGCGCCTCGCTATCGATCCGTCCATGGCCCGACAGCACGAACAGCAGCCGCAGCGCGGGCGTCGCACGCAGGGACAGGACTGCGCCGGGCTGCAGCTGCCACGCATCGAGCATCAGTCCCCGATGCGGGAACACCCCAATCTCGCGCCGTGCGATACCCGGCTGTGTCGTCGGTCGCCATGGCAGTGCTTCGGGCCGCATCACGATCGGCGTGCTATAGGCGGCCGGCGCATAGTCGAGCTCCCCGCCGCGGGTATGCAGCCAGATGGCTTCATAGGCGTCGCGGTTCCGGCGGCCTTCGGCGACGTCCCGATGGTACACACCGTCTTCGAAGCGACCTTCCTTGGCAAGCTCGATTCGCGCCTGCTTGACCCGATCGGGGCCGATGAAGCCCTGCCCACTGGCGCCACCGAACTGCAGCAGCAGTACCTTGCGGTCATCGCCGCCCTCCTGCGGACCATAGTGGGCGCTCTCGGGAAAGTAGCCTAGCTCTCCACCCTTGACGTAGAGACCCTTGGCGATCGGGATGCGGCCCTCGAGACTATAGCGGATCTGGTCCCAGGGATGCCGATGGCGGGGCGAGAAGAATGTGCGAGGCTCCTTGGACATCACCAGCATGTAGTTATCGGGGCTGTCTTCGTCACCCTCGAACAGGCGTTTGTGTGCGACATCGCCGCCGCCACGCTGCGCGACAAGACTCTCGCCCCAGGGCATCTGTGCGGTGTGCAGCACGTCCATCAGATCAGCTCCGTGCAGCCGACGCTTGACGCGCCGCAATGCGTCCGAAAGTCAGCGCACGCAGCACCGACGTACCCGCCGGGTATTCCTTGTAGTAGAGGCCCGTCACCTCACCGGCTGCATAGAGTCCTTCGATGGCGCTGCCGTCGCGACGAAGTACACGTGCCTGCGCATCGCTGCGGATACCACCGAAGGTGAAGGTGATCGCGCAGGTCAGCGGATAGGCAATGAAGGACCCCTGCTGTATTGGCGTCGCCCAGTTGGATTTTTCCGGCGACAGGCCACGCGTGCGTTTGCCGTCAAGAATGCGTCGATCAGTCTCGCCCGGCTGGATGGCCGCGTTGTACTCCCGGACGGTCGACACGAGCGCATCAACCGGCAAGCCCAACTGCAGGGCGAGCGCTTCGAGCGTCGGGGCTTCTATCGGCGGCATGTCCGACAGGATGATCGCAGCGACGTTTGGCCAATCGAGGACAGCCTTCTCCGCGATGAAGAACGCCTTCTGATCCTGATATGCCCAGATCTCGTAACCCAGCCTTTCGAAGGTTGAATCGAAACTGTCTGCGCCTTCGTCGAAGAAGCGCTGTGCCTTGGCATTGACGACGATGCCGTATGGGTAGGCGTAGACTACGGCGTCGGGCTTCGAGGAACGTGTATCGATGGGCTCGCCATGGAACATGTCGAATTGACCTGCCACATCACCGCCCAGCGGCTGCGTCAGGCGCAGGCCATCACCAAGGTTGTTGACGAGCGTAGGGGCAATAACCGGCAAGGCGGTACCGCGCTCACCGAGATGTTCCGTCAGCAGGTCCTTGGCGCCCTCGAAGCCTCCGCAGGCAAGCACCACGGCACGGGCCGTGAGCAGCGCCGGGCCTGAGGGCGTGCGGACCTGCACGCCGGTGACCGTGCCGGCAGCATCGGTCTGCAGCGCGACGGCTTCGGTTTCGTAGTGGATGGACGCGTTCGGCAGGGCATCGATGGCAGCAGCAAGCGTATCGACGATCGCGACGCCACCAGGGACCGGCATCGCGAGGCCACCACCCGTGTTGCGGTTGGCGAAGAATTGCTCGAAGTAGACCCAGGGCACGCCGTGCCGGTCGAGGAAATCGAAGGTGGCCGGCACCTCGCTGGCATAGACATGGCAGTACTCCATGTCTGCCTTGCCCTCACCGAGGTGCTGCATGAGGGGAATGAACGCGGGATCGAGCTGCCGGTCCGCGGTGATGCGGAACCAACTGCTGGTCCAACGCGTGGCGCCGCCGCGGCCCTCGCGCGTCGCGCGCTCCAGCACGGCGATCCTTGCCTCCGGTCCGGCCAGATCCGCATAGGCCACGGCTGCGGCCAGCCCCCCCGCCCCGCAACCGATCACGACAAGGTCATAGTCCATGGCGATCCCCCATCGGGCCGGTCGCGAATTCAACCGGGTTACCCATATCGATCCAGACGCTCTTGGTCTCGGTGTAGGCTTCGAGCGCCGCGGCGCCCATCTCCCTGCCGATGCCACTCAGCCCATACCCACCGAAGGGGAGGGTGTGGCCGATGATGCGATAGTTGTTGACCCAGACCGTACCGGCGCGGAGCCGATGGATCATGCGGTGGGCCAGCCGCAGGTCCTCCGTCCATATTCCCGCCGCAAGGCCATAGCGCGTGTTGTTAGCCATCGCAACGGCCTGCGTCTCCGTATCGAAGCGCATCACCACGGCCACCGGGCCGAAGATTTCCTCTCGCGCCAGGCGGCTATCCTGCGGCACATCGGCGTAGACCGTAGGCGCGACGAAATAGCCCTGGTGCGGCAGGCGCAAGCCGCCAGTCAGGCATTGCAATCCCTCTGCCCGGGCAATATCGAAGTACCCAAGCACCTTCTGAAGCTGAGCGCGCGACGCGAGCGGACCGAGCTGCGTCGCGGCGTCCAGCGGATCCCCTGCGATCATGCGACTGCCACGCTCGGCGAGCGCCTCGCAGAACCGGTCGAACAGGCTCGTATGCACGAGCACGCGTGAACCGGCCATGCAGCTCTGACCCGTTGCGGCGAAGATGCCGGCCATGACGCCATTGACCGCACGGTCAACGTCCGCATCGGCGAAAAGGATATTCGGCGACTTGCCGCCCAGCTCGAGCGTGACCCGGGCTGTGTGGCCTGCGGCCTGGGCAGCTATCGCCTGGCCCGTGGCCGTCGATCCCGTGAAAGCGACCTTGGCGACGAGCGGATGCCCAACCAGCGCAGCGCCCGTCCGCGCAGGCCCGGTGACGACATTGACGGCGCCGTCAGGAATGCCGGCCTCGAGTGCCAATTCGGCCAGCATCAGTGTCGACGTCGGCGTCACTTCAGAGGGCTTGATGACGACGGTATTGCCGGCGGCAAGCGCCGGGAACAGCTTCCAGGCCAGCAGCCCCAGCGGTGTATTCCATGGAGTAATGGCAGCGACAACGCCCATCGGCTCACGCAAGGTGAAGGTCGTGAATCCCGGGCGCGACGGCGCAACAGTGGCGCCTTGAAGTGTTTCCGCAAGACCTGCAAAGAATCGACAGTCACCGGCCACTGCCGCCAAGCCTGGCTGCATCTCGCTGATGAGCTTACCGTTCTCGAAGATCTGCTGGTGAATGAGCGAAGTCGCATTCCGATCTATCAGATCGGCTAGATGCAGGAGCCTGCGGGCACGCTCACTGGCCAGTAGACCCGACCATCGCTGGTCCACGAAGGCGTCGTATGCCGAGACCACTGCGGCATCAACGTCCGCAGGGCCCGCATCTGCGATTTCACCCCAATCCTGTTCCAGATACGGATCATGGGCGGAAAACCGAGCCCCGTCCCGCGCCTCACACCATCGTCCGTCTATCAGCAGCGGAAAGCCGGATGCCTGATTACCGGTGGTGCGGAGAGTCGACGCTGGTTGTCTACGCATACTCCCTCTGCTCCGGTGCTGGCGAGATGGGCAACTATCAACCCTACGGGTGCAACTCAGGAGTTACTGGGCCCGCTGGGATTCGAACCCCGAACCGAGGGATTATGAGTCCCCTGCACTAACCGCTGTGCTACAGACCCCCGCGTGGGTAGGGTTAGTCTAATTCATCACTGGCGCGGAATCGCGACGTGTCGCGAAGGGGACCGGATTTGCGAACATTTCGAGTGTGACTGCAGCAGACCCCGTGGCGATGGGCGCTGCGTTCTGCGGGCCTCCGGCAACGCGGCAGTCCGGGACTGCCCATCCCGGCGGCAACAGGGGTTCTCGTGGAACCTCGCGCCCGCAGGGCCCATGCCAAGACTATCGGGCGCAGCTGTCTGGGATACCGGAGCTGGGCGGACGCAAGCGGCAGAAATGCCGGGCTCGACTGCAGCCTGTAGCCTCCCTCCGAGACCTTATGGGAAGGCGGCAGTCTCGGCTGCCGATCGGCGTTCGCTGCTCGTAAACTCGAATTTGTGGACGTAGAGACAGCGCCACTTCCTTCGGCTAGCGGCTGCCACCGCGAGCGGAATCAGCCCCTTCAAATTCGACGAGAACTTCATTCTTAACTCCCTAATGGTGAGATCGATGTCGCTCCAAATTGCTTCTTGCTGTTCGACCCAGAGCGACTCATCGTCATTTGTTGTCATCCAACCCGATTCTTCCCCCCCCTGCCTCACTACCCAAACACTGTGTCTGCGATGGCCGCCGCTGTGGTTCCCGGCGCACAGAAATTAATCGCTAATCCGGTGCGCCTTTTGGCTTCCCCACCCGCGAAACGGGCAAACATCCGCCCGCTTATGGCATTCATTCGTGGGCGTTCGACCGGTCGGACGCCGCGTTATTTGTTGCAAGGCTAGTCTGGAACTTGCACGAAGTCACTATGATGCTTTCGCGCAACAGGTAGTTGTCCTTGCAACGTCAATGCCCCCCCCAAGCGGGACTGCCAGGCCGGCAAGCCGCCGCCGCAAGGTATCCCGCCGGCTGAGGGGTCTCCCGCTTACCTGCTGCCGTGAGGCCGTTGGCGACGTCAGTCCTGAATGGGTTAAAAACAGTCGCTTCCTGCATTCCCAAGCCGCAAACGAGCATCGGATTCAAACTGCTCAATCGATGTCGGGCCGCGGCGATTACCTGGATTTTTATGATTACAACCCGCCGCGAGAGGCGGCGAGTCCAGGCCGATTACCAGGGCTTCCGGGCGCTCGGGAGGAAGACTGGCCGCCACCGCCCCGCGTTACGCGGGCCGCCGGCATGCCGCGCAACGGCGGCGGACGTGCCGCCGGGGCCAGCCTCTGCAGCCCTTATTCCTGCCATGGCGGGATCTCGCCCATCGCCACCTTGGAGGAAGTACCCAGGAGAAAATCGTCGAGGACGTCGATGGTCGCCGGGAACGCGCCCTGTATCTTCCTCGACAGTTCGGCGGAGTCCTTGGAAGTCTGGATGGACTGCTCGAAGCGCTGCAGGTAGCTGCGCGTGTAGGCGAGGGAACTTGTGTCGTCGGGCAGGCCCGGCTTCTTGTGGCCCGCGATGACCCGCCGGGCCCCCAAGGCGGCCAGGCGCTCAACCGAATCCGCCCACGCCTTGCGGGCGGGGGGCAGCGACTCCCCCAGCCACAAATGCATCTCATTGAACAGCAGGTCTCCCGCAATCAGCGTTCGGGCTGAGGGAACATATATTGCCGTGCAGTGCGCATGGTCACCCTGGAGCGGACCGACAACCTCGATGCGCTCGCCCTCCAGCAGCATGAAGTCCGCATCCAGCGCCGCGGGCGCCGTTGGATAGCGCGGACCGTTGGTACCCAGCATCGGCCCCCAGCGCTTGACCTTCAGGGGGATGGATTTCCAGATGTCCTCGACGACCTGCGGCGCCGAGACCACGCGCGCATTGGGGAAGGCCTGCGTGATGACCTCCATGCTGAAGAAATGATCCGGGTGGTCGTGGGTTACGTAGACCGCCTGCAGGTCCTTGCCACTCTCCAGGATCCAGGCCACCACCCGATGCGCGTCGGCGCGCGTGAAGGGCGCATCCACCAGGATCGCGCCCTTCTCCCCCTTGATCAGACTGATACTGGTGTAGAGGCTTCCCGCACTGGTCTGCATGACATCCACTGTCAGCGGCGCAGCCTGTACCGCCAGGCTCCCAGAAAGACTTAGCAACAACAGCAGGAACATCGAGCGCTTCGCCACGTGACCCCCTTATCCAAGCTGCATTACAGCAGCGTTCCCGCATCGACCACAAAAGTCTGACCAGTCGCCATCAGGCTGTCGTCGCTCGCCAGGAAGCTCACCATGGAGGCGATTTCCCCTGGCTTGATGCAGCGACCGAGTTTGGTTTGGGCTGCAAAGCCCTGCAGCAGCTCCGCATCGGCCACACCCGGCCGCAGAGTGCGCAGGATCCTGAGCAACATGGCGCTCTCCACGAATCCCGGATGCACGGTGTTGACCCGTATGCGGCGCGGCGCCAGGTCGATGGCCGTATCGCGCATGATGCCGATGACCGCGTGCTTACTCGCCGTATAGGCGACGAACCCGCCGCTTCCCATGAGCCCGGCGATGGAGGAGCTGATGATTACGCTGCCGCCATCGTTCATGATCGGCGGCAGGTATTTCATCCCGAGGAAGACGCCCTTCACATTGACGGCCATGACCTGGTCAAAGCCATCCTCTGGAAAGGACTCGATGCGGGCGCTGGGCCCCTCGATACCGGCATTGTTGAAGAAGATATCGACCTTCCCAAACAGCCGGGCGGCTTCCTGCACGTATTCCTGCACCGACGCGGACGAGGTGACGTCCGCCGCCCAGGCGGTGACCTGGCCCGATGCCAGGGCTTCCACCGCCTCGTGCAGCGCCAGCTCGTCCCGATCGACCAGCAGCACCTGGGCGCCTTCGGCCAAGAATCGCTCTGCCGCGGCGTAGCCGATATTCCCGGCGCCGCCCGTAATGACCGCCTTCTTGCCCGATAGCTTCACGGCATCCCTCCCGGGTAGGCCCGGCTGCTACGCGGCGAGCCCGCGCGGATCCACCATCACCTTGCACTGGGAGCTGCGGTGGCGCAGGGCCTCGAAGGCCGGCGGCATGTCTTCCAGCGTCACGATGTCGGTCACCATCGCCCGCGGCGTTTCCGGATCCCGGTTCAGCACATCGGCCGCCACCTCGAACTCGCGCACCTCGTAGAACGCGGAGGCCTGGATGTTCTGTTCCTTGCTGACCAGCTGGAACGGCATGAACGTGTCGGGGTGCGAGCACAGGCCCAGCACGATGATCGTGCCGCGCGGCTTGCAGTACTCGATGCAGCGCTGAATCAGCCCCGGCTTGCCGACCGCTTCGTACACGATGTCCGGCGGCCCACCCAGCGCCTCATTCACCACTTCGGGCGAGGCGTTGGCCGGGTCGATGAAATGCGTGGCGCCCATGGTCAGCGCGAGCTCCGCGCGACGCGTGGAACCGGCAGTCACGGCAATGCGACCCGCACCCATGTGCTTGGACCAGTAGGCGGCGGCCAGGCCAATCGGGCCGGCGCCGATGATCAGCACGCGCGCGCCCGGCTGCGGCCTTGCCAGTGCGACGCCGTGGAGGCTCACCGCCATCGGCTCGACGAGCGCGCCGTCCTCCAGCGCCAAGGTCTTGGGCAACCGGATGATCTGGTGCTGCTCGGCGAGCGAGTACTGGCCATAGCCGCCGCCATCGATGCGCATCTTGGTGCACCAGGCCGGCACGCCCGCCAGGCAGGTGGCGCAATGGCCGCAACCGTGGACCGGGAACACGGCCACGTGGTCGCCCACCTTGACGCGATCCACGCCCTTGCCCAACGCCGCGACGCGACCCGAATACTCGTGCCCCAGCACCATGCCTGGCTGGGCGCCGAACACCGGGTCTTCCGTGATGTGCAGGTCGCTGCCGCAGATGCCGCAGCGACAGACTTCCACGACAACCTCATTGGCGCCCGGCGTCGGATCCGGGATCGATTCCACAACCAGCGGCGAACCCAACTTTTTGAAAACAGCGGCTCTCATCGGAAGTACACCTCTTCAAGGACGACGCCGGGTGGCTCGTCGATCAGTTCCAGCACGACCCCGTCGGGATCGCGCACATAGACAACCTTCAGTCCCTCCACCGGCCCGCCCTCGGCCGTCTGGATCGCGCCCAGTGGCTCAAATCCCGCCGACCGGACGGCTTGCACGACCTGCTCGATATTCTGCACCTTGAGGCAGACATGCATGAAACCGGGGTTCGAGGCACGCAGCGTGGAGGCGGGCTGATTCTTCGGGCTGGCGTAGCACAACAGCTCGATGACGTGCCCGGGGACGCGGGCAAAGGCGACGTCGATTTGACAGCCGGCCACGCCCGTGACCGCCTCGAAGAACGGCCCCTCAGCGCGCACGGGCTTGCTTACCTCACAGCCGAGGAGGTCGCGGTAGAAGCGGATCGAGCGATCCAGATCAGACACCGTGATGCCGGTATGCCCGGTACTGCGCACCTTCACGGCCGCGCGACTCATGTGAAACACCCCGACACGCGGGCGCCCTCGTTGCCGCGGGCGTGGACACCCACCGGCACCAGCGCGCATCGCCGCTGGGCGTTCCGGCTGGACGCGGATGTCGTCATCGCATGGCCCCCAATCTTGGTGAGCGCGTGAATATGCGCCATTAGCGAAGACCCGGCAATCGGCGCTAGGATCGCGCCTCTGCGGGCCCTGCACTGTCACGAGGACGACCTTTTCATGAAGCTCTATTTTCTGGCCGGCGCGTGTTCCCTGGCCACCCATATCTGCTTGATCGAGGCAGGAATTGCCCATGAAGCCATCGCCGTGGACCGGCAGAAGCGAACCGCCGACGGCCAGGATTTCCTGACCATCAGCGCCAAGGGGTATGTCCCGGCACTGGTGCTGGACAGCGGGGAAGTTCTAACGGAAACCGCGGCGCTGCTGCCCTATGTCGGGGAGCTCAACCCGGGCGCCAAACTCATCCCCGTGCCCGGCACGCTGGGCCATTTCCGCGTCGTCGAATGGACCGCCTACATCAACTCGGAAATCCACAAGAGCTTCACGCCGCTGTTCCGGCCAGGCTCCAGCGAGGAGATGAAGGCCGCCGCCCGGGAGCTGGTGCTCAGGCGCCTGGTGCTGGTGGAGAGCACGCTGGCGGACCGCCCGTACCTGACCGGCAGCGACTTCACGGTCGCCGACGCCTATCTGTACGTGACGCTGAGCTGGAGCGGCCGGGCGGGGGTGGATATCAGCGGCCTGCCGCGGATCGTCGAGTTCCTGAGTCGCTGCAGCACCCGCCCGTCGGTCCAGGCGGCCCGCAAGGACGAGGGCTTGCCGGCCTGACCGGAGCGGCCGGGACCCGCAAACGCCGGCCTGGGTCCCGAAAATCCGGGGCGGGACACCGGCGGTGACACGATCGTGACACTCGGTACGGGCGGCGGGGCTAGCCTGCAGCCCTATGGCCCTGTTGGATCTCCTTGTTTTGAACCGCCGTACGGCCACGGACGCCCGTACCGGGACCAGCGTGCCGGTGCTCTCGGACGCCTGTGTGGTCAAGACCTGCCTGCGCGAGATCCAGGTGACCACCCGCAGCGCCTGTGACCTGGGAGACGTGCCAGCGTGCAATTCCGGGGCCGGCGACCTGTACAGGGGCGCCGACGCCTACGGCTTCCTGTTGCGCCTGGCCACTGGCCTGGAGAGCGAGATCGCCGGGGAAACCGAGATCTTCGGCCAGATCAAGCAGGCCTGGCGGGACTATGAGACGGCCCGCCCCGAAAACGCCCGTCGGCTACGGCCGTGGATGCAGCGCCTGCTGCAGGAAACCAAGGAAATACGCAGTGAGTACATCGTCGGACTGGGCAGCGCCACCTACGGCTCCCTGACCCGCCGCCTGCTGGGCGGCAGAGCCGAGGGCACGACGCTGCTGGTCGGCGCCGGCCAACTGGCCGCGACGATCCTGCCGTACCTGGATAGCCCGGACCTGCGGATCTACAACCGCAGCCCGGCACGCGCTTTTGAGATGCTCAAGGCCGCCCGCGAGCGCGACGCGACCTACAAGATCACGGTGCTGGAGCCGACGCTGGAGGCGGAACTCGCGGCCTGGCGCGAGGCCCATGACGTGGTGCTGTGCGTGCCGGCGGACCCGGAACGCGATCCGGCCCGCGTGGCGGCCTGGCGCGAGCACGCGGCGGCCCGTGGCGGCCGCATCCTGCATCTGGGCATCCTCGGCACCGCCGGGACGGCGTGGGACGGCGCGGCGCGCTTGGCGACGCTGGAGCAGCTGTTCGGCATGCGCGATGCGCAGGCCGAACAGCGCGACGCCCTGCTGCTGCGCGCGCGCCGCGCCTGCCTGGGCAAGGCGCAGCTGGCTAAGCTGGACGACGCGGATGGCTCGCGTCCCGGTACCTCCAACCACGGCTGGGAAGATCTGGCCGTATTTCAGGCGCTCGGCAGCTAGAGCCGGGCCCAAGGGAAGAACACCCATGTCTGCCGCCATGCCGCTGCGCCTCGGCACCCGTCGCTCGGCACTCGCATGGGTGCAGAGCAGCCAGGTCGCGCAAGCCTTGCGCGATGCGCACCCGGGACTGCAAATCGAGATGGTCGGCATCGAGACGCGTGGCGACCGTATTCAGAACGTGCCGCTCAGCGGCATCGAGGGAAAGGAATTCTTCACCGCGGAGATCGACGCTGCACTGATCGAGGGACGGGTGGATCTCACCGTGCACTCCCTCAAGGACCTGAGCCTGGAGCGGCCGGCGGCCCTCACGCTGGGTGCGATCCCGCGGCGCGCCAACCCGCGCGACATCGCGATCTTCGCGCCCGACGCGCTGGAGCGCCTCCAGGGCGGGCATGGCCTGCGCATCGGCACGGCGTCGCCTCGCCGGCAGCAGCTGCTGCCGGCCTTCCTCGCCCGTGCCTTGCCGTACGCCCCACGCAACGTCATTACGCTGGAGCCGCTGCGCGGCAATGTCGACAGCCGACTGCGCCGACTGCGCGAGCCGCGCGGTTCGGAGCGCCAGCTGGACGGCATCGTGCTCGCCTTGGCCGGCCTCACGCGTCTGTACGCCGACACGACGACCGAACGCCAGGGCCGCAAGCTGCTGACTGAACTGCTGCAGGAGCTGCCCCTGATGGTGCTGCCGCTGACCGACAACCCGGCAGCGCCGGGACAAGGTGCCCTCGCGATCGAATGTCGTAGCAGCGACGCTCGTACGCGCGCGATCCTGGCCACCCTGGAGCACGCACCGACACGCGCGGCCATCACCGCCGAGCGGGCCGTTCTGGGTGAATACGGCGGTGGCTGCCACCAGCGCTTCGGCGCAACGCAACTGGAACTCCCGGGCGTCGGCAACCTCCTGCAGATTGCCGGCCTCTCCTCCGCCGGCGTCGACATCACGCAGCGCCGCTGGAGCGCAGCGGCGCTGCTGCCGGACCCCAAGGCAGGTGCCTGTGGCTGGGATGGCTCCCAGATCGCAAGTGCCGCCCCGCAACCCGTGCTGGGCCCTGCAGAGCTTGCACCGCAGCTGCAAGGGGACGCCGTCTTCCTCGCCCATTCCAGGGCGCTGCCCAGCGGCGCCGCGGGCCTGTTGGCCGGCAAGCGCGTGTGGACCTCCGGCAGCGCGAGCTGGTTCCGGCTGGCCGAGCAGGGCGTCTGGGTTGAGGGCTGCGCCGAGGGCCGCGGAGCGGAGATCGCCGCCGCGCTGGTCGCCGAGCCCGTGCTGCGCCTGCCGGCCGCCGCTGGCTGGACCGTCCTCACGCACCAGGGCGCCGAAGCCGGCTGGAGCGAGGCAGCGTGGGCTGGCGCGCGGGTGATCGCGACCTACCAGAGCGGCGATGGCGCGAGCCCTGATGCCCAGGCACTGGCCGCCGCCACACACGTCTACTGGAGCAGCGTCTCGCAGTTTGAAGCCGGCCGTGGGTACGTTGCCGCGACCACGCATCATGCCAGTGGTCCCGGCAAGACGGCAGAACACCTACGGCGCGCCGGCGTCGCGAACTTCACGCCCTTCCCTTCAGTCGAAGAGTGGCAGCAATGGATAGCAAAGGCGCGCTAAGCGTACGTCCGGTACAGCAGTCCCGAGTCATCGCGCTGCTGGCGGGCGTGTGGCTGGTTATCATCCTCGCACTGGGCATCTGGTGGGCGTCGATCGTGATGCGCCAGGCGCGGCGCATTGCAGAGCTGAGCCTCGCCACGGGCGAATCGGCGGCCAAGGCGCTGCAGGAAGTCCAGCTCACGCAGCGCATGCTGTATTGGGAATCCGGCACATTCCTGCTGCTGCTGCTGACGCTCTCCGGCGCGCTGTTCTGGTTCTACTGGCGCGACATGCTGCGCGCCCGCGGCACGCAGGCATTTTTCGCCGCGCTGACTCACGAGTTGCGCACGCCGCTGACCAGCGTACGCCTGCAGACCGAGGCGATCGCCGAGGGCGAGCCAAGCCAGGAACTGGTGGAGCGGCTGCTGGCAGACACCCATCGCCTGGAGTCGCAGATCGACAAGACGCTGGAGCTGGCCCGCATGGAGGGTGGCGGCTCGCTGGCCGAGCAGGCCATCAAGATCGATCCGTGGCTTAACCGCGTACTGGGATCCATCGCCGCCGCACACGGCGAGAGCGCCACGTACGAGGTGTTCATCGAGTCGGGGCTGCCGGCCGTGCGCGGGGATACATCCGCCGTGCAGATGATCCTGCGCAACCTGGTGGAGAATTCGGTACGCCACGGCGACAAGGAGGGCGTCCGGATTGAGGTGAATGTGCGTCGCGCTGGCAAGTACGTGGAGCTGCGCTACCGCGACAACGGCCGCGGCTTTACCGAGGCACCTGAGCGCCTTGGCCGCCTGTTTCAGCGCGGCGGCAGCTCCAGCGGCACGGGCGTGGGCTTGTACCTGGTGCGCGTCCTGATGGAACGGATGGGCGGCAGCGTCGAATTCGCGCACGCCGAGAGCGGTGGATTCGAGGCGCGCCTGCGCTTTCTGCCCAGCGCAGAGTAACCGATGGCTAGCGTGCCCTTGCTGATGGTGGAGGACGACGCCAACGTCGCCGACACGCTGGCCTCGCGCCTGCGCGGCAACGGCTTTGCAGTTACCCACGCCGCGAGCGTCGCCGCTGCCCGCAAGGCGCTGGATGCGGAGCGCTTTGACATCGCGCTGCTGGACGTCGGCCTGCCGGACGGCAGTGGCTTCGACGTGGCCCGCAGCCTGCGGGAAACAAGCCCCGAGACCGCGCTGGTGTTCCTGACCGCCTACGGAACACCCGAGGATCGCATCCACGGCCTGGAACTCGGCGCAGACGATTACGTGACCAAGCCCTTCGTGTTTCGGGAGCTGCTGCTGCGCCTGCAGAATAGCCTCAAGCGCGCCAGTTACCTGCGACAGCCCGTCGAGGCCACGCGCGGTGTCGTGCGCATCGGTCAGGCCCGAGTGGATTTCGCGCGGTTCACGGCCACCACGGGCTCGCAGCCCCACCCGCTTACGCACAAGGAATGCGCCGTGCTCAAGCTGCTGGTTGAGCGCGCCGGCACCGCGGTGAGCCGCGACGAGATTCTGGATCGCGCCTGGTCAGCGGATGAATTCCCGACCTCGCGAACCGTCGACAACTTCATCATGCGGCTGCGCCGCCTGGTTGAGAGGGACCCTGCTAATCCACGCACCATCCGCAGCATCCGCGGGGTGGGCTATCTGTTTGAGGCCGCCGATGACTGAGACCGCCCTGTCCGCCGCCCTGTCCCGTCGCAACACGGGCCGCCCGCCCGTCTGGTTCATGCGCCAGGCAGGTCGCTATCACTCGCACTACCAGAGCCTGAAGCGCTATGCCGACTTCATCACGCTCTGCAAGGATCCCCAGTTCGCTACCGAAACGGCGATGGGACCGGTGCACGAGTTCAACTTCGACGCGGCCATCCTGTTCTCCGACCTGCTGTTTCCGCTGGAAGCCATGGGCATGGGCCTGCGCTACGATCCGGGCCCGAAATTGGACTTCCACCTGAAGACCGCAGCGGACCTGGCACGCCTCACTGGTGGTGCGGAAAAGGCCGCCTTGCTGAACTTCCAGGCAGAAGCCGTCAAGCTCACGCGCGCGCGCCTGCGCCGGGACAAGGGCCTTATCGGCTTCGTCGGCGGCCCCTTCACGCTCTATGTGTACGCCGCCGCGGGCTCGCACGAGAACGCCCAGGAAGCCCTGCCCGGCATCACAAACGGCCTGTACGACGGCTTCAACGCGAAGCTACTGGACCTGCTGGCCCACAACATGGCCCTGCAGTCCCATGCCGGCGCCGAGGTCGTGGCGCTCTTCGATACCGCGGCGGGCGAGATCGATGCCGAGACCTATGGCAAGCATGTGGTGCCGGTGCTCAAGGACCTGCTGGAGCGCTTCCGCAAGCTGGATGCTACGACGCCGGTCCTCTATTACTCTCGCGGCACGGGCCCCGCGCACTGGGACAAGCTCGAGGGCCTGCCCATCCAGTGCCTGGGCGTGGACTGGCGCCAGGACCTGCTGGAAGTCATCAATCGCTATGGCGATCGCTACTGCATCCAGGGCAACGTGGATCCGGACTGGCTGCTGCTGCCACCGGCGGAACTGGAGACGCGACTGCGCGCGTTCTTCGCGCGCGTGCAGACGCTGCCGCCTGAGAAGCTCAAGGGCTGGATCTGCGGCCTGGGCCATGGCGTGCTGCAGAAGACGCCAGAAGACAACGTAAGACTTTTCCTGCGCATCCAGCGGGAAATGTTTGCATGAGCACCACCCAGCTCGAACTGCTGCGCAAGTACAACGTCCCGGGGCCCCGCTACACCAGCTACCCCACCGTGCCGTACTGGGACACGACGCCAACCGAGGCGCAGTGGATCGAGCGAGTGGCCAATTCCATCTGCGGCGATACCGCCGGCACCGGCGCCTCGATCTATATCCATATCCCGTTCTGCAGCTCGCTGTGCACCTATTGCGGCTGCAATATGCGCGTCACGCGCAACCACGGGTTGGTCATGCCCTATGTGGAGACGCTGCTCAAGGAGTACGGCATGTACCTGGAGCGCCTGGGGCGCGACTCGCTACTGATCGGCGAGATCCACCTGGGCGGTGGCACGCCGACCTTCCTGCGCCCGGAGGAGCTGGACCGCCTCATCGACGGCCTGCTCTCGCGCGCGACGGTGGCCAAGGACGCTTCGCTGTCGGTGGAGGGAGACCCGCGCACCACGACGCGCGAGCAGCTTGAAGTACTTCGGCGTTATGGCTTCAACCGCATCAGCCTGGGCGTGCAGGACTTCGACCCGCGTGTGCAGGACATCGTCAATCGCACGCAGAGCGAGGAGCAGGTCCGCGTGGTGACCGAGACCGCGCGGGAAATGGCATTTCGCAGCGTCAACTACGACCTGATCTACGGCCTGCCGCTGCAGACGCTGGAGAGCATCACCGCCACGATGGATGCGGTGGTGCGCCTAAAGCCCGATCGCATCGCGTTCTACTCCTATGCGCACGTGCCCTGGATCAAGCCCAGCCAGCGCCGCTTTACCGAGGCCGACCTGCCGGAGGGCGATGCCAAGCGGGCACTCTACGAGCTGGGCCGCACGCGCCTGGAGGCCGCGGGATACGTGGAGGTCGGCATGGATCATTTCGCGCTGCCGACCGATGACCTGCTGCTCGCGGCGAAGGAAGGCCGGCTGCATCGCAACTTCATGGGCTATACGCCGGCGTTCACCCGCCCGCTGATCGGCCTGGGCGTCTCCTCCATCGGCGATGCGGGGGATGCGTTCGTGCAGAACGAGAAGAACCTGCAGCAATACGAGGAGCGCATCCAGAAGGGCGAGCTACCGATCCAGCGCGGCCACCTGCTGGATGAGGAAGACTGCGTACTGCGCGGCCATATCCTGAAACTGATGACGCGCCTGGAGACCCACTGGGACGGCGCCCACGACTACACGCCGTTTCTGGACAGCGTGGCGCCGCGGCTGGAGGAGCTTCGCAAGGATCGCTTGCTGCAGGCCGACGGCACCAGCATACGGGTGACGGCGGAGGGGCGGGCTTACCTGCGCAACGTCTGCATGGCGTTCGATGCACGGCTGATTCGCAGGGCCCCGGCCACGCAGCTCTTCAGCCAGACGGTATAGCAACCGCCTAGAAGGGCTTGAGCACCACGAGGTAGAGGATCGGCACCAGGATCAGCAGCGGCAGCTCGTTGTACCAGCGTAGCGCGGTGGAGCTTGGCAGCTGCCCATCCGCCTGCATGCGCTTCATGAACACGCGCATGCTGATGTGATAGGCGATCAAGAGGACCACCATGCCGAGCTTGGCCTGCAGCCAGCCGCCGCTGAACCCGAAATACAACCACAGCGTGAGCCCTGAACCCAGCGCGAACACGGCCATTATGCTGGTGAAGTGATAGAGCTTGCGCGCCATCACCTTCAGGCGCCGCACATCCTCACTGGCCTTCTGGCCTTCCACGTAATGCACGAAGATCCGCGGCAGGTAGAACACGCCGGCCATCCAGGAAATGATGGCCAGCAGGTGGAAGACTTTCAGGTACAGCATGGGAGGGGAGTTTATCAGCCCTTCGGGCGGCGGATACCGCGCGTCGGCTCGGCCTGCAGCGGGTTCTCGGGCCAGTAGTGCCGCGGATAGCGGCCACGCATGTCCTTGCGGACCTCCGCGTAGCTGCCCTTCCAGAAGCCACCCAGCTCGCGGGTGATCTGCACCGGCCGGCGCGCCGGGGAGAGGAGTTTAAGGGTCAGGGGGACCGTGCCGCCACCGATTCGCGGTGTATCGGCCAGGCCAAAGACCTCCTGCAGGCGCACTTCGATGCACGGGGCGTTGTCGTCCTCGTAGTCGATGCGCACCCGCGTTCCGGTAGGCACCGTCACGTGCGTGGGCGCCAACTCCTCCAGCAAGCGCTGCTGGTGGTGATCCAGGCGCGCCAGCAGCGCCTCGCGCAGCGGCACGCGGGAGAGATGGGCCAGCCGGGTAACGCCCTGCAGGTAGGGACCCAGCCACTGCGGCAGTTGCGCCAGCAGCGCGGCGTCATCGAAGGCCGGCCAGGTGCCCGCGTTGCGCCCCAGCCCGGCGGCAAAGCGCAGGCGCGCCAGCAGGCCGCGCGCGGCCTCATCCCACGGCAGGCTGGAGAGTCCCTTGTCGTGCAGCGCGCCCAGCAGCGCCGCGGCAATCAGCTCCGGATCCAGCGCCACGGCGCGCTCGGCCAGCACCAACGCGTCAAGCCGGCGCACGCGGCGCGCATAGACGGCCTGCTCCCGGGCATCAAAGCCCGACTGGGTTTCCTCCACCAGGTGCTCGGCCAGCGCCGCCTCCAGCGCCTCGCGCGTCAGCGGCGCTGCGAGGCGGATGCGCGCCTCGGCCGCCTCTGCGTCGTCCAGGTCCACGGCCACCAGGTACGCCGCGCTGCCGAGCGTGGAGACCTGCCCCAGCACCGCGCCGCGGCCGTTGGCGAGCAGGTAGCGTCCGCCCGACGGCCCGTCGATTGCCCCGCGACGCTGCGCGATGCGATCCGGGAAAGCCCAGGCCAGTACGCGCCCGGCATCGTTATCCTCGGTCGCCCCAACCTCCCCGCGCGGCGCCAGCTGGGTCACCAGGCGACGCACCCTTGCAAGCACGGCACGGTCCAGGGACTCACCGCCTCGCCGCAGCACCTCCAGGCGCGAACGAATATCCGGATCGCGCCCGCCGCGCAGCAGGTCTCGCTCCGAGAGCAGCGCGGCCAGACGGGCCGCAAGCTCCCCTTGCCCGGCGCGCCGCCCCCGTATCAGCATGTGGGCCAGGCGCGGGTGCAGCCCCAGTCGCGACATCTCCCGGCCGTGCGCAGTGATGCGTCCCTGCGCATCCAGTGCCTCCAGCCGCGCCAGCAGCGCGCGGGCCTGCGCGAGCGGAGCCGCCGGTGGCAGGTCCAGCCACTTCAGGTCGCTGGCTTCCCGCGCGCCCCAGACGCCCAGCTCCAGCGCCAGCGGCGTGAGATCCGCCGTCAGGACCTCCGGTGGCGTGTAGGCCGCCAGCGTCGCCTGCGAGCCCTCTCCCCACAGCCGGTAGCACACCCCCGCGGCAACGCGGCCTGCGCGGCCGGCGCGCTGCGTGGCCGAGGAGCGCGAGACCCGCTCCGTGACCAGACGGCTCATGCCCGTACCGGGATCGAAGCGGGAGCGACGCACGAGCCCGGCGTCCACGACCACGCGCACGCCCTCGATCGTCAGGCTGGTCTCGGCCACGTTGGTGGAGAGCACGAGCTTTCGCATCCCGTTGGGCGCGGCCTTCAGGGCGGCCTCCTGGGCCTCCAGGGAGAGCTCGCCGTAGAGCTCGTGGATCACCAGGCCCGGCTCACGCGGCCCCTCCTCCAGCATCGCGCGCAGGCGCCGGATCTCCGCCGTGCCCGGCAGGAAGGCGAGCACGTCGCCCTGCGTCTCGGCGAGCACGCGGCGCAGGCTGGCGGCGATCGGATCCAGGCTGCGCGCCAGTGGTTCGTTCGGCTCCGGCAACGCCGGCAGGCCACGCCCGATGTAACGCAGCGCCACCTCGTACAGCCGGCCCTGTGCGCTGACCACCGGCGCATCGCCCAGCAGGCGCGCGATCGCCGCGCCATCCAGCGTCGCGGACATCACCAGCAGGCGCAGCGCCGGCGCGAGGGTTGCCTGCGACTCTAGGCACAGGGCGAGGCCCAGGTCGGCCGAGAGGCTGCGCTCGTGGAATTCATCGAACAACACGGCAGCCACGCCCTCCAGCGAGGCGTCCTCCTGCAGCATGCGCGTCAGCACGCCCTCGGTGATCACCTCCAGGCGCGTGCGCGGGCCAACGCGCGTATCCATGCGCATGCGGTATCCGACCGTCTCGCCCAGCGGCTCGCCCAGTGTCTGCGCCATGCGCGCGGCGACGGCGCGCGCGGCCAGGCGCCGCGGCTCCAGCAGCAGGATGCGCTGACCCCGCGCCCAGTCCTGCCGCAGCAGTTCCAGCGGCACCACCGTGCTCTTGCCGGCGCCCGGCGGCGCCTCCAGCACGACGCTGGGCGCGCTGCCCAGTGCCCGGCACAGCTCGGGCAACACCGCATGGATAGGCAGGATATCGGCCATTAGCGGATGGCGTAGGCGACGATCTGGTCGGCGATCTCGCTGTACAGGTAGCCGAAGTGATGGCCCTGCCCGACCTCGCGCGCCGCGGAGAGCGGCGCCGTGAACCCCGCACAGGAGGCGGCGGACTCCCGGTCACCAGCGCCGTAGAAGCACAGTCGGCGCAGGTCCGTCGTACGCGCGAGCTCCGGCGCAATGGGCAGTGCATCGCTACCGGCGCTGCCGATCCAGCCGGCGACATGCACTTCGAAATCCGCCTTCTGGCCGAGTGCCAGCAGGTTCACGCTGGCGATGCGCGCGCGCAGATCCGGCGGCAGGCGGTTGACGATGAACGGCATGACGTCCGCGCCGAAGGAATAGCCCACGAGTACGACCTGCGTGGCATGCCACGTGGCCAGGTAGTGGCGCAGCAGCCTCGCCATGTCGGCTGCCGCTTCCTCAGGCGTGCGTCGCTTCCAGAAATACTTCAGGGAACTGACGCCGATCACCGGCAGCCCGCGACCCGCCAGCTGTGCGCCGATCTCCTTGTCGATGCCCGCCCAGCCGCCGTCGCCGCTGATCAGGAGCACCAGCTGGGTAACCGGCGTCTGCACCGGCAGCACCACCAGCGGCAGATCGGCCACGTCCGCCGGCACATCGGCGGGCGTTGCCGGCTTGGCCGCGCTCCCGATGCGCAGCGCCCGCGCGCTGGCCTGGCCGGTCGCATCGGCCCCGACCATCGCCAGCGGCACATAGCCTTCCTCGCGGCCCGCCGCGGGCGTCAGCGCATACGGCCCCTGGGCCGCGGCGCTGTGACGCAGTGCTCCCCGCGGTCCCGCGCACAACGGCGCCGCGCCGACGTCTACCGTGGCGGTGGCATTGAGCCCCAGGCCGCCGGCGAACGTGCCGGCCGGGGCCTGCAGCAAGGCGATCTGCGCCAGCGCCGCGCCAGCGCCGACACCCACCACGACCGGTGAGAGGTATTCCCCGAGCTGGGCCTCGCGACCGATACGGTGTGCCAGGTCCTCCAGGTCCGCCGCCAGGTAGTTGCAGCCCTTCTCCTTGCGGCGCAGGTCCGCCAGGTAGTGGGCGCTGTCTGCCTGCGCAACGACCAGGCCACGCGCCGCCAAGGCCAGCGCCAATGGCGTAGCCGTCGCACTGCCCGGCGCGAGCAGCAAGGCCATGCCCTGCGTCACGCCCTGGGGCTTGATCAGCAGCAGCGACCCGAAGCGCCCGTGCTCCAGGTGCGCGATGTCCTGCCCGGCCGCGACCGTGGCAACCGTCCCCAACGCAATGGCCAGCAGACTGCGGCGTATCACTTGTGGAAGAGCTCCCTGACGCCGCCCGCGATGAGCACCGAGACGTCCAGCAGGATGCGGGGCAGCGCGATACCGCCCGGTGCCACCAGGTACTTGGGCTCCCAGGTAGGATTGAATTTCATCTTGTAGCGGCGCAGGCCTTCGAAGTTGTAGAAGTGCTCGCCGTAGCGGAACACGAAGTTGCCCACGCGATGCCAGGCCGGTGCCAGCGGATGCTTCTCCAGACCCGCCAGCGGCGCCATGCCGATATTGAGCCAGTGGTAGCCGGCGCCCTGGGCCCACAGCAGCAGCTCGACGAACAAGTAGTCCATCGCGGCGCGCGGCGCATCGACGGCGAAGCGCATGAGATCCACGGAAATCTCCGCGTGGTCATCCGTCACCCACAAGGTTGCGAAGGCGCTGACGCTGCCCTCGGTGCGCACAATGGCGACCGGGAACTGCCGCAGGTAGGCCTCCCCGAAGTACCCTACCGAGAAGCCCTTCTCGGCCGTCGCCTTGTCCTGCAGCCACTCATCCGACACGCGGCGCAACTCCGGCAGTACCGCCTCCACCTGCGGCGGCAGGAGCACCTCGAAGCTTGCGCCATCCTTCTGCGCGCGACGCCGCTGCGTGCGCAGCTCCGCCCTCTGGCTGCCCTCCAGCGAGAAGTCAGGCAGGCTGATGCGCGCCTCCTCGCCAAGCTTGAGTACCGAGAGCCCCAGATCCACATACAGGGGCAGCCGGTCACCGCTGACCTGATAGAAGACGCTCCAGCCACCGTGCTGGTCCGACAACTCCCGAAAGCGCCAGACCAGCTCCTCGTGTCGCTCGCGCGGGCCCACCGGATCCCCGAGCGCGATCCAGCTGCGGCCGCAAATCTGGTACATGATGAAGGCGTCGCCCGCCTCGTGAAACAGCAGGCGCTTGTCGCCGGTCAGCGCGACGCTGGCGAGCGTATTGCTGGAGCGCGCGATTGCGTGGCGTGCCCGTTCCAGCTCTTCCGGGGTTGCATTGCCCGGCTCAGGGCGTTCCGGCCGCAGCAGGTTCATCGTCAGAAAGCCCGCAGCCAGCAAGGTGATCACCAGCGTCGCGCGCAGCATGCGGGGCGCATCTCCATCCACAGCGAAGGTCCACCACAGCGAATGCGCGTATTCCACGTGGCGCTGTGCGAAGAAGCCTATCCAGACCGTGGTGGCCAAGACGATCAGGAGACTTGCGATCCAGGCCGGCGTGAAGCGAGAACCCAGGATCGAGGCCCGGCGGTAAAACGCGCGCCGCCCCAGCCACAGCGTCGCCATCACGATGAGCGAGAGCGCCGCCTCCTCGATGTCCAGGCCCTTCAGGACCGAGGCGAGCGCGCCTGCGGCGAGCAGCCACAGGGCGATCTGGTAGGCGGCGCCGATTCGCCGGAAGAGCGCGCGCGCAATGATCACCAGCCCCACGCCCACGACGCTGCCCGCCAGGTGCGAGAACTCCAGTACCGAGAGGGGCAGGATATCTACCAGCCGCGCGATGCGCGTATCCACCGCCGGTGTCGCACCGGAGATCAGCAGCACGAAGCCGGCGACATAGGAGAGCGAACCGGCGATCTGCGGGATGATCGGCGTGATGTAGACGGAGGCCAGCTCCTCAAAGCGCGCCAGTTGACGGCGGCTATTGCGCAGTTCCTGCGCCGCGAACAGCAGCGCCGCAGCGATGAGCGGCAGGAAATAGTAGATGAGGCGCCAGGCCAGCAGCGCACCGAGCAGCTGTTCGACGGGAACCTGCGGCAGTGCCAGCACCATCACCGACTCGAACACGCCCAGGCCACCCGGCACGTGGCTGGCGATGCCGGCCACGATCGCCATCGCATAGATGCCCGCGAAGGCGGCATAGCCGATGGGGGTGCCCGGCGGCAACAACACCCAGGGTACCGCGGCGGAAATGGCGAGGTCTGTTACCGCCAGCGCAATCTGCAGCAGGGCGATACGCGGCACCGGTGGCAACAGGGCCCAGCCGCGGATCTCCACGGCGGCCCGGCCTGTGAAGGACCAGGCCGCATAGGTCGCCACGCCACCCAGCAGCCCCAGCCCCAGCACGGTGACCAGGGTGCCATGCAGATGCAACAAAGCGCCCGCAAGCTGGGGGTCGGCCACCACCGATACGCCTGCTAGGACGGCCAGGCCAATGCCCCCGGTGACGCTGCAGAAGCCGGCCACCGTGGCGACATCGGCGGCGTTGAGGCCCTGTGTACCGTAGATCCGGTAACGGACCGCGGCGCCGGTGAAGGCCGCCACGCCCAGGTTGTGGCCAAAGGCGCTGGCGATAAATGCGGTAAAGAAAGTGGTGCTGGCCGGCAGCTGCCGCCCGACGTAGCGCAGGGCCAGCACGTCGTAGAAACCCAACAGCCAATAGCTCATCATCGTGAACAGGCCGGCAGCGAAGATCGCGGCCGGCGCGGTGGCCCTAAAGTCCTGCAGCACGTCCCGCAAATGGGTCCCGGCCAGCTGGTGATGTATGACCCAGCCGACGCCCCCGAAAACGGCAAGGGAAACCGCCGGAAGCAGCCAGCGGAACAGATTTTCCTGGAGTTTGCCCATAGACATCTAATGATATGCGGAGCCCATGGATCGGTCTGCTAACATCGCCGCCTATGCACCCGGATGGGCGTAGCGTCTCTAATTCCAAGTCTAAGACGCACGGCCTGAACGGCGCCTGTCGGGCCTATCGCCGGATATAAGTTCCATGAGATTCCGCAATGCGTTGGCGTGACGGTCGCCGCAGTGAAAACGTCGAGGAGACTCGGGGCAGCCCTGCCCGCACGGGACTCAAGCTCGTCCTGTGCGCGGTGGTGGCCATGGCGGCCGCCTGGTTCCTTGGGGTCGACCCGCGGATCCTGCTTGGCCTGGCAGATGCCCCGGTGGAGCCGGGCGCGCCGGTCGGGCCCGCCGCGGTGCCCACCACCGCGCCGCGCGCTGAGATCGGGGATTTCATCTCCGTGGTGCTTGCCGACACCGAGGACACCTGGACGCAGATCTTTGCCGAGGAAGGGGAGACCTACATCCCGCCGCGGCTGCGTTACTTCGAGGGCAGCACGCGCTCCGGCTGCGCCGCCAAGGCCGCCGAGTCCGGGCCGTTCTACTGCGCAGCCGACCGGCGCGTGTACATCGACCTGAACTTCTACCGCGAGCTTGCCGATCGTTTCCACGTGCCGGGCGACTTCGCGCAGGCCTATGTCATCGCGCACGAGGTCGGCCACCACGTGCAGAACCTCATGGGCATCGAGGTCAAGCTGCGCCGTGCGCAGGCCGGCAAGAACGCGATGATGCGCAATGCGCTGCAGCTGCGCCTGGAGCTTCAGGCCGACTGCTTCGCCGGTATCTGGGCGCACAACGCGGAGCGCAATCGCCACATCCTGGATCCGCAGACCCTGCCGCAAGCCCTGTCCGCCGCCGCCTCGGTGGGCGCGGACATGATCCAGCGCCTGGCCCAGGACGAGATCGTCCCCGACTCCTTCACCCACGGGACGGCTGCGCAACGCCAGCGCTGGTTCGAGTCGGGGTTCAAGCGCGGCCTGGTCAAGGACTGCGAAACGTACTCGGCGCGCAAGCTCTAGCGAGGGCTCGCCCACGACGCGGCGGAAGGCTGCGAGGGCCTGTGCGAACTCGCCAGCGCCGACGCGGGGGTGCAGTATCCCGTCGGAGGGCGTGGTCTCTTCCCTCAGGCGGCGGGATTTGCCCAGCGAAGCCTGCAGGGCTTATTGTTGCGATCGCAACTTTAACGACGAGGGAGGCCACCATGTACGTGCGCAACTGCTGGTATGTCGCGGGGTGGGACCGGGATTTTCCGGCCGGCGTGCCCACGCCGGTCACGCTGCTGGATGAGCCGCTGGTGTTCTACCGCCAGTCCGACGGCACGATCACGGCGCTGGAGGACCGCTGCTGCCACCGGCTCGCGCCGCTGTCGCACGGCCAGATCGAAGGCAATGACCTGCGCTGCATGTACCACGGGCTCAGGTTTGCACCTTCCGGCACCTGCAACGAAATCCCCGGCCACACCGCCATCCCCAAGGCGATGAAGGTGCGCAGCTACCCCGTCGTCGAGCGCTACAGCGTGATCTGGATCTGGATGGGCGATGCAGCCAAGGTCGAGGAATCACTGATCCCCGACTTCGTGGGTGTTGACGATCCCCGGTGGCACATGCTGCCGGGACGCATGGACTATGAGGTGAACTACGAGCTGATCCAGGACAACCTGCTGGACCTCTCGCACATCGCCTACGTGCACCGCAATTCCTTCGGCGGCGGTCGCGCCGACACCAACAAGGCCTGGGCCGAGGCGCAGCTGTGCATCACGCCGCTGGAGCGCGGCGTGCGCGTGGAGCGGTGGATGAAGAACGCACCCACGCCGCCGCACCAGGTGGCCCTGGCGGGCCCCGTGTGCGACGTCCTCACCAGCTTCGACTACCTGGTGCCGGGCATCTTCCTGCTGACCTCGGCCAACTACCTCCCCGGCGCGGCCGAGCGCTCCGGCGCGGAGCGCCCCACCGAGACGCCCGTGTTCTCCAGCTTTACCGCGCAGGCGGTCACCCCGCTGACCCGGCGCAGCACCTGCTACTTCTTCTGCTTCGGGCCGTCCGCGCGCACCCCCGGCGCAGCCGACTTGAAGCAGGCGTTCCTGGAGTTGGGTGAGCGGGTGTTCAACGAGGACCGCAGGATGCTGCAGGCCCAGCAGAGGATCATCGATGCGGACCCGAGCCGCCGCATGGTGCTGTTCGACGTCGACAAGGCACCGATGCTGTATCGCCGCCTGGTCGAGCGGCTGCTGAAGGAAGAGGCCGCCGGCGCAGCGGCGGCCTAGCGCCGGAAGTAGGCCAGCGCGAACCAGCCCCAGGCTGCCATGAGCAGCACCCCGCCCAGCGGGGTGATGAGGCCCAGCAGGCGCGGCGCGCCGGCGAGCATGATGTAGATGCCGCCGCTGAAACAGACGATGCCGGCGATCAGCAGCCCCGCCACCACCCGCAGCGCCGGCAGCTGCGCATCCCGCATCAGCACGCCGACCAGCAGCAGGCCCAGGGCGTTGAAGAGCTGGTAGTTGACCGCCGTGTGCAGGGAGTCCAGTTGCCTCGGCTCCAGCACCTTCTGCAGGGCATGTGCGGCCAGTGCGCCAACGACGATGCCGCTGGCCATGAACAGCCCCGCGATCCCCAGGACGCGGGGACTCTCCATCAACGCCGGCCCTTTGGGGCGGAACCGCGCGGGTGCGCCGTGCGCACGGGCCCGCCTTGGCGCGAGGCACTGCCCGCACGCGGCGAGGCGGCGGGACGCACGGCGCCCACCGGGCGGGCGGCGCCGGACGGACGGGCGGCCGGGGGCCGCGGCTTGCCAGCGGCCAACGCTGCCGGCGCTGCGCCT
>CAIPVV010000016.1 GCA_903868595.1 uncultured Pseudomonadota bacterium
CCGAGCCCGGCCTGGGTACGCGCTTTGGCATCCGCAGCATTCCAACGCTGGTGCTGTTCAAGGGCGGGCGGGAGCAGGCCCGGCAGTCGGGCGCCCTGAGCAGGGAGCAGATCCTGCAATGGGTTGGTGGCATCCTCTAGCCGGCAAGTCCCGGTAGTCGAAGGAGCGCGTATGTGGAAGAACCTATCCCTGGCCCTGCTGGCACTGTCGGCCGCGGCGCTGGCGCGGGCGGGTGCGCTGGAGGAGCTGCCGCAGTTCTCGCGGCAGGGGCCCACGCTGGTGGCCAGCGGGCAACCGCCGGCGGAAGCCTTCGAGGCACTGCGCAAGGAGGGCGTCCAGGTCGTCATCGACCTGCGGCCCGAGGCGGAGCACCCCCAGCTCAATGAGCGGGCGGTGGCGGAAGGGGCGGGCCTGAAGTACGAGTCACTGCCGGTGGCGGGCCGTGCTGGCCTTACGCGGGAAAACGTCTTGGCCTTCGACGCGCTGCTGAAGAAGCACGCGCAGGAGACCACGCTGGCCCACTGCAGCACGAGCAACAGGGTCGGTGCGCTCTTGGCACTGCGGGCGGCCTGGCTGCAAGGCAAGAGCCCGGAGGACGCCCTGAAGATCGGCGAGCAGGCCGGGCTTAAGGGGATGAAGGCTGACGTGGAGGCCGTCCTGCGGCCGCCAACGCCAGCACCTTCAACCCCCTAAGGGGCCTTGAGCCTGCAGCGCGACTAGAAGTTGTGCTGCAAGGTGATGCCGAACTCACGCGGTCGACCCATCACGCTCTGCGTGGCCGAGCGCGGCGGGGCCGCCAGTCCCGTGCCCGCCCCGCTGTCCCAGTAGCCGCCACCGAACTTGGTGGCATAGGTCGCGTAGACCTTGTCCATCAGGTTGTTGGCGTACAGGGCCACCACGTTCTTCTTGTCGTTGGTGGTCAGTTGCAGCCTGGCGTTCACCAGCCCGTAGCTGGGCAGCTGGTAGGAGGAGTCGATCGTGCCCGTCGGGTAGGTCAGCGAACCCGGGTAGGTCTGCTGCGGACCCTGGTAGGCGTAGCTCACGTTGAACATGAACGTGCCCAGGGAGGTCGCCGGGGAGCTGTAGTTCAGGCCCAGGTTGTAGGTCGGCGTCGGCTGGTCGGGGAACAGGTACGGACCTTTGTTGGCCACGATGTCCTTCAAGCGGTACTTGGTCGTGCCCAGGGCGCCGTCCACCGAAAGGTGGTCGGTGATGGCGAATTGCGCGTCCAGTTCCAGGCCGTAGACGTCCACGTCGCCGGCATTGACCGTCACGATTCGAAAGCCGGTTGGGCAGGAGGGGTCGTTCGGGCAGGCCTGCTGCTGCGCGGACTGGCGGTTGGTCCAGGCCATGTAGTAACCGGTCGGGTTGATGCGCAGGCGGCCGTCAAGCCACGTGGTACGCAGGCCAACCTCGAAGTTCACAACCTTTTCCGGGTCGATCGGCTTGATGATGCTGCTCTGGTCGGGACCCGAGAGGCTCGGCACGACCGTGTAGGAGTACTGGCCGTCCTTGAACGCCTTGGACGCCGTGGCGTAGGCCATGATGTCCTTGGTGAAGTGGTAGTCGATGGTCTCGCGCCAGTCCACCACGGTCCAGGTGTGGCTGCCGTCAACGGTGATCGACGTGGCGCCGTTGGCCCCGGCGTAGCTGGGTACGAAGTCGTTGGCTGCCGGCATGCCCGGGAAGCTCGGCGCGGGGCCCGAGCCGCCACGGCGAATGTACTCGATGGCCTTGTCATCCTGGGACACGCGCAAGCCCGTGGTGAAGTTCAGCTGCGGCGTGGCATGCCAGGTCAGGCTGTTGAACTGCCCCCAGGAGTTGGTGGTCTGGGCGACGCGCTGGTTGCCGGTGATGTACAGGCCAGCATACCCGTCGCCGTTGGCCGATCCGCCGGTCACGGAGTTGAACACGCTCGTTCCCTTGGCGTTGATGTTGTAGGTGTCGGTCGTCGACTTCTCCTGGAAGAAGTTGATGCCGGTCACCAGGTCCACCTTGCCGTCCGCAAGCGCGGCATTGATCAGCGCCTCGTGGTTGATGACTACCGACTTCACCACGTCCGGGCGGATCTCGGTGCCCAGGAACTGCCAGTCGGTGATGCCATCGTGGTTCATGACGGCGTAGCCGCTGGTGAGCGTCAGTTGCACGTTGTCGCTGAAGCGATAGTTCATCTTGCCGTCGAACTGGTAGTACTTGCTGTTGCTGTGCTGCTCGCAAGCCTTGCCGAAATCCGGGTTCGCGTTGTCGATGAAGCAGAAGTCCGGCGCCGTGTAGTTGCCCTTGACCAGCCGCGGGTCGTTGACCGTTGAGAGGCGCGGCTGGTTGGCGGCGGCCAGCCAGTCGGACATCCAGTCGGCGTAGTTGCCCTGGATGACGCCGGTGATGCCCGGGCTCATGTCCCAGTTGGTAAAGACGTTCGGCGAGCCGTTGGACTTGGCATCGCTGTACAGCACGCCGAAGGTGAACTTCAGGTCGCTGCTGGGCGTGTACGCGGCCTGGATGCGGGCAACTGTGTCCTTCTCGCCGCCCATCATCTGAGTACCGCGGCGCACGTAGCCGTCTTCCTTGAGGTGGGCCGCCTGCAGGCGCACCGCGAAGGTGTCGCTGACCGGCAGGTTCACCATTCCGACGAAATCCTGGTGGTCGAAATTGCCGATGTTGGCCTTCACATAGGCGTCGAAGTCCGGACCCGGCTGCTTGGTGACCAGGCGGATGGCGCCGCCCTCGCTGTTGCGCCCGAACAGCGTGCCCTGCGGGCCACGCAGGACCTCCACGCGATCCAGGTCAAAGACCTTGAAGACCGAGCCATTGGTACGCGGCACGAAAATGTCGTCGATGTATAGGGCGACGCCGCGCTCGCTGGTGGCGCCGCCGCCGCCGGAAATGCCGCGGATGGCGAACACTGGCTGGTTGTTGCCGTAGCCGCGTGAGCCGTTGATGGCAAGGTTCGGGGTGAAGTGGGCGATGTCGGCAACGTCCTCGATGCCCTTGCGCTCCATCGCTTCCGCGGACAGGGCGGTGAGGGAGATCGGGGTGTTCTGCAGGGCCATGCCGCGGCGCTCGGCGGTGACGGTGACTTCCTCCAGCGCTGCCGTCTCGGCCCGGGCGACCGGCACGCTCGCCAGGCTGCCGTAGAGCGCCAATGCCACTGCCGTGGCGACGCATGTATTCCTGATGTTCATGAAACCCCCAGATCTATTGTCGGATTTTGCTTGGCGCGCCGGGGACTGTTTAGTCCTTCTTATATGGCTACACCGGGAGGAAATAGATTATAGAAAATGCAACGATCGTCAAGCAGGTGCTTGATGATCGATCGAAGTTCGTAAGGAAGTCGGGACACGTCGGAATTACGCGTCCCGCGTCAGCCTATCGCGCTCTTAGTGCTTGGGCTTCATGGCGCGCACTGGCCGCGCCTGGTCGGCACGCTGCAACGCCAGTGCCTGGCCCCGTACGCGAACGGCCGACAGGCGCTCGATAATTTCCGGCGGCAGTCCGTGCGGCAG
>CAIPVV010000017.1 GCA_903868595.1 uncultured Pseudomonadota bacterium
CCGAAGGGGGCAGCAGGTACGCCGTGCCGCGGTCAACCGATCGGAAGTTGCTCATCCAGGCCCCCTCGACACGATCCAATCCCCGTGTCGAGGTTACCCAAAATCACACTCAAAAGCCGCTTAAGTCCGACACGCTCCTAGCTGTAGACGTTGCTGGGGCCGTAGCTTCGACCATTAGGTTGGCCTTCGCAACCTACCGTCGGCTCTGGATGACGCTAATTTCAGATTCGTTGCTAAATAACAACAAAAAGGTCAGGGGGCAACTTTTTTTATACGGTGTGGCGTCGTGAATAAGTGGAATTAGCGCCGGCGATGCGGCCGGCGAAGGTCGAAGACACCCAGTCCACCCAGGTCGCTGAGCAGCCGCCCCAGGCCCGCCGGCGCGGACACGGGCGCCAGGTCCACCCCTGGCCCGTCCTGGAGCCACTGCGGTTCCACCAGCGCCTGCTCGTGAACCTGGCTGCCGGTGAGGGTCCGGTGCTCGAGCTGCAGGGCTGCCGGGCCGATGGGAGCCGGCTGGCGACGATGGGTAGCTTCACGGGGTTACGATCGCCACCGAACGGCGCGTCATCGTCGTGGTCAATGACGCGACCGAGCGCAAGCAGTGGAAGCGAGGGGTGCTGCAAGTGGCCACGCTCGAGCAGCAGCGTCTCGGTGGGGACCTGCACCACGGCCTTGGCCAGCAGCCAACCGGTACCGCGCTGTTGCTCAAGGGCGTGACGCGCCGCTTCAGCCCGCTGTCCGGACGCCGGATTCGGGTGTAGATGCAGCAAGTGAGCAGGCGGCTCAACGAGGCGATCCAGAGCACCCGGTCGCTGTACCCGCGTTCCTGCGTTTCGACGACCACACCGTGACCCAACTGTATCCAGTCGCGCAGGCAGCGATTTCCCAAGCGAGCAAGCGTGGCCATGCCCCTGCGGTGTCTGTGCGGCGGCCGGCGACCGACGGGCAGGCCGAGCTGCTGGTTAGCGATGAGGGCGCGGCTTTTGATCCGCGGCGCGTGAACTCTGGTGGCCCCGGCCTTAAGATTATGCAATTCAGGGCGCAGATGGCCGGCGGTTACCTATCGGTGCAATCCGCGCCCGGCGAAGGCACCAACCTGCGCCGTCGTTGTCCCGTTCGACCGGAGCTATCCCTGACGTGAGTGTCCTGAAAATGCGCGGCCCGCCCCCCAGGCGGGTGCGGATCGTCGCTGACCATCCCATCGTGCGCCACGGGCTGCGCGCGATGATCGACGCCGAGTCTGACATGCAAGTCTGTGGCGAGGTCCAGTCGGCGCGCGACGGGCGGGCCGCGATCCGCGCCCTCGCGCCGGATGCAGTCGTCGTCGACCTCTCCCTGTCCGTGAAGAGGATCGAGTCTCACTACCAGTCCATCAGGCGGAAGCTCAACCCGCCCAACAACGCCCGGCCGCTGCAGTACGCGATCAAATGGCACGCCACCGTGGTTTCCTGACGCGGTGGCCGATGCAGATCCAGTGATTGCCCCCGCACTACTGGCCTGGCACGCGCGCCACGGCCGGCACGACCTGCCCTGGCAGCAGGACCGCAGCGCCTATCGGGTCTGGGTGTCGGAGGTCATGCTGCAGCAGACGCAGGTCGCCACGGTGATCCCGTATTTCCTTCGCTTCCTGGCGCGTTTCCCGGACCTGCGCAGCCTTGCCGAGGCGCCCACGGACGAGGTGCTGCACCTGTGGTCGGGACTGGGCTACTACGCCCGCGCCCGCAACCTGCAGCGGGCGGCGCAGCAGGTGGTCGCGGAGCACGGTGGGATGTTTCCCACCCGTTTCCCGGACGTGGAGGCCCTCCCGGGTATTGGGCGCTCCACTGCAGGGGCGATCCTCGCGATCAGCACCGGCCAACGCCACGCGATCGTGGATGGCAACGTGCGTCGGGTGCTGGCGCGCCTGTTCGGGATCGACGGGCGCCCGGGCGAGCGCGCCTTCGAGCACCACTTATGGCAGGTGGCGGAGCGGGAGACCCCTGTGGAGCAGGTCGCGACCTATACGCAGGCGATCATGGATCTGGGGGCCACGCTGTGCACGCGCCGCAATCCCAACTGCCTGCAGTGTCCCCTATCGCCGGCCTGCGTGGCGCGCGCCACCGGCCGGCAGCAGGAACTGCCGGCCTCCCGCAAGGCGCTCAAGCGCCGCCAGCGAGAAGTGGTCATGCTGCTGGCGCACCGCGAGGACGGCAGCGTGTGGCTGGCCAAGCGCCCCTCCACGGGTATTTGGGGCGGATTGTGGTCGCCGCCCGAGTTTGCCAACCACGCGGCCGCGGAAACGCTGCTTCCCGGTGCCGCGGACGGGCTGCAGCTCCCGGCGGTGGAACACGCATTTACGCACTTTGATCTGCGCATCCTGCCCCTCCTGGCCGCGATTCCGGACGGCTGGGCGCCGGCGGCGGGCGGGGTAGGCGAGGCCTCGGATGGCCTGTGGTATAACCCGCGCCATCCCGCCCGCGTGGGGTTGCCGGCTCCGGTCGCCAGCCTGCTCGCGGCGCTCCCCGACATTATCGAGGCGCAAGAATAGCCATGACCCGCTTGGTCCAGTGCGTGCTGCTAAAGCGCGAAGCCCCCGGTCTCGACCGCTTGCCGTATCCGGGCCCCCTCGGCCAGCGGATCTTTGCCGAGGTTTCCAAGGAGGCCTGGGCGCAGTGGGTCAAGCACCAGACGGTGCTGATCAACGAATACCGCCTGACGCCGGTTGATCCCAAGGCGCGCAAGCTGCTGGAAACGGAAATGGAGAAGTTCTTCTTCGGCACCGGGTCGGCGGCGCCAGAGGCCTTCAAGGCGCCCGAGCCTCAGGCCTGACCTGCGCCGGGAGGGTGCGGCCCGCCCCGCCTCGGGAGGCGTTACCCGCTGGCAGGGTCCCAACGATCGACGACTCGATGATTGAGGCCCGAGCCAGCTAAACTGCGCGCTCGGGTGCAACGAAGAATAATCACAAGTTTCGGGGGGCATATGAGGAAGCTAATAGCGGGCTTCAGCGCGCTGCTGTTGTCGAGCCTGTCGAGCCTGGCACTGGCCGGCTACGCGGATGATCGGGCCGAAATCGAGAACCTATCCAATCGCTACATGGTGGCGGTGGACGCCGGTGACATCGAGACCGTGATGGCGACGTGGGCCGAGGACGGCGTGCTGGATTGGGTGGGCGGCGTCGAGAACGGGAAGGCCGCGATCCGCAAGGCCATGTCCAATTTCGGTGGTTCACGGCCGGTAACGATCCCGGAGGGTGCGACCTCTCATCCGCGTACCCGCCACCAGATCATCAATCATGTCATCGACGTGAACGGCAATACGGCCAAGAGCACGGCTTACTGGTTCGCCCTTACCAACAACACGCCGCAGAAGGACGTCCAGTTGCTCTACTTCGGGCACTACGAGGACGAATTGGCCAAGGTCAACGGCCATTGGGTGTTCAAGAAGCGCCACGTTTACAACGAGTCGGAGCGCAACAGGGCCGTCTTCTACCCAGGCCTCGGCGAAAAAGATCCGCGCAAGAAGTAGTTTGCCAACGGCTTGGGGCCGCGCCTCCAGAGGGCGCGGCTTGCCGGCTCCCTGGGGACCGGCTTGCACCCGCCGCGGTTCCCTCAGGGTCCCCACCCGCTTTGCGCGCCTGGCCGAGGGCTTTCTCGGGCGCAGCAACCGCCGTGTTCGTGCGATGGGCGGACGCCTTGCGGCCGTCTAAAGCACGGCGGCCCCTGGCCCCCGCCACCCGCGGACGAACCGCGATGTCAGATTCGGCCGCGGGGCCGACGCGAAGCCACCGGCTGGCGTCAGCCGGTCGGGTCACCGCCTGGCGGCGGTAGGGTGCAGTGCCAGCTGGGCCGTCTGCCCCCCGGGGAGCGGCGTTTCAGGGGGAGGAGTCCGGGTGCGCTGCCGTACCGAATCTTGATTTGCGTGCCGACGACATCCCAAACTGCGGCCAGCCTATGCGCTCGGCGCGAGGGGTAGAATGCGGCCTCCGCAGACGCAAGCCGCGGACCAAATTACAAAAAACAGGCTCGCGCCGGCCGGGCAGCAGCGCACGGCAGGCGACAGCGCCTCACCGTCCGCGTCGCGTGCTACCCAGCCCGCGCGATGCCGCCATTGTCGGCACAAACGGCGGCCGGGCCGGTGAACCTTTCATTGTCCGACTGGTCTTTGTGTGACGCCACAGACTTTCATAAAGGGTTTCAGAATCAATGGATAAGAAAACGCGCTGGGGTCTGATTGCGACGACCCTGGTGGTACTTATGGGTCTGGGCGTATTTCTTTGGTACGTGCGCCAGAAGCCGCAGGATGCAGGGCAGGGTCGTGGCCGGTTTGGCATGGGGCAGCCCATGGCGGTGACGGTCGCGGCGGCCGAGAAGGGCGACCTTCCCGTGAAGCTCGCCGGGTTGGGCACCATCACGCCGTTGGCGACGGTGATCGTGAAGACCCAGATCAGCGGCCAGCTGCAGCAGCTGGCTTTCCGGGAAGGCCAGGCCGTCCGCACGGGTGACTTCCTCGCCCAGATCGACCCCCGCCCGTACCAGAATGCAGTGGAGCAGGCTGGCGGCGTGCTGGCACGTGACAAGGCACTGCTGGCCAACGCGCGCGTGGACTTGCAGCGCTACAAGGACCTCGTGGCCGAGGACTCCGTTGCCAAGCAGCAGTTGGACACCCAGGAGGCGTTGGTTCAGCAGCTCATCGGCACGGTTGCCACCGATATGGCGCAGCTCAACACGGCGCGGCTCAACCTCCAGTACACCCACATCGTCTCGCCAATCAACGGGCGCGTGGGTCTGCGCCAGGTGGACGTCGGCAACTACGTGACGCCGGGCGATGCCAATGGCATCGTGGTGATCACGCAGCTGCAGCCCATTACCGCGCTGTTTCCGATTCCCGAGGACAACGTGCCGGCGCTCATGAAGCGCCTGCGCGACGGCGCGACGATGGAGGTCACGGCCTTCGATCGCGGCAACACCTCGCAGTTGGCTACGGGCAAGCTGGTCACCGTCGATAACGCAATGGACACCACGACCGGCACGGTCAAGCTGCGGGCGGCGTTCGACAACCAGGATGGACTGCTGTTTCCAAACCAGTTCGTCAATATTCAGCTGCTGGTCGACACGCAGCATGACCGGGTCATCGTCCCCGCGGCAGCCATCCAGCACGGCTCGGTGAACGGCGTGGCCGGCACGTTCGTGTATGCCGTGAATGCCGACAAGACGGTAAGTGTGCGCGCGGTCAAGCTGGGTATCGCGGATGGGGACCGCGTCTCCGTAAGCGATGGCCTGTCCGCGGGCGACGTGGTCGTGACCGAGGGCGGCGATCGGCTGCGCGATGGCGCCAGGGTTCAGTTGTCCGATGCCGCGCCTACCCCGCCCCCGGGTACGGCCGGCAAGGACCGCGCCGGCCAGTTCAATGGCAAGCGTCCGTTTGGTCAAGGCGGGCCGGGCAGCGGGAATTTCGGGGGTGGCAAGCGCCCTGAGGGCGGCTGGGGCGGTGGCAAGCGTCCCGACGGTGGCTGGGGTGGCGGCAAGCGCCCTGAGGGCGGCTGGGGCGGCGGCAAGCGTCCTGAGGGCGGCTGGGGCGGCGGCAAGCGTCCCGACGGTGGCGGTCCGGACGGCAGCAATCCCCGCCCGAACCGTCCGGGTGGCGACAACCAGCCCGGTGGACAGGCTGCGAGGCCATGAATCCGTCGCGCATATTCATTGAGCGGCCGGTCGCGACCTCGCTGCTCATGATCGCTATCCTGCTGGTGGGGGCGCTGGCCTACCGCCAGCTGCCCTTGTCGGCGCTGCCCGATGTGGCCTATCCGACCATTCAGGTGCAGACCTTCGACCCGGGCGCGAGCCCCGAGGTCGTGACCTCGGCCATCACTGCGCCGCTGGAGAAGCAATTCGGCCAGATGTCCGGGCTGGAGCACATGTCCTCCACCAGCTCGGCGGGTGCGTCGGTTATCACGCTGCAGTTCAGCCTCGCGCTGCCGCTCGATATCGCAGAGCAGGAAGTGCAGGCCGCCATCAGCGCCGCCCAGAGCCAGATCCCGCAGGACCTGCCGGCACCCCCGATCTACGCCAAGGTCAATCCGGCCGACGCGCCGGTGATCACGCTGGGCGTGGCGTCGACCGTGCTGCCCCTGACGGTCGTCGAGGACCTGGCGGACATCCGCGTCGCGCAGAAGATCTCGCAGCTGCCGGGCGTTGGCGTGGTCAGCATCAGCGGCGGGCAGCGGCCCGCCGTTCGAGTGCGCGCGAACCCCCAGGCCCTGGCGGCGTACGGACTCAACATTGATGACCTGCGTACAACCATCAACGTCGCCAACCAGAATGCGCCGAAGGGCACGTTCGACGGCCCGAGCCGCGCCTACACCATCAATGCCAACGACCAGCTGCGCAGCGCGGCGGAATACAAGCGCATCGTGGTGGCCTACCGCAACGGCGCACCTGTCCGCCTGAGCGACGTGGCAGACCTGGTGGATAGCGCCGAGAACGTTAAGCTGGGCGCCTGGATGAACAAGTCGCCGGCCCTGCTCATCAACGTGCAGCGCCAGCCGGGCGCCAATGTCATCGAGGTCGTGGACAGCATCAAGAAGATGCTGCCGACCCTGCAGGCATCCCTGCCGGCGGGCGTGGAAGTCACGCTCCTGACAGACCGCACGACGACGATCCGTGCATCGGTGACGGATGTGGAATTCGAGCTCGGCCTGGCCATCGCGCTGGTGGTGCTCGTGATCTTCCTGTTCCTGCGCAACATACCTGCCACCATCATTCCGGCGCTGTCCGTGCCGCTGTCGCTGGTCGGTACCTTCCCCGTGATGTACCTGGCCGGATACAGCCTCAACAACCTCTCGCTCATGGCCCTGACCATCGCGACGGGCTTCGTGGTCGACGATGCCATCGTGATGATCGAGAACATCGCGCGTTATCTGGAGAAGGGCGAATCGCCCATGCAGGCCGCGCTCAAGGGTGCAGGCCAGATCGGCTTTACGATCATCTCGTTGACCGTCTCGCTGGTGGCCGTGCTAATCCCGCTGCTGTTCATGCGCGAGGTCGTGGGGCGCTTGTTCCGAGAATTCGCCGTCACCCTGGCGGTCACCATCCTGATCTCCGCCGTCGTGTCGCTGACCCTCGTGCCGATGCTGTGCGCCAAGCTGCTGAAGCCGCACGCAGCCAAGGAGGCGGACGCCCAGCACGCCCGGGCGGACTGGCTGCAGCGCATCGTGGATGCCTATGGCCGGCAACTCACCTGGGTGCTGTCGCACCAGCGCCTCACCCTGTACGTGGCCGTGGGTACGCTCGCGGCGACCGCGTTGCTCTACGTGGTCATTCCCAAGGGATTCTTCCCGGAACAGGACACGGGCCTGATCCAGGGTGTTTCCGAGGCAAGCGAGGCGGTTTCCTATGGCGCGATGGCCCAGAAGCAGCAGGCGCTGGCGGAAGCGATCCTCCGAGATCCGGACGTGGAGAGCCTCTCCTCGTTCATCGGCGTGGACGGCAACAACGTCACGCTAAACAGTGGTCGGTTCCTCATAAATCTGCGTCCGCGCGAAGATCGCTCCCTGACGGCGGCGGAGATTTCCCGTCGCCTGAGCAACGAGACTGCCGGCATCCCGGGCGTAACGCTCTTTGTGCAGCCGCTGCAGGACCTGACGCTGGACAGCACGGTAAGCCGCACGCAGTACCAGTTCACGTTGCAGGCGGCGGACAATGCCGTGCTGTCCACGTGGGTTCCCAAGCTGTTGGACTCCCTGTCCACGCTGCCGGAGCTCTCGGATGTCACCAGCAATCTCGAGGACAAGGGCCTCGCGGCCTACATTCAGATCGACCGCGACAGCGCGGCGCGCTTCGGCATCAGCGTGGGTACGGTGGACAATGCGCTGTACGACGCCTTCGGCCAGCGAATCGTGTCCACCATCTACACGCAGTCGAACCAGTACCGGGTGATCCTGGAGGCGAATCCCTCGCAGGAGGGCACGCTGCAGTCCCTCTCCTCGATCTACCTGCCGTCGGCCGGCGGTGGCCAGGTGCCCCTGTCGGCCATTGCAACCGTACGCGAGGAAACGCGGCCGCTGCTGATCAACCACCGCGACCAGTTCCCGGCGACGACGGTGTCGTTCAACCTGGCTGCGGGTGCCTCCCTGGGCGCGGCCGTCACGGCGATCGAGCAGGCCGAGGCCCGACTCCAGATGCCCAGCAGCATCCAGACGACCTTCGAGGGTGCCGCGCTGGCGTTCCAGAAGAACCTCAGTAATGAGTTGTTGCTGCTGCTGGCGGCCGTCGTCGTGATGTACATCGTGCTGGGTGTCCTGTACGAGAGCTTCATCCACCCCGTGACAATCCTCTCCACGCTTCCGTCCGCGGGTATCGGCGCCCTGCTCGCGCTGATCCTCTCCGGCGGGCAGCTGACGATCATTGCGCTGATCGGCATCGTGCTGCTGATCGGTATCGTCAAGAAGAACGCGATCCTGATGATCGACTTTGCCATCGAAGCCGAGCGCAACGAGGGCATGTCGCCGCGGGAGGCCATCTACCAGGCGTGTTTGCTGAGATTCCGGCCCATTCTGATGACGACCGTCGCCGCGATGTTCGGCGCCGTGCCCCTCATGTTGGGAACCGGAACCGGCTCCGAGCTGCGTCATCCGCTGGGCATCAGCATCATCGGCGGACTGGCCGTCAGCCAGGTGCTGACGCTGTTCACCACGCCGGTCATCTACCTGGCCTTCGACCGGCTCTCCGTACGCTATCGCGCCTGGAGAACCGGCGAGGCGGGTGGTGGTGCGGTCCCTGAGCGGCCGGCAGTCGAGTCCGGGACGCCATGAACCCCTCGACACTCTTCATCCGGCGGCCGATAGCCACCACGCTGCTGACGATCGGCGTCGCGCTGGCGGGGATCGCAGCCTTTGCCGTCCTGCCGGTGGCGCCCCTGCCCAAGGTCGACGCCCCGGCCATTTCGGTGTCCGCCGCCCTGCCGGGTGCCAGCCCGGAGATCATGGCGAGCAGCGTCGCCACGCCGCTTGAGCGGCACCTGGGGGCGATCGCCGACGTGGACGACATGACCTCCAGCAGCGGAGTCGGCAATTCCAATATCCAGCTGACGTTCGGGCTGGATCGCAACATCGACGGCGCCGCACGGGACGTGCAGGCGGCCATCGTCGCGGCGCACGCGGACCTGCCGTCGAACATGACGCGCAATCCCACGTACCGGAAGGTCAACACTGCAAGCTCCCCGATCCTCTCGCTGGCACTGACCTCGGCCACGCTGACCCAGGGGCAGATCTACGACTCGGCCGACGCGGTCCTGTCGCAAAAGCTCGCCCAGCTGCCCGGTGTCGGCACGGTCAACGTCAATGGCAGCGCACTGCCCGCCGTCCGCGTGGAACTCAACCCGCGTACGCTGTTCAAGTACGGTATCGGCCTGCAGGACATCAAGGCGGCGATCTCCAACGCCAACGCGAATGCGCCCAAGGGCGCAATCGAGCCCGGCGACCTCCATTACCAGATCTACACGAATGACAACGCGCGTACTGCCGACCAGTACCGCGACCTGGTCGTCGCCAACCGCAACGGCTCCACCGTGCGGCTCTCGGACGTCGCCACCATTTCCGACATGAAGGACGGGGCGACGGAGAACATTCGGACCTTCGGCCTCTACAACGGCCAGCCGGCGGTGTCGGTGCAGGTCTTCCAGCAGCCAGGCGCCAACATCATCGCGGTGGTCGATAGCGTCAAGGCGATGCTGCCCGCGCTGAAGGCCGAGATCGACCCGCGCATCGACCTGGTGGTTACCGATGACCGCTCGGTGACCATCAGGGGTTCCCTGACGCAGGTCGGCCGTTCGCTGCTGATTGCCGTCGCTCTGGTGATCCTGATCGTCTACATGTTCCTGCGCAGCCCGCGGGCGGCGCTGATTCCCGCGGTAGCGGTCCCGGTGTCGCTCATCGGAACGTTCAGCGCCATGTACCTGCTGGGCTACAGCCTGGATAACTTGTCGCTGATGGCCCTGACGATCGCGACGGGCTTCGTGGTCGATGACGCCATCGTGGTGATGGAGAACTCCATGCGGCACATCGAGGCCGGCATGGATCGCATGGAGGCGGCCATCCGGGGCGCGCGGGAAGTGGGCTTCACGGTGCTCTCCATGAGCCTCTCGCTGGTGGCGGTGTTTGTCCCTCTGCAGCTGCTGGGCGGCATCGTCGGCCGCCTGTTCAGCGAGTTCACGGTGACGCTGTCGATCTCCATCCTGATCTCGCTGGTCATCTCGCTGACCACGACACCGATGATGTGTGCGCGCCTGCTGGGCCGGGACAAGCCGCGCAGCCAGAGGGGTTTTGGGGCTGCGTTCGAGCGTGGCTTCACGGCGCTGCGCGAGGTCTATGCCAGTTCCCTGGACTGGTCGCTGCGCCACCGGCGGCTGATGCTGCTGATCCTGCTCGCCACGGTGGGGCTGAACGTGTACCTCTATGTCGTGATTCCCAAGGGGTTCTTCCCGCAGCAGGACACGGGCCAGCTGGTGGGCGGAATCCGCGGCGATGCCGCCTCCTCCTTCCAGCTGATGCGGGGCAAGCTGCGGCAGGTCACGGAAATCATTCGGCAGGATCCGGCCGTGGCCAGCGTCGTCGGCTTCACGAACGGCGGTGGCGGCAATCGTGGCGGCGGGGCCATGGCAAACCTGACCATTACGCTAAAGCCCCTGGCGGAGCGGAAGATATCCTCCGACCGGATCATTGCGCGGCTGCGGCCCCAATTGGCCAAGGTCGCTGGCGTCAACAGCTTTCTGCAGGCCGAACAGGACATCCGCATGGGCGGGCGCGCGGCCAATTCCCAGTACCAATACACGCTCCTCGGCGACGATCTGACGGAGCTTCGGACCTGGAGCGACAAGCTGCGCGTGGCGCTTCAGGACGTGCCGGAGGTCGCCGACGTGGATACGGACCTGCAGCCCGGCGGGCTGGAGTCTGACCTGATCATCGATCGCGACGCCGCCTCCCGCCTGGGCCTGACCGCGAGCCAGATCGACAATACGCTGGGCAATGCCTTCACCCAGGCGCAGGTGTCCACCATCTTCAATCCCTACAGTCCGCAGCAATACCACGTGATCATGGAGGTCGCGCCGGAGTTCTGGCAGAACCCGGAGACGCTGAACGAGATCTACGTCAGCACCTCGGGCGGCGCGGTGACTGGTACGCAGGCGACGCAGGCCGTCGCGGGCACCGTTGCGATCGGGGCAAACGCCAAGAAGAAGGGGACGTCCGCGGCCGCGGATGCGGCGCGTAACCTGGCGGCCAATTCGTTGGCCAATGCAGGACGTGGCAACACGTCGACCGGCAGCGCGGTCAGTACGCAGAGGGAGAACATGGTCCCGCTGTCGGCCTTCAGCCGGTTCGTGACCGGCCTGACTCCGGTGAGCGTCAATCACACCGGCACGTCGGTCTCCAGCTCCATCGCGTTCAACCTGCCAGACGGCGTATCGCTGAGCTCTGCGGTCGCGGCGATCGACCAGGCGACCAACCGCATTGGCATGCCGGTGAGTATCCGCGGGTCGTTCTATGGCACCGCCAAGACGTTCCAGCAGTCGCTAAACAACGAGCCGCTGCTCCTGCTGGCGGGCCTCGTCGCGGTGTACATCGTTCTGGGCATACTCTACGAGAGCTACTTCCATCCCCTGACGATCATCTCCACGCTGCCTTCGGCTGGCGTGGGTGCGCTGCTGGCGCTGCTTGTCACCAACATGGAGTTCTCACTTATCGCCTTCATCGGCATCTTGTTGCTGGTCGGTATCGTGAAGAAGAACGCGATCATGATGATCGACTTTGCCATCAGCGCCCGGCGCGAGGAAGGCTTGGATCCGCTCCCCGCGATCCGCCAGGCCTGCCTGCTGCGCTTCCGGCCAATCCTTATGACGACCTGCGCCGCCATCGCCGGCGCGCTGCCGCTGGCGTTGGCCGCGGGCGACGGCACGGAGATGCGCCGTCCGCTGGGCGTCTCCATCGTCGGTGGACTGTTGGTCAGCCAGTTGCTGACGCTCTACACCACGCCGGTGATCTACCTGTACATCGAGGAGTTTCAGCAGTGGTGGCAATCGCGACGGTCACCGCAGATCGTGGAGGCTTTGGCATGAATGGTGTCGGTCGGTTCTTGATGGCTTCGCTCGGCGCGCTCTGCCTGACCGCCTGTGCAGTCGGTCCCTCCTATGTACGTCCGGATGTCGCGGCGCCGGCGGCCTGGCGAGAGCTGGGGGACTGGTTGCCGGCCCAGCCGGCGGACCTGGCGTCGCGTGGCCCGTGGTGGCAGGTCTATGCAGATCCGGTGCTTGACGACCTGGAGGGGCGCATCGACGTGTCCAACCAGTCGCTGAAGGCTGCCGAGGCTGCCTGGCGGCAGTCCACTGCGCTGCTGAAAGCCGCCCGGGCCAGCTACTGGCCAGGCGTATCCGCCACCGGCGCCGATACGCGCAGCCGTCGCGGCACGGGCCCGACGCAGACGACCCAAAGCGTAGGGGCCACGGCGAGTTGGGAGGTGGACGTCTGGGGCAGTGTGCGTCGCGGCGTCGAGAGTGCCCGGGCCTCCGCGCAGGGGAGCGCCGCGCAGCTGGCTGCGGTGCGTCTGTCCCTGCAGGCGTCGCTGGCAACGAATTATTTCGAGTTGCGCATTCAGGACGGGGTGCAGGCCCTGCTCGACAGCACGGTGGAGGGCTATCAGCAGGCGCTGAAGATCACCGAGAACCGCTACCGGGCTGGCGTCGCGACGCGTGCGGACGTCGTGACGGCGCGGACGCAGTTGCTCAGCGCGCAGGCGCAGCAGACCAATACCGGGATCCTGCGGGCGCAGCTCGAACACGCCATCGCCGTGTTGATCGGGCAAGCGCCGGCCAACTTCACGCTGGCGGCCGCTCCGCTGCCCACGGCGGTCCCGGAAGCGCCAGCCGGGGTACCGTCGGCCCTCCTGCAGCGTCGCCCCGACATTGCGGCCTCAGAACGGCAGGTCGCCGCCGCCAATGCCCAGATCGGCGTGGCAACGGCCGCCTACTTCCCCTCCCTGACGCTGTCCGGATCGGAAAACTACGCCACCAGCCTCGTCAGCTCCCTGTTCCAGATACCCAACCGTGTCTGGTCGTATGGCCCCTCGCTGGCGGTCTCGCTGTTCGACGGCGGTGCTCGGCGCGCGCGCGTGGCCCAGGCCCGTGCGTCCTACGACCAGAGCGTCGCCAACTATCGCGAGACGGTGCTGGCGGCATTCCAGCAGGTCGAGGATGACGTGGTGACCCTTCGCGTGCTGCAGCGTCAGGCGGGCATCGAGGACAGTCTGGTGAAATCCGCGCGCGAGGCCGAGGCGCTGACGCTGAACCAGTACAAGGCGGGTACCGTGCCCTACAGCAGCGTCATCACGGCGCAGACCACCCGGTTGAGCAGCGAGCAGTCTGCGCTGGCCGTGCTGCGCAGTCGCCTGTCCGGCAGCGTTGCGCTGATCGCGGCGCTGGGCGGTAACTGGAGCGCGACGCCGTCGGCCAACTGACCGGCGGGCGAAGGCCCTCGTGGGGCGCGTTGCCTGCCCGGTTCTCGGGCAAGGCGCGGCGACCGCGCGGCCGCAGCCGCCCCGGGAGCGGGGTTCCCGTGGACCGCGCCCGCAGGACCCTGCGGCCGGCGGGTCCGTTACGCCGTCCGCTTGCACCACGGACCGCTGGAGTTGGGGCGGTGGTTGTCCGACAATGCCGCCAGGGAGTGGGAGCGGGCGCTCGTCAGTCTCTATAAGAAGAAGAGGTAGGGTGACTCATGGCGAACTCTCGGCAGGACTCACGGGCTTTCAGCGTCAACCGGGCGGCAGTGTTGCTCTGGGCCGCGGCGGCTGTCGCCTCCAGTGCTGCGCAGGCCCAGCAATCGCCCTGCGATCGGGCCTGCCTCACCGGGTACACGGATAAGTACTTTGCCGCGCTGAAGGCGCACAGCACGCAGATGCTGCCGCAGGCCGCAAAGGCCCGCATTACCGAGAATGGTACCGAGCGCAAGCTCGCCGACACCCTGTGGGCCGGTGCGGGTGAGGCCGCCTTTCGCTTTGACATCGTCAACACCCGGCGCGGCGACGTCGCCTCCGAGGCGGTCATCAGGAACGGCGACGGCAGCAAGACGATGTTCATGGTGCGCCTGAAGGTGCAGGGCGGTGTGATCACGGAGATCGAGACCGTCAAGGCCAACAAGGGCGAGGCGGACCGGCTCTGGGATCCGGATCGCCTGACCGAGGTCTCCCCCTACCTTATGCAGTCGATACGCGAATCCGAGCGCGATTCCTACTACGACCTCATCGGCGCCGCCGAAAGCTACTGGCGGGCATTCCAAACCAATGGCACTCCCAGCTACCGCAAGGCGCGCCTGCTGGCGGACTCGCTGCGCTTCGAGAACGGCGTGCAGACGACCGGCCTGGTCCGGGACGGCGTGTTCAACGACACGGCGCGCGGCTTTGACGAGGGCAAGTTCATCGGCCGCAACATCTGGGACCGACGCTATCCCGTGGTTGACGAGGAGCGCGGCGTGGTCCTCTCCATCGTGCGCTTCGGGCTGAAGTCCGGCGCCAAGAGCCAAAGCGTGGCGACGTCCAACGACCGGCTGGTAGCGGAGTTCTTCGCCGTGAAGTCCGGCTACATCCAGCACGTCCAGGCCGTCCTCTTTAACCTGCCCGATGCCAAGCCCACGGGTTGGCCGGCGGACGACGGTCCGCCACGCGCAGCGACCCAATAGATCGAACAAAACCTCCAAGGATGAGTCTCATGAAGAAGTATTTGATTGGCATGGGTGGGTTACTGTTGTCCGCGCAGATCCTGGCCGCAGAGCCTGAGTACGCGACCCTCCGGATGGAGGTCGACGTCGCCAAGCCGGCTGCCGAGGTTTGGGCGAAGGTCGGCAAGTACTGCGACATCAGCGAGTGGCTCTCGCTGGACTGCAAGATCACCTCCGGCGACGGTGGGATCGGGACCGTGCGCGCGCTGGCGGGTGGCCGCGTCAACGAGATCCTCGTCGGCAAGACGGATCTCTCCTACGGCTACACGCAGCCGGTACGGGAAGGGCAGTTCTACAACCTCTACCACGGGTTCATGGAGGCCAAGCCGGTCAACGCCAAGTCCTCCAAGATCATCTATACGCTGGTTCTTGACGTGTCGGACAAGGCGGACAAGGCGGCGAAGGATGCGGACCTTGCCAAGCGCCGCACGAGCTTTGAGGCAGCCCTGCAAAACATGAAGCGCATCGCCGAGGCCAAGTAGGCTCAGGTCCCGGGTGCGGTGCCGCGTTGGACGGCGGTGCACCCGAGGGCTGCCGGCATGGACTCGCCGCCCCCGCGGCGCCTTAGGCTCTGGTTTTCTTTCCCCGCCAGGAACAGTAAATGAACAAGCACAATCGCTTTCTGACAACGCACATCGGCAGCCTTCCGCGGCGCGAGGAGCTGATGCAGATCATGTTCGCGCGCGAGGACGGCATACCGCTGGACCTCGAGGCCGTGGAGCAGAAGGTCGCCGAAGAGGTGGCCTACGTAGCGGGCCGGCAGATCAAGGCGGGCGTCGACATCGTCAATGATGGTGAAATGTCCAAGCCGAGCTATGCCACCTACGTGAAGGACCGTCTCAACGGCTTTGGCGGAACCGGCAACAGCTTCATGTTTCAGGATATCGAGGCCTATCCGAGCACCAAGGCCAAGGTCTTCGCCGATCCAGGCCGAAAGCACCGCAAGACGCCTGCCTGCAACGGGCCGGTGAGCATGCGTGACGTGGAGGCGCCGACGCGCGATGCGCGGCGACTGAAGGAGGCGATCAAGACCAATCCTCCCACGGGCATGTTCCTCAGCTCCGCCTCGCCGGGCGTGACCACGTTCTTCTTCAGGAACGACTACTATCCAAGCCACGAGGACTATGTGTTCGCAGTGGCTGAGGCGCTGCGCCACGAATACGAGGCGATCGTGGCCGCCGGCATGATGCTGCAGATCGACTGCCCCGACCTCGCCATGGGCCGGCACACGCAGTTTGCCAACCTCGGCTTGCGCCAGTTCCGCGAGCAGATGGAGCTGCACGTGGAGGCGCTGAACCGGGCGCTCGTCAATATCCCGGCCGAGCGCGTGCGCATGCACCTGTGCTGGGGCAACTACCCGGGCCCGCATCACTTCGACGTGCCAATGGCCGACATCATCGACATCGTGTGGAAGGCCAAGCCCCACGCAGTCCTGTTCGAGGCCGCGAACCCACGCCATGCCCACGAGTGGGCGCTATTCGATAGCGTCAAGGTCCCGGAGGGCAAGATCCTGGTGCCCGGTGTCATCGAGTGCCAGTCCAACTACATCGAGCATCCCGAGCTCGTGGCGCAGCGGATCTCCCGCTACGCGAACCTGGTCGGTCGGGACAACGTGATGGCGGCTGTGGACTGTGGCTTCAGCATCCACGTGGGGTCCGGTGGCGTGGATCCGGAAGTGGTCTGGGCGAAGCTGGAGTCCCTCGCGCAGGGCGCCGCGATCGCCAGCCGCAAGTTCTGGCCCTAGGCCATCGCGGCGGACCTTGCGCCCCGGCGTCGGGTCCCCCGCATCCCTCCCGGAATCCGGCCCGCCGGCACGGGCCCCGCGCCGCAATTCCTAGTTGGGCGGCAGGCCGCGGATGAAGGCCGCGAGGTCCGCATTAAAGCGCTCCGGCTCCTCCCAGAACGGCATATGCGCCGCCTGTTCGTACGCGATCAGCCGCGCATGTGGAGCCTGGCTGTGCGTGTAGGCCGCCATGGCAGGCAGGTTAATCGGGTCCCGCAGGCCATGCACGATCAGCACCGGAAGCGTCAGGGCGGCCAGCACCGTGGCGTAGTCGCCAGGTGGCCGGCGAAGGTTCGCCCGGATCTGCGGCGGGACCTTCTGGTTGAATTCCAGCAGATACGCCAGCGCCTCGGCCGACAGTGGCTGGGCGACACAGGCTGCCAGCAGCGCGCGATTGCCGGCCGTGTTCACGACCGGGTCAGGATCGCACATCTCCCGCAGCAAGGACGCGGCCGGGCCCAGCACGGTGGGATCGGTCTTGGAGGTTGCATTGACCATCACCAGCCCGCCCAGCGCTCCCTCGCCAAAGCAGCTCAGGTAGTCCAGGGCGATGCGCCCGGCATACGACCAGGCGACCAGGATGGGACGGTACAGGCCGAGCTGGTCGATGACCGCCTTCACCTCTGCGGCCCAGCGCTGGGGCTCCTGGTAGAAATGCGGCTCCACGGGCTTGTCCGAGTCCCCATGGCCGCGCAGGTCGTAGGTGACCAGTCGAAACTGCTGTGCCAGGGGCCCTGCGACCTGGTGGAGCCAGCTCTGGTGCGACTGGGAGAATCCGTGCAGGAACAGTACGTCCCGGGCGCGCCCGCTCGTCGCGGGCGCCCCCCAGTCCTGTACTGCGACCGCCACACCGTCCGGCGCGAGGACGCGCGCCGGGGTGTACTGCGGTAGCTGCAGCATCAAAGATCGATCGGATCGTTCAGCTGGCGCAGCAGGTCTTCTTTCTGCGACTCGAACTGCGGCGAGATGATGAAGGCCTGACCCAGCGTCTCGGCCGGCTCATCCACCGTGAAGCCCAGCGAGTGCGTCGCCTCGAACAGCGCGCCCGCGGGCGTGCGCACGTACACGGACTGGAAGTAGCCGCGGTGCTTGACGTCGGAGCAGTCCGTGAAGCCCAGTCCCTCGACGTCGAACTTCACCTGCCCCTGGACCTCCAGGTTCGGCACGCCGAAGGCGCCGTGGTGAACCATGCCCTCGCCGTACGACCAGTTGCCCGGCGCCAGGTCCGGGCGGTGCAGCAGGTCGATGATGCGGGCGGGGCCGCCACCGGCCACTTCGTAGCGCGTGAAGGCGCCGTCGGTGCCGGTCTTCTTGTGGTCCCAGCCCTCGTTCAGGAAGAAATGCATGTCCTCCAGGTCGCGGGCCGTCACGGTCCAGCTGTGGAAGCCGCGCAGCGCGTACTTCTCGGGCACGTACTTGGACTTGAACGGCAGGCGGGTATCGGAGGCATCCTCGATGAGCTCAAAGTGCAGCGCCGGGCAGTCCGGGTGCTCCATCTTGAGGACCTTCTGGCCGAAGCGCTCGTAGTGCTCCAGGATGTTCACGCCCTTTTTCGTCAGGTGCTCCGTCCAGAACTCCAGGGAGTCCACCGGCACGGTGTAGCTGGTGAGGGTGATCTGGCCCGAGCCAGCCCTGGCCTTGCGCCCGGTGCGGCGCCACGGGAAGCAGGTCGTCAGGTTGCCGGGCGAGCCGGTCGCGTCGGAGAAGTACAGGTGGTACACCGGCTCCTTCCCGTCATACAGCAGCGTCCGCTTGACCAGGTTCATGCCCAGAATCTTGACGAAGAAGTTCGCATCGCCCTGCGCCGTGCCCGTGCACAGCGTGATGTGATGCAAGCCCTGAATACGATCGGCCATAGAAAATCCTCCGCGGTTCCAGTGTACTTTATAATTCTGGCGAAAACTCTAGGTCTGATCACCGGGCCTGTCAAACGCAGTGCGGGCGGGAGCCGCGGGGCCGCCAGCATGCATCTGGACAAAGTGAAACGGCCCCCCCAACATGACGCGCAAACCCAAAAGACGGCACCCGGATTGCGATCCGGTGCAGTCACGAACTCATAGCAAGGGAGTGGGGATGACCAGACGGTCCCGGCGGGTGCGCACGTGAACCCGTTTACCTATACCAGCGCGGCGGCGCGAGTGGTTTTTGGCGCCGGCAGCCTGCAGCACCTGGAGCGGGAGATCGACCTGCTGGGGGCAAGCCGCGCGCTGGTGCTGTGCACCCCCGAGCAGGTCGATATCGCCACGGGCATCGCGCAGCGCCTGGGCAGCCGGGCGGCCGGCCTGTTCTCCCAGGCCGTGATGCACGTGCCCGTAGAGACGGCCCGTGCCGCGCGGGAGCAGGCCCGGGCGCTGGGGGCCGACTGCGCGGTGGCCATTGGCGGGGGCTCCACCATCGGCCTGGGCAAGGCGATCGCGCTGGAGACGCCGGCCCGGGAATTCCCGATTCTGGCCATCCCGACCACCTACGCCGGCTCGGAGATGACTTCCATCTACGGGCTGACCGAGGCCGGGGTGAAGAAGACCGGCAAGGATGTGCGGGTGCTGCCCCGGACCGTGATCTACGACGCCGATCTCACGCTGTCGCTGCCGGTGGGCCTCTCGGTGACCAGCGGGCTCAACGCGATCGCCCACGCGGCTGAGGGCCTCTACGCGCAGGACGGCAACCCCATCATGTCGCTGCTGGCGGAGGAGGGCATCCGCGCGCTGGCGGCAGCCCTGCCGCGTATTGTCCAGGAACCCCGGAACCTGGAGGCGCGCGCGCTGGCGCAGTACGGGGCCTGGCTGTGTGGGACGGTGCTGGGCAACGTCGGCATGGCGCTGCATCACAAGCTCTGCCACACGCTGGGCGGCAGCTTCAACCTGCCGCACGCCGAGACCCACACGGTCGTCCTGCCGCATGCCCTGGCGTACAACGCCGCCGCGGCGCCGGAGGCGATGGCGGTCCTCTCGCGGGTCTTCGGTCGCAGCGATCCGGCGCGCGCGCTCTACGAGCTGGCCGCCCGCCTGGGTGCCCCGCCGAGCCTCGCCGCCTTGGGAATGCCGGAGTCCGGTATCGAGCGCGCCGCGGACCTGGCCACCCAGAACCCGTACTGGAACCCGCGCCCGCTGGAGCGCGAGGCGATCGCCGCGTTGCTGCGGCGGGCCTGGACCGGGCAGCCTCCCACATGAGCGACATCGTCACGCTGCGCGAGGCCATCGCGCACCTGGTCCGGGACGGCGACTGCGTTGCGATGGAGGGCTTCACGCACCTGATCCCCAGCGCCGCGGGCCACGAAGTCATCCGCCAGGGCAAGAAGGACCTGTACCTGGTCCGTATGACGCCCGACCTGATCTACGACCAGCTGATCGGCATGGGCTGTGCGAGCCGGCTGCGCTTCTCCTGGGGCGGCAACCCGGGCGTGGGCTCCCTGCACCGCCTGCGCGATGCGGTGGAGCGCGGCTGGCCGCAGCCGTTGGCCCTGGAGGAGCACGGCCACGCAGACATGGCCAATGCCTATGTTGCCGGGGCCGCGAACCTGCCGTTCTCGGTGCTGCGTGGCTACCAGGGCTCGGACCTGCCGCGCTACAACCGCAACATCCGCTTCTTGCGCTGCCCGTTCACGGACGAGGAGCTGGCGGTCAGTCCCGCCATCCGCCCCGATGTCACGGTCATCCACGCGCAGAAGGCCGACCGGCGCGGCAACGTGCTGCTGTGGGGCATCCTGGGCGTGCAGAAGGAGGCCGCGATGGCCGCCAAGCGCGTCATCGTGACGGTGGAGCAGATCGTGGAGCGCCTGGATGCGCCGCCCAACGCCTGCATCCTGCCGCGAGCCGTCGTGAGCGCGGTATGCCTGCAGCCCGGCGGTGCCTTCCCGTCCTACGCGCACGGCTACTACACCCGCGACAATCCTTTCTATATCGCCTGGGACGACATCGCGCGCGAGCGCGAGACGTTCCTGGCGTGGATGCGCCGGCACGTCCTGGAGACCCAGGACTTCGATGAGTTCCGCCGCGTGCTGGGCGAGACCCAGCGAAAGGCCCCATGAACTACACCACCAATGAAATCATGACGGTCGCGGCCGCGCGGCGGCTGCCCGATGGGGCGGTCTGTTTCGTGGGCATCGGGCTGCCGTCCACGGCGGCCAACCTTGCGCGGCTCACGCATGCGCCGGATGCACTGCTGATCTACGAATCAGGCCCGGTGGGCGCAAAGCCCGACGTGCTGCCGCTGTCCATCGGGGATGGGGAACTTGCGGACACGGCCGACATGGTGATCCCGACGCCGGAGATCTTCCGCTACTGGCTGCAGGGGGGCCGCGTCGACGTGGGCTTTCTCGGTACCGCGCAGATCGACCGCTTCGCGAACCTCAATACCACCGTGATCGGACCCTACGACCATCCCAAGGTACGCCTGCCGGGTGCGGGCGGTGCCCCGGAGATCGCCAGCAATGCGAAGGAGGTGCTGATCATCGTCAAGCAGTCGGCCCGCACCTTCGTGAAGACACTGGACTTCGTGACCTCCGCGGGCCACCTGGACGGCGGGGACGCACGCGAGCGCCTGAAGATCCCGGGCAAGGGGCCGGTCGCGGTGATCACCGACCTGTGCATCCTGGAGCCGGACCCGGTCAGCAAGGAGCTCACCGTGGTGAGCCTGCATGCCGGCGTCAGCCCGGAGCAGGTGCGCGCCGCCACCGGCTGGCCGGTCCAGTTCGCCGCGAACCTCGTGGAGACCGCGGCGCCCACGGAGCGGGAGCTGAGCACGCTGCGCGCCCTGCAGCAGCGCACTGCGCTCGCCCACGGTACGGCGACGGCCAGCGAGTAGGGCGCGCGGATCGCGCGCCGCGTCAGGCGCGTTCGAGCAGCAGCGCGATCCCCTGTCCCACGCCGATGCACATCGTGCACAGCGCGTAACGGGCCTGCCGCTGTTGCAGCTGGTAGGTCGCGGTCATCGCCAGCCGGGCGCCGCTGGCGCCCAGCGGATGTCCCAGTGCGATCGCGCCGCCATGGGGGTTCACGTGTTCGGCGTCGTCCGGCAGGCCCAGCTCGCGCAGCACTGCCAGCGCCTGCGCCGCGAAGGCCTCGTTGAGCTCGATGATGCCGAGGTCCTGGAGGCCAACTCCGGTCCGCTGCAGCAGCTTCTGCGTCGCCGGCACGGGACCCATTCCCATGATCCGCGGCGCGAGGCCCGCGGTGGCGGATCCCACGATTCGGGCCAGGGGCGTCAGGCCATGGCGCTGCGCCGCCTCGGCGCTGGCGATCAGCAGCGCGCCGCTGCCGTCGTTGATGCCGGAGGCATTGCCGGCGGTGACGGTACCGTCCGGACGCACGACGCCCTTGAGTCGTGACAGGCTGGCCAGGGTGGTATCGGCCCGCGGATGCTCGTCGGTGTCGAGGAGCCGGGTCTCGCCCTTGCGGCCGGTGAGCGTGACCGGCTCGATCTCCCGCGCGAAGCGGCCCAAGGCCTGGGCCTGCGCGCAGCGCAGCTGGCTGCGCAGGGCGAACGCGTCCTGGTCGGCGCGCGATATCCCAAACTGCGCGGCCACGTTTTCCGCCGTCTCGGTCATGGCCTCCACGCCGTAGGTCTCGCGCAGGCGCGGATTGACGAACCGCCAGCCCATGGTCGTGTCTTCCAGCTTCGCGGCGCGCGAGTAGGCGCTGTCTGCCTTGCCCATGACGAAGGGCGCACGCGACATGCTCTCCACGCCGCCGGCGATCAGCAGCTGCGCCTCCCCGAGGCGAATCGCGCGCGCGGCCTGCGCCACGGCATCCAGGCCCGAGCCGCAGAGGCGGTTCACCGTGACCGCCGGGACCAGCTCCGGCAGGCCGGCCAGCAGCACCGCCATGCGCGCGACGTTGCGGTTGTCCTCGCCGGCCTGGTTGGCGCAGCCGAAATAGACGTCATCCATCGCTGCCCAGTCGACCTGCGGGTTGCGCCGCTTCAGGGCCGCCAGCGGCAGGGCGGCCAGGTCGTCGGCGCGAACCTCGGCAAGCCCGCCACCGTAACGGCCGATCGGGGTGCGCACGGCATCGCAGATAAAGGCTTCGGGCATGGTGCGTTGGCCTTTGCTAGGCGTTGGAAGTGGGCCAGTGCTTGGCGGCCAGTGCCGCGCGGATCTGCTGGCTGTGCTCGCCCAGGGTTGGCGGTGCCAGCACGTCCAGCGCGCGCTCGCCGTCAAAGGTCACCGGCGAGCGCACCGTGCGGAAGCGCCCCATCTCCGGGTGCGTCGTCTGCGTGAGCAGCTGCAGGTGCTCGGCCTGCGGGGAGACCAGCGCCTCGCTCGCGTCATAGACCGGGGAGTGCGGCACGTCCTCGCGCTGCAGGCGCTCGCACCACTGGGCGCGCGGCAGGCGCTTGAAATGTTCGCCCAGCGCGGCGATCAGCAGCTCGTGGTTCTGGATCCGCAGGTCGCGCGTGCAGAAGCGCTCCTCCTGCAGCAGCAGCGGGTTCTCGATGGCCGTGGCCAGGCCCTGCCAGAACTTCTCCGGCGAGGACATGTGCAGGGCGATCCACTTGCCGTCGGCACACTGGAGGACATAGGACTGCGAGACGCGCGGGCGGCTGTAGGGGCCCATCACTTCATCGGCCTGCAGGTAATGCGTGAAGGAGTCGAGGTTGAAGTGCGTCATCGCCTCCAGCATCGAGACTTCCACGGTGCGCCCGACGCCCGTGCGGCTGCGCTCCAGCAGCGCGCCCAGAATGCCGTAGGCCGCGTAGGAGCCGGTCAGCGAATCGGCGATGGCCGGGCCCACGACGCGCGGGTTCTCCGGGTTCACCAGCAGGTGCAGAAAGCCGCTGGCCGCCTGCGCCACGGTGTCGTAGGCCGGGCTCTCGGCCAGCGGACCGGTCGGTCCGAAGCCGCTGATCGCACAGTACACCAGCCGCGGGTTCAGCGCGCGCAGGCGCGCGGCGCCGGCGCCGAGTTTCTCGGCAACGCCCGGACGGAAGTTCTGGATGTAGACATCCGCCTCCGCGATCAGCGTGTCGAAGACCTTGCGGTCTTCCGGGTTCTTGCCGTCCAGCGTGATGCTGCGCTTGTTGCGGTTGTAGGTCTGGAAATGCGGGCTGTAGAGGCCGCCCTTGAACGCCCGGAACGGATCTCCGCTCGGCGCTTCCACCTTGATGACATCGGCCCCCAGGTCCGCCAGCAGCATGCCGGCGGCTGGACCGGTGATGAACGTGCCCTGTTCGACGACCTTGAAGCCGGCCAGCACCTTGCTCATGTCAGCGGTCCGTCCCGGCCGTGCCGGCGTTGGGGGGCAGGGTGCCCAGGTATTGGAGTTCCCGGGTTGCCTGGTAGGAGAGTGCAAAGCCGATCGGCTGCTGCAGCTCCTCGTACAGGTGCGCGATGAGTCCCGCGGTGCGCGCCAGAATCGGCACGCCCTTCAACGCCTGCAGTGGGAATCCCGCGCCCAGCAGGACCGCCGGAATGGCGCCGGAGACGTTGAGCTTGAGGTCCTTGCCCAGGACCTCCTGCGTCAGCGTCTCCACTTCCCGCGCGATGGCCAGGTAGCTCAGGTCCGTGCCGGCCTTCTCCGCGACCCGGAAGAGCGCCGCGACGCGCGGATCCCCGGCCTTGTGCTGCGGGTGGCCGTAGCCGGGGATCGGCTTGCCGGCGGCCTTCCACGCGCGCATCGCCGCCGCGGTGGCATCGCGCAGCGGGGCCCCGCCCTGCTGGCGCTCTTCGATCTCGCAGAACAGGCGCCCGGCCGTCTCGGCGGCGCCCAGGATCACCGAGCCGCAGCCCAGGATCCCGGCGGCCACGGCGCCCTGCATCGCATCCGGCGCCGCGGCGAAGGTCATGCGGGCGGCCTGCACGCTGGGCACCAGGCCGTGCTCGGCAATGGCCACCAGCGTCGCATCCAGCACCGTGAGTTCGGCGGCCGTGGCGCGGCGCCCGGTCAGCAGGAGGAAGAAATGCTCGGTGAACGAGATGTTGCCAATCAGCTCACGGGCCAGGTCCTCTCCCCGGACGACGATCGTGTCTTCGTTCGAAGTACAGATCGAAGTGGTCGGTATCGTGTGCTTGCCGATCTTCATGCGGGGGCCTCGCGCGTATCTGCGTTACTTGGGGGTCGGGGCGAGTCGGAAATCGTACTCGGCCGAGTGGTAGGGCGTCTTCATTTCACGGCCGTCGGCGGCGATGCCGGGCGGGTGGGCCTGGTAGGCCACGACCAGGCTGTCGCGCTTGCCGAAGACGGCATCCTCCTCCAGGTACGGGCTGTCCTTGACGAACAGGTGCGTGGTGACCGGCACATGGCCTGGCGCCGAGACCATCATGTGGATGTGGCCGGGGCGGTAGATGCTGCGGTTGGTGGCACGCAGCATCTCGCCCACCGGACCGTCGTCCGGGACCGGGTAGTAGGCCGGCCGGATCGACCAGAATCGATAGCGGCCCTGCTCGTCGGTGCGCACCTTGCCGCGCGCCTGCATCGAGGGTGTGGCGGAGAGCTGCACGTCGTAGAAGCCCTCGCCATCGCCACTCCAGATGTCCAGCAGCGCGCCGGCCAGCGGTTTGCCCGCCACGTCCGTGACCGTGCCCGAGTACAGCGCGGGTTCTCCGGCAACGCCTTGCGCGATGTCCGCGCCAAGTTCCACGTCGGGCGCGCCAGGCCAGTAGAACGGTCCCTCGACGGTGGCCTCGGTGGCGCCCTCGGTGTTCTTGCTGGCGCGGGCCTGCGCGAGGGAGACCACCATCATCGAGAGGCCCAGGGTGTCGGAGAGCAGGATGAATTCCGGCCGGCGTTCCGTGCTGATCTGGCCGGTCCGGCAGAGGAAGTTCAGGCCCTGCATCCACTCTTCGGGCGTCAGGTCCACTTCGCGGGCGAAGGCATGCACGTGCTTGACCAGGGTGGTCATCAGCTCGCGTAGCCGGGGAGTGGGTGCCTTGTCGAATGCCTTGAGGACGTCGCTGGTTAGCAAGGACTGGTTGTAGTCGGACATCGCGTGTTCTCCGTGGAGGTGAGGCTGCCGCTTCCCGAGGGTCGCCTGCACAAGGGTGGGAGGGGTGCCTTGCAGCCCCTGGATTGTTCTTTGCTAAGGGTCCCCGCGCCGCCCCTAGTTTAGCAGCCACCGCCGGCCCCGGCGCGAGGGCCTCGGCCCCGCAGGCGCGGGGCTGGAGGGGGCTTCAGGACTTGGCGAACCGGGCGCGCATCAGCTTCGCGCCGGCCACCATGGCCTGCAGCTTGCCGACGGCGGTCTCGCGCGAGAGGTACTTCATGCCGCAGTCCGGGGCGATGATCAGGTTCTCCGCGGCCACGTACGGCAGCGCGCGCTCGATGCGCTGGGCGACCTGCTCGGGCGTCTCCACGTTCGGGTCTGCCAGGTCGATGACGCCCAGGATGATCTGCTTGCCCGGCAGCCCCTTCAGCACGCTGCAGTCCAGGTTCGACTGGGCGGTCTCCACCGAGACCTGCGAGCACGGGCAGTCCGCCAGTTCGGGGAGGAAGGAGTAGCCGGACGGGCGCGCGTGGATGATGGCTGCGTAGCCGAAGCAGATGTGCACTGCGGTGGTCCCGGTGACGCCCTGCAGCGCCCGGTTGAGCGCCGCCAGGCCAAAGGCCCGAGCTTCCTCGGGACGGGCCTGCATGTAGGGCTCGTCGATCTGCACCACGTTGGCGCCGGCCGCGAAGAGATCCTTGATTTCCGCGTTGAGGGCGTCGGCATAGTCCATCGCGGCCAGTTCGCGGCTGCCCCCGTAAAAGTCGATCTGCGCTTGCTGGGCCATCGTGAACGGGCCGGGAACCGTGATCTTGATGTCCCGGTCCGTGTGCTGGCGCAGGAACTTCAGATCCGCGACGCCGACCGCGTGGCGGCGGCGGATCGTGCCGACCACGCGCGGCACGGGGTTGGGGTGGCCGCTGCGGTCGAGCGCCGTTCCCGGGTTGTCCAGGTCCACGCCATCCAGCGCCGTCGCGAAATGATTGGAATAGCTTTCGCGGCGGATCTCACCGTCCGTGATGACGTCGATCCCGGCCTCTTCCTGCAGATTGATGGCCACCAGCGTTGCATCTTCCTGCGCCTGCGCCAGCCACTGTTCCGGCACCCGCCAGAGCTCCCGCGCGCGCACCCGGGGCGGGAAGCGGCCGGCGAGGCGCTGACGATCGATGAGCCATTCCGGCTGCGGGAAGCTGCCGACGAGCGTGGTGGGAAATAGCATGGAGGAGCCCCTTTGAAGTCTCGTGAGTGGACAGGGTCGATGGCAGGTTCAGTGCGATGCGGTGCCGAAGGTCAACTCAGCCCAGCGCCGCAAGGACGGCGCGGCGCTCGGCGCCGGCCGGGTCCTCGGCGAGTCGGCAGACGGTGTTGAACAGCATCACCTTGCGGCCGCTGGTGGAATACGCCGGCCAGTCCGGCAGTCCCTTGGCGGCCGGCACGCCGGTGCGCGCGAAGGTGCTCCACGCCGTGCTCATGGTCGCAGCCAGGGCCTCGCCATCGGCGGGCGTGCCGACCAGGCCGGCCGCGCGGATCGTGTTGTCCATGACGAACGGCACCTCCATCACGTGCATGGCGCGCATGTGTCCGCCCATGGCCTGGCTCTCCCAGTCGAAGCGATAGACGAACACCGGCGCGCGGCCGCGCGCGATCTTGCGTTCGGCCAGCACAATCGTGTTGGCACCCATCATCCGGTCGGTCGTGATGTAGAGCAGCAGGTCAAAGGGCGTCGCGCCAGGATTGGCCTGGCGGTACACGCCGATCAGGCTCTCCGCGTCGCCCTTGGGGAAGGCTGCCTTTATACGCTGGCGAAGGCCCGCCTCGTCCATGCCGCGGTCCTGGTCCGCGGGCGACATGAACGGCGGGAACGTGGCCTCGGTGCGGTTGGTGCCGATCAGCAGCGGCACGTCGTCCGAAATGGCCGGTGCGTCGGGGTCGAAGGGATGGCGCGGAATCGAGGCGCTGTCGAGCACGGGTCCGAAGCTGCCACCGATGCCGGCGCTGCGTAGCTTGGGCTGCACCGAGAAATACGCGGCGAGCAGCTTGGCCGTGGGGACGGCCTGCAACGCGCGCACCTGGCTCGCCTTCAGGCCCAGCTCGGCGGCGAGCAGGTCCGCGACGCGCGCGGCATCCTGCGGGGAACCCACGCGCAGGCTTGGACCGCTCTCGATGATGGCCCGATGGAACAGGCCCTTGGCCGAGGGCATGGCCAGCAGGGTGGAGACTTTCGCGCCGCCGCCGGATTCGCCAAAGATCGTCACGTTGTCCGGATCGCCGCCGAAGGCGGCGATGTTGGCATGGACCCATTCGAGGGCCTGCACGATGTCCAGCATGCCGGCATTGCCGGAACTGGCGAACTCCGGGCCGCCCGCCGCGGCGAGGTGCGTGAAGCCAAAGACGTTCAGGCGGTGGTTGACGCCCACGAAGACCACGTCCCCGCGCCGTGACAGGTTGCCGCCGTCGTACAGCGGTGCGGAGGCCGACCCCGAGGAGAAACCGCCGCCGTGCAGCCAGACCATGACGGGCCGCTTGCCCGCGACGGCCGGTGTCCACACGTTCACCACCAGGCAGTCCTCGCCTTCACCGACGCCGGGCGGGTCCTGCGGTAGCGCGGCGCGCATGACGACATTGCGATCGCCGCCCGCGGCGTTGCTCTGGGGGGAGCTGGACCCGAACAGCTGGGCCTGACGGATGCCCGTCCAGTGCGCGACGGGCTGGGGCGGCCGGAAGCGGTTGGCGCCCCCCGTGGGCGCGCCGTAGGGCAGGCCGCGAAACACCAGGGTGCCCTGCTCGAGCAGTCCGCGAACCTTCCCGTTGGCGGTTTCCACGACGGGGCCGGCGGCGACCTGGGCCAGCGCAGGACCTGCCAGGGGTACCAGGAGCCCGGTCGCCAGTAGATCCCGCCGCGTGATTGTCACTCCCGTCATTGTGCCTGCCCCCGCCGTGGTGTCGTCGGAGCCGGCTCTGGGTGCCGGCCCGCTCGTTTCTTCGTGAACGTTGCCGCGTCATGCCTACCCCGTCATCGACGGAGCGGTAGGCGCAGTCTTGAATCGCAGTACAACCGTCCGAAAAACCAAAGTAAAGAGGGGCGAGGCGTCCGGCGTGCTTTGCCCCGGGGAACGGGCCTGTGGCTCGGCTCCCGGGCGGTCCGGTGTCGCCAGGCCCGCCCGGTGCCGCGCGCGTACTCAACCACCGCGTGCGGGCCTACACTTGCCGGGGCCCGTCGAACGCTTGAGCAAGGAATCCCGGTGGTACGCCAGGTCCATCTGCGACTGCGCCGCTCCGAACCCGCCACCCGCGGCTTGCGGCGTATCGCGCTGGGGCACCTGACGCTGGCCTTGGCGTGCCTGCAGGCTGCCGGGCCCAAACCGGAGGCGGTCCACGAGCTGCGCCGCCAGCTCAAGCAGGCGCGGGCGACCCTGCGGCTGCTGCGCCCCGCCCTCGGTGCCCAGCGGCTCGATCCGGTGGAGCGCCGTATCGTCCGCAGCGCCCAGCGCTGGAGCGCACTGCGCGACCTGCAGGCCCTGCAGCCCCGCCTGGAGGCGCTGGGCATGGCGGGTCCGCCGCCGGTGGACCCGGCCAGCCACGCACGCTCCATGTCCCTGACCCGGCGGGAACTGCAGCGGGTCATGGGCCTGATCCGCGCCTGGCGCATCACCGCCGACGATGAAGCCCTGCTCGAGGACGGCCTGCGGGAGAGCTACCGGCACGGCCGGCGTTCCATGCGCCAGGCGCTGCGGGATTCGGGGGACTCCGACTGGCACCGCTGGCGCCGCCATGCGAAGACCCTGGCGCTGCAGCTGGCGCTGTTTGAGACCTGGAACTCCCGCGCGCTGGAGCGCCTGGGCGTCGGCAGTGCGCAGCTGGAGCGTCTGCTGGGGGAGGACCATGACCTCGCCGTCCTTCTGGAGCGGGCGCTTGGTGATGGGTTGGAACCCGAGCAGCGCACGGACTTGCTGCAACAGCGGCGCGTGCTGCAGCAACGCGCGGCGGCGCTGGGGGCGGCGCTGTATGCCAAGCCATTTCGAAAACTACGACGAAATTTCCATCGCGACCGGGAGCGATGGCTGGCGAGCGCGTCGAGGCGGGCATCGCGGCTGCGCGCGCCTGATCACGCAGGAGGCCGCTCGCAAGGCCGTCCCCACTGAGCGGTGCGGCCGGGCGACGGCGGCACGGGCTAGCGCACAGGCGCGTCGGCACTATCCGTGAGGATCCGCCGCTTGGCGAACTTCCAGCGCCCACCGACCTTCTTCAACAGGTCCTCGTAATGCCCGGCGCTGAGCACCGCAGGGTGGCCTTCGCGCTGGCCGATCGTCTGCCAGTACGCACCTGCCGTGGCCGAGTCGCCGTCCAGGTGGATCGACAGGTTGGTGACCACGTGCAGCGTGTGGACTGGCGCGGCAGGGGGTGTCGCGCTGGCCTGGGCGGCCTCCTGTCCCGTGAAGAATCGCTCGATCGCCACCGCACCCTTGAGCCTCTGGTGGCCGAAGGTCAGCTCCGCGGCGGTCGTGAACAGCGCCGCGTACTCCTTCCAGTGGTGCTCATCGAGCGCACGCGGGTAGTCGCCAGTCATCAGCTGCTAGATGGCCAGGCGGTCCGAGAGGATGGTCAGCTGTACTTGTGGATCCGCCGCGCGCGCGAAGCCCGCTAGCCCCCCTGCGCCCAGTACCAGCCCAGTCACCAGTCGCTTCATGAGGGTCACCCCGGGACGTGTTGCGCCGCGCCGTGCCTCGGGCCCGGTGGTGCACGCCGGTCGCGATGCGTCGTTACTTGAGTCGCGATTGAACGGCGGCAATGGCGGCCATCGCGCAGAGCTCATCCTGCAGGCTGTCCGGTGCGCCGCCGACCCCCAATGCTCCGATCACCTCGCCGCCGACCACCAGCGGTACGCCGCCGGCAAAGGTGAAGAAGCGGTTTGGCTCGGCCTTGATGCGCGCAGCCAGTGCCTCGTCGGTCTTCATCTGCTGGGCGATATGCGTGGTGGTGTCTTTGAAGATGGCCGATGCGGCAGCCTTTCGCGTCGCAAAGTCGCCAAGGAGGGATACGCCCCCATCACCCACCAGGAGTACGCGAACGGCACCGTCTGCGTCCACGACGCTGGCGCCCACCTTGAAGCCCTTGGCTAAGCAGGTGCGGATCGCGGTCTGCGCCATCTCGACGGCCACGTCCGTGGCCGGTGCGCGGGCTGGCGGCCGCGGCGCGGGCGGTGCTGCGGCCGGCGCCTGGGCGAATGCCGCCATCGGCAGCAGGGTGGTGCATGCGAGAAGGGCCAGGACGCAAGGGGTTTTCATGAGGTAGTGCCTTGGGAGGTTCGTTTCAGTTCTTGCCGGCCGGCGCCTGGCTCAGGACCCAGCGCGCGAGCTTCAGTGCATCGGCAGGCTTCACGTGCTCGTTGGGCACCATGGGCACATCGCCCCAGTTGCCACCGCCGCCCAGGAGGATCTTGCGCGCCAGCACCACCTCCATCACCGAGCGGTCACCGCGGTAGCGGCTGGCAATGGCGAGGTAGGGAGGGCCGATCAGCTGCGCCGTGGCGTCGTGGCAGGAATAACAGCGGCTGGCCTTGGCCAGTGCCGCGCCAGCGGCCGCCGCATCCTGGGCGGCTCCCAGGGCCGGGAGCAGGGCGCCGGCGAGCAGGCTGAGCAAGGCAGGTGTTTTCATCGCGCCAGCTCCTTCTTCTGGTAGGCCCCGTCACCAGGCTCGATGATCAGCGCCATGCGCGGACCGTGCACCTGCTGGACGATGTTCGAGTACGAGGTGATCAGGCGGCCGCTGCGCGGGTCCACGTCCACCATGCGAAGAAAGGCGCCCGTGCGCGGCATCGGCAGCGCGGCGATCGACTTGTCCGCCGGGTTGAAGCGATAGATGACATCGGCGTTTGATGTCGGGATCCATACGACCTTGCGCACCGGATCCCAGGTCACCGCATAGGGCGCGCTGGCGCGGTCCGGCAGGTCATAGATCCCAAGCTGCTTGTGGTTGCGCGTGTCATAGGCGATCAGCTGCCCGCTGCCGTAGAGCGGCACGTAGAGGATGTCGTCGTCGCTGATGGCCAGGCGCCGCGGCCCGCTGTTCATCGGCAGCACCACGGAGTCTTCGAACTTGCGCGTCTTGATGTTGAAGCTGCCGAAGTGACCGATCGCCACCTGGCTGTACCAGACGTGCTCGCGATCGCTGCTCATGGCCAGGCCGTAGAGGGAACCGTTCCCGGGCCGGCCCGGGACCTCCGGGGCTCGGTAGATCTCGATCTTGCCGTTGGCAGGATCCAGGTTGCCCACCGAGTTGTTGGCGATATCGGAGAACCAGATGTGGCCCTGTGGGTCGGTCAGCAGCGTGTGGGCGGCGCCGGCGCTCAGGTCGTGTATGCCCACCGGCTTGCCCTCGGGCGTGCGCATCGGGAAGCTCTGCCAGGCGCCGGTCTTTACGTCCAGGTGCGAGACAGCGCTGGTCACGAAGGGTGCGACCCACAGCGATCCGTCCGGGCCGCGGTGCAGCGAATGCGGTCCCACCGGACCCTTCCAGGGGATGGTGACGGTGCTGGTCTGGCCCGTCACCGGATCCACCTTGAAGAGGTGGTTGGAGGAGACGTCGGCGACGTAGAGTTGCTGCGGATCACCCAGCAGCACCGCCTCGCGAATCGCATTGGGGCGAGGTACCTCGTACTCGTAGATGGCCGTCTTGGGCGTGACTGCCAGGGGTGCGCCCCAGCTGTAGCCGGAGACGTGGTCCATGCGGCCGGGAAAGCGCTGGGTGAGGTAGCTCACGACCCGCTCGCCGTTGCCCACCGAGTAGACGTTCTGCGCATCAAGCGGCTTCTCTTCACCGCCGCGACTGAACTCCTCGGCCGAAATGAAGTTCATGTATTTGACGATCGCGCCCCAGCCATGACTGGCAATGGTCGCGCGATCACTGCCGGGTATGTCGGCTATCGCGTTGGCGTAGTTGCGAAACTGCGGCGCGGGCACTTCATGGCAGCCAATGCAGTCCAGCACGAAGGTGGAGGTGGCCTCCCGGTCGCCGCCGGCGAGCCACGCCGACGGCGGTGCCGTGGCGTTCTGGTTGCTCGTGGCCTTCACGATGACCAGCAGGTCCTGTGGGCCGGCCTGCCTGTGGTGGGTCGTGCTTTCCAGCAGTTCGTAGCCCAGCGCCCGGACCGAGACCGTCGCGGCATCCGCGGCCAGGCCGTCGCGTGCCGGGAAGCTGAACTTGCCGGCCGCGTTGCTAAAGACGGTGGTGGCCGTCGGCCCCGGCAGCTTGCTCGTGAGGGTGATCAGCGCGTCTGCAACGGGCTTGCCGTTGAGGTCGCGGATCTCCCCGCTCAGCGGGGCCGCGCCGGCCGCGGCGCTCAGCAGCAGGCAGGCAGAGAGCCCGATGACGGCGGTTCCCGGCAGCTTTCCCATGGCGATCCCCTGCGCTGTGTTATTCGCTCGGCGGGCCAACCCGCAGTACCGTCCATGACGGGCGGTGTCCACCCATGCCGGGCTGTATCCAGCCCGTATATACCAGAAAGCCGCGTCCGTCCGCGGTGGGCCGGGATTGCTGTCCCGGCAGCGTCATCTAGTGCGCCCCGAGCGCACCCCTCAGGAACGCGACGACGCGATCAGCAGGCGCACCTTGCCAGAACGGGACCGTGTCGTGGCCGGCGCCGTGCACGATAACCGTCTGTACCTGAAGGCCTGCTTGCTCGTAGGCCGCCTGCATCTCGTGCAACTGGTTGATCGGCATCTGCCGGTCCTGGTCACCGTGCAGCAGCAGCAGCGGCGGGTCGCCGCGATCCACGTGCCCTACCGGGCTCGCCAGGCGCGCCAGCTCCGGTTGCTCCTCGGGAGATCCGCCGAGCAGTCGCTGTAGCGCCGGTATGCGCACGGTGAGTCCAAAGGGTGTCGACTGCGCCAGGATGCTTGTGAGGTTGCTGGCGCCGAAGAAGCTCACGATGGCCTGTACGCCGGAGGACTGCGAGCGCTCCTCGCCCTCCGTGCCCTCCAGTTCCGCGTTGCCCTGGGTCACCCCGACCAGAAGCGCCAGGTGGGCGCCGGAGGAGGCGCCGGCGATCGCGATCCGGTCGCTGCGATAGCCGTAGGTGCGGGCTTTGGCGCGAAGGAAACGGATGGCGGCCTTGATGTCGTGCACGTTGGCCGGGAAGCGGGCGTCGCTGGTGGAGCGGAAATCGACGCTGGCCACGGCGAACCCGCGCGCTACCAGGAAGGCAGGATACAGGGACTTGTCACCGGCGCTCCACGCCCCGCCGTGCAGGTACACGACCAGCGACGGCTCCTGGATCCCTGCTGGAAGGTACAGGTCCAGCGCCAGTGCCTGGTCACCGAGCCTCGCATAGACCACGTCCTTGAACATAGGGGGGGACTCGCCGCTGGTGGCGTTGATGGGGGCCAGGAGTAGCACCAGCGCCGCTGCAAGCCAGCGCGACAGGAATAACTGTGTGCTCAAGCGTGTGTGCTCGCAGAGGATCTTGAGGATCCTTCGTGTTGATGCAGGATGCAGCCCCGACCCGCCGCGGTGCCAGTGTGCGACGGCCGCGCGGCGACTGTCCAGCGGATGGCCTGCGCAGGTCGCGGTCGCAGCGCTGGCGGCGCGGCCCCCGGCGGCCGCCCTGAATCCCGTATCATCGCGGTATGCCATCCGCGTTCGCCCAGGCCCAGGAGCTCTCGCGTCTCGCGAGCCGGGCCATGCGCGAGCGCGGCCTGGCGCCGGAATTCTCCACCGATGCCTTGCGGCAGGCCGAGGCGCTGGTCGGCCCGGCACAGGACGCGGATCCGGCGATCAAGGACCTGCGCGGCTTGCCGTGGTCCTCCATCGATAATGACGACTCCCGCGACCTGGACCAGGTCGAGGTTGCGGAGCGCCTGGGCGACGGGGCGTGCACCGTGCGCGTGGCCATTGCCGATGTCGACAGCTGCGTGGGCGCGGGATCGCCAATCGATGCGCATGCGCTCCTCAACACGACTTCCGTCTATACGGCCGCCCAGATCTTCCCGATGCTGCCGGAGCGCCTGTCGACGAATCTCACCTCCCTGGCGGAGGATCAGGAGCGACTGGCCATCGTCTTTGAGATGACGATCGCCCCGGACGGCCAGGTGCTGGAGTCCTCTCTCTACCGCGCCCTCGTGCGCAACCAGGCAAAGCTGGCCTATGCCGCCGTGGCGGCCTGGCTGGAAGGCAGGGCGGGCGCACCGGCCCGCGTCCAGGAGTCCCGCGAGCTGCAGCAGCAGCTGCGCCTGCAGGATGAAGTCGCGCAGCAGCTGCGAGGGCTGCGGCACCAGCACGGGGCGCTGGATCTGCAGACCGAGGAGGCGCGTGCGGTGTTCGACAACGGGCTGCTCTCGGACTTAAAGCCCGAGCCCCAGAACCGGGCGCACGAACTCATCGAGGATTTGATGATCGCCGCCAATGGCGTGAGTGCCAGCTACCTGCAGCGCAAGGGCCTGCCGTCCATCCGGCGCGTCCTGCGGACGCCCGAGCGCTGGGACCGGCTGGTGTTGATGGCACGGGAGCTGGGTGACGCACTGCCCGCCGTGCCGGACGCCGCGGCCTTGAATGCGTTCCTGCAGCGGCGCAAGCGCGTCGATCCGGAACACTTCGCCGACCTGTCGCTGCGTGTGGTGAAGTCCCTGGGATCCGGGGAGTATGCGCTGCAGCGCCCTGGTGCCGGCAGCGCGGGCCACTTCGCCCTGGCGACGCGCGACTATGCGCACTCCACGGCGCCCAACCGGCGCTTTCCGGATCTCCTCACGCAGCGCCTGCTCAAGGCCTCCCTGCAGGGTCGGCCCAGTCCCTACAGCGAAACGGAGCTACAGGGACTGGCTGCGCATTGCACCGTACAAGAGAACAACGCCGCCAAGGTGGAGCGACAGGTACGCAAGTCCGCTGCCGCGATGCTGCTGGCCTCGCGCGTTGGCCAGCGCTTCAAAGGCATCGTCACCGGCGTGTCCGACAAGGGGACGTGGGTGCGTGTGACCTCACCTGCCGCCGAGGGGAGAATCATTCGCGGATACGAGGCACTGGACGTCGGCGACCCTGTGAGCGTGGAGCTGATCCACACCGACATTGCGCGCGGATTCGTGGATTTCGCGCGCTGCAGGTAGACGCAAATGCATTCCAAAGAGATGAGCGCCTCGGTGCTGGCGTACATGAACGACGACTTCCTCACCAGCGATGAGGCGCGGCCCGTGCGCATCCTGGCGGAGTACCTGGAGCCCTTGCAGGCGTTTCGCCGGGCACGCGTGCACGGCACGGTGGTGTTCTTCGGTTCCGCGCGGCTGACGTCCCAGGACAAGCTCGGGCACTACTATGACCAGGCGCGGGAACTCTCGCGCCTGCTCACCGAGTGGTCGATGTCATTGCCGCCGCCGGCGCACCGCTACTTCGTCTGCTCCGGGGGCGGCGGGGGAATCATGGAGGCGGCCAATCGCGGCGCGGCCGATGCCGGCGGCAGGAGCATCGGGCTCAATATCAGCTTGCCGCATGAGCAGCGTCCCAACCCCTACATCAGTCCCGGCCTGGGCTTCGAGTTCCACTATTTCTTCATGCGCAAGCTCTGGTTCGCCCACCTCGCCCATGCGCTGGTGGTGTTCCCGGGCGGCTTTGGCACGCTGGATGAGCTGACGGAAATCCTGACGTTGGCCCAGACGCAAAAGATCAGCCGCCGCATACCGATCCTGCTGTACGGCACGGCGTACTGGAAGGAGGTCATCAACTTCGAGGCCCTGCTCCGGCACGGCATGATCGATGCCGAGGAGCTGCAGCTGTTTCGCTACGTTGATGATCCACAGGCCGCGCTGGCCGTGCTGCAGGGCGTGTTGTCCGGCGCCGTCGTGGAGGACGCGCCGGCGTTCGCCCATTCCCAGCACGGCTTCTCTAAGGATCCCTAGCCCGGCGTGCGGGCGCGAGCCGCGTTGGCAGCAGGCTGGGCGGGTGAACCCGGTCCGGGGCAACACCCGCCCTTGGGGCCCTTGCTGCTGCTCGCCCCGGGCGATGAAGCGATAGAGCGCGGCGCCCAGCAGCGCGCCGACGATCGGCGCTACCCAGAAGAGCCGCAACTGGCCTACGGCCCCGTCGCCGACGAACAAGGCAACGCCGTCGCTTCGGGCCGGGTTCACCGAGGTGTTGGTGACCGGGATGCTGGTCCAGTGGATCAGCGTGAGGGCCAGGCCGATGGGAAGCGACGCGCAGCCCGCCGCAGCCCGCTTGCCGGTCGATCCCCGGAGCACGAGCAGGCAGGAAGCGTCGTCACGACTTCCCAAACCAGGGCTGCCTGCAGCGAATAGCCGCCGGGGGAGTGCGCGCCGTAGCCGTTGGCCGCAAAGCCCTTGCTGACGTCAAGGCCCGCGAAATCGCTGGCGATGCCATACCGCACCGCGGCGTACCGCGCCTCGGCGCCGCGACGCCCCCCCGTTCGGGAACGCGTCGCGGCGCGACCGAGCGCTAGCGTTGGCGCGACGGGTTACCGACCGTCGCGGTCATGGTCGCGGTTGTCGTGGTGTTCGTCCCGGCGATCGTCGCGACGCGCATCACGCCGCTCGTCCCGGCGCTCATCGCGCCGTTCATCCCGCCGCAGGTCCTGGCGCTCCTCACGGCGCTCCTCACGACGCTCGGAGCCGCGGTAGTGCTCCTCGCGGTAACGCGGCGCATACACCTCGCGGTACCAGTCGTCACGGACGAAGTACACCGGTCGTGCGCAGGCGTTGTATAGATCGCAGTACCGGCGCCAGTTGCGCTGGTGTCCTGGCGGGACGCGCAGGTAGACGGGCGCCACGTCCCGGTAGCGGCGCTCGATAAGGACCGGCTGCTCAGACACCAGCCGCGGCCGGCCGACAGTGCCGAGGTCGATCTGGCCGTAGAACCCGGGTTCGCCCAGGCTGATGGAAATGCCAACGTCCCCAGCCATTGCCGGCGCCGCGCAGGCGGCGCCGGTCAGGACAAGCGCAGCAAGTAGTTTCTTCATGATTTTGTTTCCTTCTGTCACGGACTGAGCGGGGGGTGTCGCCGGGGCCTTCGCCCGGGGGCCGCGCAGTGGCCGATGCGCTAGGGTGGCATGCCGCGCCTGAACGGCGGCAGAACGGGCGGCACGAGGGGTCCCGTTCGGGACTTGATGTCCTGGGGTACCATCGGTGCCCCGATAGCTTAGAAGGCCCGCCCTCCGATGGCACTGCGTCACTGGCAAGCTCTGGCGACCCCCGACTTTCAGGGCCTGGATCCGGAACGTACGGTGGTGGTGCTGCCACTCGCGGCTGTGGAGCAGCATGGCCCGCACCTGCCGCTGGCCACGGATGCACTGATCAACGCCGGGCTGCTGGCCGCCTTGGCGCAGCGCAGTCTTGCCGCGGAGGTCCTGGTGCTACCGCCGCAGGTCGTGGGCCACAGCCTGGAGCATGCGGCCTACCCGGGCACGCTGACGCTGGCGGCCGAGCCGCTGCTGCAGAGCTGGTGCGCCATCGCGCAGTCGGTGGCCCGCGCGGGCCTGCGCAAACTCGTGTTGCTCAACACGCATGGCGGCAACAACGCCCTGGTGCACCTGGCAGCCCTGAGGATGCGGGCCGAGAGCGCGCTGCTGGCAGTGCGCGCCAACTACACCGCCCTGGGTAGCCCGGCCGGCCTGTTCGCCGTGGATGAACTGCGCGACGGCCTGCATGGCGGCGAGATGGAAACCTCGTTGATGCTGCATTTGCATCCGGAGCTGGTGCGCCAGGCGCACTGTGCGGACTTCCCGGCGCTGACGCACCAGATGTCCGCGGGGAACCGGCTGCTGGGGCCGGAGAAGCCCGTGGGTTTCGGCTGGCTGAGCGGTGATCTCTCGCCCAGCGGGGTCAGCGGCAATGCGGCGGCCGCCGATGCGGGGCGCGGCGCCGTGCTCCTTACCCACCTGGTGGGTCAGCTCGCGGTGCTCATTGATGAGGTGGCGGCGACGCCGCTGTCGACGCTGCGCGGGCGCTAGCTCGCGCTCTCTTCCACTTTGGGCCGGAAATGTCCGGCACGGTCCTGCTTGGTGCGGATGTAGCGTGCGTTGTGATGGTTGGGCGTGCCATGCAGCGAGCCGATCTCCGCCACCACGACACCGGCCTGCTTCAGCGCGCGCACCTTGTGCGGGCTGTTCGTCAGCAGCGTCACCGTGTCGATGCCCAGGTGCTGCAGCATCGCGGCAGCCACGCCATAGCTGCGCTCGTCGGAGCGAAAGCCCAGCCGTTGGTCCGCATCGATCGTGTCCAGGCCATCGTCCTGCAGCTGGTAGGCCCGCAGCTTGTTCGCCAGTCCGATGCCGCGGCCTTCCTGCGCGAGGTAGAGGAGCACGCCGCCGCCGGCCGCATCCAGGCGACGCACGGCATCGCGGAGCTGCTCGCCACAGTCGCAGCGCAGGCTGCCCAGCAGATCCCCCGTCAGACAGGAGGAGTGCATCCGTACCGGCACGGCGCGGCTGATGTCGGGCGTGCCGACGATGACCGCCACATGCTCGGCGCTGTCGCGCAGGTCCCGGAAGAGCACGAGTCGGCTCTCCTCGCAGTCCCGCAGGGGCACGCGGGCTTCGCTGATGCGCAGCAGCCGGGCCATGTCCGGACGCTCGCTCGCGACCAGGTCCGTGAGCTGCACGGTGTGTACATCGCGCAGGTTCCCCCCGGCCGGGCACGGCGCGACCAGCACGACCGGCAGCAGCTGCGCGCGCTTGCTGAGTCCCAAGGCCGCCTCGCACTGCGGCGTGGCCGGGGCGGCCAGCGGCGCCAGGGTGCTCAGGGCCGTGCGCCAGGCGTTCAGGTGCCAGTCTTGCCCGAGGGCGACAAGGCCCGCGGCGGTCCAGTCCGGCCCCAGGGCGAGCTCGAGGGGGGCATCCGAGGCAGCTGCCAGGCCCAGTGCGCGTGCGCGTTCCGCCGGCAGCGCGATCCTCAGCGGGCCGCATCCCAGCAGCCGCTGGATCACGGGGCGATCGGCCGTCTCCAGCGCCAAGGCCAGCCAGGGGGTGGTGCCGTCGGTCACGGCAATGACGCGTCCGCGACGCAATTCCGTCAGGGCGCGGTCAATCGCAACGACACTGGGATTGCCGTTGAGGGCTTCGCGGTCTGTCACTCGGGGGGTCTCGAAGTAAGTTCGCCGTAACGATACCTGCTATCGGGCTGCCGTGGCAGGATCGGATGCTTATGAGCACCCCCTCACCGACGATGCCGCCCTGGCCGGCCGAATCCGACCACGCCAGCGGCTGGTCCTTGGTGCGGGCCGCCGCGGCCGCGGCGGAGGCGGCGGCCGCTGCCAACCGCCCGGCCCGCTACGCCCTGGTGGCGGCCACCGGCCTGCTGCGGGAGCTTGCCCCGGAGGAGGAGGGCGGCCTGCTGGCCTGGGAGCCGGGCACCGGATGGCGCTGCTTGCTGCCGCCGCAGGACTGCCGGCAGGCCGTGGCGGACCTGTACCTGCCGTTGTGCGCGGCGCATGCGGCGCGGCCGATCACCGTGGCCCACCTTGGCCAGAGCCTGGACGGGTTCATCGCGACCGGTGGGGGCGACTCCTACTACGTCACCGGCCCGGCCAATATCCTGCACCTGCATCGGCTGCGGGCGCTGTGCGATGCGGTGGTGGTCGGCGCCGAGACGGTGCTCACCGACAACCCTCGCCTGACGGCGCGCCTGGCCACGGGACCCAATCCCCTGCGCGTCGTGCTGGATCCCTCGCGGCGCTTGCCCGCCACACATCACGTGTTCAGCGACGGTGCGGCATCGACCGTGCGCGCCTGCCTGGCGCCGAACGCGGCCTTCACGCCAGGCGCTGCCGACTTGGTGGTGGCAGAGCGAGGCGGGCGCCTGGATCTGGCCGACCTGGTCCGTCAGTTGCGGGCGCGCGGCTGCTCGCGGATCTTCATCGAGGGCGGCGGCGTCACGGTATCGGCGTTCCTGCAGGCCGGCCTCCTCGATCGGTTGCAGGTCGCGATTGCGAGCTTGCTGATCGGCGAAGGACGCCCGGCCCTGATGCTCCCGGGGCGCGAGCCGCTGGCCCACTGTGTGCGGCCGGCGGCGCGCCTGTTCCGCATGGGCGAGGACATCCTGTACGACTGCGATCTGGCCGCCTCGACTGCTGCTCCGGCCGCGGCCGCGCCAAACGGGCAGTCGCTGCAACGCCTGTTCTAGTCGCTGCCCGGGGGTGGCAGTGCGAGCAGATCCTCGTGGCCGACCACCAGCGTGCTCGTGCCGGACTCAAGCCACGCCAGGCGCCGCGCCAGCCACGTGGTCGCGCGGCCCGCGTCGCCAGGTCGCTGCTCGGCGGCGGCGGCGGCCCAGCCCCGGAGCAACTCGCGCTGCAGCGCCGGTTCCGTGGTATCCAGCCGCCAGTCGCTGCGGCCGCAGGCCACGGCGTAGCCGCGTTCCTCAAACAGCGCACGGGCTCGCCGTGTCGCGTCCGGCCCGAGGGCCGGACCGAAGCCTTTGTCACGTCGCTGGTGCGCGTTGATCGTCTCGCGGATCCAGTCGTCGTCCGCATCCACGGGCTCGCAGCGCAGGCGTCCGTCGTAGCTCAGCGCCAGGAGCACCGGCAGTCCGGCCGACTGGCAGTGGTCGGCGAGCCTCACGAGCCAGGCCTCCGATACCAGGTCCAGCAGCGCGGAGGCCGTCAGCAGCCACGCGTGCGTCAGGGGCAGGGCCTGCAGGTCCTGCAGCAGGTCGCAGCACTGGGTCCTCAGGTTCCGCAGACCCGGGGTTCCCCGGCACGCATCGACCGCGTGGCCGAGCAGCGCCGCGTCGTGATCCACCAGGAGCCAGTCCTGCGCAACGCCCAGGCGCGGCGCGAGGTGGCGGCAATTGGCGCCCGTGCCACTGCCCAGGTCCACGATCCGCACGACATCCGCGCCCGCGCGGCGCTGCAACAGCAGGGCCACGGCCGCCGGCCAACGAGCGCGACTGTCGGCCTGCTCGCGCAGCGCGAGCCACGCTGGGGAGAAGCCGCTCATGCGCCTGAGATCGCGTGCAGTGCAGACTGCAGGCGGGCAGCGGCCTGGGGCCAGGAGCGCAGCTGCAGGGCTGCGCGCCCCGCACCGTGGGCCAGCTGCCGGCGCAGCGCGGCGTCGCCCAGCACGCGTGCCAGCGCCGCCTGCAGTGCCGGCCCGTCATCTGGCGGCACGAGGATGCCCGCATCGGCGGGGACGATACGGGCGCTCGCGCCCGTCGTCGTCGCGACGACGGGCAGTGCGTGCATCAGGGCTTCGGCGACCGCCATGCCGTAGCCCTCGAAGCGACTGGCCAGCACAAAGACATCCGCGTCCCGATACAGGGACTGAAGTGCCTCCTCTCCCAGTTCGCCGGCAAGCGTGACGCGCGTGCTGAGATCAAGCCGCGTGATCTGGCTGCGGAGCGCGTCGCGCGTCGGCGGGTCCCGGTCCGTGCTGCCGGCGATCGTCAGGTGCCAGTCGTGGTGGCGCTGCGTTGCGAGTGCCTCCAGCAACAGGTCGTGGCCCTTGCGCGGCGTAAGGCTTGCTACGCAGAGCAGCAACAGCGCCGAGCCGTTCCCGCTGCGGGGGACACCGGAGGCCGCCGCCGTGCCCGGCTCCACCACGAAGATCCGCTCGGCCGGCACGTCGTAGCGCGTGAGTGCGACGGCCGTCTCGGGGCTGGTGACGATCACCCCTCGCACGGCGCGCAACGCCGCGCGCTCGGAGGCCTCCAGGACTTGGGCGCGTTGAGGGCTCAGTCCGGTCTCCGCCGCCAGCGGATGATGGACGAGGCCGATAAGGCGCAGGCGCTGCGCATGACGGTGCGCCACCTCCGGCATGGCGCCCAGCGCCAGGCCATCGATCAGCACGCAGGCGTCGCTCCCCAGCGCCGTGAGCGTCTGGTCGGCGTGCGCGAGGGCCGCCGGCGTGGGCTGCGGGAAGCTGTGGTCCAGCCCGTGCACGTCGACCCGCCAGCCCTGTTGCCGCAGGCCTTCGGCCATGCGCCGGTCGTAGAGGTAGCCGCCGGTGGCCGTCAACGGATCCCCCGGCAGCAGCAGGTGCAGGTGCCGACCGGACTCCCGGCCGCCCGTCATTGCAGGGGCGCCTCGTAGCTGGCCCAGGCGATGTGCGACTCGTGCAGCGTGACACCCAGTGCCGAGAGGCCGCGAGCCTGGGCCCCGAGCTCGCCCCGTCCGATCGCCTCGCGCAGGCGTTCGAAGATGGCGCGCGCCAGGAATTCGGTGGTGGTGTTGCAGTTGGCGAAGGCGGGTACCTCGTCGAGGTTGCGGTAGTTGATGTCGGCCAGCAGGGTCCGCAGGGTCTGCGAGGCCAGTCCGATGTCCACGACCAGGCCATCGCTGTCCAGCTCCGCCCGGCGGAACTCCACGTCGACGACGTAGGTTGCGCCATGCAGTCGCTGCGCGGGACCGAATACCTCGCCCTGGAAACTGTGGGCGATCATCACGTGATCGCGAACCCCGAGTGTGTACATATCGAACTGCCGTCCTGATCGTTAGGGTGGGTTGTCGTAGCAGACCCGGTGCAGGATGACGTCTCCTGCCGCCTGGGCCAGGCCGGGCATCTGGCCCGGCAGGTCTTCAAAGCGGCCCTCGCTGTTGATCAGCGCATCCAGCCGCGCGTCGCACAGCAGGCGCAGCGCCAGCTGCAGCCGGCGCGCGTGCGACCAGCGCGGGCGCTGTGCCGGCGCGACGGCGCCCACCTGCGAGGCCCGCAGCTGCAGTCGCTGCGAGTGGAAGGCACCTCCCAGCGAGATCGTAACCTCCCGCTCGCCGTACCAGCTCAGTTCATTTACGCAGGCCTCGTAGCCGGCCAGGCCCAGCGCGCACTGCAGTCCTTGCGGCGTACCGCTGGCGTGGAAGACGGCATCGGCGTCGCCGCGTGCGGATGCAGGCAGCGAGAAGTCGACGCCCAGGTGGCGCGCAAGGCCCTCGCGGGCCGGGTTGCGGTCCACCAGCTGGACGTCGCAGCCCGGCAGTCGCGATGCCAGGTAAGCCACCAGCAGGCCGACGCAGCCGCCGCCCACGACGCTCACGCGATCCCCGGGAAGCAGCTGCGCATCCCACAGGCCGTTGAGCGCCGTCTCCATGTTCGCCGCGAGTACCGCGCGGGCCGGTGGAAGCTCCTGGGGCAGGCGGTGGGCGGCGACTGTGGGAACGACGTATCGGCTCTGGTGTGGGAACAGGCAGAAGACCAGCGCGTCGCGCAGCGCGGGATCCCCGCCCACCACGCGTCCAACGCTTGCGTAGCCGTACTTGACCGGTGCCGGGAATTGGCCGGCCTGGAAGGGGGCGCGCATGCGCGCGTACTCGCTCGGTGGCACACCGCCGCCAAACACCAGCGACTCCGTACCGCGACTCACGCCACTGAAGAGCGTCTGTACAATGACTTCGTCCGCCGCAGGCGGGTGCAGGACCTCGCGGCGAAGTTCGCCCCGGCCGGGTTCGGCCAGCCAGTACGAATAGGCGTTATCGAGTCTCATGAGCAGTACCGGGATTTCCGCACTACGACGCAGCGCGCTGCTGAGCATCTTAGCCGCAGGGGCGCTGCTCGTGGCGCTCCTCTTGGCCGCTACCGTGGCGCTGGGGCTGACGCCGCGCGCCGGGCTGCAGGCGCTGCTGGTCGCGGCCGCCGGCGCTGCCCTCCTGTGGCACGGCCTGCCCGCGCATGCACCACACGAGCGCTTCGGGGCGGCCAACCAAGTCACGCTGCTGCGCGCCGTCCTGGTCGCACTGCTGGTGGCGGGCGTCGGCGCTGGGGCGGCCGTTACCCTGGCCCTCGCGGTGACACTCGTGGCCGGCGTTGCCGCCTTGCTGGATGGCTTGGATGGCTGGGTCGCGCGGCGGCTTGATTCGGCCAGCGCCTACGGCGCGCGTTTTGACATGGAGACTGACGCGTTGTTCGTCCTGGTGCTCAGCGTGCTGGCGCTGCAGCTGCAGAAAGCGGGACCCTGGGTGCTGGTGTCGGGGTTGCTGCGCTATGGGTTCGTTCTGGCCACCCGCATTTGGCCCAGGCTCGATCGGCCCCTGGCACCCAGCGAGCGTCGTCGCGCGGTGGCCGCGCTGCAGATGGTGCTGCTGGTCGCGGCGATCTCGCCGCTGCTGCCGCGTCCCTTCAGTGACCTGACGGCGGCCGTCGCCGTTGGGACACTCGTGGCTTCGTTCGCCGTGGACCTGCACACGCTGTGGCGCTCGTGAACGTTCGTCGCTGGCTCGGCGCCGCCCTGGGACTGTGGGTGCTCGATGTCGCGCTGACCCTGCAGGACGTCTGGCCCACGCCGGGCGTGCAATGGGTTGGCGAGGTCTCGGTGGAGCTGGCCGTGCTGCTGCTCCTGTTCTGCCTCGCTTACGCGGTGCGCCGCAGGCCCTGTGCGCCCGCGGCGGCGCGCGCCGCGGCGGCCGTGCTGGTGGTGCTGACGCTGGGGCGCTATGCGGCGATCACCGCGCCGGCGCTCTACGGCCGGCCGATCAACCTGTATTGGGACTTCCCGCACCTGAGCAACGTCATGGGCATGCTCAGCGCCGTGGCGCCAGCGTGGGCGCTGCTGGCCGGGACCCTTGCCGTGGGCCTGCTGCTCTGGGGCCTCTACGCGGGACTGCTGTGGTGCGTAAGGAGCCTCCTGCGCGTGCTGGAGACGCCGCGCGCGGCAGCGACCACGGCCTGTTTCGCGGCGGCAGTGGTGCTGGCGTTCGTGCTGCGGTGGCACGCCGGCGGTGGCCTCGCGCCGTTTGCCGAGCCCGTGCTGGCGACCTACGCCGCCCAGGTGCGCCTGGTTGCCGATGGCATGGGTGGCAGCGCCGCGGCCCGGGCCGTGCCGGCCTCGCCGGCGCTGCGCTCCAGCCTTGCCGCGCTGGCTCGCGGGGACGTGCTGGTGATGTTCCTGGAGTCCTACGGCAGTTCGACCTACGACCGGCCGGAATTCGCGGCGGCCCTCGCACCCACGCGGCTGCACCTGGCGCAGGTCATTGGCCAGACGCATCGCGAGGTGGTCTCTGCGTTCGTGACTTCGCCGACCTTCGGCGGAGGCTCGTGGCTTGCGCACCTGACGCTCATGAGCGGTATCCGGGTAAGCGATCCCGGCCGCTACGCACTGCTGATGACCCAGCAGCGCGACACGCTGGCCACGGCGTTTCGCGAACAGGGCTACCGCACGGTTGGCATGATGCCCGGGATGCGCCTGGCGTGGCCGGAGGGGCGCTTTTATCACTTTGACGTGATTCACGATGCGGCGGCACTGCAGTACACCGGGCCGGAATTCGGCTGGTTCCGCATCCCCGACCAGTTCTCGCTGGCCAAGCTGCTGCAACTGGAGCTGGCGCCCAACCCGCGCGCTCCCGCCTTCGTGCTCTTTCCCACGCTCAGCACGCACCTGCCATTCCGGCCGGTGCCCTCCTACCAGCCCGACTGGCAGCGCATGCTGACGGCCGAACCCTTCGACGCACCGGCCCTGCGGCAGGCACTGGCGCAGTCGCCCGCCTGGCTCAACATGGGGGAGAGTTACGTGGCGGCCCTGCAGTACGCGTTTGCCTCACTGGCGGGCTTTCTGCTCGAGCACCAGGATCCCCGGCTCGTCGTGGTGCTGCTGGGCGATCACCAGCCGGCGGCCAATACCAGCGGGGAGAACGCATCCTGGGACGTTCCGGTGCACATCCTCACCGGCAACCAGAAGGTCCTGGCGGCACTGCGCACGCGGGGTTTCGAAGACGGCTTGGCACCGAACCGCAAGCCGCTGGGTGGCATGGAGGCGCTGACGCCCCTGCTGCTGGAGGCCTTTGAGGCCCCCTAGTCCGGCGTCTTGGCCCGGTGGGGCCGGCCCGAGGAAGGCGTCCTGGGTACCGGTTACCGCCCAGCCCCTCGGGGTAACCAAGGGCTGGGCGGGTACGGTCAGGGCTGCTTAGCCCTTGGGATCGGTGGCGACCTTGGTCGCGTCGGCATTGGCTTTGGCAGCCACGAAGTCCGCATCGGCCTGGCTCTGGCAGCGCGTCTTCTCGTCACCCGCATGCGCCATGCAGCGTTCCAGGGAGACCTTGTGCGCCGCCTCGGCTTCGGCAACGGTCACGCGACGCGTACCGAGGGCGTCCTCGTGCGCCAGGTCCTTGCGCGCGTCATTGACTTCCGCCTGGGCCGTGTCCAGCCGATCCGAGGCGACACGCTGCACGTCGGCGACATTCTTATCCCCGGCGGCTTGAGCCTTGGCGACACCCGACTGGATTTCGGCAGCGGTCTGCTTGGCGCAGCCGCCGAGGGCAAGAATCGCGAAGCTGGCCGTGGCGGCGAGGAGCAGGGAGCGAAGTTTCATGGGGGAGGCCTTTGTGAATGCGCATACGGAAGGTAGGTGGGCACTCTGGACGGGAGCGGCTCGCCTTTCCGTACGCCGCCGCACGCAAGGGTCGGGCGGGCCCTGCACTCCTGGCTTTAATCCGCCGTCCTCCGGTCAAACGCAAGCCGCCTGCGCGAACAGGCCGGCTGCGGCGTCAGCACGCGTGCTACCTGGGGGCCGCCGACGCTCCGGTATAGTGCGCCGATGACCGCGCGCAACTCCGAGGCAGCGACCCTGCTGCTGCATCACCGGCCCTTCCAGCTCTATTTCTGGGGGCGTGGCTTCTCCAACTTCTCCCGCCAGATCGTTGCCGTTGCCGTGGGCTGGCAGGTCTACGCGCTGACCGGCAGTGCGTTCGCGCTGGGCATGGTGGGCCTGGTGCAGTTCCTGCCCACGGCCGTGCTGACCTTTATCGCCGGGCATGCCGCCGACCGCTATGACCGCAAGCGCGTGGTGCAACTGTGCCAGATGGTGGAAGGCATCACGGCGGCCGGGTTGGCCTGGGGCAGTTTCGCGGGCTGGTTGTCCGTGGCGCACATCTTCCTCGCGTCGGGGATCTTCGGCGTGACCAGCGCCTTCGAGCGGCCCGCAGCCGCGGCAATGCTCCCGGCCGTCGTGCCCGCCCAGATGCTTCAGAAAGGCACCGCGCTGACCAGCGGCGCCATGCAACTGGCTTCGATCAGCGGTCCCGCCCTGGGAGGCCTGACCTACGCGCTTTCACCGGGGTTTCCCTACGCGGTGACGGCGGTGTTCTGGCTGATGGCGGGCATGTTCAACGGCGCCATCCAGACGGATCGGCCGGCGCGCACGGTGGACGTACCGACGCTCAGTTCCCTGTTCGCCGGCGTGCGGTTCGTGCGCGACAATCCGAACGTGCTGGGAACCATTTCGCTGGACCTGTTCGCCGTACTGCTGGGCGGGGCGACGGCGTTGCTACCGATCTACGCCAGCGACATCCTGCACACCGGGCCGTGGGGGCTGGGCGTGCTGCGGGGGGCGCCGGCCGTCGGTGCGCTGCTGATGACCACGGTGCTCGCGCGCCAGGCGATCAGTCGGCGCGTGGGGCTGCGCATGTTCCAGGCCGTGATTCTCTTCGGCGTGGCGACCATCGTATTCGCGCTGTCGCGCGAGATCGGGCTCTCGATCTTTGCGTTGGCCGTGATGGGCGCTGCGGATACGGTGAGCGTCGTGATCCGGCTCTCGCTCGTGCAGTTGGCGACGCCCGACGAGATGCGGGGTCGCGTCGGCGCCGTGAACTTCCTGTTCATCAATGCCTCGAACCAGCTGGGTGAGTTCGAGAGCGGCATCACGGCGGCGCTATTTGGCGCGGTGCCGGCCACGCTGCTGGGCGGCGTAGGCACCATCCTGGTGGCACTGCTGTGGATGAAGCTCTTCCCGGCGCTGCGCAAGGTGGAACGCCTGGAGTAGCTGCGCTGCCTTAGGTTGGGTTCTCCAGGCTGAAGACTTCCTTCTCGTCGTCGTAGGCAAAGGCCTCGGCGTAGCGGGCCAGGCCAATGATCGCCCGCAGGGTGTGCTCGGCCGCCTCCTCGTCCATGAAGTCTTCCATCTCGTCGGTAAAACGGCGCTTGGGCGCGCGGTGGGAGGCCCGTTCATCCAGCACCCGGCGAATATGGCCGGCCAGCGGCACGTGGCCCAGCAGCTGCCGGGAAAACAGCGCCTTGCGCTCATCCACGGCGGCGCTTGCGAACACCATGCCGGCTTCCGTGAGCTTGATGTCGCCGCCCTCGACCTCGGCAAAGCGCATCATCTGCAGCATCTCGGCCACCGGGAAGAGCTCGTCGATCTCCATCGTCAGGTCGGAGGCGATTTCCGGCAGGTCGGCCTTGCCGAGGTAGGGGGCCGCAGCCACCGTCTCGATGAGGCCGGCCATCAGGTTGGAGGAGACCTCGGGGAAGACGCTGCCGATGCCCAGGCCCGGGAAGCGCTCCTCGCGGCCGCTCTCTGCGATCGCCGGGAAGCGCTTGGCGGTCATTTCCACGTAGATCCGCTCCACCAGCTCGCGGAAGGCCGGATCGAGTCGGTTGCGCGGCTGCGGCAGCGTCACCTCGATGTCCGAGAGGATGCGCCCCGGGTTGCTGCCAAACACGAGGATTCGATCGCACATCAGCGCGGCTTCCTCGATGTTGTGGGTGACCAGGATCACGCCCTTGATCTGCATGCGTCCCTCGGACCAGAGGTCCAGAAAGTCCGTGCGCAGCGTCTCGGCGGTCAGCACGTCCAGCGCCGAGAACGGCTCATCCATCAGCAGGATGTTGGGGTGAACGACCAGTGCGCGCGCGAACCCCACGCGCTGGCGCATGCCGCCCGAGAGCTCGCGCGGATACGCCGACTCAAATCCGTCCAAGCCGATCATGTCGATCGCGGCAAGCGAGAGCTTGCGGATCTCCGCCTTGGGCAGGCCCTGCGCCTCCAGCCCCAGGGCAACGTTTTCCAGCACCGTGAGCCAGGGGAAGATCGCGAAACTCTGGAACACCATGGCGATGCCCTCGGCGGGCCCATCGACCGGCTTGCCGAGATAGGTGATGCTGCCGGCGCTGGGCGTGGAGAGCCCGGCGATCAGGCGCAGGAGCGTCGACTTGCCGGAACCGGAGCGACCCAGCAGCCCTACGATCTGCCCGTCGGCCAGTTGCAGATTCACACCATCGAGCACCAGCAGCTCCGAGCCGTCGGCCTTCGGAAACCCCTTGCGCACGTTCTCTATAGACAGCAATGCAGGATTGTTCATGCCGTGTCCTGTCAGGTCAGCCGGAACTTGCGTTCGGCGTAGTAGTACAGGGGTCGCCAGAAGAGCCGATTGATAGCCACGACGAACAGGCTCATCGTCGCGATCCCCAGAATAATTCGGTGATAGTCACCTGCAGCGGTGGCCTCCGCGATATAGGCGCCCAGGCCACGTGCCTGAACCTGCGTGTCGCGCCAGCTCGCCAGCTCCGCCACTATCGCGGCGTTCCAAGAGCCGCCCGATGCCGTGATGGCGCCCGTCACGTAGAACGGCAGGACGCTCGGCAGGGCAACCTTGCGCCACCACAGCCAGCCCCGCACGCCGAAGTTCTGCGAGACATAGCGCAGCTCCGCCGGCATCGAGGAGGCGCCGGCGATGACGTTGAAGAGGATGTACCACTGGGTGCCCAGGATCATCAGAGGGCTGAGCCACAGGTCGGCATTGAGCTTCCAGGTCACGATGCCGTAGACGGCCACCGGGAACAGCAGGTTTGCGGGGAAGGCGGCGAGGAACTGCGCCACGGGCTGCACGTACTGCGTGACCTGCGGGCGCAGGCCGACCCAGATGCCGATGGGTACCCACACCAGGCTCGCCAGGGCAATGAGCACGACGACCCGCAGCATGGTCAGCAGGGCCAGCACCACGACCTGTCCCGTCTCCTGCCAGCTGGACTCGGCCACGAGCATCGCGCCGATGTGCCACAGGCCCAGGGCGACCAGCGCGACGACGGCGATGAACCACACGCGATCCAGGCGCGAATTCGGGCGCGCGATGATCTTGCGGGCGGTCGGCGCCCGGCGGGTGACCAGGCGGTTGGTCGCGCGCACTGCGGAGCGAAACAGCACGGTCATCGCCGCGATCAGTCGCGAGCGGCGCAGCATGGTAAACGCCCAGGACTGGGGGACGCGCCCACTGGGATCCTGCTCGACGCGGAAGCGATCCACCCAGGCGATCAGCGGCCGGAAGAGCAGCTGATCGTAGATCAGGATCACGATGAACATCGTGCTGATCGCCCAGCCGATGGCCCGCAGGTTGCCCTGCTCGATGGCCAGCGCGATGTAGGAGCCCATGCCGGGCAGCGCGACCGTCGTGTGGCCGACGCTGATTGCCTCGGAGGCGACCACGAAGAACCAGCCGCCGGACATCGACATCATCATGTTCCAGACCAGTGCCGGCAGGGCGAACGGTACCTCGAGCTGCCAGAAGCGCATCCATGGCGAGAGGTGGAAGGAGTCGGCGGCCTCCCGCAGTTCCGTCGGGATCGTCCGCAGTGACTGGTAGAAGCTGAAGGCCATGTTCCAGGCCTGGCTGGTAAAGATGGCGAAGACTGCCGCGAACTCCGCCCCCAACACCCGGCCGGGTGCCAGCGACATGAAGAACACGACGGTCACGGAAATAAATCCCAGGATCGGCACCGACTGCAGGATGTCCAGCAGCGGCACCAGCAGCTTCTCCGCCCGCGGGCTCTTGGCGGCCCAGGTGGCGTAGGTCAGCGTGAACAGCAGCGATACACCCAGTGCCATGAACATGCGCAGCGTGGTGCGCGCGGCATACTGCGGGAGGAAGGCAGGGTCGAGCGACAGCGGCGTCGCGGCAAGTTGCGCCAGGGGAGCAAACAACCCGCGGCTGGCTTCGCCCAGGAAGGCGATGAGCCCAATGACCACGATGACCGCCGCGACATCCCACCGGGTCACCAAGTCGCGCACGAAGGCGAATGAGTCGGTCCGTTCGGTCATGGGTCCCTGCCAGCGTTGGTGAGCGGCATGTTAAACCCGAAGGCCCTCGTCCACGGCCGCATCGCAGGGCGCCGGGACGGGTTGGCGTGCGCCTGTGTCCCGAGTGCGGCAAGCAGTCGCGCAGCGTCCTTGTTCGCAGGGAATCGCGCTGCCGCGCCGGCCGCGGGATGCGCGGCCGGCGTGCAGAATTCCCGGTCCCGCAAGGTGAGCGGCCGGCTGCCATCCCGGCTCGGGAGCGCGTTGGCCAGCGCAAGGCCGGCCCACCGGAGCGCTGTGCTCGTGCGGGGGGGTGGAGTACTTCATAGGGCACCGTAATGGGCCTGCGATTCTAGCTGCTGTGTGTTACAGCGGGGTGCCGGATTGGGCGGCCCAGGAGCCGGAAATCTTCCGGCCTCGGGCGGCAGCTGGCCGATTCCTGGCGACGCCGCCGAAGGAGAAGGGCACAGGTGGGGATTTTTGCCCCAAGAGCCCCGGAATGCGCATCGCGGGACGGGTCGGCCGGCGGCACGCTGATGCGGCGAATCCACGACCGCCTGGACGCCTCGTCGCGGCGCGGTCTGCGCCGGGAGGCGCACTCGATGGCCATCTATTACCTCAATATCAAGCAGATCTCCCGCCGTGACGGCAGTCGCGCGACCTCCGCGGCAGCCTATCGCTCCGGCACGGCCATCACCGATGAGCGCAGCGGCCGCACCTTCAACCACAGCGGCCGGGACGACATCGAGCACCAGGAGATCGTGCTGCCCGGGGCGGCCGCGGCGGAGCCGGGGCATTGGGCGCGTGATCGCTCCAAGCTGTGGAACGCCGCGGAGGCGGCGGAGCAACGGCGCACGGCCCGCGTCGCCCGGGAGTACGCGGTCGCCCTGCCGCACGAACTCAACGCGATGCAGCGCCTGGCGCTCGCGCGCCAGTTCGCCAGCTATATTGCCGAGCGCTACCACGTGGCCGTGGACCTGGCGCTCCACCAGCCGCGGCCGCTCGGCGACGCCCGCAATTTCCACGCCCACCTGCTGACCACGACGCGGGAGCTCACGCCTGACGGCCTGGGCGCCAAGAGCTCGGCGGAGATCACCAACACGCAGCGGCGCGAGCGGGGCCTGCCCTATCCCTGGCGCGACTTTAAGGAAATCCGAGCGCACTGGGCGCAGCTGGCCAACGAGCAGCTGCGGGCCATCGGATCCGCGGCCCGGATCGATGCGCGCAGCCTGGCGGCGCAAGGCATCGAGCGCCGCCCGACCACCCATTTGGGACTTGCCGTGACCTCCATGCAACGGCGCGGCATCCAGACCGAAGTCGGCAAGCGCGTCGCGCAGGAGCGCGCGCAGGAGCAGGCGGAGCGGGAGCGCAGGACTGCGTCGGCCGCACTTACGCCGGAACCGGTGTTGCGGCCGCGCGCCCCGGCTGTCGATCCTTCCAGCTCTCTGCAGTTCTCCCTGCACGCCAACTCAGGCCGGCAAGGGGCGTTCGTGAGCCTTGAAGCCCGTCAGCGCGCGGGTGCCGAGCAGTGGTTTGCAATGCGCCAGGCGGTGCAGGAGCAGGGGCAGTCGGGTGGCGCGAGTCGGGACGTATTGCTGCGATCTGCAGCGCCGGCACCGCTGACACCGGAGCAGCTGCCCTTACCCCGGCGCGCTATCGATGGATATGAGTGGTGATGCGGCCCGGGTGGCGGCGTCGTTGCGGGTCTCGTCGTTCGAATCCGCCAACAGGCGTGCCGGCCGGAGCGGCCCGCACGCTTGGCCTGGCGGTTAGCGCTCGTCCCGATCGCGGCCCTTGCCGTTGCCATGGCCGCTTCCATTCTCCTTGCCGCCCCGATCGTCCGCACGGTCAACACGGCGGTCATCGCGGCGGTCATCGCGGCGGTCGCCGCCACCGTGGTCCTTGCGATAGCGCGGTGCGTAGACGTGCTGATACCCGTCGTCCCGAACGAAACAGACCGGAAGGGTGCAGGCGTTGTATTCGCCGCCGTAGCGACGCCAGTTCTTCCGGTGCCCCGGCGGAATCCGCAGTTGAATCGGCGCAAGGTCGCGATAGCGACGCTTAATCACGACCGGCTGGTCCTAAAGACCGCCGACCTGGACCGGGAACGGTGCCTGACCGAAGCGGCGTTCCGCCACAACCCGGCGCTTGCCGGGTTCGCGATCCACCACCACCGCACCTTCCGCCGCTGGCTCGCCAGTCAAGGCGAGCCGCAGCGCCGAGCGCCAGGCAACGCCTGGCAGCACGGTCCGGGGATCCTGCGCGAACCAGGCCGCGCAGGGACCACTCACCCCCGACTAGTTGATGGTGACGGCAACCGTTTGGGTACGGGTAAGCGAGCCGCTCGTCCCGGTGATCGTGACCGTGTAGGGACCACCGGCCTTCATCGTGCTCGAAGCCTTCAGTGTCAGCGTCGAGCTGCCGTTGCCACTGATCGATGTCGGGCTGAACGAAGCGGTCAGGCCGTTCGGCAGTCCGCTCGCCTTGAGGCCGACCGAGCCGGTTCCGTTGGACCAGGCGTCCGTCACGGGTACCTTCTGGCTCGTACCGTGCGTCACCGTCAGCGATGTCGGATTCAGCTTGAGGGTGAACGTCGGCGCCAGCGTGACGGTCAGACTGACGGTCATGGACATCGGCGTGCCGCTGACCGGCGTGCCGGTCACGGTGACGATAGAGGTCCCCGGAGTGGCCGAGCTGGTGGCAGCAAGCGTCAGCGTGACGCTGCCGGTACCCGCCAACGTGGCAGGACTGAAGCTCGCGGTCACGCCCGTAGGCAGGCCGCTGGCCGCAAAGGTCACCGCGCTGGAGAAGCCACCCACCGTGCTGCTGAGCACCTTGGTCGATGCGTTGCTCCCCTGCGCGACCGAGACTGCCGTCGGCGACGCCGACAGCGAGAACGTCGGCGACGTGATCGCGCTCGTCAGCGAGCTCAGCAAGGTCGCGGACGGACTACCCCAGCCGGTCACCAGGTCGTAGCCGGTGGTCGCCGAGTAGCTGCCGGAAGTACCGGAGGTGACGTCGTGGAAATCCGTCGCGAACTTGCTGTTCGCCGCCGTGTTGAGCGCATAGATCGTTGGGTTCAGGAACCCGACCGCCGGCAGCGCCGGCGTGCTCGTGAGCAGTTGCTGGTTCAGCAGCGCCAGATACCCGGCCCACATCGGCGCAGCAAAGCTCGTGCCGCCATAGGCATTCGCGGTGCAGGCCGTCTGGTTGGCACAGACGTAGAACGTGAAGTTCGCGTTCGCGGCGATGTCCGGCCCATTGCGGTAGCTCGACGAGGCCTTGTTCGACGTAGTCACTACGCCGGTCAGCTGCTGCCAGGCCGGGATCGCAAACTTGTTCGGCGAGATGCCGCCGCCGCTATCGACCCAGGCGGTCTCCGCACTCCAGGAACCGGCCGCGCCCGTCGTGACGAGGTCGGTGCCACCGACCGAGACGACATACGGGTCATCCGCAGGCCATGGCGCCGAGCTCCCGCTTATTGTCCACGTCGAGTGGTCGCCCGAGGCCGCGAGGAAGGTCTGGCCCTGCGTTGCCATCTTCTTGAAATAAGGGTCGAGCGTGCTGGGGTCCACGGGCGACCAGCCCCAGGAGCAGCCAATGGTCAGAGGCAAGGGGCTGGCGGCCGTCATCGCCGCGATAATCGCGGTGTCGCTCGACCCCACGTACATCACGACCTTCGCCGCCGGCGCCATGCCGAGGGCCTGCGTGATATCGAGCGTCTGCTCGGTATCGTCGCAACCGCTGCTCTTGACGCAGCTCGTGCTGGTGGCGTCGGTCGAGACCAGCGTCACCTGTCCCGAGAGGTCGGCCTGACCGGCAGTCTGGAAGTAGGTCTGCAGGTCCGCGATGTTCGTGCCGTAGTACTCGAGGAGCCCGATCGTCTGGCCTGCGCCGGTCAGCGACCCGCTGCCGTAGTACGCAGCGCGCATGTCGCTGCCCAGGTACGAGGCCGACGGGCCGGACCCGGTAGTCGCATGCGGCACCAGCGACTGCGGCGTCACGCCCAAGGCCTGCGCCAGCGTATCGCGGCGCACCAGCCGCGGCTTCGGCAGCGAGTAGTTGTCGAGACCGGAGATGTGCCAGAGGTTGATCCCCAGGCCATGCGTGGGTTCGCGGTCCGGCGCGTAGAACTGGCGGTTCTCGGTCGGGTGCTGGTAAGTGCGCAGCGTCAGGTGGAACGCGTTCTGGATATTCTGCACGCTGCCACGGACCGTGACGTTCATGCCCTGGAGCGAGCCACCGACCACGGTAAATTCGTTGGCCTTCGCATAGGCCACGACGGCGGCATAGTCCTGCGCGGACGGTCCGAAGCGCTGCGAGAACTGCGCGGGGGTGAGGAAGTGACGATAGCTGCTGCTCGAAGGGTCATAGAGCTGCGTGAGGAACCGGTCCAGGCCCTGCGGATCCGACAGCGGCAGCACCAGGTCGAGGGTGAGCTGCTGCTGCGCCGGCAGGGTGCCGGTCGGAGCCACTCCGGCCTGGCTCCCCTCGCTGCGGACATGCCGCGTCATCACGCCGCCTTGAGCGTGCGCGATGCCGGCTGCACCCAGGAACGCCGCCGCCATTGCCAGCGTGCGGAAACCTATCTGCAATTTCTTCCAGAGGCTCATTTTTCACCCTACATCCCATGTGCCTAGACCGGACGAAGGTTCGTCGCGGCGCAGTATACGAAACGCCACTGAAGCTCCAAAGCATCGGCATGACATATGCGATAAATTACATCCCGTTTGGATGCGATAGCGGCGAAGACCGATGTCCTGCCCTCCTCCGGGCGGTGCAGCTGCAGGATCGACCGCACTACGGCAGTAAGAGCCGCGGAGTAACCCAGTGTCACAGCATGAGTAAGAGTTCCAATTCCCGACGCGACTTCCTGGCCACTGGCGCCGCCGGTGTCGCAACGGGGCTTGCGCTGACAGCGGGCGCGGCCTCGGGAGCCGCCTCGTCCGCTCCGTCCGCCTGCGGGGGGCTCACGCGGGAACACTTCCTGCAGTACACGACGCTCTTCAATCACAACGATCCCCGGTTCGTCGAGTTCTACCACGATGACGTGGTACTGGAACTGGGATCGCGGGAGGTCAGGACTCCCCAGGGGATCCGGGAGTTCTATGCGGACGTGAAGGCCCACCTCCGCGAGAAGGTGGAGGTGACGCACTTCGTTTCCGACGCCACCGGCATCGCGGTAGAGATGCCGACGGAGTTCCGCGTCATCAAGGACTGGGAGAACGGATTCTTCGGCCGGCCACTCAAGGTGGGGGAAGTCATGCGCATCGTCAGCTTCGTTATCTACTGGGTCGATAACGGCAAGTTCCGGCGCATCAAGTCAGCGCGCTACAAACTGGTCAACGACTGGCAAATGGAAGCCTAGAGATTCCCGCTGCGTCGTCGTGAGGCAACTCCGCCCGGGGGCATTCCCCCAGAGTTAAAGGGAAATCGCGCCAGGGACCCCGGGGATCCGCGGTCGACGCCTGGCAACCCGTTTTTTCGAGGTCATCGCTGAATGTTGAAAAAATGGCTCTTGCCGCTGGTGCTCTTGTCCAACGCGACGCTGAGTCTTGCCGCCGACGAGGAAATCCAGGTCTATGAAGACGACCTGAGCGCACCGGGGCAGTTTGGCGTCGATGTCCACAACAACTTCGTGGTGTCAGGCTCTGGCACGCCCAGCTACGCGGGGGAACAAGCGCCGCTGCATGTTTACCGCCTGACCCCGGAGTTCTACTACGGACTGACCAAGACGGTGGAGTTGGGCCTGTACCTGCTGACGACGCGCGACCCGGAAGGCGGGGCGCACGTGGAGGGCAGCAAGGTGCGCGTCAAGTACGTTCCCGAACACGACGCCGAGCATGGCTTCTACTGGGGCGCCAACCTGGAGGTTGGCAAGACGACCACGCGCGTATCGGAGGAGCCCTGGAATGGGCAGCTGAAGGGGATCTTCGGCTACCGCACCGGTCCCTGGACCCTCGCAGCCAATCCGAATCTGGACTGGAGCCTCTCGCCGGGCGGCGGTCCGGCCAAATTCGGGGTGGACGTGAAGGTCGCCTATGCGGTGACCGACAGGACGAAGCTCGGCGTGGAGTCCTACAACGAGTGGGGTCCGGTGAGTGACCTCGGGCCGTTGGACGGATACGCCAAGTCCCTCTACCTGGCGCTAGATCATGATTTCGGGGGCGTGGATCTCAACGTGGGCGTCGGCCGGGGGCTGACCCGCGCCGCCGATGACTGGACCATCAAATTTATCGTCGGCACCCATTTCTAGGACGCGCCCGGGAACGGCCTCCCGATTACGGCCTGTGCTGAGGGCGGCGGTCGCGCTTCGCCGGTAGCTTGCGTTGCGAGTACTGGGCCGTTGTGGTGCTCACCCGGCTCACCCGGCTCATCCGGTAGGTCTGCCTTGAAGGCCTGTAAGCGGTTCCGGCCCATGAAAGCCCCACAACATACCCCTGTGGGGCTTTTGCCTTTCTGGGGTAACCTTTTGACCCCATGAACTACGACGATTACGTCTCGCTCTTTAATACGGGTGACGATGCCGCCCTCGTGGATCGCTACTTCGCCGACGACGTGCGCTTCAGCGGGGGCTCCCGCGACTACAGTGGCAAGCAAGGGCTGCGGGATTTTCTGGCCTGGGCCCACGACGGCGTGCGCGAGGTCATCCGCCTGCAGAACGTGCTGCAGCAGGGCGACCTGATATTCGCGGAAATCGACATGGATTTTCACGCGAGCAAGGAGCGGCCGGATTTCCCCTTCGGTCACCTGTATCCCGGTGACCTGGTTACCGTGAAGTTCTTCGTGACCTACCGGCTGCGCGAGGGGCGTGTCGTGGAGCTCAAGTCCATGACCTGGCCGCCGGGCAAGGGGGTTACGCAGTTGCCACGGCTGGGCGCCCACCCGACCCAGATGGCCGCCTTCCGCGCCTACACGGCCGCCTTCAGCAACGCCGATTTCACCCGTTTCCCCAGGTTCTACACGGAGGACGTGCGGTTGGAGCTGGGTTCGGTTCCGCCGATCAACGGACGCCAGGGGATCATCGATTTCTACCAACCCATGTTCCAGCGCGTACGCGAGAGCCTGGGTATCAACAGCGTTTCCTTCACCGACGCGGGCATCGAAATGGATGCCGTCTCCCGTTTCACGGCGGTGGCGGACGCGCCGGATTTCGTGGTCGGGCCGCTGCGCAAGGGCGAGTTCATCGAGGTCCGCGTGCTGGTCAGCTACCGGCTCCGGGACGGCCTGATCTGCCACATCGGCGTGCGCCGGGGCGGCGACCCGGTCAAATTCAGCCTCCCGGGCTAATCCTGGCCTAGGTCCGCTCGGCACCAGCACCCGGGCGCCATGCGGGGCTTCCTGCTGGCGGGCTGCCCGCCGCGGCCGGGAATCGCGCGGCAAGGCCCAATATGTCCGGCGGCCCCCCCCGCCGCTTGGCTATCCTTCGCGCCGTGGAACCCTCAGAAGACACAGCGCCGCCCCGCAGGTTGAACCTGCTGGTGAAGTTCGCGCGCCCGTACCGCTGGCAGTTCGTGCTGGTGGCGGTGTTTGCGCTGCTGGCGACCGGCACGGACCTGATCGCCCCGATGATCTACCGGGAGGCGATCAATGACATCGCCGGTCTGTTCGTCGGCGAGCCGGGGACCACGGGCGCCGACCAGTTGCTGGCCGAGGAGAATGAGCCCCTCGCGCAGGTCGCCCCCGACAAGCCCCAGCCCCACGAGCGCGGCCGTGTTGCCGCCCGTACCGCGGACCAGGCCGTGCGTACGCTGCTGGAGGCGGTAGGTCTGCTGCTGCTCATTAACGTCATTTCCCACCTGTGCTCGCTGATCGCCGATCAGCGCACCGTTCGCCTCGCGAGTCGGATCGAGGCCGACGTCATCCAGCGAACCTTTGCGCACGTGCTGCGCCTGCCGCTGCGCTTCTTCAGTCGGCGCCCGAGCGGCGGCATCGCCAAGCAGATCGACCAGTCGGATGAAATAGCGCCGATTATCAAGGCCTTTGCCCACGACATCGCCCCGGAAGTCATCTGCATGCTGGGCGTGATGGCGATCATGTTCACGCAAAGCTGGAAGCTCTCCCTGGCCGCGCTGATCACGCTGCCGCCGTACCTGTTCATCGTGCTGCTGTCCTCCAAGCGCCTGGAGACCGGCCTTACGCAGTACTACGAGATGTGGGATGCGGTTTCGGGCCGCATCCAGGATGCGCTCGGGGCCGTCAAGACGGTGAAGCTCTCCGGCGCCGAGCAGCGCGAGAGCGAGGCGCTGCGGGCCTCCTCGGAGAATGCCTATGCGACCTACGTCCAACGCAACCGCCTGGCCAACCGCTACCTGTTCTGGCAGACCTCGCTGAGCTACTTGAGCCATGCGCTGGTGCTGGGCTACGGCGGCCTGCTGGTCTCCCGCCACCAGCTCACGCCAGGCGACATCGTGATGTTCGTCGCGTACCTGGACCGCCTGTACACGCCGATCGAGTCGCTCACGGGACTGGCCGTCAGCCTGCAGGAGCGCTTCGCTTCCTTCTCGCGAGCCGCCAACCTGATGGGCGAGCCCGATGCGGAGGCGCCAGGAGGCGCCCTGCCGCCGGGGCCTGGGCTGGTGGAGTTCAGGAACGTCACCTTCTCGTACGTGCCCGAGAGGGCCGTTCTGGAGAATGTGACGATGCGCTTCGTCGCCGGCAAGGTCACGGCCCTGGTCGGGCCTTCCGGCGCCGGCAAGACCACGGCAAGCGACTTGCTGCTGCGGTTGTTCGAACCGCAGTCCGGGGAGATCCTGATCGACGGCACGCCGATCCGCAGCGTCGAGGCGGCGCTCATCCGCCGCGAGGTGGGTGTGGTAGCCGCCGACGGGGCGATCTTCAGCGGCACGCTGGCGGACAACATCCGCTACAAGCGGCCCGATGCCAGCGATCAGGAAGTCCTGAGCGCAGCACGCGAGTGCGGGCTGGGGCCGCTGCTGGAGCGGCTGCCGGACGGCCTGCAGACCGAGGTCGGCGAGCGCGGTACGGGTCTTTCCCTGGGCGAGCGTCAGCGGCTGCAGATTGCCCGCGCACTGGTCGCGCGGCCGCGCGTGCTGGTGCTGGATGAGGCGACGGCGAACCTGGACTACGCCACGGAGTCGGAGATTCGGTCGAGCCTGCTGGACCGGGCCGATCGCCCCACGACCATCATCATCGCACACCGCTATTCGATGGTGGAGTTCGCCAGCCACGTGATCGTGATGGAAGGTGGGCGTATTCTAGATGAGGGTACGCCGCAGGAGCTGATGGCCCGCGGCGGATGGTTCGCGCGCTTTGCCGCGGCGGCCGGCCACTTGCCCGAGGAGGAAAGAGTCGATGAGTGATGAGGGCCGAGCCCCGCAGAACCCGCTGGTCGATTCGCTGCTGGCCGACCCGGTGTTGCGCCGCCGCCTGGTCGAAGTGATCGCGCGGGAGTTGCCCGACGCGGCGACGAAGACGCGCTGGCAGCGCTGGCGGCCATTCATCGCCGGTCTCTCCAGCGCCTCGGTCGTACTGCTGGCCTTCCTCATTCCCTCCCTCCAGGACCAGTGGGACCGCTATCGCATGCGGGCGGCGGTTGACCGGTACGTGGAGATCGGTCGCGGCCTCATGCGCAGCGGTCAGTACGAGTCGGCCGAGGGCGCCTTCAATCGTGCCGTGGAACTCTCCGGCAACCAGCGCCTGGATCTCATCGAGGACCAGACGCGCGCGCGGGTCATGCGCATCTACGACGACCCGCAATGGCGAGGCGAGGTGGAGGAGGACCTTCGCGAGGCAGACTTCGTGTACCTGCTGGCGCTGGAGTCCGCGGCTGCCGACGCCAAGCACCGCGCGGCGACGCTGACGGCCTACGGTGCGTTCCTGGCCGGCCAGGACCGCTGGAAGGAAGCCGAGGAAGTGCTCACCCAGGCAATCACCCTGCAACCGACGAGTCCGGATCCGCATATTCATCTGGGCAACCTCTTTGACGACGTTGGCAAGAAGGCCGAGGCGGAACGCGAATACCGCCGGGCGATCGTGTTGGACGCCAAGGAGCCCAATGCGCACTACAACCTCGGGCTGCTCTTGGCCGAGAGCGGACGGCACGCGCAGGCGGTGGAGGAGTTCAAGGCCGCCTTGGCGCTGCGCCCCGAGGACGGCGATACGCGCGTCTCCCTGCTCGAGTCGCTGCAGGCGGCCGGTCGGCTGGATGAGGCCCGCGACGTCGCCGAGGCCGGCCTGCGCGTGGATCCCTCGCGCGAGGAATACCGCAAGACGCTGGACAAGCTTGCCCTGGACGCAAGTCACCCGGCCTCCGCCTCGCCGGAGGCGGCGGCTGGATCCGTGACGCCGGCCGGCAAGTAGGCGGACCGGCCCCCAGGGGGCTAGGGCAGTCGTTTCGTGCGCAGCGACCAGCCGGCGTCACGGCACAGCCCGCAGTCCTTGCCGCTGAACGCCCGCGCGGCCTGTGTATCGCCCTTGAGCTGCCAGTTGAGCCAGGCGATGGCGAACGGCGTGAAGACGCCGCCCTGCGGCTCAAGGAAACTGCCCTCGTGCCCGATGCCCCGGGCCACCGCGCGCACGACCGGTACGGTGGTCAGTAGCGCAAAGTCCGCGTCCGCATTCCTGGACGCCACGTCGTGCTCGTCGCCCGTCACCAGTGCGACCGCGCCGTGCACCTGGGCGAGGCTCGCCTGGGTCGCCCCCGTGCCGTCCAGCGGTGCCGAGCCCGCAGGCAGCGTGCCGCTGTTGAATTCCACCAGCGTGGTCACACGCGGATCGGCCGCTGCGCTCAATGCCTGCATGCCGCCGCAGGACTGACCCATCACGGCGATGTGCTTGACGTCGAGGCGAGAGAAGTAGGCGTTGCCGGGCGTGGCGTTCGCCTGCTCGGCCCAGTTGAGGGCATCGATCAACTGGGTCCAGTGGCTCGCCGACTGGCGGTCCGGCCCCCGGCCCCCTTCCGCCGGCTCCAGCTTCGCCTTGCGCTCCACCACGGGAGCCCCGATCGGCCCCACGGCGATCACCACATAGCCCTGAGCCGCGATCTGGCTCAGGAAGCTGCGGGCGCGGTTGCCGAGGTTCAGGCACTCGCCGTTGGCCCACACCACGACCGGCCAGTGGCCGGGCCGGGAGGTCAGGTCGGTCGGCCGGTATACGGTGTGGGTCGGCAGGCCCGCATCCATCGTCATGATGACGGGAAGGGCCTGCGCGACCGCCACGAAGGGGAGCGTGGTGCCCAGCAGCAGCGCCAGGCGCCGCAGGATGTTGACATGGCGCAAAATTGACTCCCCCTGACGAATGGGGTGATTGTTCCCCACAGTGCCGCTCCGAAGCGAGGCCTGCGAACCATGCTGAAGTCGATGCTGTTGTGCACCGTGGCGCTGCGCGCGGCAGCCACCGTGCTGGCGGCCGATCCGGACGGTGCGCGCCGGAACGGCTACCAGCGGATCAACCAGGACGACGCGAACCGCTGCTGCCGCACCGATTTCGAGCCGGGCTCCCACGGCCGCACCCCCACCGCGGGCCTGCCGGAGCAGGCGCTGCAGGAACGCTCGCAGTGGGGGCTGCACGAGATCACTCGGGCTGCAGCGCCTCCGCAGGGCACGTGAAACCATGACCTGCGTGCGGGGCATCCTGGCCGCGACGCTGCTGCTGTGGGCAGTTGCGGCCCGCGCCGCGCCGCTGTGCGGCCGGCATCCGGCGGCGGCACCCGGTCTCGCCCGGCTCTCCCAGGCGCTTCAGGCGGGACGCTTCGTGGCCTACCAGCCGACGCAGATCCGCGTCATTGACGGCAAGGCCAGCCGCGCCGATGAGGCCGGCATCCGCGCAGACCTTCAGGCACTGCGACCGCGATTTGACGCCTTGGTGACCTACGGCGCATTGAATGGCGCGGATCGCGTGGCGGACGTGGCGGCGGCACTGGGCTACCGCGCGGTGATCCTGGGCATCTGGGACGTGAAGGATCCCGCCGAGGTACAGGCGGGGCTCGCGGCGGCCGCGCGCCAGCCAAAGCTCGTCGTGGGATTGTCGCTCGGCAACGAGCGCGTCCTGGCGGGCAAGACGGACTTCGCGAGCCTCGCCCAGGCCCTGGATCGGCTGCGTCGCCAGGCGCCCCAGCTGCCGCTGGCCACCACCGAGCCCTTCCACCTGTTCGTGCAGCCGGCGGCGGCGCCGCTCCTGGCGAGCGCCGACTTCCTGCTGATCAACGCCCATCCGGTGTTCCAGCCGTGGTTCCGCGACGCCAGTGCCCAGGACGCGGCGCGCTTCGTGGTCAACGTGGCCGCCGAGGTCGCGGCGGTTTACTGCGGACCGGTGCTTGTGAAGGAGACGGGCGTGCCCACGGCGCCGGCGTCCCTGGGGTTCAGCGCCGAGCGGCAGGCGAGCTTCTTCGCGGCGCTGCGCGTGCAACTGCCGCCCACCCCGGAACGCGCCTTCGCCTATTTCTCCGCCTTCGATGCCGCCTGGCGCGTCCAGGACTCCCACCCGACGGGCGGTCCGCAGCCGCAGGAAGGGTCCTGGGGACTCTTCAGCGAAGAGCGTGTCCCCAAGGCTGCGGCGCTGGAGGTGTCCCTGCTGGCGGTGCCGAGGCGGCCCTGAGCGCTCGGGTCCTTCTTGCCTGGCTGCTGGCGGGCTGTGCACTGCTGCGACGGCTGGGCGGTTGGCTCCTCACCACCGGCCACGGGCCGTTCCACCTGGGCGCGAAGCCGGACGTTGCCGCCTCGGACTTGTCGACCCTGGCTGCCGGGACCGGGAGGGCGGTCGCCTCGCGAGGTACCGCACCGGCGACGACGACACGAGACCTCGCACCCGGACCGCTGGGCGCCGGACTGGAGGGGCGGGAAAGCCCCGCTACGCAGCGGGCAAGACTTGTGCCTGGTGCCACCTAGCACCTGCCACAGCCTGTCCGCCCGGAGGCAGGTCCGATCCTGCCTCCCGCGGCCGTCGGTGGCACGGTGAATCCAGTGCGGGACCTGGTGGCGGCCCGTCAGGGTCTCTTCATGCTGTTGCAGCGGTCGCGACTCGCCCTGGGGCGCGACATCTGATCCGACGGCGCCGACGCGCACCGTGCCGCGGCACGGGAGGCCCATCGCATGCAGGTCCTTGCAGGCCTGATTGGAGATCTGTTTGCGCTCGATACGCGAGGCATGGATGCCCCGAGCAACGCGGCGGACGCGGTGTTTACCCAGCGCGCGGACTTTCTGAGTGCCGCCGCGGCGCTGGATCGCGCCGCGCGGGACGTCTTGGGGCTGCTGGGCCGCGCGAATCCGCCTCCCGACGCAGTTTCGCTGGCGGCACTGGATGCGGCCTGCCTTGGTTGTCACCAACAATTCCTGCGCAGACAGTTGCCTTAAGCGAGTTGGCCTCGCAACGGCGCGTGACGGGCGACAGTTTGTGAAACCATCACTCTGGGGGCTAGAATCACCGCGGCGTGCGGATAAGGCCGGTCACAGAGCCGTCCGTGCAGACAAGAAAAATTACGCATTACCTAGTGGAAGGGGAGTTCTGGATGCCACGTTATCCGTCCGTTCACGCATTTGTTCAGGCCGCGCTGGGCGTTGGACTTCTGTCCGCGTCAGCCGCTGTACTGGCCCAGACGCCGCCGGCTGCGACGTCGGAGGAGGCTCTCGAGAGCGTCGTCGTTACCGGTACGCGTATCGTTCGCGATGGCTTTCAGTCGCCCACGCCGGTCAGCGTCCTCGGTGCCGAGCGCCTGGAGGAGCGCGGTGCCAGCAACATCGGCGATGCGCTCAACGAACTGCCGGCATTCCGCGGCACGCAGACGCCGGCATCCCAGGGGCTGAGCGGCGGCTACATTGGCGGCCGCGTGCTGGACCTGCGCGGTCTGGGCACGCAGCGCACGCTGACCCTGGTGGATGGCAAGCGCTTCGTGCCGTCGACCACGCAGGCCACGGTCGATACGAACATGATCCCCGAGGGACTGATCGAGCGGGTCGAGGTCGTCACCGGCGGCGCGTCGGCGGCCTACGGTTCCGATGCGGTCGCGGGCGTGGTCAACTTCATCGTCAACGAGAAGATGAACGGACTTAAGGTCTCCGCCGAATACGGCAGTTCCAGCCGGTCCGACGACAAGACCACCGCGTTCCACCTCTCCGGCGGCACCAGCCTCTTTGGCGGTCGTGGACACACGATCTTCGCGGCCGACTACGAGAAGAACGACGGCATTGGCGATTGCCAGACCCGCTCGTGGTGCGCCAACGGCCAGATCAACTACGGCCGTACTGCCGCGGACGTGGGTTTCGCGGCCAACAACATGTTGTACAACGTGCATCCCTCCACGATCGCGCCGGGCGGCGTCATCAACGGCGGACTGCGTGGCTCGGCCGTCGTGTCGACGTTCAACGGCATCGCGTTCAACCCGGACGGCACACCGCGTCCGTTCGTCTACGGCACCAACAAGAACTCGCTGTTCATGGTGGGCGGCGAGGGCGCGGGCTCCAACCCGTACTTCGACGGCGTGCCGATCATGGCGGCAACCACCCGGGCAGCGTTCTATACGCGCACGAAGTACGACTTCACCGACGATGTCGTGGGCCGCTTTGATCTCTCCTACGGCCACCTTGAAGGTTTCCACGACGCAACGCGCTACCGCAGCAACCTGAGCGCCGCGGCCCAGGTCATCAAGTCCGACAACCCCTACCTGCCGCGCTCCACCAACCCGGCGCTGGACATCCCGACGCTGCTTGCGGCCAATAACCTCACGGGCCTGCAGCTCGGCCGGGTCTACGATGACTATGGCAATCCGCCGATCGTCAGCAACGACGGTGCGCTGCGAGCCGTGTTCGCGCTGAACGGCAAGCTGGCCGGCACCTGGACCTGGGACGCCTACTACCAGCTGGGCCGCAACCAGTACAACTCCACGACCAGCAACAATGTCATCAACGCGCGCATGGCCAAGGCGATCGACGCGGTGAAGAACCTGTCCAACAACATCGTCTGCCGGGTCAACCTGGTCACCGTCACGGATCCCTCGTGCGTGCCGCTCAATCCGTTTGGCAACCAGGTGACGGCTGCCGCGTGGCAGTACGTGACCGGCACCTCCGTGCAGACCAACAAGACCATGGAGCATGTGGTCGCCGGCAACCTGCAGGGCGAGCTGTTCTCAACCTGGGCCGGTCCGGTCAGTGCCGCGACGGGGTTGGAGTACCGCAGCGACACGATCGACGGCAACGCCGACGCCCTGTCGCAACAGCTGGCGTTCTTCGCCAACAATGCCTCGAAGATCTCAGGCAAGATCGTCGTGAAGGAAGGTTACGTAGAGACGATCGTCCCGCTGGCCAAGGACCTCTTCCTGGCGAAGGACCTGCAGTTGAACGGTGCCGTGCGTCGCACGATGTACGACCGCAGCAACGCCTCCTCCGGCTCGGAAGTCAAGGCAACGACCTGGAAGCTGGGTGGCAGCTGGACGCCGATCGATTCGCTGCGCTTCCGCGCCACCAAGTCGCGTGACATCCGCGCACCCAACATCGCGGAGCTCTTCGGCCCCACGACCTCCGGGTTCGCGATCCTCAACGACCCGCAGCGCAACGGTGCGCAGACCAACCCGGCCACGCTCTCCGGTGCCAACTCGGCCCTCGTGCCGGAGTCTGCCGACACGCGTACGGTTGGCTTCGTGCTGCAGCCGCAGGTGGATGGCGCCCTCGGCCGTGCACAGCTGTCGGTGGACTACTACGACATCACCATCAACCAGGCGATCGGTACGCTGGGAGCCCAGACCGTGGTGACGCGCTGCTTCCAGGGCGCCACCGAGTTCTGCGGCCTGATCACGCGTGACCCCAATACCCAGGTGATCACGCTGGTGCAGGACGTATTGCAGAACGTCAACAAGTTGATCACCCGCGGCGTGGACATCGAGGTGGACTACAAGCAGCCGCTGGGCGATCTGGGCGGTCTGGACCTTCGCTTCCTGGCTACGATCGTCAGCTCCCTGAAGACCGTCGACAGTGGTGGTGCGGTGGACCGCGCGGGCCAGACGGGACTTCGTGGCGGCACGATCCCTGGGATCCCGGACTACACGCTGGATGCGATGGCCACCTGGCGTCGCGGCCCCGCGCAGCTCAGCCTGCATGGCCGCTACATCCCGGCGGGTATCTACAACGCGTTGTTCGTTGGTCCCGACCAGCCGGGCTTCTCGCTCGCACTGGGCAACAGCACCAACAACAACAACGTGCCGGCGGCGACGTACCTGGATCTCACGGGCCAGTACGCGCTGAAGTCCATTGGCAGCGGCGATCTGGTGGTGTTCGGTGCGATCAACAACATCACGGACAAGGATCCGCCGAGCACCCCGGGTGCCAACGGTTCCGGCAACAACGTGCTGTTTGACGTGATCGGCCGCAACTACAAGGTCGGTGTGCGCTACAAGTTCTAGGGACTTGCGCCTCTTGTAAGCGACACGGACTCGGGCAGGCGGGACTAACCGCCTGCCTGCTCGAGCTCCTCCGAGGCCGCCATCCAGGCCGCTTCGACTTCCTCGGTTTCCTTTACCACTGCCGCCCGCCGGGCCGTGAGTTCCAGCAGGTTCTTCTTCTGTGCCTCGCCATACAGGGCGGGATCGGCCAGCAGAGACTCTAGTTCCGCGGCCTGCGTCGCCAGCTGCGTGAGTCGTTTCTCGCTCTTCTCGATGCGCGTTCGCAGCGGCGCCAGCCGGCTGCGGCGCTCGGCTTCCTCGCGCTTGCGCTGCTTGCGGTCCTCCGCGCTCTCGGCGGCCACCGGCGGGCTTGTCGACAGGGGTGCGGCCTGCGCATGGGCGGGGGCGCCATCGGTCTGCGCCAGCCAGCTGGAGTAGTCCTCCAGGTCCCCGTCGAAGGGCTGGGCGCGCCCCGCGTGCACGATGTAGAACGCGTCGTTCACGGTGCGCAGCAGGTGCCGATCGTGGGAGACCATGACCACGGCCCCTTGGTAATCCTGCAGCGCCATCGCCAGCGCCTGGCGCATCTCCAGGTCCAGGTGGTTGGTCGGCTCATCCAGCAGCAGCAGGTTCGGACGCTGATAGGCCACGATCGCCAGCACCAGGCGGGCCTTCTCGCCGCCGGAGAAGGGCGCTACCGGCTCGAACACGCGGTCGCCCCGGAAGCCGAAGCTGCCCAGGTAGTCGCGTAGCTCCTGCTCGGTGCCGGCGATGCCCGCGGCAAGCCCGGCTCGGCGCAGGTTCCCCAGCGGCGAGTCGCGTACGTCGAGCTGTTCCAGTTGGTGCTGGGCGAAGTAGCCGATGCGCAGGTCGCGCGCATCGGTACGCGTGCCGCTGAAGGCCGGCAGTTCGCCGGCGAGCAGTTTCATGAGCGTGGACTTGCCCGCGCCGTTGCGCCCCAGCAGCGCGATGCGGTCTCCCGGATAGAGCGTGAGGGTCACCTTGGTGAGCAGCGTGCGCTCGCCATAGCCGGTGGACTGATCCTCGATCGCCAGCAGCGGGCGCGGTAACTTGAGCGGCGGGGCGAAGCTGAACTGGAAGGGGGAGTCCACGTGCGCCGGTGCGATGCGGGCCATGCGCTCCAGTGCCTTGATGCGGCTCTGTGCCTGGCGGGCCTTGGTGGCCTGCGCGCGGAAGCGCTCCACGAAGGATTCCATGTGCTTGATCTCGCGCTGCTGGCGCGTGAACAGCGCGGCCTGTTCGGCCAGCTGCGCCGCCCGCTGGGTTTCGAAATCCGAATAGTTGCCACGGTAGGCCGTGGCCTTGCCGTGCTCCAGGTTCACGATGCGGTCGACAACACGGTCCAGGAATTCCCGGTCGTGCGCGATCAGCATCAGCGTCCCGGGGTATTCGCGCAGCCAGGTCTCAAGCCAGAGGATGGCGTCCAGGTCCAGGTGATTGGTCGGCTCATCCAGCAGCAGCAGGTCCGAGCGGCACATCAGCGCCTTGGCGACGTTGAGCCGCACGCGCCAGCCGCCCGAGAAGTCCTTGACCGCGCGCGTCTCGTCCGCCGTCACGAAGCCCAGGCCGTGCAGCAGCTGCGCGCCGCGGGAGCGCGCGTCGTAGCCGCCTACGGCGGCGTACTGCGCGTACAGGTTCGCCAGGCGGGTGCCATCGTCGTTGCGCGCCTCCGCCTCGGCAATGCGCCGCTCGATCGTGCGCAGCTCCGCGTCGCCGTCGAGCACGAAGTCCAGGGCGAGTTGCTCGGTCGCCTCCAGCTCCTGGGAGACGTGGGCGATCTCCAGGTTCGTCGGCATCTCGAAGTGACCGGCATCCGGGTGCAGCTCGCCTCGCACCAATGCCATGAGGCTGGACTTGCCGCTGCCGTTCTCGCCGGTGATGCCGGCCTTCTCGCCGCGGAAAATGCTGAAGTCTGCGCCGGCGAACAGGATTCGCGGACCGCGCCGGATGGTGACGTCATCGAACTTGATCATGGGGGCGGGAAGGCTATAGGCCCTTACCGGGGCGGGCAAGCGCGGGTTAGGCTGCAGGGACCATGCCCCTGCCCGTACTGGATATCCGCCGCCCCGGCTTCATTGATGCCTTGCGCAGCGCCGCCCGTGACGTCGGTTTCTTCTATCTCATGGGCCACGACGTTCCGGATGCGCTGGCCGACGCCCTGTTCGCCGCCTCGCGGCGCTTCTTCTGCCTGCCGGAGCCGCAGAAGCGGGCCATAGAGATGGCCAACTCGCCGCATTTCCGCGGGTATACGCGCCTGGGGGATGAACGCACGGGCGGCCGCACCGACTGGCGGGAGCAGCTGGACCTGGGGCTGGAGGTGGCGGCCTTGCCGCTGGCGCCAGGGGATCCGGCGTGGAGGCGCCTGCAGGGGCCCAACCAGTGGCCAGCGCAGGTGCCAGAGCTCCAGCCGCTGGTGCAGGAGTGGCACGAGCGCTGTCACGCGGTGGCGGTGCGCCTGCTGGAGGCCTTTGCCCAGGCGCTGGAGCAACCGGCGGATACCTTCGCCACCGCCCTGAGCGGCATCCCCAACCAGGTGGTCAAGACGATCCGCTATCCGGGTCGTGATGTGGCGCGGGATGCGCAGGGCTGCGGGGCGCACAAGGACTCGGAATTCCTGACGTTGCTGCGCCAGGAACAGGTGGGCGGCCTGCAGGTGCTGGGGGAGCAGGGGTGGGTCGAGGCACCGCCGCTGCCCGGCAGCTTCGTGGTGAACACGGGGGAGCTGCTGGAACTGGCCTCCAACGGCTACCTGCGCGCGACGGTGCACCGCGTGATGGCGCCGCCGGCGGGGGTCGAGCGGCTGTCCATCGCCTTCTTCCTGGCCGCGCGCCTGGATGCCACGGTGCCCCGGTTGAACCTCTCGCCCCGGCTGGCGGCCGAGGCGCGTGGGCCGGCCAGCGATCCGGACAACCCGCTGTATCACCAGGTCGGCCTCAATACCCTCAAGGGCCGTTTGCGCTCCCATCCGGACGTTGCGCGTCGCCACTACGCCGATGTCCTGGCCCTGACGCCGCGTTAGGCTACGCGCATGTCACAGTTCATCCCGCCGCTGTTCGTCTCGCAGGGCTCGCCCCGGCTTTTCCTGGCAGTGGGGCGTGCCGGGAACCTGCTGAGCGCGCCCGGGCAGGCGCTGCCGCGACCCCGGGTGATCCTCGTGGCCTCGGCGCACTGGGATACGAACCTCCCGGCGGTGAGCACGACCGAGCATCCGCCCGCGATCCCCGATTGCTACGGCTTTCCCGCGCGGCCCGACACGCGTCCCGCCTGGGCCGGTGGCTGCGTTGACGGGATCGCCGCGCGGCTCGCGCCGGCGGATGCCGACGGCCTGCTGGACTGCCGGCGCGCAGCACCGCACGGGGCACGGGCGCATCCCACGGAGGATCACCAGGTGCCGCTGTCCTTCGCGCGGGGTGCCGGGGGTGGTGGCGGACACGGGCTGCCGGCCGGGGCGACGCGGGGATCGCTGGCCATGGACGCGTTTGTTTTCGAAGGGAGAATCGGATGAGCAAGAAAATACTGCCGCGCCTGGCAGCCCTGGTGCTGGCGCTCGCGCCGCTGGCCGCCGCGCAGGCGGCGATCGAGATCACGGACGGCTGGACGCGCGAGACCGTGCCCGGCCTGGATGTCGGCGTCGGCTATTTCACGCTGAAGAACACCGGCACGCACCGGCGCGAGCTGCTCAAGATCACCTCGCCGCTGGCCGACGGCATCGAGCTGCAGGTCTCCAGCGTCGATGCCCAGGGCGTCTCGCACATGTGGCCGGTCGGCAAGCTGGAGCTGCGGCCCGGCGAGATGCTGCGCTTCTCGCCCAATGGCCGGCACCTGATGCTGCGGGGTCTGAAGTCACCGCTGCGCGTGGGCGCCCGCGTGCCGGTGACGCTGGTGTTCGAGGACGAGCCCCCGATCACCGTGCAGCTGCAGGTACGTCCCCTGGTGGAGGAGGGCGGCATGAAGACGGACCACATGGACCACATGGACCACATGGACCACATGGAGCACACGCACCACTGATCTTGCGGCGCGGGCCCACACTACTTGAGCGTCAGGTCCACCCGCAATTGCTGTGCATCGGCGGCGGCGGGCGGTGCGTTGACCACGAATACACGCGAGGGGTCGACGCCGCCGTTGGCGAACAGGGCGTCCTGGATCGCCGCCGCGCGCGCCTTGCCCAGCTCCGCCAGCTCCGCATCGCCCACGACGAGGCGTGCCTGCAGGGCCGTCTGCAGTTCCGCCAGGGTTTCCGCCGACGGCTGGGCGCCGGCGGGTCGCTTGCGGTCGGCCTCGAAGGCCGCCGCCCGTGGCGGCAGCGGCGTGCCGGCGCCCGCGTCTTCGCGCCACGCGAACAGCAGCTGCTGGTAGCGATCGGCACCGGCCCTGGGTGCCACCGCGGCCAGGTGCAGCTCCAACTGGCGGTGGATCATCGCCGCGCGATCCAGCGTCGGCGACCAGGCCGCGGGCACCTCCAGCTCCAGCGCCGGGCGCTCCACCAGCGCGGCGCGCAGCGTCTCCAGGCGCTTTAGGCTGTTGGCATCCAGCGTTGCCGAGCCGGTCGCAAAGCTCACCTGGTTGACCTGCTCGTCGTGACCGCCGAACAGCTTGCCCAGCAGCGCGAAGGGCGCCGTGGCTGCCTTGACGACGAGGTTCGCGATCGCCTTCCACACCAGCGGCGCCAGGCGGAACTGCGGGTCGTCCAGGCTGCCGGTGACCGGCAGGCTGACGTCGATGACGCCCCGGCGGTCCTTCAGGAGCGCAACGGCCAGCCGCACTGGCAGGCTGGTTGCATCCGGGCTCTCCACCTTGTCGCCCAGTTCCAGCTGATCGATGACGAAGTGATGCCCGGCGTCGAGCTTGCGGTCGTTGATCTTGTAGGTGAGCTCCACCGACAGCTTGCCCTTGCGGATCTGGTAACCGGCGAAGTGACCCGAATAGGGCGTGACCGTGGTCATGTCCATGTTGCGGAACGTCATCGTCAGGTCCGAAAAGGCGGTGGCCGCGAGCGGGTTGATCTGCCCGCTGATCACCGCCGGCGCGTAACGATCCACGGTGCCCTTGAGGTCCACGACCGCGCGGGTGTCGGCGCGCGAGGAGAGGCCCTTGACCGTGCCGTTGAGGTCCAGGAGGCTGACGGTGAAGTTGGGCTTGATCCACAGGTCCGAGAAGTTGGCGGCCGCCTTCTCGAATCGCACGATATCGATCGCGATGTCCGCCACCGCGGCCGGCGCGGGGGGCGGGGCCGCCGCGGCAGCCTTGCCCCGGGTGGGTCCCTTGCTCCGGGCGGCCTCGGCGACGGCCTGCGCCTTGGCCTGGGCCACTGCCTCGGCGCGGCCCGGCGGATTCAGGACATGCGTGATGTTGAGGCTGCGATCACCGCCGACCACGACGCGCGCATAGGGCTCGGTGGCGATGAGCTCCTTGACGCGGATGCGCTGCGGATCGCTGCGGTACTCCAGCCCGTGGGCCTTCAGGCGCGTCCACTTGACGAAGTCCTGGTGGAGGAAATTGTCGATGCTGCGCAGGTCGTGCACGTCGAGGTCGCCGCGCGCCGTGATCACGGACTTGGCGCTTCGCTCCAGGTCCAGCTGCGCGCCCAAGCGCCCGCTCAGCAGCGTCATGTCCGTATCGCGCTGCAGGTACGGCTGCAGCGGCGTGAGGTCCAGGTCCGTGACGGTGAGCTTGCCCTTGAAGCTGGCGTCCTTCAGCAGCAGGTCGCCGCTGGAGGCGATCTGTCCCTTCTCGCCGGCACGCAGCGAGAGCTGCAGGCCGAGCGGCTGGGCGGCATCGCTGGAGAACCCCTTCACCTGGACGGCGATATCGCTGAGCACGAGCTGCGCGGCCGGCCTGACACCGCGGTCCTGTGCGTCGACGTGCAGGCCGCTCAGGCGGACGTCGGGCAGCGCGTAGTGCCAGCGCGCCGCGCTGCTCTGGCCGGTGGCCGGTGCGGCGGGTTTTGCGACCGCAGCGGCAGGCGGGCCGGCCAGCTCCGCCAGGTTCAGCGCCCCGGTCTCGCTCCGCCAGGCGCGGATCCTCCCGCCGCTGATCGCGACGTGCTCCACCCGGGCCTCGTGCTGGGCCAGGTCCACACGCGCGCCGCTGACCTTGATGTTCTGGATCTGCACGTAGTCCTGGGTGGCGGCGCGGGGACGCAGGGCCAGGCCGTCGATGTTCAGTTCGCTGACTTCCGCGGTCAGGGCCAGGGGCTGGCTGCCCGCGTCCAGGTCATAGCGGCCGGCCAAGTCCAGCGTGCCGGCCGTCAGGGCCACGGGCAGCGCATCGCCCAGGTAGTCGGCGAGGGTGAGCGCGTGGACGGCGCCGATCTTGAAATCGCCGCTGGAGCGGAACGGGTCCAGGAACACCTGGCCGCTCCAGTCCAGCGTCTCGCCGGCGGCCGACCGCGCGGTGAAGTGGTAGCGGTTGCCGCGGGTATCGACGGTACTGAAGTGGCGGAGCTCAAAACGCACCGGCGAAAGGCGTGCCTCAAACGGCGCGGCGCGGTCCAGTTCCCGGAAATCCAGCTCTCCGGAGGTGACCGCCAGGCGCTCCACGCGCAGCCGCGCCGGACGCTTGTCGGCCTCCTCGGGCCCCGCCAGCTGGGCCAGCGCCGCGAGGTTCAGGTTGCCGTCCTTGTCGATGACCGCGTGGGCGACCAGCCCGTCGACCTCCAGCACGCTCAGGTCACCGCCGCGCAGCAGCAGGCTGGGCAGTAGCTCGGCATCGACCACCAGGTGCTTGAAGCCCACCAAGAGGCTGCCGTCGGCATCCGGCAGGCTCGCATTGGCGACCTGCAGTTCCAGCGTGAAGGGGTTGAAGCGGATCTCGCCGAGCTTCAGTTCCCGGTGCAGGTGGTCGCGCACACGCTCCACGGCCAGGGTGCGCACGAGGCGAGGCACGAGCAGGAAACCAAAGGCCGCCCAGACCAGGGCCAGGGCGGCGAGGGTGAGGCTCCCAACCAGGAGTCGGCGTCGCAGGGTCCCATTCAGTGGCATGAAATCTACGGCGCTCCGTTAGCTTGGCTCAATGGAGGATCGGGTCCAGCTTGCGCAGGGCCTCGGCCGCGTTGAGTTCCCCGGTCGACTCCAGGTCCTTCTGGTCGTAGCTGCGCTGCGGCGCAAAGCTGTTGCAGCGGCCGTCCTTGGGCTTGATAAGGGTCGCGGTACAGGGCGCCGGCGACTTGGCGTCCTTCGCGCGCTTGGCGGGGGCGGCCGGGTCCGCGGCAAGCCCGCACAGCGGGGCCACGACGGCCACGACGGCAGAGAGGATCAGGGTCCGGGTTTTCATGGCGTCCTCCTTTTCCGATCCCCATCTTACTACGGGGCAGATCGTGGCAAGTACGGATGCCAGCGCACATCCCGGGTAGGGCCGACGGGGCTAAGATGGCAAGAGAAGCAGTATTTCACGGAGCCCCTACCATGTCTCAGGCAAGCGTTGATCGGCTCATGGACGACGTTCAAAAAGTGATCGGTGAGGTCGAGCACCTGCTCAAGGCCACTGCCGGTCAGGCGGGCGAGAAGGTCGACGAGGCGCGCGACCGCGCGGAGCGGACGCTGCGCGAAGCGCGCTCCAAGCTGGAGGAGTTGCAGGACGAGGCGCTCTCACGAGCCCGTCATGCGGCCGGCGAAGCCGACCGCTATGTGCGTGACAATCCGTGGCAGTCGATCGGCATCGCCGCGGGGCTGGCGTTCCTGGTTGGCGTGCTGGTCAGCCGGCGCTAGCCGTGGAGCGCGAAGAGCAAGCCGGCGAACACGCGCCCGGCATCTTCGAGTCCGGGCGGGCGTTGCTGGGCACGCTCGTGCAGCTGCTGCACACCCGCGTGGAGCTGTTCACGACCGAGCTTGAGGAGGAGATGCATCGCATCGCCAGGTTGCTGCTGTGGGCGGCGGTGGCGATCTTCTGTGGCGGGCTGTTCGTGCTGATGGTCTCGCTGACCGTGGTGATCGCGTTCTGGGATGACCACCGGCTGCTGGTGGCGGGCATCCTGTCGGGCGTGTACCTGGCCGTGGTGCTGTTCGCCGTGCTCAAGCTGCGTGAGGCGCTGGCAAACCGCCCACGGCTGCTGGCGGCCAGCCGCGAGGAGCTGCGGCGTGATCGCGATGCGCTGGCGGGCCGGGACACGGAGCTGCCCGGATGAGGCGCCGGGAGGAACTGCAGCGGCGGCGGGCGGCGCTGCTGGCGCGCAGCCAGGCGCAGCGTGCCGAACTGGCCGAGTACGGCGCGCGCATTGCTGCGCGGCTGAGCCTGGTGGACAAGGGGCTGCGTCTGGCCAAGTCCGCGACCGAGCGGCCGCTGCTGGTGGGTGCGGCGGGCCTGCTGTTCATGGTGTTCAGGCCAACGCGCGCGCTCAAGTGGGTGGCGCGTGGCGCGGTGGCCACCTCGCTGCTACGGCGACTGCTCGCCTTCGTGGAGCTGGGCCGCAGCCCCTAGCCGCCGGAGCGCTTGGCGTCGTAGCCGAGTTTCTGCAGTTCGGTGACCAGCCGGTCGCGGTGGTCGCCCTGGATCTCGATCACCCCGGCCGTGACGGCGCCACCGGCGCCGCAGCTCTTCTTGAGCTTGGTTCCCAGCGCCTCCAGTTCCGCCGCGGCGAGCGGCAGTCCCGTGATGACCGTGACGCCCTTGCCGCCGCGTCCGGCCACTTCCCGGCCGACCCGCACTTTGGGCGGACCCTTGGCGGCTGGCGCCTTGGGCGTGATTGGCGGCGGCGCCCGGGTCAGGACGACACCGCGGAAGGTGTGCTTGGATTTCATATACACTGAAACGAAATAACAATGGGTAGTCGCCTAATGTCCACGATGCCAGGCCTACTCGACAAGGAGCGTATCGTCGCTGCCCCAGGTTTTAACCGCTGGCTCATTCCCCCGGCGGCCCTGGCTATCCACCTGTGCATCGGCATGGCGTATGGATTCAGCGTGTTCTGGCTGCCCCTGTCGCGGGCGGTCGGTATCCATGCGAGCAAGAGCTGCGGCCCGGACACCGGGGTGCTTGAGCTGCTGACCACGCGGGCCTGTGACTGGCCGGTGTCGATGCTGGGCTGGACCTTCACGCTGTTCTTCGTGCTGCTGGGCTCCTCGGCGGCGCTGTTCGGGCAATGGCTGGAGACTGCGGGCCCGCGCAAGGCCGGCGTGGTCTCGGCGCTGTGCTGGTCCGGCGGCCTTGCGGTCGCTGCGCTGGGCGTGGCGCAGCACCAGTTGTGGCTCATGTGGCTCGGGGCTGGCGTGATTGGCGGCGTGGGCGTGGGCCTGGGCTACATCTCCCCGGTGTCGACGCTCATCAAGTGGTTTCCGGACCGACGCGGTATGTCCACCGGCATGGCAATCATGGGCTTTGGCGGCGGCGCCATGATCGGCGCGCCGCTGGCGGACCTGCTGATGAAGCATTTCGCCGGTTCCGGTGAGGTCGGAGTCTGGCAGACATTCCTGGTCATGGCCGGTATCTACCTGGTGGCGATGCTGCTGGGCGCCTTCGGTTACCGGGTGCCTCCGACGGGCTGGAAGCCGGAGGGCTGGACGCCACCGGCGGCCAGCGGCCAGGCGCTGATTACCTCCCGCCACGTGCACGTGGACCGCGTGCTCTCCACCCCGCAGTTCTGGCTGCTGTGGGGCGTTCTGTGTCTGAACGTGAGTGCCGGTATCGGCGTCGTGGGCATGGCCTCGCCAATGCTGCAGGAGGTTTTTGGCGGCCGCCTGCTGGGCAACACGTTGGCGCTGGCGGATCTGGCAGCGCCGGATCGGGCGACCGTGGCCACGATTGCGGCTGCCTTCGCGGGCCTTCTGTCGCTGTTCAATATCCTGGGCCGCATCTTCTGGGCCTCGTTCTCCGACGTGATCGGCCGCAAGATGACCTACTTCATCTTCTTTGTTCTGGGCATCGCGATGTACGCCGCGGCGCCGCTGGCCGGCGAGACTGGCCGTGTGGGGCTGTTCGTGGGCCTGTTCTGCGTGATCCTCACCATGTACGGCGGCGGCTTTGCGACGATCCCTGCCTATCTTGCGGATCTCTTCGGTACGCAGCACGTGGGAGCCATTCACGGCCGTCTGCTGACCGCCTGGTCGGTGGCCGGCATCCTCGGGCCGGTGGTGGTGAACTACATCCGCGAGTTCCAGCTAGCCCGTGGCCTGCCGGCGCACCAGGTGTACGACACGACGCTCTACATCCTCGCCGCATTGCTGCTGGGCGGGTTGCTCTGCAACCTGTTCGTGCGCCCGGTGGCGGCGGATAAGTTCATGAGCGAGGAGGAGCTGGCGCGTGAGCGCGCCCTTGCGCACGAGGTCGCGCAGCGCGAGCAGCTGCGCGCAGGCAGCGCGGCCGCGGCCACGCCGCTGGCAGTGGTCGTGGCGGCCTGGCTTGCGGTGGGGATCCCTCTGGGCTGGGGGATCTGGACCACGATCGTGAAATTGCTGCCGCTGTTTAGATGAGGCGCTGGATCTTGGTCTTGCGCCACACCAGCCGGTAGTAGGTGGACTGCAGCACCAGCATCGCGAAGAACGTCACCGGGTAGGCGATCCACACGCCGTTGAGCCCGATGCGGTGGCTGACGACCCAGGCCACGGGCACCTCCACCAGGGCGATCGCGCTGATCGACAGCGCGGTCGGCACCAGCACCGCGCCGCTGGAGCGCATGACGCCGGAGACCACGGCCGAGCAGCCGAAGATCAGCGTGCTCCACAGCACGATGTGCAGCATGCGCTGCGCGATCTCGATGACTTCGGGGCTGGAGGTGAACATGCCCACGACCTGGCGCGAGAACAGGTAGCACAGCAGCAGCAGCGAGCCGGTCACGGCGAAATTGATGAGGATGCCGGCGCGCGTGATGGCCCCCAGGCGCTCCGGGTGGCCCGCGCCGATCGCCTGCGCACCCAGGATCGAGGCGGCAATCGCGATGGACATGGCGGGGAACTGCACATAGCCCAGGACCTGGTTGCCGGCGCCGTAGGCGGCCGTGGCGTCGGAGCCGAAGCCGTTCACCAACGACAGCAGCGCCACCTCCGCCAGCGACATGATCACCATCTGCATCGCGGTCGGCACGCCGATGCGCAGCACGGCCTTGAGGATCTTCGGCTCGATGCGCATGTGCCGCAAGAGCGAGGCGTTCGGCGCGAGCTCATGGCCCTTGTGGCGCAGGTAGAAACTCAGCCACAGCAGCGCGAGCGTGAAGGAGGCGATCGCGGCGTAGGCGGCGCTGGCCGCTCCCATCTGCGGCAGGCCAAACCAGCCGCGGATCAGCGCGGGCGTCACGATCAGGCCCACCAGCGTGGAGACGACCAGCGTCTTGAGCGGCGTCACCATGTCGCTCACGCCGCGCATGATGGCCGTCATCAACATGAACAGGAAGAAGCCCGGCATCGCGATCAGCATGATGCGGGCGTAGGCGGTGGCGTCCTCCAGGATGTCCGGCGGCGTTGCCAGGGCGCGCAGCAACGCCGGTGCGAAGGCGCCGCCGAAGACCGCCACGACCAGGCCACCGATGAGGCCCACCGACAGCGTCGTCCCGGCCACGGCCTGCACGCGCTCGTGCTGCTTGGCGCCGTAGGCCTGGCCGATCAGCACCGAGGCGCCTGAACCCAGGCCCATGACGAAGGAGATCAGGAACAGCATCACCGGGAAGAAGCTGGAGGCTGCCGCGAGCGCGCCCACGCCAATCATATTTCCCAGAAAGACGGTGTTGATGGTTCCGGAGAGCGACTGCAGGATGTTCGCCAGCATCATCGGGCCGAGGAACAGCAGGAAGACTTTCCAGACCGGTTTCTGGTGGTTCACGAGCACTCGCTTGGGGGCAGGATTCAGGGGCTGTTGCCAGCTTCTTGGGGCGATGAAAGCACAACCTGACGTGCCACGGCTAATATCCAGTGCATGAGGACGCTAGCCGTAAAAGGTTTTGACGATCTGCCCCTTTTCGCCCAGGTGGAGGGGCCGGGGGCCGGCCCGGCCGTGGTGCTGAGCCATTCCATCGGCGGCGACCTGGGGATGTGGGATGCGCTGGCCGTGACGTTGCGGGAGCGCTACCGGGTGCTGCGTTTCGACCGGCGTGGCCACGGCCGCTCGGGCCTGCCGGCGGGCGATGCCAGCCTCCAGACGCTGGGGCACGATGCGCTGGCGGTCATGGACGCCGCCGGCGTCGCGCGGGCGCACTTCGTCGGACTCTCACAGGGCGGGATGGAGGGCCTGTGGCTGGCCGCCAACGCGCCGGGTCGCATCGCTCGCCTGGTGCTGGCCAATACGACGGCCCACCTGGGGGTCCCGGAGCTCATCCAGGCCGGCATTGATGCCAGCCGGGCCCATGGCATGGCGGGCGTTGCCAACGGATTTCTGGACCGCTGGCTGCCGGCCGCCTTCCAGGCGGCGCAGCCGCAGGCTGCCGCGCAGCTGCGGGCCACGTTTGCCGGGATGCCGGTGGAGGGGTTCGCCGCCTGTGCGGCCGTCCTCAAGCACGTGGACCTGCGGGATGCCCTCCCGCGCATTGCAGCGCCAACGCTGGTGATCGTGGGCGGCGCGGAGGCCCCGCCGATGCAGGTGGCGGCGCAGGCGCTGGCCGCGGGCATTGCCGGCGCCCGCCTGGCGGTGATCGAGGGAGCCGGGCACCTCTCCGCGATCGACCATCCGGCGCAGTTCGCCGAGCTGGTCAGCAGCTTCCTGGCCTGACGCCCGTCCGGCGTTCGGACGGGAGGGTCCGGGACGCTGACTGCGATGGGTGATTTTACCGCCAAGTTATAAGAAATTTAAGGACGTTAGGCGCCAGTTCGGCATTTTTTTTGTGCTGCATTAGGGTGGGGTGGGCCCCGAATCGGGCTTGATGGCCTACCCGAACGGTTATCATGGCCGTCCCGCCTCTGGCCTCATGTCCGGTGTTTATGCGATTGCGCTCAGGCCGTCCCGGCGTCAGGGCGAGCTGCCACGATGCATGAGGCACTGGTCATTCTTGGGCTGATCCTGCTCAACGGATTGTTTGCGTCGGCGGAGCTGGCGCTGGTCTCCGCGCGACGTACGCGCCTGAAGGGGCTGGCCGATCAGGGCCATCCCGGCGCCCGTGCCGCCCTCGCCCTGCTGGATGATCCGACGCGCCTGCTCTCCTCGACGCAGGTCGGTATCACGCTTGTGGGCATCCTGACGGGCGTGTATTCCGGAGCGGCCTACTCCACCGCGCTGGCCGCGCAGTTGGCGAACTACGACTGGCTGCGTCCCTACGCCGAGGAGCTCTCCTACGGCGCGATCGTGGTCGTGATGACCTACGTCTCGCTGGTGCTGGGGGAGCTGGTTCCCAAGCGCCTGGCGATGGCGCATGCGGATCGTTGGGCCATGCTGGTCTCCCTGCCGATGCATTACCTGTCGGTCGCAGGCACGCCGCTGGTGTGGTTGCTGCAGCGCTCGACCGAGGCGCTGCTGAAGCTCATGCCCATGATCAATGCCTCCCAGGCCGCCGTCACCGACGACGACGTGCGGGCCCTGGCGGCCGAAGGCATGCTCAAGGGCGGGATCCACCGCCACGAGATGGAGATGATCGACTCGGTGCTGCGGCTCGCCGACCGCTCGATCGACTCGATCATGGTGCCGCGGGGCGACATCCTCTGGCTCGACGCCAGCGAACCGGTGGCCTCGCTGTGGGATGAGGCGCGCAAGAGCGGGCATGCCCGCTTCCTGCTGTGCCGGGGTGAGTTGGAGCAGCTGATCGGCGTCATTTCCCTGGCCAACCTGGGCGAGGCGCTGCGCCGCGGCGAGCTGGACCCGGATGCGGACCTGCAGCCGCCGCTGCATGTGCCGGAGGGCATTTCGGTCCTGAAGCTGCTGGAGACCTTTCGTCGCTCCAGCGTGCACCTGGCCGTCGTCACCAACGAGTACGGCGGTATCGAGGGCCTGGTGACGCCGGCCGATATCCTCAAGGCCATCGCCGGCGAACTGCCGGAGATGGGCAGTCGCGACAGCGCTGCCGCGCAGCAACGCGAGGACGGCAGCTGGCTGATGGACGGCCACCTGCCGATCTACGAGGCCGAGCGCACGCTGGGGCGCAAGGACCTGGCGCGCGGCGACAACTACCACACGATGGCCGGCTTCGTGCTCTGGCACCTGGGCCGGCTGCCCGTGCAGGGCGAGAAGATGGCCTGGCGCGATCTCTCGATCGAGGTCGTCGATATGGACGGCTTGGTGATCGACAAGCTGCTGGTCACCAAGCGCGAGGCGCAGGCCCTGCGCGCCGGGCAGGTCGCGAGCCCGTTGGAGCGCGGCGAGTAATGAGCCTCGCCGCAGGCCGCGCGGCGATCCTCTGCCTCGCCCTGCTGGGCCTGGCCGCCTGCGGCAAGACGCCAAGTCCCGCGGTCCCGGTCGCCGCACCGCTCTCCCGCTGGGCCGCGCAGCGCGATGCGTACATCGAGGCCACCCTTGCCGAGGATCCGGTCCTGGCCATCGCCCTGGGCCGCCATGAGTACGATGGCAGGCTGACGGACTACTCGCAGCCCGCCCTGCACCATAGGCTGGCCAGGTTGCATGCCGCGCGGGCGCAGTTCAGCGCCTTGCCGGTGGAGGCGCTGAGTCCCGCCGAGCGCTTCGAGCGCGATTACCTGGTGATGGAGATCGACGCCAACCTGTTCTGGCTGGAGATCGCCGAGCAGCCCGTCAGGGATCCGAGTTTCTACGCCGACAACCTGGATCCGGCGCCGTACCTGGAGCGCGCGTATGCGCCGCTGCCCGTGCGCCTGCGCGGCTACATCGACTACCTGCAGGCCGTGCCGATGGCGTTGCGCACTGCGCGGGATAACCTCCGGCTGCCCCTGGCCGCGAGCCTGCTGGAACACGCCATCGCCACGTTCAACGGCTACGCGGCCTTCTACGGCGATGGCGCGCCTGCGGTGTTCGAGGCGGTCGCGGATCCGGCGTTGCACGCGGAGCTCGACGCCGCCACGCGGCAAGCCATCGCCGCGACGCGGCAGTTTGCGCAGTACCTCTCCCAGCAGCGTCCCCACGCGACGCAGGACTTCGCGCTCGGCGCTCAGCGCTTTGCACAGATGCTGCGCATGACGGAGGGGGTGACCACGCCGTTGCCGCAGCTCAAGGCGGTCGGCGAGGCGGACCTCGCGCGCAATCTCGCCGCCCTCAAGGCGGCTTGCGCGCTGTACGCGCCGGGCGCCACGAACGCGGCCTGCATGGCCAAGGCGCGGGACCACAAGCTCGCGGGCGGTGCGGTGGAGGCGGCCCGCGCGCAGGTGGAGTCGCTGCGGCGATTCCTCCAGGACCACGACATCGTCACGCTTCCCGCGATGGATGCCGTAAGGGTTGTCGAGTCGCCGCCCTACGCGCGTGATTTCGCAGCCGCCCTCAGCTCCCCGGGCCCGTTCGAGAAGCAGCTCCCCGCCTACTACTACATATCTCCCCCAGACCCGAAATGGAGCCGCAAGGAGCAGCGCGATTATGTGCCCGGCGCAGCCTCGCTGCTGTTTACTAGCGTGCACGAGGTGTGGCCCGGCCACTTCCTGCAGAGCCAGATTGCCCGGCGCGTGGCGTCTCCCGTCGGCCGGCTGTTCAATAGCTATGCGTTCGTCGAAGGCTGGGCGCATTACGCGGAAGAGTTGATGCTGCAGAAGGGTCTCTGGGACCGCAGCCCGGAGGCGCAGGTCGGGCAAGTCACCGAGGCGCTGCTGCGCGACGTGCGCCTACTCTCCGCGATTGGCCTGCACACCGAGGGCATGAGCCTTAAGCAAAGCGAGCGGCTCTTCGTCACCCAGGCCTACCAGTCCGCGGCGTCAGCCCGCCAGGAGGCGGCGCGCGGCAGCTTCGATCCGGGCTACCTCAGCTATACCCTGGGAAAACTGATGATCCGCAAGCTGCGCACGGACTGGTGCGCATCGCGCGGTGGAGAGGCGGCCTGGAAGTCGTTTCACGACCAGTTCCTCTCGTACGGCAGTCCGCCGATTCCGCTGGTGCGCCGGGCGATGCTGGGCGACGACTCCGGTGACCTGCTGTGAGCCGCGCCTTCGTCCGCGAGGACGACCTGGGCGCAGAGCCGCTTCCGGATCGACAGCAGAGCGAGCATCCCAACCTGGTCACCCCGCGTGGCATGCAGCTGCTGGAGCAGCGGGTGCGGGAACTGGAGGAGCAGCTGCGCTCGGCGCGTGAGTCCGATGACAAGGATCTGGCCGCGCGCGTCGCGCGCGACCTGCGCTATTTCGCGGCGCGCCGGGGCAGCGCGCAGGGGGTCAGCGTGGACCCTGCGCCACAGCGGGTCCGCTTTGGTGTCTGCGTGAAGCTGCGCCTGGCCAATGGCACCGTGCGCGAGCTGCGTCTGGTGGGCGAGGATGAGGCCGATCCGGCGGCGGGCCTTCTGAGCTATGTGTCCCCACTGGCGCAGTCCCTGTTGGGCAGGGAAGCCGGCGAGGAGGTGCGATTCCTGGGCGAGCCGGCGCAAATCGAATCCCTGCGGGGATAACCCGCGGCCACGCTCAGGGGGTGCTCAGGTTCCAGAACAGCGCATCCACGCCAATGTTGATGCCCGGGTCGGGGTGCCAGTTGAACTGCCGCTCCCAGCGCAGCAAGGGCGTCACGTGCCAGTACAGCCATTGCGTGCGGGTGCGGTGCTTGTAGAAGATCCCGGCCTCGTAGCGCTGCACGCCGGTGTCGTGGGTGCCGGCCGCCAGCAACTGCACACCGTAGCCATGCGCCACGTCCTGGCCCCCGACCAGGTCGCTGTAGCGGCCCAGGCGCAGGACTTCCTGCGCGTGCGCCACGATCAGCGCCTGCGTCCATTCCGTGTCTGACTTGTCCTTCAGCCAGTTGCCGTAGGTGGAGGAGCGCGCAACCCAGGTGCCCATCCAGCGATCCAGCGTAATGCCGGAGGCGAGGCCGAGGCCGCGCTGGGTCTCGGCGTACAGCTTGACGAAGGGCTGGATGCTAAATCCCGCCACGCCATACAGGCTCTGCCAGCGCACGGACGTGAAGGCATAGGGCGGCACGTCGGCGCGCACGCCGATATCGAAATCCAGGTACCTGAGGGGCGTCAGGCGCAGGCCCGCGCGCAGGGCGCTGGAGTCCCTTCCCAGTACGTTGGGTGACTCGGCGACGCTGTCGCTGGTGATGAACAGGTGCAGGCGTCGCTCCAGGTTGGGCATTTCCAGCTGCAGGTCGACGTCCAGGCGGGGGCTGATCGCAGTGCCGCCGGGATGACTGATGAAGTCGGAGTCCAGGCCGATGCGGAACGGCGAGACGGGCACCGGCAGCCGGTCCGGCTGGTCGAGGGAGAACCGCGCGTCCAGCTGCTCGATCCGGTCCTGCACGCCGATGAACAGGCGGTCGTGCCAGTAGTCCAGGTGCGTACCGAAACTCTGCCCTTGCGGGGAAGGCAGGGCGCCGGGCAGGGGTAGCTCGCGCGTGGGCTGATCGGAAGGCAGGATGTTGATGGGGTCGGCCGCCAAGGCCGACGCCAACGGCAGCAACGCCAGTGTAGCCAGCAGTGCCCGCAGTGCCTTGAAATGATCCACTGGCGCTCCCGGGCAGGACTCGCCCAGGACTTCAGAGTAGCCCATAGCCCCAGCTTATACCTGAAGCTCGGCGGTATCGATCCGCTCCTCGTGGGCCAGTCGACCGGTAACGTCGCGTGTCTGTGCGATAACCAACGGAAGCGGGCCGCTCCAGTCGATCTGGATCATCCCGAAGTTCTGCTCGTGCAGGGTTTCCCCGACGCGCAGGGCATTGGGCGGCTTGACCGTCCACACTTCGGTGAGGCCGCTGCTGGTGAGGTCCCAGATCGGATACGGCGCATTCATCTCCAGCCGCGAGAGTTCCGCGTAGTGCGTGTCGCCACTGATGCAGAGAAGTCCGTTGGCGCGTGTCTTGCGGATCAGGTGCAGCAGGCGCTGCTGGTCGTAGGCGAAGTTGCACCAGCCTTCCCAGCCGGGGAAGTCCGCGGCGAACTGCAGGCTCGATGCGAAGATGCGGACTTGTGCCGGGATGCGCAGCTGTGCCTCAAGCCACTGCCATTGCCGCTCGCCCAGCATGGTCGCCTGCGGGGAGGGATTGCGCTGGTAGGGACCGGGTACCGCCACGCCCATCTGGTTCCACTCGCGCGCCCGGTCCGTATAGGCGCGTCCACCCAGGTCCTGCAGCTGAAGGGGCGTTCGGTTGTAGCGCAGGTCCGGCATGATGACCTGCACGCGCCTCGGGTCCTGGCCGAACAGATAGGAAACAAAGACGCCGCTGCGGGAGCGGCGTGGCGAGTCGGCCGGCTCGCCCCAGAAGTCGCAGAACAGCCGCCGCGACTGCTCCTTCATCGGGTAGTCGCCGCCCGCGTCGTTCTCGCCGAAGTCGTGGTCATCCCAGATGGCCAGCGTGCGGCAACGCCGGCGGATGCGTTGGAAGCCAGGCTTGGCGGCGAGCATCTGGTACTGGTATGCCATCACGTTCATGTCGCGCGTGTCGGCGTAGATGTTGTCGCCGAGAAACAGGAACAGCTGCGGATCCTGAGCCTCGATCGCCGTCCAGATCGGTTGCTCCTGATCCTGCCGTGCGCAGGATCCAAAGGCGAGGCGCGTGAGCGTCTCGCTAAACCACTGATCGGGCAAGGCGCCGCTGGGCCTGGCGGCACTGGAGGCGGTGGGTGAGCGCGGCAGGGCGATCGCGCCGGTGGCAGCGGAGGCCAGCAGTAGCGCCTGACGGCGGCTTAGCACGCGAGGCACTCCGGCAGGCAGACATGGGCCACGATGGGGCGCTCCGGCTCACGGTTGAACCACGCCATCCTGACGCCGGAACGTTACCCGTACGCTAAGCCGCGATGACCGGTGTGTTACGGCCCTGCCGCTGGTGCGGGGGCTTCGGGTCTGCCGGGCACGGCGAAGGTATGGCCGCGCGTGGAGACGGTCTTCACCAGCACCCACACGTTAAGCCCCGGCGCCAGGCCCAGCTCCTGCGTTGCCGCGCGCGTAATGCGCGCGAGTACCGCGGCGCCACCGATATCCACTTCGATCAGATCGTTGTCCGCGTCGGCGCTGATGGAGCGAACCTGGCCACGCAGCTGGTTGCGCACGGAGAGCCCCCGCGGTTCCTGCGTTGCCAGGATGATGTCCCGCGCGAGCAACTGCACGCGCACGCGCATCCCGCGTGTCAGCGCGGGGCCGGGAATGTGCAGCAGTCCCCCGCCGACCACGAGCCCGGCAAGTCCGCTTGCAGAGTCAACGGCGTCGACAACCCCATCCACGACCGCACCCAGCGCCTCCGGTCCCACGATGGCCCGCAGTGCCGGCGTGAGGCTCACGGCGCTGATATCGCCCTGGGCAACGACGCGGCCTGCATCCATGACCACGACGTGCGTGGCCAGGCGCAGGACCTCATCAAACTGGTGGCTCACCAGGATCATCGGGATGGCGCAGTGGTCGCGCAGCCGCTCCAGGTACGGCAGCACTTCCTCGCGTCGCGCGGCATCCAGGGAGGAGAGCGGCTCGTCCAGCAGCAACAGGCGCGGCTGGGCCAGCAGCGCGCGTCCCAGTGCGACGCGCTGCTTCTCGCCGCCGGAGAGTCGTCCGGGTCGCCGTCCCAGGAGGGGCGCCAGTCCCAGCAGTTCCACGACCTCATCCAGGCCGATGAGCGTCCGGGCGCCCGCGGCGCGGCGCGCGCCGTAGCACAGGTTGCCCTGCACGCTGTAATGCGGGAACAGGCGCGCTTCCTGGAATACGTAGCCGACCTGGCGACGCTCGGCGGCCACGTTAAGGCGCTGGTCGGTGTCGAGCCAGCGCGCCTCGTCCAGTTGTACATGGCCCTGCTGCGCCTCCAGCAGTCCGGCGATCACGTTGACCAGGGTGGTCTTGCCGCAGCCGGAGCGACCGAACAGCGCGACCACGCCGGGCGTGGGGGCCTGGAAGGCGGCGTCCAGCGTGAAGTCCCCGCGCCGGTGCCGAATGGCGACGTCGAGCATCGGCTAGTTTCCCAGCCAGCGACGCAGGCCGCGCGCAAGCAGTTCCGAGGCGATGAGTCCGGCGAGGCCCAATCCGAAGGACAGCAGCGCAAGCCGTGCCGCCATCGCCTCCCCGTCGGGGGATTGCAGGGCGGAGTACAGCGCCAGGGGCAGTGTCCGGGTTTCCCCCGGGATGTTGGACACGAAGGTAATCACGGCTCCGAACTCGCCCAGGCCGGCCGCGAAGGCGGTGACCGTCCCGGCCAGGACCCCAGGCAGCATCAGCGGCAGCGTAATGGTGGCAAATCGGTCCCAGGGACCAGCGCCCAGTGTCCGGGCGGCTTGCTCCAGCCCGACGTCAACCCCCTCCAGGGCGATACGCATCGCCCGTACCATCAGCGGGAAGGACATGACCGCGGTAGCCAGGGCGGCGCCGGAGGTCGTGAAGACCAGCCGGATCCCGAAGGCGGCCTCCAGCAGTCGTCCCAGTGGGCCCCGAACCCCGAACAGCACCAGCAGCAGGTAGCCCACCACGACTGGCGGCAGCACCAGCGGCAGGTGGACGAAGGCATCCAGGAGGGTGCGCCCCGGGAAGCGGCGGCGGGTGAGGAGCCAGGCGATGCCGATCGCCGGCAACAGGCTGAACGCGACGCTGCGTCCCGCCACGATGAGGCTGAGGCGCAGGGCGGAGAGTTCGGCTTCACCGGGCAGTGTCATAAGCGGAGCATACCGGGACTGCCGCATTGCCGGCATTCCCCGCGGCAACGGATAATAAAGGCTATGAACCACGCCAAACCCGCGGCCGGAAGGCTCGCCATGTACGACATCGTTACCCTCCAGGCGCACATCCTGCAGCAGCAGGCGCGCTACCCGGATGCGACCGGGACCTTCTCCTGGATCCTCTCGGCGATATCGATCTCCGCCAAGATGATCGCGGCACAGGTCCGCAGGGCCCGCCTGGAGGATGTGCTTGGCAGCGCCGGCGAACAAAACGTACAGGGTGAGCAGCAGCAAAAGCTCGACGTTATTGCCAATGAGATCCTGCTGCGCCTGCTGGGTGGCCGCGAGGGCGTGGCCATCGTGGCGTCCGAGGAGAACGAGGAGCCGGTGATCCTGCGCGCGCAGAACGACGGCGAGACGCGTTACTGCGTGCTTTTCGACCCACTGGACGGTTCATCCAATCTTGATATCTGCGGCTCGGTGGGGACGATCTTCAGCATCCTGCGCAAGGACCAGTCCTCCACCGTCGCCGAGGACTCGCTGCTGCAGCCGGGTCTCAAGCAGGTGGCCGCCGGCTATGTGCTCTACGGATCCTCCACCGTGTTGGTACTCACCATTGGGTCTGGCGTCGACATGTTCGTGCTGGATCCTTCCATTGGTGCATTCGTCCGGGTGGCGCAGGGCCTGACGATCCCGCTGCGCAACAAGTGCTACTCGCTCAACGAGGGCAACCGGCTGACCCTGCCCCAGGGTTACCAGAACTACCTGGACTGGGCCCAGCGCAGTGGGTACTCCAGCCGCTACGTGGGTGCAATGGTCGGTGACGTCCATCGCATCATGTTGCAAGGCGGCGTCTTCCTGTATCCGCCGACGAAGAAGGCGCCAAATGGGAAGCTGCGCCTCATGTACGAGGCCAATCCGATGGCGATGCTGGTCGAACAGGCCGGCGGCAAGGCGCTGGTGGGTCCTGGGCAGCGGATTCTGGAGCTGCAGCCGGAAGGCATCCACCAGAGGACCTGCGTGGTGCTCGGCAGCAGCGAGGAGGTCGACCACGTGATGGCCCACGTCGCCGGATAGGCGGCACGGTGGGGCTTCGCGTGGCCTGGTCCCGCAACCGGCGCGATGCGGGCTGCCAGGGAGCCGCACGGTCTGACGGGTCCCTGATTGCGGCCCTCGCGCTAGCGGGCAGCTGCAGGGCGTAGCGAGGCGACGGCCTTCTCGACGGCCTCTCGAGTCACCTTGTCGGCCGGCATGCACAGCACCATTCGCAGCGCGGGGTGGTCTTCCGGTACGTAGGAGGTGTGTTCAAACGCCAGGTCGCCGAATAGCGGGTGCCGGAAACGGTACAAACCGTAGGACCCGACGTTGATCTCCGGCGTCCTCCACATGCTGCGAAAGAGCGGGGACTGCGTTTCGAGCCGCCGGATTAGCGCATGGAACTGCGGATCGTTGCCCGAGCGGCTGAAATCCACCCGGAGCTTGGCGAGCACCCGTCGCGCCGTAATCTCGAAGCTCGCCAGATCCTGGGTGCTCGTGGGCCGGTCAAACAACAGTTCAATCAGGTTGCGCCGGTTCTCGGCCAGGTTGTTGTAGTCGCGGTACAGGATCGACTGCAGCCGGTTCCAGTGCAGCACGTCCCAGCGCAGGTTCAGCACTGCCGTGGGAACGCTCAGGCCATCAACGGTCCTCACCAACTCTGGCGCCAGTTCCGTATGGGATTCCGGCGGTAGCTGCGGCGGCCGGCTCTGGACCAGCGAAAACAGGTACGTGCGCTCATCCGGGCTGAGGCGCAGCGTGTTGCTGATGCGCTCCAGCATGTGGTCGGAGACCCGCATTTCCCGGCCCTGCTCGAGCCAGGTGTACCAGGCCACACTGACACCCGAGAGCGCCGCCACGTCCTCACGGCGCAAGCCGGCGGTCCGGCGTCGCTGCGGTTCCGGCAGGCCCAGGTCGGCGGGCTGAAGGCGGGCGCGGCAGCTGCGCAGAAATTCCGCCCTTTGCCTCCCCATGGGCAAGAGCAGGCTCTTGCCTGATCGCTCCAAAGTGGTATCTGCGATACCAGTACTTGAGAAGGGTTTGATTGCTTGCTGAGCCATGTGCTACCCGGGGGGCGTTGCCATGCCAAAGCAAGCGGTATTATAAGCAAATACAAGGCGATAGGCGCCAATATCACCCGCTGACGGTTTGCACCGCCGAAGAGGCTGCCCCCGCGGAGGCCGAGCCTCCTATCATAGTGGTGCCAGTAGTACCTACGGCAGCCACATTTAAGCACCAAAATACGACGGCGCATGGCGCTACAAAACGGCTCCGGCGTACTGTGCCTGGGAGGGTTGCGTCTGGAGAACCGCGGGGTTTAGTCCGATGCGACTTAGGCGTGCTGCCGGGGCATCACGCTGCGCAGTGGCGGATCGGCTTGGCCGAAGCCGATGGCGACGAGGCATGCCAGGTACTCGACTGGGCCGTTTGCCGCATTCCTGCCGGGTCGCGATTCCGGGCACGCGGGCGATCAACGACAATCACGTGGGATCGGTGGTCTATACGGACCTTGAGCTGAGGTACCAGGTGAAGTCGCTGGGCGACCTGCAGGCGATCGGTCGCAGGGGCTCGCTCGAGAGGAACGCGCAGATTCACGACGCGATGGCCCGTCGTTATGGGCTGGGCGTAAACTGAAGGCGCCAGTGAAGAGCGTCTGATCGCGGCGACTCTGCAAGGCGGGCTGCATGGCCCACCTTGTTTTAGACGGACGCAGCAAGTCCCGTGCCTACCGGAAAGGGGCCCGGGCGCGATGCTGCTCTTTATAAGGGGGAATTCTTGAAGATGTCGAAGAACGTGCCATTCATCACCGCTGCAGCGACCGTGCTGTTCTGTTGCGCAGCGCAGGCGCAGGCTCCGGCCCAGGCGCCGCGTCCTCTGCGGCTCAACAACAGCGACGATCCCTTGCTGACGCTTACCCCCCCGATCGGGCGAGTGGCAGCCGACGCGCCGCCGGGGTCCGCCCCGCCCAGTGCCAATCCGCGGGACCTGGAAGGGGTCTGGTGGATCTCGCGCTTCGAATACATGCTGGGAGCGGCGCCGGGCATTGCCCCGCCGCTCAAGCCTGAGTACATGCGCATTCTCGAGCGGCGCATCCGCGCCAAAAATCGCGGTACGCCGGAGGCTGACGCCTCCACCGACTGCCGGCCCCACGGCATGCCTCGCCTGATGGAGAGCCCGTATCCGATCCGCATCGTGCAGACGCCGGGGCAGGTGACCTTGATGCACGAGGTCGCGCACAACATCCGGCGCATCTACCTGGACGTGCCGCATCCGGAGAAGCTAAGGCCCAGCTACCTGGGCAACTCCGTCGGGAAGTGGGAGGGCGATACGCTCGTCATCGACACGACGGGGCTCAACGACAAGACCTACATCGATGACGAAGGTTCGACGCATTCCACGCAGATCCACTTGGTGGAGCGGATCCGCAAGATCAAGGAGGGGCGGGAACTGGAGGACGTGATCACCGTTACCGATCCGGTCACCCTGACCGAGCCGTATAGCTTCACGCGGACCTACAAGTGGCGGCCGGACGTCAAGCCCGCCGAGTACGTCTGCGAGGAGAACAATCGTAATGCACCGGAAAACGGGGTCACCGTCGCCAAATGAGACAGGTACTACTGCTAGCTGCTCTGTGCACCGCTTCGCTGGCGTCGGCGCAGGCTCCCCTGGATCCTTCCCAGCCTGATTTCTCTGGCATCTGGCGGCTCGTGGGCTACCACGCGGCAACCGCGCTGGACGGCCAACGTGCTCCGCCGCTGCTGCCGGAAGCCGCGAAGGTCTATGCCGAGCGCAAGGCGGCCCTGGCCAAGGGGGATCATTCCGCGGATCCGGCCTCGACCTGCCTGCCGGAGGGGATGCCGCGGCTGATGCTCAAGGCCGAGCCCTTCGAGATCCTGCAGCGCCCCACGCTGCTGGCCTTCAACTACCAGATCAATCGCCTGCCGCGCGTCGTCTACCTGAACCAGCCGCCGTCGACGGATGACTCGGGCTACTACCTCGGTGAGTCGACCGCGACTTGGCAGGGCGACACGCTGGTCGTCGATACGCGGGATTTCAATGACCTGACGTGGCTGGATGATTCCGGGCTGCCCCACGGTACCGCGCTGAAACTGACCGAGCGCCTGCAGCTGGCACCGGGTGCGAAGCAACTCGTTGACCGCATCACGATCGAGGATCCGGAGAACTACAAGGCGCCCTGGACGATCACGCGCCGTTACGAGCGGCTCCCGGGCTACCGCATGCCCGAGGATGTTTGCGCCGAGAAGATCGGCAGTAGTGCGCCGCGCCGTCGCAAGTGAGGCTAAGGCCCCGGCTGCGCCCTGGCGCGCAGCCGGAGCGATCGTCGAGCGGCCCGCTGGCTAGAGGCTGGTGGGCGCACCCTGCAGCAGGATGGTCTTGGTCTCGGTATAGCCCAGCAGGCCCGTGATGCCACCCTCGCGGCCCAGGCCGGACTGCTTGAAACCGCCGAACGGCAGGAAGAAGTCGAGCCGGAAGTCATTCTGCGCGAGCGCCCCGGTGCGCACGCCGCGGGCTATGCGGTAGGCGCGGTCATTGTCGTTGGTGAACACGGCACCGAAGAGCCCGTAGCTGGAGTCGTTGGCGATGCGCAAGGCATCGGCCTCATCCTCGTAGCCCAGCAGCGCGATCACCGGCCCGAAGATCTCGTCCTGCGCGATGGCCATGCCGCTGGTGACATCCGTGAACAGCGTAGGGTCGAAGTAGCAGCCCTGCGGCATGTGCTTGCTGCGAGTTCCGCCGCATACCAGGCGGGCGCCCTCGGCCGTGCCACGGGCCATGTAGCCCTCGACCCGCTCCAGCTGCCGGCGCATCGCCAGCGGTCCCATCATCGTGGCCGGGTCCGTCGGGTCGCCGACGCGAATCGCGGCCAACTCCGCCTGGAGGGCCTCGGCGTAGGCGGCCTGCTGGGCGCGCGGCACGACTACGCGGCTGAGCGTGGCGCAGACCTGTCCGCTCAGGATGGAGATCGTGTGGGCGAGTTTCTTGGCGGCCGTGGCGATGTCGTAGTCATCCAGCACGATGGCCGCGGACTTGCCGCCCAGCTCCAGCGTGCAGCGCGCGATACGCTCCCCGCACAGCGCGGCGATACGCCGGCCGGCCGCGGTGCTGCCGGTGAAGCTCACCTTGTCGACGCCAGGATGCCGCACGAGGGCCTCTGAGGCCTCGCGGTGCGCCGGGACGAGGTTGACCACGCCTGGCGGGAAGCCGGCGGCCTCGGCCGCCTCGGCGACAATGTAGGCATCCAGCGGGGATTCCGGCGCGGGCTTCATGATGACCGTGCAGCCCGCCAGCAGGGCAGGGACGATCTTGTTGAGCATGATCGTCAACGGCGCGTTCCACGGTGCGATCGCGGCGACCACGCCAACCGGCTCGCGCGCGATGATCGCGGTACCCCGGCTATCCGTGGGCTTCACCGCTTCGGCGAAGTTGAAGGTGGCGCCGACCGTGGCGTAGTACTTGGCGACGGCAACAGCCCCACCGACCATGAACGGGGCGGCCATCGCGAGGGCACCCACCTGCTGCACCCAGGCGCTGGCCAGCTCGGACGTGCGCGCCTCCAGCGCCGTCGCCAGCTTGCCGATCAACGCCGCCCGCTCCGGGGTGCTCAGGCGGCTCCAGGCACTGCTGTCGAAGGCCCGTCGGGCCGCCATGACGGCGGCGTCGATATCGGGGGCGGTGGCTTCCGCGACCTCGGCCACGACACGGTCGTTCGTCGGGGAGATCACCTGCAGGTGGCCGCCGGCGGCGGGGGCGACCCAGCGACCGTCAATGTAGAGCTTGTCCGGATGACGGATGTTGACGGTTCGGCTGGTCATGCTGGGTACTCCCCCCGATTCTAGGTCCGCAGGTGTAGCGCAACGGTGGTTGCGAGCGCAACTTGAAATTCGCGCCGCTCAGGACGGCGTCTTTTCCAGATTGCGCAGGAGATGTCGCAGCAGGCCGAGCAATTGTTCCCGCTCGGCGGCGCCGAGGCCCTGCAGCAGTTCCTCCTCCGAGTGCAGGCGCTCGCCGGTACCGCGGGCATGCATTTCGTGCCCGGCGGGCGTCAGGTAGAGCTGGGTGCGCAAGCGATGCTCGGGCGAGGCTTGGCGCGTCAGCAGGCCCCGACGCTCCAGGGAGTTCACGGCCCGGCTGACCGCCGCCTTGTTCACGCCGGCAATGGCCACGATGCGGCCCGGTGGTGCGGCGGGTTCCACCGCCAGGACGGTCAGCACCCGCCACTCCATGACCGACAGGTCCAGGGCGCGGCGCAGTACCCGCTCAATGAGGACGTTGAGGCGGTTGCCGAGGTTGCACAGGAGAAAGGAGTTGGAGGCTTCGAAGGCGGTCCCGGCGGTGCTCAGGCTGGGCGCGTTGTCGGTGCTCTTTTCCATGGCGTCTGCAGAAAACTGTCCGTTTCGGGGTTGGGCTTAATCATAGCGAGGGCGCCAGCCGCAGCGGCAGGTTCTATACGCCCGGCCGCGCCGGGTCCTGCAATAGGTACTACTCAAGTAGCAGATTGTCGTGGGTTCGGTTATCTTATTGAGATCGATTCTCATTAGCGACCTTGCCCACATCTTTAAGCTGACCAGGACCGCCGTGGAGCCTCTGCATCCCCCCTCAAGCACACAGTCCGTCTCTCTTGCGACGCTGCACAAAGGCGATCGCGGCACCGTGGCTTCGGTGTCCTACGACGAGGCGGAGGTCGGGGATGAAAACCATTCCACCATCGGCATGCGTCTGATTGAGATCGGCTTCGTGGCCGGGGAGAGCTTCGAGGTCGTGGCGGAAGTGAGGCCGGGCGGCGATCCGATTGCGGTGCGCATCGGTGGCACCTGTTTCGCGCTGCGCCGCCGCGAAGCCGAGGCCGTGTTCGTCCATCCGGCCGCCCGGCGCTAAGGCCACCGCCCATGAGCGCGGCACACGCACAGCCCTTGGATTTGCGCATCGCGCTGGTCGGCGTGCCGAACTGCGGCAAGACGGCGCTGTTCAACCGGCTCACGGGCAGCCACCAGAAGGTGGCGAACTACCCGGGCGTCACGGTGGAGCGCAAGGAAGGCAACTGCGCGGATCCGGCCCGCGGTCGCAACTACCGCGTGCTGGACCTGCCCGGCACCTACAGCCTCGCGGCAACGACCCTCGATGAGGCCATCACCCGCGACGTGGTGGCCGGACGACTGGCCGGCGAGGCCCTGCCGGAACTCATCGTCAATGTGCTGGATGCGACCAACCTTCGCCTGAGCCTGCGCATGGCGCTGGAGCTGCGGCGCCTCGGGCGACCGATGGTGGTGGTGCTCAACATGAGCGACATCGCCCATGCCCGCGGCATCCGCATCGACCGCGAGCGACTGGCCGCGGAACTGGGCTGCCCGGTCGTGGAGGCGGTGGCCGTGCGTAGCGGTGGCGAGCGGGAGCTGCTAGCGCAGCTGGCCGGCATGCAGCCGGCACCCGCCGGCACCGGCATCCAGTGGACGCCGCAGACCCGCGAACAGATCGAAGCGACGCAGCGCGACGTGCGCCGCATCCTCGTCGACGTGGGTTACCGCGAGCCGCTGCGCACCCGGGCGCTGGCTCGCCTGGATGAGCTGGTCCTGAATCCCGTGCTGGGCCCGATGCTGCTGGCGACGATCCTGTTCCTGATCTTCCAGGCCGTCTTCAGCTGGGCCGAGGTGCCGAAGAACCTCATCGACAGGGGTGTGGGCCTGATCAGCACGGCCGTGAGCGGTGCACTGCCGGAAGGACCCCTGCGCAGCCTGCTCGTGGATGGGCTTATCGCCGGCACCGGCAGCGTGATCGTTTTTCTGCCGCAGATCCTGATCCTCTTCCTCTTCATCCTGCTGCTGGAAGACAGCGGCTACCTGCCGCGTGCCGCGTTCTTGCTGGATAGGCTGATGGGCCGCGTAGGCCTCTCCGGCCGGGCCTTCATCCCGCTGCTGTCTTCCTTCGCGTGTGCGATCCCCGGCATCATGGCCGCGCGCACGATCCCCAATACACGCGACCGCCTGGCCACGATCATGCTGGCACCGCTGATGACCTGCTCGGCGCGGTTGCCGGTCTACGCACTGATCATCGGGGCGTTCATCCCGGCACGCAGCGTCGGCCCGTTCAACCTGCAGGGCCTGGTGCTGTTTGCCCTGTACGTGGCCGGCATCCTGGGTGCGGTGCTGGTTGCGCTGCTGATGAATCGCGTGACCATGAAGTCCAGCTACCACCCCTTGCTGATGGAGCTGCCGGAGTACCGCTGGCCGAACCTTCGCAACCTGCTCATGGGCCTGTGGGAGCGCGTGAAGATCTTCCTCTCCCGGGTCGGCGGCATCATCCTGGCGCTGACCATCGTGCTGTGGTTCCTGAGCAGCTACCCGGCCGCGCCGCCGGGTGCCACGGGATCGGCGATCGAGTACAGCTTCGCCGGCATCCTCGGCCGTGCGCTGGAAGTGGTGTTCGCGCCCGTGGGCTTCAACTGGCAGATCTGCATCGCGCTGGTTCCGGGGCTGGCCGCGCGCGAGGTGGCCATCGGTGCGCTGGGCACGGTCTATGCGCTGTCCTCCTCCTCGGACAACGTGGATGTCACGCTGGGGCCGATGATCGCCTCCAGCTGGAGCCTGGGCACGGCGCTCTCCCTGCTGGCCTGGTATGTTTTCGCGCCGCAGTGCCTCTCCACGCTGGCTACCGTGAAGCGGGAGACCAACTCCTGGCGCTATCCGGCGATCATGGCGACCTACCTGTTCGCGATGGCCTACGCCGCGGCCTTCCTGACCTACCATGTCACCGTGTGGTTGACCTAGATAAGGAGCCAGCCATGCTGCAGTTCCTGCTCGTCTGCCTGATCGTAACGGCCGCTGCGCTGTCGGCCGCCTGGCGCCTGATGGGGCTGGCCTCGCGCGTCAAGGTCTTGGAGGCGCTGCTGCGGCAGGGGCCGGGCGCCGGCGCGCTGCATGGGGTGATCGACCGCCTCGCGCGCAAGCAGCGGGCCGCGCTGGTAAGCGGCGCCTGCGCCGCGTGCTCGGCGCATGCGTCCCATAAAAAAGCCCCCAGGGTTCCCTGAGGGCCTTCGTTAATCACCCTCCGCCAAGCGCGCGTGGCGCGCGGCCGCTTGCCCGCGAGGGACCTCGAACCAGCCGCCGATCAGAACCTGGCCGTCACGGCCAGGAACAGCTGACGACCCAGACCGTCGTAGGCCTCGTAGGAGTTCGCCGCTCCACCGGAGACGATTTCGCTCGTCACGATAGGCGGATCCTTGTCGAACAGGTTGTTGATGCCGCCGCGTAGCTGGACGTTCTTCCAGATATCCCAGCTCGCCGACAGGTCAAGCCAGTTGTATGCCGGGATTTGCGCATTGAACGCATTGATCGTCGAGAAGCTCGCCAGCGCCAGCAGGCCATTGGACTGGTTGTTATCCAAGCTCACCTTGCCGAAGTGGCGCCAGGTCGCCGAGATCGACACGTCCCAAGGCGTTTCCCATGAAACGCGCAGGTTATGGCGCCAGCGCGGGTTCACCGTCTGGCAGGTCTGGCCGAACAGGCCCGCGCAGTCATAGGTGCCGCCGCTCGGGATGGGCGTTGACTTGTCCGTCAGCAGGTAGGCGCCGTTCATCAGGAAGCGCAGGGAGCCCAAGGCCCGCGGCAGGCCCAGTTTGTAGGCGGCCTGCAAGTCAAGTCCGCTCAGTTCCGCCGCGCCGGTATTGACGTTGGTCTGGATGAAGTAGCCCTTGGAGGCCAGGCTGTTGCCGGTCAGTCCACCCGTCACCGAGCGCTGAATCTGGCTGCAGTAGGTCGGGTCACCGGTGTTCAGGCAGTTGGTCATGATCACGGTTGCCGGTAGTGAGCCAACCTCGTCAACCAGCTTGATATGGTAATAATCAAGACTGCCCGTGAAGCTCGGCAGGGCAACCGGGGTGAGGGTCGCGCCAATCGTGTAGGTGGTCGCGGTCTCCGGCCGCAGGTTCGGGTTGCCACCCTGCAGCTGGGAGAGCTGGCTGGCCGTCCCCTGCGGCACGGTGTTGGTGCTAAGACCGTTGCCGTACTGTGCCGCCGTGACCCCCCGTGCGCTGGCACTGAGCCAGCGTCGCTGCCGCCGCGACCGGCTGGTTATTGACGTCCGTGGTCGGTGAGCACGGATCCGTGCCGTAGGAGATCTGGCCGACCAGCTGCGGGTTGTACAGTTCGATGATGCTCGGCACACGCGTCGCGCGGTTGAAGGAGCCGCGCAAGCGCAGGTCATCGACGGGCGCGTACTGCACCTCGAACTTGTAGGTGCTGACGCCGCCGGCCGTCGAGTACTGGGAGTGCCGGTAGCCGGTGTCGAACACGAGGTCCTTCACGCCCGGGCGGTCCTGCACCAGGGGCGCCCGCAGCTCGATGAACTCCTCGTCCACCTTGTAGCCGTTGTTGATGGGAACCGACGCGCCGCCGAAACCCGACAACAGGCCGCTCAGTTCGCCGGAGTCCGGCTGGAACTTGACGTGCTCGGCGCGGTGCTCGTAGCCGAAGTTGACGCCCACGCCGCCGCTCGCCAGGGGCGACTGCAAGCCGTACTTGCCCAAATCGCCGGTCACATCTGCGTGAATCGTACGCAACGTATTGCTGCCAAATGCTGTGCCGGACAGGTACATCGGTGCCAGCGCAGCCTGAGTTACGCCATTATCCGAGAAAATATTGTAAGGCACGCAGCTTCCGCCGCTGATGCAGACCGGGTTGGCCGCCGTGCCCTTGACCTGCAGGGCATTGTCGATGGCCTGGAAACTCAGGTACTGGTTGTTCGAGGTGAAGAACGACGTGTAGTAGTACTGGGCGTACGCGTCGTAGGTCCACCCCTTCAGGATCTCGCCCTTGGCGCCTCCCACTACGCGGTAGTTGGTGTGTTCGAAGTCGGAGGACCGGCCGCCGCCCTCGACGTTGCGTCGGCCAATGCGCACGTTGGCGCTCACCGAACCCGGCGTCGCGGCATCGGCCGCAATCTGCGCGGGCGTGCAGAGCAGCGAGGCCTGCTGTGCGCTCAGCAGCGGGTTGCTGCAGTTGATGTTGTAGTTGCCGCTGATCGGGTCCAGGGGGTTGGCGTCTTCGTATAACGCGGTCGGCGCGATCTCCTGGTGCGTCCGGTCATTCATGAAGCCGAATTCCAGGTACGGCTTGACGTGCTCGTTGACATCCACATGGGCCAGGAAGCCCGCGTTGTAGCGCACGTCCTCGCGGGCCATGTAGATGTACGGCTGAGTGTTGAACAACGTCGGGGGCTGCGTGCCGGCTGTGCCCCAGTCGACGAACTGGCTGCCCTTGACGGAATACGCGTTGCCTTGCGGGTTGATGGTCGAATCGGTCGGCTCGAAGTAGTTGGAGTTGCCGGAGCCGCTGCAGGTTGCGCCCGTCAGCGTTGAGTTGGCGTTGAGCTGGCAGCCCCCGAAGTCACGCTGGCCGCTCCTGACCGGATTGGCCTTCAGGTAATTGAAGTACGCCGTGACGTTGCCCGCGCCATCCAGGATGTTGGCGCCGGCAATGACGCTGGCCGTGGTGTTCTGGCCGTCCCAGGTGGATCCGGTCAGCGGTGTATAGCCTGCATCCCGCTGAATGTTCTGCGAGAACGTGCTGTGGTTGCTGTGCTGGTTGGCACCGATCTGATAGTCGAGCTGCAGGCCCTCGAAATTCTTCTTCATGATGAAGTTGACGACGCCTGCGATGGCGTCCGAGCCGTAGACCGCCGAGGCACCGCCAGTGACGACCTCAACCCGCTCGATGAGCGCGCTGGGAATTTGGTCCAAGTCTGGCGCCGGGGACTGGATGGCGGTATTGGGCGAGCCAGCGCCAAGGCGGCGACCGTCCACCAGCACCAGGGTGCGGTTGGGACCCAGGCCGCGCAGGTCGGCGGTCGCGACACCGCCGGCGGCCGTCAGGCCGCTCGTACGGTTGCCCAGATCCTGGCCCAGCGAATTGCTGGAGATCTGCGGCAGCAGGTTCAGCACGTCCGTAATGTCCGTGTGACCACCAAGCTTAAGGTCGGTGCTGCTGATGGCGACTACCGGGCTTGTGCTCTTCAGATTGGGCGCGGCGATGCGCGTACCCGTGACGACGAGCTCCTCGAGGGCATCCTCCGCGCCGGCAGGCTGGCTCGCGGCGCCGAGAAGGGCGCAGACCGCCACGGCGACCGAGAGGCAGATGCCAACGGATTGCTGGGCCTCATCGCTGTTGCCGATCGGCGCTCGGACGCGCGATGCGTGGGGAATTTCATTGACCATTAATTTCTCCCGAAGTTGATGCCGGGGCGATCGGCAGCGTTCTCGGAGCAGGCGCCCTGGTCACCTTCGATTTGGCACCTTTCAGTCAACTCATCGGCACAGGTCAGCTTGAAGCGATTTGGGAGTCGCACCAACGCAACTTCCTTTCCAATCCTGGTGTGTCCGGTGAAGGCTAAAATTCGCTTGAAATTAACGTTATCAGTAGCCATCCCTGAAAAACGTCACGCACTGCTCAATTGTTGCAATATTGCTGTAGGTAAATGGAGTCAATTGACTCAACATTCGTCAGGGTTGCGGGCGTGCTCGCGCGCGCCGCCCCCACCAGCAAGCGCCGCAAGACACGCGACTGCCCGTTTCGCGGCCCTTCGATGGAGCCCCTTGCAGGGTCTTCCCTCAGGGACTGGCGGTCTGCCCGGCTCCCTGCACGACGCGATCACCTTCCCGCAAGCCGAGTCGGCGGCTCTCGCCACCCCGGATTTCCAGGACCGAGGCAATCGGCCCGCCAGAGGAGATGATCTCAGTAGAGAGCGGTACGGCGTCGTGAACGATGTGGGAAATTCGACCATTGGCCCCGATGAAGAGCATGTCCAGCCCGATGTAGGTGTTCTTCATCCACATCGTCATCACCCGCGGCGTGGTCTGCGGAAACAGCATCCCGTAGCCCGCTGGCAGCTCGGTCAGGAACATCAGTCCTTGTTCCTGCTGGGCCCCCGTCTGCGCCAGCCAGACCTGGAACCTCTCCACCGAGGCGCCGTGTGTAATGGTCAGGGTGTCACGCGGGAAATCCCGCAGCTGTGCCGGAGCGAAGTCCGCGGCGGCAGGAGCCAGGGACCACAGGGCGAGCGTCAGGCAGGCGGCAAGGCGGTACAGGGGCTTCATTTGGCGGGTTCCTCGGGTTTAACGCCGGCGGCAAAATCGAAAGTCGTGACCAGCAGGCGGGTGCCGCCGTCCAGGGTCGATGCGGGAGCGGTGCAGAAGCCGCGAGCCTCGATGCGCTCGCCGCCGGGAACACCGCCCTCGACGGCGCTGCGCAGCAGGCGGTCGGTCGTGCAGTGGCCGTCGCCGCGCGTCGCAAACAGTTGCTGCTGGCCCTCGAAGATCACGGTGAGATTGGTCGGGCGGGCCCGCGCCGGCGCCGCATCCCCCGACGTGTCTATACCGAAAACAAAGCGCAGCCGCGGCGGTGCGGCTGCCGGGTCCTGCGCCGGCAACGGCCCGGCGATCGTGACCCGCAGGCCATGGCCCTGGCCGTCAGGGCGGGAGCTGCCTTCGCAGGTGAGCTGCGCGTCCGTCCAATCCAGCTCGGCGTTGACAGCGCCCCGCAGGCTGGCCCGCAGGAAGGCGGCCGCGCCCGGCAGGCAGGGGCCGCTGGGCGCCGCTGCCGCCCGGGCAGGGGGCAGGGCCGGACCCGGGGCGGGATCGGCAGCCTGGGCCGGCGCCCGGGCGCCGCAGCCCATGAGCAGGGCAAGGCACAGGGCCACGGGGCCCGACTGGAGGGTACGCATGAGCGCAAGTTTAGGGCCCCAGCCGGGAGGTGTGCACTGCATTTACCAGCTGACACGCCGGCTGCACTAGACTCCCGCCCTATGCAATTGATCGAAATATCCCCCGTCATTCCGGCTGCCGTCAGCCGCCTTCCCGAGCTCGCCGGCAACCTCTCCTACAGCTGGCACCGACCGACCCGTGCGTTGTTCGAGGATCTCGACCACACGCTCTGGCAGCAGACCGGTGGCAACCCGCGGCTCATGCTCCGCTGCGTCGACCAACAGGTGTTGGAGCGCGCGGCGCAGGATGAAACCTACCTGCAGCGCTACCACGAAGCCGTGGCGAATTTCGACAGCTACCAGTCGCGCCCCCTGGCGCGCGACGACGAGGCCCTGATCGCCTACTTCTGCGCCGAATACGGCTTCCATGAAAGCTTCCCGATCTACTCCGGTGGCCTGGGGATCCTCGCGGCCGACCACTGCAAGTCGGCCAGCGATGAGTGCCTGAACTTCATCGCCGTGGGCCTGCTGTACCGCCAGGGCTACTTCACGCAGTCGGTCGACAGCGATGGCGTGCAGAACCCGGAGTACCGGGATGCCGACCCGCGCGACCTGCCGGTCGAACAGGTGCTGGACGCCAAGGGCCATTGGCTCACCGTCGCCGTGCCCATCGGCACGCGGGACGTCTTCGCCCGCGTCTGGCGAGCGCAGGTTGGTCGCATCAGCGTGTACCTGCTGGACACCAACACCCCGCTCAACAGCGCGCCGGACCGTGACATCACCTTCCGCCTGTACGGTGGCGACGAGGGTGTGCGTATCCGCCAGGAAATGGTGCTGGGCATCGGCGGCATCCGCGCGCTGCGCGCCCTGGGCCTGGCTCCCTCGGTCTGGCATATCAACGAAGGCCACGCGGCGTTCCTGATCCTGGAGCAGCTGCGTGAGCAACTGGCGCTGGGGCTGAGCAGGGAGGCAGGACTGGAGGCCGTGGCGGCCCAGTGCGTGTTCACCACGCATACGCCGGTGGCCGCCGGGCACGATGCCTTCCACGATGGGTTGTTCACGGAACATTTCCAGGGGCTCGCGGCGGCCATGAACCTGCCGCTGGAGCGCCTGCTCGAGCTGGGCCGGGCACCCGGCGTTGGCGGCATGTTCAACATGACACGTCTTGCGCTGAACGGCGCCCGGCGCGTCAACGGCGTGAGTCGCATCCACGGCGATGTCTCCTCCAGGCTGTGCGCGGACCACTGGCCGGACGTGCCGCCCGAGGAGAACCCGATCGGCTACGTCACCAATGGCGTGCACGTACCGACTTTCCTCGCGCCCGTATGGGCGCGCTACCTGGATGAGAAGCTGCCTGACTGGCGCGAGAACCTCTCGGACATCGACCAGTGGCGCACCATCGAGACGGCCGACGACCAGGACTTCTGGGATGTGGCGCAGGACGCCAAGAGCCGCATGCTGCAGGGCGTTCGCAGCCGCCTGGTGCGCGAGTATCGTCGCAAGGGCTTGAGCTCGCTGCAGCTGCGGCACATCACGAAGCTGATGGATCCGGCCAACCCCGATGTGCTGACCATTGGGTTCGCGCGCCGCTTCGCAACCTACAAGCGCGCTGCGCTGATCATGCGTGACAAGGCGCGGCTGCTGAAGCTCGTCTCCAACCCCGATCGCCCGATCCTCTTCCTCTTCGCCGGCAAGGCCCACCCGGCCGATTTCCCAGGCCAGCAGGTGCTGCGCGAGATCAAGCAGCTCGCGCTCACGCCGGAGTTCGCCGGCCGCGTGGTGTTTCTGGAGGATTACGACATCCAGCTTGCGCGCTGGCTGGTGACGGGCGTGGACGTCTGGCTCAACAACCCGATCGCGCCGCTGGAAGCCAGCGGCACCTCGGGCATGAAGGCGGCGATCAACGGCCGCCTGAACCTCTCGATCCTGGACGGCTGGTGGGCCGAGGCCTTCGATGGCGACAACGGCTGGGGCATCCCCGGAGCCGACGTGCAGGACGGCGCGCGGCGCGACCAGCTCGACTCCGACACGATCCTCGATGCGCTGGAGGAGGAGGTCATGCCCCTGTACTACGCACGCAACCGGGGCAGCCTCTCGCCGGGTTGGGTGCGGCGCTGCAAGCGCGCGATGGCCACGGTGGTTCCGCGCTTCAACATGCGTCGCGCGGTGCGCGACTACACCGCCGGCATGTACCGGCCGGCCGCGCGCCAGGCCGAGCGCCTGCTGGCCGACCGCGGTGCCGGTGCGGTGCGCCTGGCGGGCTGGAAGCAGCGCGTGCGCGACGCCTGGCCGCAGGTGCGCATCCTCAGCATGATCGAGGCGCCGCGTGCTGCGGGCGTGGATGCGCCGCTGCAGCTGCGCGTCACGGTCGACCTGCAGGGGCTGGCGGCCTCGGATCTACGGGTGGAATTCCTGGGGCGCCGCCACCTGCCGGAGATCCAGCACGAGCCGGTTGCGCTGTGCTCGTTCGGGCAGGGCCTTGCGCCGGGGCAGTGGCGCGCCGAGTTCGTGCCCGAGCCGATGGTCGGCGCCGATGGGGCAACGACCTACGTGCTGAGCGCGGTGCCGCCGGGTGCGGGCCAGTACCAGGCCGAGGTGCGCCTGTATCCGTGGCATGAGCTGTTGACCCATCCGCTGGAGATGGGGCTCGTCAAAACGCTTTAGTCGGTAGCCCGTCCTTCTCGTCCGTCAGGCGGGCACGAGGACCAGGCCGGCCAGCGGCGGCAGGTCGATCAGCACCGACCAGGTCTGGCCATGGCAGGGCTGATGCTCGGCCTCCACCAGCAGGTTGCCGATGTTGGCGCCGCCGTAGTGGGAGGAGTCGGAATTCAGCGCGACCCGGTAGTGGCCCGACCGGGGGACGCCCAGCCGGTAGCCGTTGCGCGGCACGGGCGTGAAGTTCAGCGCGACCACGGCCAGCCGATCCCCGGCGCGGCGCACGAAGCTCAGCGTGGAGTTGGCGCGGTCATCGCAGTCGATCCACAGGAAGCCCTGCGGCTCGAACTCAAAACGGTGCAGCGCGGGCTCGCGCACATACAGGCCATTGAGGTCTGAAATCAACTGCTGGACGCCCCGATGCTCGGAATGCTCCAGCAGGAACCAGGGCAGCGCGGAGCGGAAGTCCCACTCCCAGGGATGGGCGATCTCCCCGCCCATGAACAGCAGCTTCTTGCCCGGCAGCATCCACATGTACGTATAGAGCAGGCGCAGGTTGGCCAGCTGCTGCCAGCGGTCGCCGGGCATGCGGCCCAGCAACGAGCGCTTCAGGTGCACTACCTCGTCGTGCGAGAGCGGCAGGATGAAGTTCTCGCTGTACGCATACATCATCACGAAGGTCAGCTTGTCCTGATGGTGGCTGCGGTAGAGCGGGTTCTCCTTGAAGTAGGAGAGCGTGTCGTGCATCCAGCCCATGTTCCACTTCATGGAGAAACCCAGGCCGCCGGCGTCCACCGGTCGGCTCACCATCGGCCAGTCGGTGGATTCCTCGGCCATGATCACCGTGCCCGGTGAGCGCGAATGCGTGAGCCCGTTGAGCTGGCGCAGGAAGTCGATGGCCTCCAGGTTGTGGTTGCCGCCGTAGCGATTGGGCACGAACTCGCCGCGCCGTCCGAAGTCCAGGTACAGCATCGAGGCCACGGCATCCACGCGCAGGCCGTCGAAGTGGTACTCCTCCAGCCAGTAGCACGCGCTGGCCAGCAGGAAGCTGCGCACTTCGTGGCGCTCGTAGTTGAAGATGTAGGTGCCCCAGTCCTGGTGCTCGCCCTTGCGCGGATCGGCGTACTCGTACAGTGGTGTGCCATCAAAGCGCGCCAGGCCATGCGCGTCGCGCGGGAAATGCCCCGGGACCCAGTCCAGAAGGACGCCGATGCCGACCCGGTGGCATTCGTCGATGAAGTACTTGAGGTCCTCGGGCGGTCCGAAGCGGCTGGTGGGGGCGAAATAGCCGGTGGTCTGGTAGCCCCAGGAGTCATCCAGCGGGTGCTCGGTGATCGGCAGCAGCTCGATGTGGGTGAAGTTCAGCTGCTTGACATAGGGGATCAGCTGCGCGGCCAACTCCCGGTAGCTCAGAAAATCGCCGGCGCTGTTGCGCTGCCAGGATCCCAGGTGCACCTCGTAGATCGACAGGGGCGCATGCAGCCAGTCGTGCGCCGGTCGGCCCGCCATCCAGGACTCGTCCTGCCACTGGTAGCTATCCGCCGCGGTGATGATGGAGGCGGTGGAGGGCCGCAGCTCCATGGCGCGCGCATAGGGATCGCCCTTGAGCTCCACGCCGCCGGTGAGCCGGTTGCGGATCTCGTACTTGTAGACGTCCCCAACCGGCAGTCCCGGAACGAACAGCTCCCAGACGCCACTGCCGCCCAGCACGCGCATCGGCAGGCGCCGCCCGTCCCAGTCGCAGAACGGGCCGACCACGCTGACGCGCTCCGCATTGGGTGCCCAGACCGCAAAGCGCACGCCCTGTACACCGGCAAAGTTTGCCGGGTGCGCCCCCAGCAGCTTCCAGGCCTCGACGTGGCCACCGGAGGCAAAAAGCTCCAGGTCATCCTGCCCGACCGAGGCGCCGAAGCTGTAGGGGTCGACCCTGCGGCCGGCACGACCACCCGGCCCCTCCCATTGCACTTCCGGGTGGGCGGGGAGGCTGCCGGCGGGGCCCTCCCACCAGAAGAAGTCGCTGGCAGGCAGGCGCCTCAAGGCCTGGCCGCTGGCCAGCCGGGCACTCTCGACGCCGGGAAGGTAGGTCAGGACGACAGTTGTAGTACCCGTGTCATGCCGTCCCAGCACGCTGTGCGGATCGTGGTGACGTGCCGCGGCGATCAGCTCCAGGCTGGCGCGGTGTAAATCCGGCGGCATAGGGGATGACAGGGTGCTGATGGCGACGCCTCTTCAACCACGCTCGGTCGATTGATGGGTAATATACAGAAAGCACATTGCACGGCGACCTCAAGCATGGCAAAGCCCTCTCGCACCTCTTCCGGACGCTACGTAAGTCGCCTGACCGGCGGCGCTATGGCCATGATCATGGCCGGGGGGCGCGGCGAGCGCCTGCGTGGCCTCACGGAGCACCGCTGCAAGCCTGCCACGCCCTTCGGCGGCAAGTTCCGCATCGTGGACTTCGTGCTCTCCAACTGCGTGAATTCCGGCATACGACAGATTTGCCTGCTCACGCAGTACAAGGGACAGTCCCTGATCCAGCACGTGCAGCGCGGCTGGAGTTACCTGCGCGGTGAGTTCGGCGAGTTCATCGACGTGATTCCCGCGCAGCAGCAGGTCGGCAAGCACTGGTACCGCGGTACCGCCGACAGCGTCTACCAGAACCTGGACGTCATCCGCGCGCACCGGCCCAAGCACGTGCTGGTGCTGGCCGGCGACCACATCTACAAGATGGACTACGGCCCGATGATCGCCTACCACGTGGAGAAGGGCGCAGACATCACCGTGGGGGTTGTGGAAGTACCGATCTCCGATGCGCGCGAATTCGGCGTGCTGTCGGTCACCGAGTGGAATCGGGTCACGCGCTTCACCGAGAAGCCGAAGGATCCAGAGCCGATGCCGGGCCGCACCGATGTGGCGTTGGCCTCGATGGGCATCTACATCTTCAATACGCAGCTGCTGGAGCGGCTGCTGTTGGAGGACGCGGCCGACGAGACCTCCGGGCACGATTTCGGCAAGAACATCATCCCCAAGGCGATCGAGTCGCTGCAGGTGTTTGCCTACCCGTTCCGCAACGTAAAGACCCGCGCACAGAACTACTGGCGTGACGTGGGGACCGTGGATGCGTTCTTCGAGGCGAACCTGGAGCTGGTGCACGTGGCGCCGGAGCTCAACGTCTACGACGAGGAATGGCCTATCTGGACCTACCAGGTGCAGCAGCCGCCGGCCAAGTTCGTCCTCGACGAGGAGGGTCGGTGCGGCATGGCGATCAACTCGCTGGTGTCGGGCGGCTCGATCATCTCCGGTGCCGTGGTGCGCGAATCCCTGCTGTTCTCCAGCGTGCGCGTTGACGAGGGCTCCAGCATCCACCGCGCGGTCATCATGCCCGGGGTGCGCATAGGCAAGGGCTGCGTCATCCGCAACGCGATCATCGACGAGCATTGCGAGATTCCCGATGGCATGAGGATCGGCGTGGACGTGACCTCGGACAGAGAGAGCTTCGATGTCTCGCCCAAGGGCGTGGTGCTGGTGACGCCGGAGATGCTGATGCGCCTCACGATGGCCAAGATATGAGACGTCGGTCATGAGCGCCGCGCGGCTGCCGGTGGTTCTCTTCTGGCACATGCACCAGCCGCACTACCGAGACGCCCTGTCCGGTCAATATGTGTTCCCGTGGACCTACCTCCACGCCATCAAGGACTACGTCGACATGGCCGCGCACCTGGAGGCCAATCCCAGTGCGCGCGCCGTGGTTAATTTCACGCCCGTCCTGATCGAGCAGCTGGAGGAGCTGGCGCATCGCGTCGGCGCCCACCTGGAGCAGGGCGAGCCGCTGCCGGACGCTATACTCGCAATGCTCTCCTCGAGCCCCTTGCCCACGGAGCCGGAGCGCCGGCTGGCCTTGCTGCGCGCCTGCCTGCGGGCCGACCGGCAAAACCTGATCGAGCGCCATCCCGTGTATGCGGAACTGGCACAGCTAGCCACTTCGCTGGGCACGCCGGAGCAGATCGCCTACGCGTCAGACCAGTTCCTGCGCGACCTGGCCGTCTGGTACCACATCGCCTGGCTCGCCGAGACCGTGCGGCGCAGCGACGTGCGCGTGGCTCGCCTGGCCGAGCACGCGCGGCAGTACGGGGAGGCCGAGCGCCGGGTGCTGCTGGAACTGATCGGGGAGCTGTTGAATGGCCTGCTGCCGCGTTACCGGCGGCTGGCGGAGGTCGGTCGCTGCGAGTTGGCGGTGTCGCCCTACAGCCACCCGATCGTCCCGCTGCTGCTGGACTTCAAGGCGGCCCGCGAGAGCGAGCCGTCCTCGCCATTGCCGCGGCATGCGCAGTATCCGGGAGGCGCCGAGCGCGCCGTCTGGCACATGCAGGAGGCGCTGCGCGTGTTCCGCCGCGTCTTCGGCCGCGATCCGCGCGGCTGCTGGCCGTCGGAGGGGGCGATCAGCGAGCCTGCGCTCAAGGTGATCGAGGAGGCGGGCATGGAGTGGATCGCCTCCAGCTCCAGCGTGCTGCGCGGCGCCCTGGATGCTTCGCACATCGTGATCGGGCCGAATGGGGAAGACGCCGAGCGCCTGCTGAACCAGGCGCATCGCAGTAGCCACGGCCAGATGGCCTGCTTCTTCCGCCATGACGAGATCTCCGACCTCATTGGCTTTAGCTATTCCAAATGGCACGGCGACGATGCCGCGCGCCATTTCGTGCAGGAGCTGGAGCGACTTGCCGACCGCACCCAGGGTGCCGAGGGCCGCGTCGTACTGATCGCGCTGGATGGCGAGAACGCCTGGGAGTACTACCCGTTCAACGGCTATTACTTCCTCAGTGCCATGTACGCGGCCCTGGCTCAGCACCCCCGGCTTGAGCTCACCACGCTGTCGGGCTTTCTGGATGACGCGCGCGCGCGCGGCGTCGCGCCGCACGTGCTGCCCGAAGTTCGCGCTGGCAGTTGGGTGCACGGCACGTTGTCCACGTGGATGGGCGATCCGTCGAAGAACGCCGGCTGGGACCTGCTGTGCGAGGCCAAGATCGCCTACGACGCAGTGCTTGCCAAGGGTGGATTGTCCGAGCAACAGCTGCGGGACGTGAGCCGCCAGTTGGCGCAGTGCGAGAGTTCCGACTGGTTTTGGTGGTTCGGCGACTACAACCCGCCGGAAGCGGTGCGGGACTTTGACCTGCTGTTCCGCCACCAGCTGACGAGCCTGTACACGATGCTGGGACTGCAACCGCCGGCGTCCCTGAGCCAACGCATCTCGGTGGGCCGCGGCGCCCCCGAGGCGGGCGGTGTCATGCGCCGGACGCAGGCCTGAACGCGAGCGTGAGCGAACTGCATCGCCTTGCCGTCCTGGATCGTCGCCGCAGCGGCGTACTGCTGCACCCTTCCTCCTTGCTGGGGCCGCAGCATCGCGGTGCGTTCGGCGCTCCTGCCCGCGCGTTCGTTGACTGGCTGGCGCAGGCTGGCTTCAGTGTCTGGCAGATGCTGCCGCTGGGTCCTACCGGTGCCGACGGATCCCCGTACTGGGCGCGCTCGGACTATGCCGGCAACCCGCTGTTCATCGATCCCGAACTTGAGCCGCCCGGCGGTGACGACGCCTTGGCGCGGTTTTGCCTGGCCAATGAGTCATGGCTGGACGACTACGCCCTGTATGAGGCGCTGAGCCGCGCCCAGGGCGGCGCCGCCTGGTGGGACTGGCCCGAGCCGCTGCGGGACCGCGATCTGCAGGCCCTGCAGCAGGCGAGCCGCGAACACGCCGCCGCCATGGCCCGGACGCGGCGCGAGCAGTGGCAGTTCGCGCACCAGTGGCAGGCGCTGCGGCGCCATGCCCAGGAGCGTGGTGTGCGCCTGTTTGGGGACCTGCCCATCTACGTGGCGCCAGATTCCGTAACGACCTGGACACAGCGCGAGCAGTTCCAGCTGAATGCGCAGGGCAAGCCCACCGAAGTCTCTGGCGTGCCGCCGGACTACTTTGCCGAAGACGGCCAGCTGTGGGGCAATCCCCTCTATGACTGGGAGCGCATGCGCGCGGAGGATTTCCTCTTCTGGCGCGAGCGCCTGGCGGCGCAGTTGGCGCGCTTTGACCTGCTGCGGATCGACCACTTCCGCGGGTTGGCCGCGTACTGGGCGGTGCCCGCCGGCTCGCTCAACGCGCGGGGCGGACGGTGGCGCGACGCGCCGGGGCGCGACATGCTCTCGAGCGTGGCGCGCGAGCTGCCGGACATGCCGGTGGTGGCGGAGGACCTCGGCGTGATTACGCGGGACGTGGATGCGCTGCGCCGCGACTTCGGCATGCCGGGCATGCGCGTGCTGCAGTTCGCCTTTGGGGGTGGTGCCGACAATCCCCACCTGCCGCACAACGTCTCGCGTGACTGCGTCATCTACACCGGCACGCATGACAACGACACGACGGTGGGCTGGTACGCGGGTCTGGATGAGGCGGCCCGCAACCACCTGCACGACTACCTCGGGATCTGGGACCGCGACGCGAGCGATGCGCTGGCGCGAGCCGCTCTGGCGTCGGTCGCGCAGCTGGCGGTGTTGCCACTACAAGATATTTTGCGCCTGGGGACCGAAGCGCGGCTTAATCTGCCTGGGACGGTGACGGGTAACTGGCAGTGGCGGGCTCCGCCCGATGGGCTCACGCCCGCGCTGGCCCGCCATTACCGCGAGTTGAACGAGCTCTATGGCAGGAGTTGCGCATGAACAGGGCGATTCGGGTCATGGCCGTGGTGGCGCTGCTGGCGCTCGCGGCCTGTGCTTCGCTGGGCTACAAGTTCGAGACGCCCAAGCTTTCGATCGTTGGCGTGGAGCTGATCAAGGGCGACCTCGCGCAGCAGGAGCTGCGCGTACACCTGCATGTCGTGAATCCCAACGCGCGGGATCTTCCCATTAGCAACATCACCTACGAGATCGAAGTGGCCGGCGACAAATTCGCGCACGGTGAGTCCGAGCGGGACTTCGTCGTGCCCGCCAGCGGAGAGCGCGACTTCGACGTGATGGTCAACGCCAATGCCGCGGCAACGGTGCTGAAGATCGCCACCGGAGGGCTGCGCGGCGGCAAGCTCGACTACCGTTTGTTTGGCAAGGTGACGCTGAGCTCGGGTCTGCTGCGCAGCCTACCCTTCGAGCAGAAAGGCGTAATCCCGCTTCGTTAGCTGCGTCGGGCCGATGGGCGCATTCCCGCGGGCGCTTACCCCATGTCGGCAGCACTCCTGTGCGCGGCATGCCGGTCCGGGTACCTGCCGGTGCGCCCACCGTCGCCTGCACGGTTGTGGTTTGGGGGGGGCGGGCAGGGTGGCCCGAACGCACGGCGGTGCCCGCCGCGCGGCTTATGCCGCTCGCAGTCCGGTCAGGGCGACATTCCAGCTGCGCAGTAGGCGCGGCCATTCCGGCGAGCTGAAGAAACGATGCTCCTGGTGTCGCGCGGTCAAGGCGGGTCCCGTGGGCTCCTCCGGATGGCACATGACCAAGCCTCCGTCGTCGAGATTGCGCAGCCACTCCTCCATTCGCGCGGCATAGCCGCTGCGGCTGCGCAGATCATAGACGCCCGCGAAGTCACGGTTGCAGGTCAGGCCGCCGCGCCGCGCCGCCTCTCGCAGGGCCGAGGCACCCAGCAGCGCGATGACCGCGGCTTTCCCGCCGCGAAAGTGGCGTGGCCAGGTACAGCGCACGAGGACGCTGTGGCCGTAGCGCCGCTGCATGGCGGCCAGCAGGATGTCGCGAACGACCGGGAGTTGATGGACGTGCTCGTGGCCATCGACGAAATCCGGTGCGCCGGCCAGCAGCGTTTCAAATCTCGCCAGCTGTCGATCCACTTCGCCCGCCAGGCCTTGCAGCGCCTTCGGGCGGCGCAGGTAAGAGCCCAGAATCCACTGCGAGAGCGACTGGTTGCCGGCGAAGTTCGGGTTCTCGGTGAGATTCAGGTGCAGGCCCACCGTGAGGCGCGGTCGCAACGCCGCCAGTGCGGCCGCGTGCCGTTGCATGAACGGTCCATCCACGGCGCAGCTCGTGGCCGTGATGGCCTGCGTCTTGCCCAGCTCGAGGATGGAGCGGCAGGCGGCCTCGGACAGGCCGAAATCATCGGCGCAGATCGCGATGCGCCGTTTGGCGGGCGGCACGGTCATGCTCACTTCGGTGTTCCGTCGCTGCGTGGATGTTCCGGGGCGATGGGTCGTGCGCCCGGTCCGGCCTCGCGGGAAATCAGGTAGCGCGGTCGCTGCTTGACCTCCTCGAAGATGCGGCCGACGTATTCGCCGACGATGCCCAGGCTTACCAGCTGTATGCCGGACAGGAAGAAGATGGCGGCGGCCAGTGTCGCAAAGCCGGGGATGCCCTGGCCGAGGAATATCTTCTCGGCAACGATCCACATGCCCATGAGTATCGAGACTATGGAGATGACGAGTCCTGAAAGCGTAACCAGCCGCAGGGGTTTCACGGAGAAGGCCGTTACGCCGGTGGCTGCAAGGCTTGCCAGGTGCAGGCCGTTGAACTTGCTGTGGCCGGCAGGGCGCTCCTCCATGGTGATCGCCAGCCCCTCGGAGCGGAAGCCTACCCAGGCGTAGAGGCCCTTCATGAATCGGTTGCGTTCAGGCAGCGCACACAGGGCGTCCACGACGCGCCGGTCCAGCAACCGGAAGTCCCCGGCATCCGGCGGGATGCGCGCACGCTGGCCGGAGAGCAGCTTGTAGAAGAGCTTGGAGCCGAGTTGACGCAGCCGCGGTTCATCGGCGCGATGCGCCTTGGTCGTGTAGACCATTTCAACGCCCGCCCGCCAGCGGGCCACCATCTGCGGAATGACCTTGAGCGGATGCTGGAAGTCGGCATCCAGCAGCACCACGCAGTCACCGGTGCTGGCGTCCAGCCCGGCCTGCAGGGCTGCTTCCTTGCCAAAGTTGCGCGACAGCTCGATGTAGTGGACCGGCAGGGTTGCCGCCAGCCGCGTGACGATTGGGCCGGTGTCATCGCTGCTGCCGTCGTTCACCACGACGATCTGCACGTCCGGCGTCAGCGCCTGCACGGCGGTGGTGAGCTGCGTCAGGAACGACTCGATCAGCTCGCCCTCGTTGAACGCGGGCACGACGCAGCTCAGCCTGAAGGGCTGGGTCGTCGGTGTGCCGGGTGGTGCTTGCGTGTTCATTTGGATCGTGGGGCCCGAGGGTTGGTAGCGCAGTTTAGACGGGAGCCGGGCCGAAATTCAGCCACATCGGGATCCCTGTGCGACAGGCTCCAGGCTAGGCCCGCCCAGGGAGGCCGGGGCAGGGCTCCAGCCCGATGCGGGAGGAGCTGTAAAGCGGCTCCGCCGCGGCAGCGCGCTAGATCCCGGACTGCAGTTGGCTGCGCCGACGACGGCTGCCGGAAACAAGCCAAACACGAGCGCGGGCGCGAGCTCGACATCCACGGACTTCTCTAAGGTCTGCGGGTCGCCGTCCCGCAGGCCTTGATGCAAGAGCTGCTTGTCAGGCTCCGGCATGGCGCGGCGCGGCGAGCATCCGCTCGTACAGCGCCTCGTATTCCCCGACCTGGCGTTTCCAGGAGAAGTCCTGTGCCATCGCATTCTGCACCAGGCGGCGCCAGAGTGCCTTCTGCGGGTAGAGGTCCAGCGCCGTGTTGATGGCCCAGCTCACACCCTCATCGTTGTAGTCGTTGAACACGATGCCGGTACCGGCGCGGGTGGTCGGGTCGAAGTGCTGCACCGAGTCGGCAAGGCCGCCAGTGCGGCGCACGATCGGCACGGTACCGTAGCGCAGGCTGTACATCTGGTTCAGGCCGCAGGGCTCGTACAGGGAGGGCATCAGGAACAAGTCGCTGCCGGCCTCGATCCAGTGCGAGAGTTCATCGCTATAGCCGCGATGGAACGCGACGCGATGCGGCCAGCGATGGGCGAGCTCGGCGAAAAAATCTTCATAGCGGGCATCGCCATTGCCCAGCACGGCAAGGCTGAACTCACGCGCTTCCAGCAGCGCCGGCAGGGCGTCGAACAGCAGGTCAAAGCCCTTTTGCAGCGTCATCCGGCTCACCATGCCGATGAGGGGGATCTGCTCCTCGGCCTGCAGTCCCAGCCGTTCCTGCAGCATCTGCTTGAGCTGGGACTTGATGCCCAGCTGGTTGGCGCCGTAGTGCTTGGGCAGGAATCGGTCGTGGCGCGGGTCCCAGTCTTCGTAGTCCACGCCGTTGAGGATGCCGCTCAGGTCGCCCGCGCGCCCGCGCAGCACGCCGTCAAGCGACCAGCCGTATTCCGGCGTCTGGATTTCCCGCGCGTAGGTCGGGCTCACGGTGCTGATGTGGTCGGCATGCAGGATGCCTTCCTTCAGTGGGTTGACCAGCCCCTTGCTCGTCTCGGCGTAGTCGAGCTGGGCGAGTGCGGCCTCCAGGCCGGTGTCGACGGCATGTGCCGCGCCGAAGATGCCCTGGTAGCCCAGGTTGTGCAGCGTGAGCAGGCTGCGCGTGTCCCGGAACAGCTTGTCCCACGCGAAAATCGTCTTGAGGAGCAGCGGCGCGAGGGCCGTATGCCAGTCATTGCAATGCAGGATCTGCGGCGTAAAGCCCATGCGCTGGCAGCACAGCAGCGCGGCGTGCGTCAGTGCAATGAACCGCAGGTGCTCGTCCGGTGCGTTGCTGTAGATCGTGGGGCGCTCGAACAGCTGCGGGCAGTCGATCAGGTAGATCATCGTCGTAGCGCCAGGCAGTCGCGCCGTGTGCACGCTGAAGCGCAGCGCGTGCGCGCGCAGTCGCAGGGGAACGTCCTGCAGGAAGGCCACCGGCCACATTTCCAGTTTGGAGCGGTCGACCTGTCCGTATAGCGGCATGAAAAGCCGGATGTCGTGACCGGCGGCGTGCAGGTACTTGGCCAATGCACCGGCCACGTCGGCCAGACCGCCGGTCTTGGCCAAGGGCGTGACTTCTGAGGCGATAAAACAGATACGCAGCGGCATGGGCAAAGTGTAGCGTTATCATCAAGACATGCGACGACTGCTCGTCATTATCTGTCTGGTCGGGCTGGTGCTGGCGTCCCTGGGCGTGGGCATCCTGGCAGCCGACTGGCCCTTCTGGCAGCGCGCCTGGAGCTGGCATGTGGCTGGCGGCGGTGAGCCCGCGCATATGCCCGGGGTCTGGCGGGCGCTGGGTCGAGGCGAGGGCGAGCCGCTCGGTCCCCTACCGTCCGGCGCGGCCGAGCAGGCTGCGCTCCTGCGGCTGGCGCAGGCGCACGCGACCCAGGCCTTGCTGGTTAGTCGCGGCGACACCCCGCTGGCGGAACACTACGGCAGGGGCCGGGATGCCGATTCGCCGCTGCAGGGTGGTAGCCTCACCGAACTCCTTGTCCTGGCGCTGTACGGACAGCAGCGTCTGTCTGGCCCGGATCTGCTGGACCAGCCGGTGGGCCGGGTGCTTTCCGAATGGCGGGGCGAGCCGCGGGGCGAGATCACGCCGCGCCAGCTCTTCTGGCAGCTCAGTGGCCTTCAGGCGCTGCCTTGGAGCCCGTTCAATCCCTTCAGCGACCGCGCGCGCCTGGCCTTCGGCCCCAACTTTGACCGGGCGGCGCTGGGCTTCCCGTCCGCCTATCCGCCGGGAAGTCACTTCGAGGCCACGCCGGCTAACGCGCAGGTCCTCGGCGCCGTGATCGCGCGGGCGCGAGGCGAGCGCCTGGTGGAGTTGGCCGAGCGGGAATTGTGGGTGCCGCTGGGGGCTGGGCAGGCCACGGTCGCGCTGGACCGCTTGGCGGGCGACATGGCCGCCCACTGCTGCCTGGTCGCGCGGGCACGCGACTGGCTGCGTCTGGCGCGCCTGTTGGCCGACGACGGCCGGGTCGGGCCCCGGCAGCTCTGGCCGGCAGGTTTCGTGGCGGACATCGCCGCGGCCTCGCCGGTGCATCCCGGCTACGGATTGGGGGTTGTCGTGACCCGGGGCGGCGGCGGCGAAACGCTGCTGTGGGCGCAGTCCGCCGGCAGACTGCTGCTGGCTGTGCCCGAGCACCATCTGGCGGCCGTCTGGTTTTCCGACAGCGAGCTGGACGGGACGGCGCGCCGCCAGCTCCTTGCGGCACTGGGCCTGTGAAGCACCGATTTCACCGGCTACGTCGACAGGCCGATCGCAGCGGCTATGCTGGGCGGCCTCGCCAGCCAGAACGGTAGTCAGATCGTGGTATCCGCCAGCGCGTTGCGTGACCCGAGCCGCGAATTCATCAAGGCTGTCCCGCCCTGCGCCGCGGACCTGCCGCGCCGCCCGGCACGACGGTTACTGTGGACGGCAGTGACCCTGACGCTCGTGCTGGCGGGCTGCGTTAAGTCACCGGCTCCACCAGCGCCCGAGGTGCCGCCTCCGCAGGAGCACTCCCTGGGAGCCCGCGTCAAGGCCGTGGGGACCACGGTGGAGCAGTCCGTGCGGGAAGGCGAGCGGCGCAACCGCGAGGCCGTGGACGCGGCCCAGTAGGCCCCCGGGGCACGCTCCGTCCGACCGACGCCGTGGCCCGCGTACGGCACTGGTAGACTAGGCGGCCAGCGCCCGCCCCTTGCCGCGCCGCCCCTAAAACCCATGTCCGCGACCCCCTACAAACAGCTCGAACAGGAATGGCAGCGCCTGCATGCCTTCCGCGGTGCCCTGGCCCTATTGCGCTGGGATGCGGCGGTGATGATGCCGCGGGGCAGCGCCGACGTGCGCGGCGAGCAGCTGGCCACCCTGGAGACGGAGATCCACGCGCTGCTGACCACTCCCAAAGTCAGTCGACTGCTGGACCGCGCCCAGGCCTCCGAAGGCACGCTGACGGACTGGGAATGCGCCAACCTGCGGCAGATGCGTCGCCAGCGCGACCACGCCATCGCCACGCCGGCCTCGCTGGTATCGAGCCTGGCACGCGCCACGTCGATGGCCGAAGTGCGTTGGGCGGAGGCGCGGCAGTCCAACCAGTTCAGGATCTTCGCCCCGCATCTGGAGGAAGTCCTGCACCTGGTGCGGGACAAGGCGGCGCTGCTGGGGCAGGCGCTGGGACTCTCCCCGTACGACGCGCTCGCGGATGAATTCACGCCGGGTTTGCGCGTGGTGGAAATCGATACATTGTTCGGAGCGGTGTCGCGCCGCTTGCCGTCGCTGATCCGCGAGGGCATTGCGCGCCAGGCTGATAGCCTGCCGATCCCGGTGGCGGGCCGGTTCTCAGCCAGCAAGCAGAAACTGCTGATTGCCGAGATCATGAAGGCGATGGGCTTTCCGTTTGATCGGGGGCGCCTTGATGAGAGCGAGCACCCCTTCACCGAGGGCGTGGCCGGCGATATACGCATCACGACGCGCATCGACTCGGCGGACCCGTTCACCGGCCTGCTGGCTGCGATGCACGAGATGGGTCACGCCCTCTACGATCTGGGCGTGCCCAAGGAGTGGGCCACGCAGCCGGTGGCCCGCGAGCGTGGCATGGCAATGGAGGAGAGCCAGTCGCTGCTGGTGGAGATGATCGTGTGCCGCAGCCGCGGCTTCGTGACCTACCTGCGGCCGCTGCTCGAAAAGCACTTCGGGGTCACCGGCCCGGAATGGGAAGTCGACAACCTGTATCGGCTGCTCACCCGCGTACGGCGCAGTGCCGTGCGGGTGGATGCCGACGAGCTGACCTACCCGCTGCACATCATGCTGCGCTACGACCTGGAGAAGCAGTTGCTCTCCGGGCAGTTGGCGATCCGCGACCTGCCGGAGGCCTGGAATGCGGGCATGGAGGCACGCCTGGAGCTGCGCCCGGGCACCGATACCGAGGGGTGCTTGCAGGATATCCATTGGGCCCACGGCTTTTTCGGCTACTTCCCGTCCTATTCCATCGGCGGGGCGATCGCCGCCCAGCTATTCGAGAGCCTGCGCGGCGAGGTACCGGATATCGATGAACAGATCGCCCGCGGCGAGTTTGCGGGCCTGGCGGGCTGGCTGCGCGAGCACGTGCATGGCCTGGGCGCAAAGCTGCCCCTGCAGGCGCTGCTCAAGCAGGCCACGGGCAAGCCGCTCGCGGCGGCGCCGCTGCTTCGCTACCTGGAAGCCCGCTACCTGGAGGGTGCGCGATGAGCATCGCGGCGGCCGGTACGGCGACACCCGGTGGCGGACTGTCCTCCACGCAGCGCAAGCTGGGCGCGCACCTGCGTGGCCTGGTGGGCAAGGCCATCGCCGACTACGAGATGATCCGCGAGGGCGACCGGGTCATGGTCTGCCTCTCCGGCGGCAAGGATTCCTACACGCTGCTGGACCTGCTGATGTCCCTGCAGCGCAGCGCCCCGGTGAGCTTCTCGCTGATCGCGGTGAACCTGGACCAGAAGCAGCCGGACTTCCCGGCCCATATCCTGCCGGACTACCTGCGCTCGCTGGGCGTGGAACACCACATCATCGAGCAGGATACGTACAGCGTCGTCAAGCGACTGATCCCGGAGGGCCGCACGATGTGCAGCCTGTGCTCGCGGATGCGACGCGGCGCGCTGTATCGCTATGCCGCCGAGAACGGCATTACCCGCATCGCGCTGGGTCATCACCGGGACGACATCGTGGAGACGCTGTTCCTGAACCTGTTCTTCGGCGGCAAGTTGAAGGCGATGGCGCCCAAGCTGCAATCCGAGGACGGCCGGCATGTCGTCATCCGCCCGCTGGCCTACGTGTCGGAGCGCGAAATCGAGCGCTATGCGCGCGCCCGCGGCTTCCCGATCATTCCCTGCAACCTGTGTGGCTCGCAGGAGAACCTGCAGCGCGCGAACATCAAGAAGATGCTGGCGGACTGGGAGCTGCAATACCCGGGTCGCACCGAGGCAATCTTCTCCTCGCTGCGCAACGTGGAGCCCGCGCACCTGGCCGATACGCGGCTGTTTGATTTTGCCGCCCTGCGCGGAGTCGAATGAAGCGACCGCTGCCCAATACCTACTGGGTCGAGCCCGGTCGCCTGCTGGCGGGCGAGCACCCGGCGGGCGAGACCGGGGTGGAGACCGCCAAGCGCCTGCAGCGGCTGCTGGCCGCGGGCGTGAATTGCTTCGTGGATCTCACCCAGCCCGATGAGCTCCCGGACTACCGCCCGCTGCTGCCGGATGCGGTAAGCCACCATCGCCATCCGCTCATCGACCACGGCGTGCCGTCCTCAACGGCGGAGATGCGCGCCGTCCTGCAGACACTGGACCAGGCGCTCTCTCGCGGCCAGGTGGTGTACCTGCACTGCCGCGCCGGCATCGGTCGCACGGGCCTGAGCGTTGCCTGCCTGCTCATCGAGCAGGGGCAGGGCAGCCACGCGGCCCTGGAGCGCCTCAATGAGCTCTGGCAGGAGAACGCCCGCTCGGCGCAGTGGCCGCGTATCCCGGAGAACGAGGCGCAGGAAGCCTTCGTGCTGCAATGGCGCGCAGCCTGGCAAGTCCCCGAACGCGCCTCGCGCGTGCGCGGCGCCCTGTTGGGCCTGGCGGTGGGCGATGCGCTCAGTGCGCCCGCACAGGGCCTGAAGCCGGGCGAGTTCACGCCGGTGACCGCCCTGGCAGGCGGTGGGCCGCTGCTGCAAGCGGCCGGCGCATGGTCGGATGACACCAGCATGGCCTTGTGCGTGGCCGAAAGCCTGCTGGAGACCGGCGGGGTGGATGCGCGCGACCAAATGAGCCGCTATCGGCGGTGGCTGCAGGACGGGCACTTGACGTGCACGGGCCAGGCCACTGGCAGCCGCGAGTCCATCCGCAAGGCCGTGGCGCTGGCCGGATGGCGTCGCTCCCCGGTGCTCGGCTCGCACGATCCCAAGCAGCTGGACTGCGAGCCGCTGGGGCGCAGCGTGGCTTCCGCCCTGTATTACCACGGTAGCTTCGAGGCGGCCGTGGCGGCCGGTGCCGATGCCGCGCGCGTCACGCACCAGGCGCCCCTGGTGGTGGATGCCTGCCGCCTGTTCACCGGCATGGTTCACCGAGCCTTGTCCGGGCACGACAAGGGCGCCATCCTGGGGCTCGCGCAGCACTGGCCCTTGGCCCCGCTCAAGCCCGAGCTGGTGGAGCTGGCTGGCCGTTTCGAGCGGCCGGCCCGCCGCCGCCGGCCGCGGATGCAGACGATCCTGACGGTGCTGGAGGAGGTCGCGCAGGCCTTCGCGAGGGGTGAGGATTTTGCCGCCGGCGTGCTGGGCCTCGTGAACCAGGGCGGGGAAGCGGACGTGAGCGCCGCCGCCTTCGGCCAGCTGGCCGGCGCCTACTCCGGGCTGCAGGCGATTCCCCAGCCCTGGCAGCAGGGCCTGCTGGCACAGGAAACGCTCGCCCGGTTCGCCGACCGGCTGCTCCAAAGCCCGGGCGTTTAGCTAAAGTGGGGCCATGGCCGCCCCGTCCTCCCGCAGCCCGACCAGCCGCCCCGTGCGCCGGCGCCGCCCCGCGTGGGCACGCCTGTCGGATGAGGCCCTGCTGTCCCTGCGCTTCTGCGACCTGAAGCTCAAGCTAGCGGGCTCGCCGCTGGAGGCCCGGCTGCAGCGGCTCAACGTGGAGCTGGAGCGACGCGGCATCCGCTTCCGTCCGCACCTTTGGCTGGCCGAGGAGTGGTTCTCGCCCGATGGCGTGCCCGGCATCGCCGTGCCCTTCTACCTGGCGCACCCGCGCCTGGAGAGACTGGAGCGGCAAATGATGCATCAGGTAGAGGGCGGCAATGCCAACTGGCTGCTCAGGATCCTGCGTCACGAGGCCGGCCACGCGATCGATAGTGCCTACCGCCTGCGCTACCGGCGTCGCTGGCGCGAAGTCTTCGGGCCGGCGTCATTGCCCTATCCGGAGCGCTACCGGGCGCGCCCCGGCAGTCGCCGCTACGTGCACCATCTGGGCGACTGGTACGCGCAGAGTCATCCTACGGAGGACTTCGCCGAAACCTTCGCCGTCTGGCTGAAGCCCAACTCCGATTGGCGGCGCTCCTACGAGGACTGGCCAGCGCTGGACAAGCTCTCCTTCGTCGAGGAGTTGATGCAGCAGGTGCGCGAGCAGCCACCTCTGGTCCGCACGCGCGTGCACATCGAGCCATTGGCGCAGAACCGGCGCACACTAGCCGAGCACTATGCGGCGAAGCTGGCGCGCTACCGGCATTTCCTGCGTAGCGATGCCGATGAGATGCTCCTCAAGGTCTTTACGCCACGTCCGCGGCGCTCGGCTGCGCCCCGCGCCAGCGTGATGCTGCGCGAGGGCAAGCCGCTGTTGGTAGCGTCGGTGGCGCGCGAGGCGGAAGTAGACCGGTATGCGGTCTACCAGGTGCTGCGGCGGGCCATCGCGCGCGCCGCGGAACTGGATCTGTATCTGCGCGGCTCGCGCCGCGAGGCGCTGCGGCATGCGCGCTGGATGCTGATACGGTTGGTCAAGCTCTATGGCAAGGGCACTAGCCCGCAGATTCATTTATGAAGAAACGTAAAGTACTCGTCGTCCTGCACGTAAGCCTCATGCCGCCAGACAGCTTGGAGGGCTACGACCCCAAGGTGATCCAGGACTGGCGTGCCGAATACGACGTGATCTCCACGCTTCGCGCCTCCGGCCATGACGTGCGCGTGCTGGGCGTCCTGGATAGCCTGGTGGAGCTGCGCAGCCTGATCTCCGAATGGCAGCCGGATATCGTCTTCAACCTGCTGGAGGAGTTCGACGGCATCGTCGCCTACGACCAGCACGTCATTGCCTTCCTGGAGATGCTGCGGCAGCCGTACACCGGCTGCAATCCGCGCGGCCTGCTGATCTCCCGCGACAAGGCGCTGTGCAAGCAGGTATTCGCCTTCCACCGTATCCCGACGCCGCAGTTCGCGATATTCCGCCGTGGCGCGCGCCTGCGCGTGCCGCGCAACCTGCGCTATCCGCTGTTTGTGAAGTCCTCAACCGACGACGCCTCCCTGGGCATCGCGCAGGCTTCGGTCGTTGAAGACGCGGCGCGCCTGCAGGAGCGCATCGAGTTCGTGTTCGAGCAGAACAAGTCCGACGTGCTCGTGGAGGAATACATCGAGGGGCGCGAGTGCTACGTGGGGGTCATCGGCAACGAGCGCCTGACGCGCCTGCCGGTCTGGGAGCTGGACTTCGGCACCATGCCGGCGAACCAGAGCGCCATCGCCACGCGCAAGGTCAAGTGGGACCTGGACTACCGCAGCCGCTACGGTATCGGCAGCCATCCGGCGGCGGACCTGCCGGTCGGTGTTGAGGCGCAGCTGGACCGCCTGTCCCGGCGCATCTATCGATCGCTGGGCCTGTCGGGGTTCGCGCGCATGGATTTTCGCATACGTGCCGATGGCAGTGTGTTCGTGCTGGAGGCCAACGCCAATCCGCACCTGGCCGCGCACGAAGACTTCGCACGCTCCGCGGCCACCGCGGGACTGCAGTATCCGGCGCTCATTGAGCGCATCCTTGCCTTGGGTCTGGCTTACCGTTCGGAGTGGCGCATCCTTTATGGCTGAAAGAATCTTCTCCCGCCCGCGGGCCCTGCGCAGCGCCGGCGCGGCGTTGCTCGCCCTTGCCTTGGGCGGCTGCGCCGATCAGGCCCGTCATCGCGAAGTGGAGCTGCAGGAGCTGGTGGGCATGTTCGCCGGCCAGTACGACAACATCGCCCAGGTGCGGCAGCTCAACGCCCAGGGCAACGGGGAACGCGAGGCACTGGTGATGCTGATCGTGCCGGTCCACGCTCCGCTGATCGGCGACAACGTCTTCCTGGTGCAGGAGAGCGCGGCCAACGATCCGCGGCGCCTGATCTCGCAGCAGCTGGCTTCGCTGCAAGTGGCCGCCGGCGAGCCGGTGCTGGTGGAGACCCAGCTGGCGCTCACCGAACCCGGGCGCTGGCGCGAGGCGGGACGCAACCCCGACGTGTTCAAGAGCCTGCTGCCGCAAGACGTGAAACTCATGGGCGGCTACGAGATCACCTGGCGCAAGGTCGCGGGCGGCTTTGACGGTTCCACCGACGTGACGCGCTGTCGCGTCAACTCCCGCACCACCGGCGAGGGCCTGCGCGTGGACCAACGGCTGCAGCTGCGGGCCGACTCGATCCACCGGGTAGAACGCCAGGTGGATGCCACCGGGCACCTGATGCAGGGCGGTGGTGATGATCCGGGCTACAACTTCCAGAGGCGCGCGGATTGAGTCGGCGCATCGGCAGCATCCTCTTTCGCCATATCCTGCGGGAGGTCGCGCTGGCGTTCATCGTGGTGGCGCTGGTGCTGTTGGTGCTGCTGGTTACCAACCAGTTGGCCTTCGTCCTCGGCCGCGTGGCCGATGGCCAGGTCCCGGGCCAGCTGGTGCTGGAGCTGCTGCGTCTGTCTGTGACGGAGAACTCCAACGTCATCCTGCCGATCTCCCTGCTGCTGGGGATCACGGTCGCCCTGGGTCGCCTGTATCACGACAGCGAGCTGGCGGCCGCCCAGGCCTGCGGCATGAGTCCCGTGACGGTGTACGCGGCGGCCGGCGTGGTGACGCTCGCGGCCACGCTGCTGTGTGCATGGATCGCGTTCTTCGCCGGTCCCGACGGTGCGCGCCGCAGCTACGAGATCCGGACCGAGAGCCTGCGAACGGCGCTGGTTCGCGGCCTTGCGCCGGGGCAGTTCCGCTCGCTGGGCGGCGGTGCGGTGCTGTATTTCCGCGAGCAGGATGCCGCGGGCCACCTGCGTAATGTGTTTTTCGAGCGCCGGCTCAAGCCCAATCTTGGCGGCGAGGAGGCGCGCATCGAGATCGTGCTGGCCGACAGTGCCCAGTACAACCTCGCGCCGGACGGCAGCTTGGCCTCGGTCGTGCTGCACGATGGCCAGCGCTATGAAGGGGTCGCCGGCGGTGGTGCGTGGCGCACCATGCGGTTCCGCGAGCAGACTGTGCCGATCCAGGCGGCTGCCGGTGCGCCCGGCAAGCCGCGGGCCGACATGCAGGCCACGGCGACGCTGCGGGCCTCGTCAGACGGCCGCTACCTGGCCGAGTACCACTGGCGCATCGCCACCGTCGTCATCACGCTGCTGCTGGGCGTGCTGGCCGTGCCGATCGCGCGCCTGCGCCCTCGGCAGGGACGCTATGGCCGCGTGATCTGGGCGGTGCTGCTGTATGCGATCTACGCGAGCCTTCTGATCTCGGGGCGTACGCTGCTGGAGAAGGGGGGCGTTCCGGCCTGGGCGGGATTGTGGTGGGCCCATGGCCTGGTCGCCCTGCTGGGGCTCGCCATCATCCAGCAGCCCCGCATCGAAGACCTCGTGCGACGCCGACGCAATGCGGCCGCCTAGTCCGGCGGCGCAGGCGCTGGCGGGGTACGCGCAGTTCTCGTTCCGCTCCGGCGACATCGTTCACGCGGTTTACCACGCCGGCGACCCGGGGCATCCGCCGCTGCTGCTCCTGCCGGAGCTGGCCGGTGTTGCTCCCGGACTGCTGCTCTTTGCCGCCCGGCTGCGTGCCGCCGGCTTCCAGGTCTATCTCCCGTGGCTGTTTGGTCCGCTGGGACGTCGTGCACCGTTGAAAAATGCCCTGCGCCTGTGCATCTCGCGGGAGTTCGCCTACCTGCGCGCGGGCGTGTCGGCTCCCATCACGCGCTGGCTGCGGGAGTTGGCCGGCGAGATCGGCCTGCGCAATGGCGACTGCAACGTGGGCGCGATCGGCATGTGCCTGACCGGGGGCTTCGCAATCCCGCTGATCCTGAATCGCAAGGTCACGGCGGCCGTGGCGGCGCAGCCCTCGGTGCCCCTCTCGCTGCTGTTCGCGGCGACGGGCCTGGGCAGCGGGCGCGGCGCGCTCAACGTCAGCGCCGAGGACATTGCGGCGGCGCGCACATGCCTGGACACCGGTGCGGCCCGCCTGCTCGCGGTCCGCTGTCGCGCGGACCGGATCTGCCCGCACGAGAAGCTCGAGCGCCTGCGCGAGGAGTTCCCGGTGGGGCTGGAAACTCAGGAGTACGGTGCCACGCAGTCGCGTAACGCACTGGGCGATCGGCCGCATGCGCTGTACACCAAGGAGTACCGGATAGCGGAGGAGGCGCCGGCCGACCACGATTCACGGCAGGCGTTTGCCGACCTGCTGCGTTTCCTGCGCGAGTACCTGCCCGCGACGCCGTCCGGCCAGCAACAGGCCCCCGCCCGAGGCGATCCAGGTCCACAGCCCTAGCGGTGATGTTTCAGTAGGTTGTTCCCTCCCTCCGGGGAGAGGAAGCTGATGTGACCAAACCTCAGTTTCCCCCTCCGAAGAGAGTGAACAACCCTGCACAAGCAGGCTCGTCTGACCCCCAAGGGTCGAGAGCTGATGGTCACCCGCCTCTTGGCGGGGGAGCATCAGCTCGATGTCTCCCAGGCCCTGGGCGTCTCCCTGACCACCGTGAAGAAGTGGCTACGGCGCTATAAGGCCGAAGGCTTGGCGGGGCTGCAGGACCGCTCCAGCCGTCCCCGGCACAGCCCCCGACAGTTGCTCTCCGGCACGGTCTGCAGCGTCGTGGCGCTGCGCAGGACGAAGGCCACGTAGCGTCCGTCCGGGGAGACCTGCGGATCGCTCAGGCGCCGCAGGCTCACGAGGTCGGCGGGGGTGAACGCACTGCGTGGCGGCGTGTGCGGGGACGCAGCCTGGGCGGTGGTGGCGCCGAGGGCCAGCAGAACGACAGCGAACCGTAGGGATGCCATGGGATACGCGGCGGAGCAGGGCGGCTGCGATCCCCGCATGTTACCCGCGCGGCGGCGGGCACCGAAACGAACCCGGGTTCAGTCGCGGTCGCGCGGCGGCAGCTCCGGCGGCGGCTCGTTCTTGAGCGTCTCGACTTCTTTCTTGAGCTTGATCCACTCGGAGAGCTTACGCAGGTCCGCCCGGTTCGCCGGCGCGGGTTCCTTCGTGGTCACGTTGGCGTCGCGGTCGTAGGGGTCGTACCCCGTCAGGACCTTTTTCTTCTTGGGGCTGTCCGGGAGCAGGCTCAGCTCGCGCAAGGCCGCGTCAGGCTCGTCCGGGTTGCTGGACTCGGTCGGCCCGAAGGAGAAATCTAGTTTCTTGTCTTCCATAGCGGAGGCTAAGGTTACAGTAAAGTCATCCGGGTGAAATGCGGAACGGATCACACTCTCCTCGCGCTGCGCCACGGCTCTAGGCGAGGAGTGGCGGCAGGAGCCCCTGGCTGAGGAACGCGTATGCCCGCAGGATGCCCAGCGCGGTCTTGGCATCGTTGATCTCGCCGTTGACGGCCCGCTGCCAGGCCTCGCGGAAGTCGACCCAATGCACTTCGATCACCTCGTGCTCCTCGTGCGCGATGTCCCGGGGTTGCAGCTCCAGGGCAAGGAAGAGATGGATCACTTCGGTGAACACGCCGGGGGAGCTCAGGATGCTGCCCAGGCTGTACCAGTCGCGTGCTTCCACGCCGGCTTCCTCGATGAGTTCCCGCTGCGCGGTCTGCAGGGGCGGCTCGCCAACCTCCAGCTTGCCGGCCGGCAGTTCCCACAGCCAGCCGCCGCCGGCATGGCGGTATTGGCGCAGCAGGCAGATGCGCTGCCGGGCGTCGATCGCCACGATCGTGGCGCCGCCGGGATGGCGCACGATCTCCAGGTCCGCCACGCGTCCGTTCGGGAGTTCGACGCGTTCGACGTTGACCGTGATGACGCGACCGCGATACTTGGAATCGATTTCGAACATGTCGGTAGGGGTCTCACATGGGACGACAAGCGGCTTGGCTGATCATCGTCACGGGATTGCCCGCCGCGGGCAAGTCCTGCGTCGCCGAAGCGCTGGTGGCGGCGCTGGGCTGCCCCCTGCTGGCCAAGGACGCGCTGAAGGAGCCGTTGCTGGATCAGTTTCCCGAGGCGGACGCGGCCACGTCCCGGGCGCTCAGTGACGCAAGCTTTGCGCTGCTGTTCGCGCTGGCACCGGCGTTGCTTGCGCAGGGGACCGGCCTGGTGCTGGAGGGGAACTTCCGCCCCGGCGAGCACGAGGCGCCGCTGCACGGGCTGACCTTGGGCGTCGGGCGCGTCGTGCAGTTGTTATGCAGGGTCGATGAGCCGCTGCGCCGAGAGCGGCTGGCCGCCCGGGCGGCAGATCCGGGGCGCCATCCGGGGCACCGCGACGCGCGCCAGGCCAGCGGGGCGGTGGACACGCGCGCGGATGCGTTTCTGGATCTGCCCGGCGAGCGCTGGGAGATGCGCGGCGATGCCTCCGCGGCCGAATGGGCCGGGATGATCACGCGGCTATTGGCTATATTGCCGGCATGGCAACGTCCGCCCTCCATCTTGAAACACTGAACAGCGCCCAGCGCAAAGCCGTCACCACGGGGCAGTCGCTGCCGGAGCAGGGCTTTGCGTCCGGACCCCTGCTGATCATTGCTGGCGCCGGCACGGGCAAGACCTCGACGCTGGCGCACCGCGTGGCCCACCTGATCCTCAACAAGGTGGATCCTTCGCGCATCCTGCTGCTGACTTTCAGCCGTCGTGCCTCGGTGGAGATGCGCCGGCGCGCCAACGAAATCGTACGTTCTGCGCTGGAGGACACGCTGGGCAGCAAGGCGCAGGCGCTGACCCAGCGCCTGCAGTGGGCGGGTACCTTCCACAGCATCGGCAACCGGTTGCTGCGCCACTATGCGCCGCACCTGGGGCTGGAGCCCTCCTTCACCGTCATCGACCGGGGTGATTCGGCGGACGTGCTGGACGGGCTGCGGCAGGAGCTGGGGCTGGCGGTCAAGGAGCAGCGCTTCCCGCGCAAGGATACCTGCCTTGCGATCTACTCCTATCGGGTCAACACGCGCCGCCCGCTCAAAGAAACCCTCGAGCTGCAGTACCCCTGGTGCCTGCAGTGGGAGGAGGACCTCACGCGGCTCTTCCGCGCCTACGTCGAGCGCAAGCAGCGGCTGGGCATCCTCGACTACGACGACTTGCTGCTCTACTGGCACATCCTGATGTCCGAGCCGGCGCTCGCCCAGCACGTCGGGGAACACTTCGACCATGTGCTGGTGGATGAATACCAGGACACCAACCGTCTGCAGGGCGAGATCCTGCAGAACCTCAAGCCCGATGGGGCCGGGGTCACGGTGGTCGGTGACGACGCGCAGGCCATCTATTCCTTCCGCGCGGCGACAGTCGACAACATCCTGGACTTTCCGCAGCGCTTCAACCCACCCGCCGAGGTGGTGCCGCTGGCGCAGAACTACCGCTCCACGCAGCCCGTGCTCGACCTGGCCAACGCGCTCATGGCCGATGCGCCGCGCCAGCATCGCAAGCACCTTATCGCCGTGCGCGGCGGCGGGGCGCTGCCCCGCCTGGTCACGGTCGATGACCTGGCGGCGCAGGCCGACTACGTCTGCAGCCAGATCCTCGCGCGGCGCGAGACCGGCGTGGATCTGCGCCGGCAGGCGGTGCTGTTCCGCAGCGCGAGCCACAGCGACCTGCTGGAGGTGGAGCTCGCGCGCCGGCGCATCCCGTTCGTGAAGTACGGCGGACTGAAGTTCCTGGAAGCCTCGCACGTCAAGGATCTGCTGGCGGTGCTGCGATGGGCCGATAACCCGCGCAATGCGCTCGCGGCGCTGCGCACGCTGCAGTTGCTGCCCGGCATGGGTCCGGTCAACGCGCGTCGCTGCCTGGATGAGCAGGAGGCCGCCGGCGGCGGCTGGGCTGTGCTGCGTGCGGTGACCCCGCCAGCCGCCGCGGCACAGGACTACGCCAAACTCCTGGACCTGCTGGAGGTGCTAGCCGAGCCGGCCCGCGCCTGGGCCGGGCAGATGCGCCTGCTGCGGGAGTGGTACCAGCCGCACCTGGAGCGCTTGTACGAGCAGATCCATACGCGCATCGGCGACCTGGAGCAGCTGGAGCAGCTCTCGCAGCACTACCCGACGCGTGAGCGTTTCATCACCGAGCTGACCCTGGATCCACCGCAAGCCGCTGGCGACCTGGCCGGTACGCCGCTGAAGGATGAGGACTACCTGGTGCTCTCCACGATCCACTCGGCCAAGGGTATGGAGTGGGACACCGTGTTCCTGCTGAACGTCGTGGATGGCAGCTTCCCGTCGGAGTTTGCCACCGGGCGCGCGGAGCTCATCGACGAGGAGCGGCGGCTGCTCTACGTGGCGCTCACCCGTGCCCGCAACGAGCTGCAGCTGGTGAGTCCGCTCAAGTTCCCGATCACGCAGCAGGCGCCGCGCGGCGATGCACACGTGTACGGCGCGCGCAGCCGCTTCCTGAACGACAAGGTGCTCAAGACGCTGGAGCAGACCAGTTGGCACGGGTCGCGCGGCGGGGAGGGCGCGCTCACGCAGGCCGGTGCGCCGCGCATCGATGTCGCCTCGAAGCTCAAGGACTTGTGGTGAGGGGCCGGTCGGCCCCGAGCCGCTAGCGCGGCTTGACGAACTTCAGCGTGAAGCGGTCGCTCTCGCCGATCGACTCGTAGCGCGCCCGATCCTTCTCGCCCTCGATGTACAGCGGCGGCAGCGTCCAGACACCGCGAGGATAGTCCTTGGCGTCCTTCGGGTTCGCGTTGACCTCGGAGACACCCACCAGCCGGAAGCCCGCGGCCTCGATCAGGCGGATCGCATAGGCCTGGTTGACGTAGCCGGAGGCTGCCTTGGGATCCTGCGGTAGCGCAGGATTGCCGCGGTGTTCCACCACGCCCAGCACGCCGCCCGGCTTGAGCGCCCGGTACATGTCGGCGAACGCGGCGCCCGCGACATCCCGCTCCATCCAGTTGTGCAGGTTGCGGAAGGTCAGAATCAGGTCCACCGAGCCCGGTGGCGCGATGGTGGCCTGGCCGGGCGCAAAGGGCGCCAGTTCTACCTTGCCCAGACCTGCGGGGTCGCTGGCCAGCAGGTCCTGGAATTGCCGGTACGCGCGCTCGCTGCCCGCGTTGCCGGCCTGCAGCGGGCGGGAGGCCGCGAGGTAGCGGCCGTGATCGTGTAGCAGGGGAGCGAGTATGCGCGTGTACCAGCCGCCTTCCGGCGCGATCTCCACCACCGTCATGCCGGGGCGGATGCCAAAGAACAGCAGCGTCTGCTTGGGATGGCGGTAGACGTCGCGCGCGCGATCCGCCGCCGGCCGTGCAGGGCTCTCCAGGATGCGGTCCAGCGACTGCGCCGTCTGCAGGCGCTCCCCGGTGGCGGCGCAGCCGCCCAGCACCACCAGCAGCGTTACGGCGAGGAGAGTGGCGCGCAGGCGTGGATACATGGTCGTGGGGGTACCCCGGGCGTTAGCGGCGGAAGGGTCCGCCACCCTGGCGCAGTCGCTGCTGGGCGGGGTTGGCGCGCAACGGGCGACCGTTGAAGGGGTGGCCGTTGACGGCGGCAATGGCTGCCGGGACCGCTGATTCATCCATGCTCACGAATCCAAAGCCCGCCGGGCGACCGGTCTCGCGGTCGTTGACCAAGTTCACGGCACGCACTTCCCCATGCGGGGCAAACAGCGCCCGCAGGTCCGCTTCCGTTGCCGTGAAAGGCAGGTTCCCGACATGGATGGTGACTGTCGCACTCATTCCGGCCCCGTGTTTCTGCGTCTGCTCAAAACGCGCCCGATGCTAACCCTCCCGGCGCGCCCAAGTAAACCAGACACCGGCGGCGCTGCCGCCGGTGAATTTGCCGCTACGGTTCCAGGTACGCGTAGCCGTCCAGCTCGCCCTCGTAGAAACGCTTGAGCGCCTGGCTCTCCGCCACGGACATGCGTCCCTCGCGGACCGCGCGCTCGCAGTCCCGCGCCAGCGCCGGGTAGAGTTCCTCGACGTCGTACTCCATGTACTCCAGCACCTTGTTGGCCGTATCGCCCTTGACGATCTCCTCGATCCACCAGCCGCCCTCATCGTGCAGGCGGATGTGGACGACATGGGTGTCGCCGAAGAGGTTGTGCAGGTCGCCCAGCGTCTCCTGGTAGGCACCGACCAGGAAGGCAGCGAGGAAGTACTCCTCGCCTTCGCGCAGGTCATGCACTTCCAGCGTGCGCTTCACGTCCCGCAGGCTCACGAAGTGGTCGATCTTACCGTCCGAATCGCAGGTGATGTCCGCCAGCACCGCCTTGCGCAGCGGCGCCTCGTCCAGGCGGTGGATCGGCATGATCGGGAACAGCTGGTCGATGGCCCAGCTGTCCGGCAGCGACTGGAACACCGAGAAGTTGCAGAACAGCGTGTCGGAGAGCGACTCCTCCAGGTCCTCCAGCTCCTCCGGCAGTTCATCCAGCCGGCGCGCCGTATCGCGCACCTTGGTGCACGTGGACCAGTACAGGCGCTCCGCCAGGGCGCGGAACTCCAGCGACAGCAGGCCCAGCTTGAACATCTGCAGCGCCTGGTCGCGCGCCGTGAGCGCGTCGTGATAACACTCCACCAGGCGCCGCGGGTTCACCGAGCGCCAGGCGTCGAAGAGGTCCTTGACCGGCTGGGGAATCGGCTCCTTGCCGCGGTAGTCCTCCTGTTCACGACCGGTCACCTGGAAGCGATCCAGCACCGAGCTGCCCAGCGTGTCGAAGATGAGCACGCTGTGATGCGCGGCGATCGCCCGCCCGCTCTCGCTGATGATCATCGGCTGCGGCACGTTGCGCGCGGCGCAGACGCTGGCAATGCGGTAGACGACGTCGTTGGCGTACTCGTTGAGCGTGTAGTTCATCGAGGAGGGGAAGTTCGTGCCGCTGCCGTCGTAGTCCACGCCCAGGCCGCCGCCCACGTCGATGTACTCCAGCCCCGCGCCCAGCAGCTTCAGCTCCGCATACACATGCGCCAGCTCGTTGATCGCGTCCTTGACGCGGCGGATGTCCTGCAGCTGGCTACCGGGGTGGCAATGCACCAGCTGCAGGCAGTCCAGCATGTCGTGCTCGCGCAGCACGCTGACCACCTCCAGGATCTCGGTAATGAACAGCCCGAACTTGCTCTTCTCGCCTGCCGAGTCGCGCCAGCGGCCCGACCCCTCGCTGGCGAGCTTCACCCGCACGCCGATCTTCGGGCGCACCTTGAAGGTCTCGGCGTGCCTGAGGATCAGGCCCAGCTCGCTGAAGTTCTCCACAACCGGGATAATCGTGCGTCCCAGCTTCGTGGCGAGGATCACCGCCTCGATGTAGCTGGAGTCCTTGAAGCCATTGCAGATGATCAGTCGGTCGGGGGAGTCCTCGGTCATTGCCATGACCGCCAGCAACTCCGGCTTGGAGCCCACCTCCAGCCCGAAGCCGTAGGCCTTGCCGTAGCGGAAGACCTCCTCCACCACCAGGCGCTGCTGGTTCACCTTGATCGGGAACACGGCGGCGTAGCGGTTGCGGTAGTCGTTCTCGGCGATCGCCTGCGCAAAGGCATCATGCAGGTGGCGCAGGCGGTGGGCGAGGATGTCGGAGAAGCGCACCACGACCGGCGTGCGCAGGTCGCGCTCGGAGAGCCCCTGCACGACCTCGTGCAGGTCGATCTCCCGACCCGGCACCGCGTCGGGGCGCACCACGACATGGCCGGCCGCGTTGATCGAGAAATACCCCTTGCTCCAGGCCGGCACCTGGTAGAGGTCCAGCGAGTCCTCCACCGACCAGCCCATTCCCGCCACGGGGCGGCGGGATGCCTTCTCCAGGCTCACGTGGCTTCTCCCGTCGCGACCGGCCGGGCCGGGTCGCGGATCCACTCACTCCAGGAGCCGGCATAGAGTCGGCCGCCAGGCAGGCCGGCGACCTGCAGGGCCAGCAGGTTGTGGCAGGCCGTGACGCCGGATCCACACATCGCGATCAGCTGATCCGGCGCATGCCCGGCCAGCGTCGCCTGCCAGCGCTCGCGCAGCGCCTCGGCCGGCAGGAACTGCCCGTCAGGGCCGAGGTTGCCGAGGAAGGGATGGTTGACGGCGCCAGGCACGTGACCGGCCACCGGGTCGATGGTCTCGTTGCGGCCGGCAAAGCGGTCGGCCGACCGCGCATCCACCAGCCGCGTCTCCGCGCGGCGCAGGGCCGCCTTGACGGCGTCGGAGGACAGGTCGCCCTGGTAGCGGCGCGGCGCGACCGTCGTGCCCGGGCGCACGGGGACGGCCTGCGTCAGCGCGCGGCCCTCGGCCACCCAGCGGGCCAGGCCTCCATCCAGCACCTGGACCGTGTCATGGCCGATGGCGCGCAGCATCCACCACAGGCGGGCGGCGCCGGCGCCGGGGCCCTGGTCATAGGCCACGACGCGCGTTTCGGGGGTCAGCCCCCACGCGCAGAGCGTCCGCGCAAACGCCTCGGGCGAGGGCAGGGGGTGGCGGCCGCTCGTGGCCGTGATCTCACCCGACAGCACGCCTTCCAGGGAGGCGTAGACCGCGTCCGGAAGGTGTCCGGCAGCGTAGCCGCGCGCGCCCCCATCCGGGTCCGCCAGATCAAAGCGGCAGTCCACGACCAGCAGTCGCGGGTCGCTCAGGGCTGCCTCCAAGCCTGCGGCCGATAGGAGGGTCTGGTCAGTCATGAGGGGTTCTTCTCCGCAATCGCCGTCAAACGCCAATCATCGCTACAATTGCGGCGATAAGCGACTGGAGCGCCATGACAATTGACGTGTACTGGGGTAGTGGCAGCCCCTATTCCTGGCGAGTACTGCTCGCCCTGGAACTCAAGCAGCTGCCCTACAACAGCCATCGCCTGCATTTTGATCTGCAGGAACACAAAGCGCCCCAGCTGCTGGCGATGAACCCCCGTGGGCGCCTGCCGGTGCTCAAGGATGGGGATTACGTCGTTTTCGAGTCCCTGGCGGTGCTCTACTACCTGGACCTGAAGTACCCCGACCCGCCGATCTTCGGTCGCAGCCCCGAGGAGGCGGGCGTGATCATGCGGGTCATCAATGAATTCCAGGCCTACACGGAAGCCTCGCTCATGGGTATCGTGGAAGCCCTGCTCTATGGCCGCAAACCGCGGCTCGGGGCCGAGCTGACCCAGGCGATGCACCTGGTGGCCAGCGAGGCCCGCACCATCGAAGGGCGCCTCTCCAAGTCCGACTGGATCGTCGGGGAGACGGTGTCGGCGGCGGATCTTGCGATATACCCCTGCATCAGATTGCTGCACCGCAGTCTGATGCGCCCGGAAGCTCAGGAATTATCCGCGCGCTTCTTGCCCGCGGAAGTCCACTATCCTGCGCTCGCGAAGTGGATGCAGCGAGTCGAAGCGCTGCCCGGCTTCGAGAAAACCTGGCCGCCTCACTGGGAAGCGGTCGCCCCACAGTCTTCGGCAAAATAAGCGGAGCTCTTAGAGATAAATCATGACGCACAAGGTTCACGTTGATTTCCCGGGTCGAATACTGATCGTCGGTTTTGGCAGCATTGGACAGGGAGTACTGCCCCTGATCTTGCGCCACATCGGCATCAAGCCCGAGCGCATCACCGTCGTCACGGCGGAAGCGGCGGGGGCTCAGGAAGCGCAGGACCTCGGCGTGAAATTCATCGTTGAGCCGCTGGTGCGCGAGAACTTCCGCCGCATCCTGGAGCCGCTGCTCGGGCGCGGCGACTTCCTGCTCAACGTGTCCGTGGACGTCTCCAGCATCGCGCTGGTCAAGTACTGCTGGGACAAGGGCGCGATGTACCTGGATACCTGCATCGAGCCGTGGGCGGGCGGGTACACCGATCCGGGCACGCCGCTGGCCCGGCGCACCAACTACGCGCTGCGCGAGGAAGCCCTGGCGCTGCGCAGTGCCGGCACGCGCCAGCCGACGGCGGTGCTCACGCACGGCGCCAACCCGGGCCTGGTTTCCCACCTGGTCAAGCAGGCGCTGCTGAACCTGGCGAGCGATGAGAACCTGGAAGTCGCCGAGCCCAAGAGCCGCGAGGAGTGGGCGGCGCTGGCGCGCCGCGTCGGCGTGAAGGTCGTGCACATCGCCGAGCGCGACACGCAGGTCTCCTCGACCCCCAAGGAGCCCAACCAGTTCGTCAACACCTGGTCGGTGGAGGGCTTCGTCTCCGAGGGCCAGCAGCCGGCCGAGCTGGGCTGGGGTACCCACGAGAGGAACTTCCCGCGCGATGGCCGCCGCTTTGACTTCGGCGGCGGCGCGGCGATCTACCTCACGCAGCCCGGCGCCGCGACGCGCGTGCGCACCTGGACGCCGCGCGCGGGCCATTTCCATGGCTTCCTGATCACGCATGGCGAGTCCATCTCCATCTCCGACTACTACACCGTGCGCGAGGGCGGGCAGGTGGTGTATCGGCCGACGGCGCACTACGCCTACCACCCCTGCGACGCGGCGGTGGTCTCGGTGCATGAGTTCGCCGGGCGGAACTGGATCCTGCAGGACAAGAAGAGGATCCTGATGGGCGACATCATCCAGGGCTCGGACGAGCTGGGCGTGCTGCTGGCCGGCCACAAGCGCAATGCCTACTGGTTCGGCTCACGGCTCTCCATCCAGGATGCGCGGGCGCTGGCACCGTACAACAACGCCACGAGCCTGCAGGTCACCGTGTCGGTGCTGGCCGGCATGATCTGGGCGATGGAGAACCCCAACGCGGGCCTGGTGGAGCCGGATGAGATGGATTTCCGTCGTAACCTGGAGATCTGCATGCCCTACCTGGGCAAGGTCGCCGGCGAGTACACGGAGTGGACGCCGCTCAGCGACCGGGAGCGCCTGTTCCCGGAGGACCTGGACAAGACCGATCCCTGGCAGTTCAAGAACGTGCGCGTCTAGGACCCCGGGGGGGCGTGGCGTGCGTACTGCACGTCCACGATCACGTAGTGGCGCGGGCCGTCCGGCGTTTCCAGCCGGACGTCCCCATCCAGGGCCTTGCCGAGCAGGGCCCGCGCCAGCGGGGCATCCATGCTGATGTACTGCGGCGACAAGTCGAATTCATCCGGTCCGACGATCCGGTAGCGCTGCTCGGCGCCCGTCTCATCCTCCAGCGTCACCCACGCCCCGAAGAACACCCGCTGCGGGTCCGACGGGGGGGCCTCCACCACCGTCATCCCGTCCAGCCGGCGCCGCAGGTGGCGCACGCGCGCGTCGATCTCGCGCAGGCGGCGCTTGCCGTAGGTGTACTCGGCGTTCTCGGAGCGATCCCCCTGGGCGGCGGCGGCGGCCACGGCCTCCGTCACTCGCGGGCGCTCCTGGCGCCACAGCGCCTCCAGCTCCGCCCGCATCCGGCTGGCGCCCTCCGGCGTGATGTATTGGGAGGCCGGTTCGGACGGCGGTCGATATCTACCCATGCTGCTCCTGCGACCGGGCGCGAATGTGCAGCCCCTCACATCCTGCCGGGTGCCCGCAAGGCTACTCTGAAGCCCGAACGAGGATTCCTCATGCCCAGCAAGTACTACACCCACTTCGTCGCCGATGTCCCCGAGCTCAAGCAGACCGGGGAGTACACGGGCGTCGTGGAGGTGGCCTCACCGCTGCACCGGCAGCGCGAGGCCCGCGAGCTCAAGGCTGTGCTGGCACGCGATTTCGACTTGCCCTGCGAGGATATCAGGATCCTCCACTGGGCCCGGCTTCACTGACAGACGCGTCCTGACGGTACCCCCTGGCGGGCCTGCTCCCTTCATCCGGAACGGCCCGCCTTCGTAAGGCCCCCGCCGGTTTGGCGGTGGGCCTTCTTTTTTTCCGAGCCGTCCCCATCTCGTGGGAAGATCCGACGCCGAACCGGGCGATGGTCGCCTGCCGGCCAGAGGGGGGTAATGGCAATGCGAAGTCTTCGAGTGCTGCTCTTCAGCGTGGTGGTCCTGCTCTCCGGCTGCGGCTACAACACCCTGCAGCAACAGGATGAAGGGGTAAAGGCTGCCTGGGCCGAAGTATTGAACCAATACCAGCGCCGCGCAGACCTGGTCCCCAACCTCGTCTCCACCGTGAAGGGCTTTGCGGCGCAGGAGCAGAAGGTGCTGATCGGCGTCACCGAGGCGCGGGCCAAGACCGGCTCGATCCAGCTGACCCCCGAGCTCATCAACGATGAGCAGGCCTTCAAGAAGTTCCAGCAGGCGCAGGGCGAGCTCACCCAGGCGCTCAAGAGCCTCTTCGCAGTCACGGAGAACTATCCGCAGCTGAAGTCCGACGCGAACTTCCGCGACCTGCAGGCGCAGATCGAAGGCACAGAGAACCGCATCACCGTGGCGCGCAACCGCTACATCCAGGCCGTGCAGGTCTACAACACGACGGTGCGCTCCTTCCCGACAAACCTGACGGCCATGCTGTTCAAGAACCAGGTGAAGCAGAACTTCACGGTGGAGAACGAGGCCGCGGTGTCCAAGGCGCCGACGGTGGACTTCAGCGCCCCGGCACCGGCCAAGTAGGGCCGCGGGCCTTGCGCACAGTCCTGCGCCACGTCGCTGCCGCGCTGCTGCTGGCCCTGGTCGCCGCGGCGCCGGGGCCGTCGCGTGCGCAGGAGTTGGTGCCGATTCCCAAGCTGGAGGCGCGCGTCACCGACCAGACCGGAACGCTGACCGCCGCCGAGCAGGCGGAGCTGGAGCAGAAGCTGGCGGCCTTCGAGCAGCGCAAGGGTTCGCAGATCGCCCTGCTGATCGTGTCCACGACCCAGCCCGAGGCGATCGAGCAGTACTCGATACGTGTCGTGGAGGCCTGGAAGCTGGGCCGCGCGAAACCCGATGACGGCGTGCTGCTGCTGGTGGCCAAGCAGGACCGCAAGATACGCATCGAGGTTGGCTACGGCCTGGAGGGTGCGCTGCCGGACGCCACAGCCCACCGCATCATTACCGATACGATCACGCCGCTGTTCCGGCAGGGCGATTACTTCGGCGGCGTCAGCGCGGGCCTGGCGCAGATCATGAGCGTGGCGGAAGGAGAGGCCCTGCCGCCACCGGATCGCAGCTGGCAGCATCCGCGCGACCGCATCGGCGGCCTGCTGCCCGTGGTGTTCATCCTCGTGCTGGTGGGCGGCTCGGTGCTGCGCTCGCTGCTGGGCCGCACCGGTGGCGCCCTGGTCACCGGCGGCATCACGGCGGCCGCCGTGTGGTTTCTCTCCTCCGTGCTGGGCTTTGCGGTGATCGCCGGCCTCGGTGCGCTGCTCTTCACGCTGCTGGGCGGCTCCACCTCGCGCCTGGGTGGCGGTGGTTTCGGCGGCATGGGCGGCATGGGCGGCATGGGTGTATGGGGCGGTGGCGGTTTCGGCGGTGGCGGTGGCGGTGGTGGTGGCGGCTTTGGCGGCGGCGGCGGCAGCTTCGGCGGCGGCGGCTCCTCGGGTAGCTGGTGAGCCCATGACCCTCAAGCGACTGTTGCAACATCTCTTCTCGCCCTCCTGGCTCATGCGCCGCCGGTTCACGCCGGCCGTGCTGCACGACATCGAACGGGCGATCGCCACGCTGGAGCGCGAGCACAGCGGGGAGCTTCGCGTGGTGGTGGAGCACGCGCTGGAACCCCGGGACCTGTGGGTGGGCCTGACACCCCGGCAGCGTGCGCTGCAGGTCTTCGGGCAGTTGGGTATCTGGGATACCGAAGGCAACAACGGCATCCTCATCTACTTCCTGTTTGCCGAGCGCGCAGTGGAGATCGTTGCCGACCGCGGCATCGCCCAGCGCGTCACGCAGGCCGAATGGGACACACTGTGTCGCGAAGTGGAGACGCCTTTGCGAACCGGCGGCTACCGCGATGGCGCGCTGCGCGCCGTGGAAGGGGCCGCGGCGCTGCTGCGCCGCCATTTCCCGCCGGCCGGCCAGCGCAGCAACGAACTGCCGGATCAACCCGTACTGCTGTAGTTACCGGACGCCCCGGTGTAATAATCGGTGCATGACGCTACCTACCTCGCTGCTGCGTGGCACAGCGCTTCTGACGCTGCTCGCCGCCCTGTCCCTCGCCGCCTGTTCCACCGGGCCGCAGGTGAAGCCCGCACCGGCGCCGCCGGTGGTGGTCGCGCCGCCGAAGCCGCGACTGCCCGCGCCGGTGGCCACGCACAAGTTCCAGATCGATCCCGAGCACGACGATGTCGTCGGCCACGTGCAGGTCACCGTCGCCTCCAAGGCCGACACGCTGCCGGACATCGCGCGGCGATTCAACGTGGGCTACGAGGAGATCGTGCGCGCCAATCCTGGCGTGGATCCGTGGCTGCCGGGCGAGGGCCGGGAGATCGTGGTGCCGACGCAGTTCGTGCTGCCCAACGCGCCGCGCGATGGCATCGTGATCAACGTCGCAGCGATGCGCGTCTACTACTTCCCCAAGACCAGGACCAAGGGCGAGAAGCAGACCGTCTACACCTACCCGATCGGCATCGGCAAGGTGGGCTGGTCGACGCCGGAGGGTTCCACCAAGACCGTCTCGAAGGAGAAGGATCCGGTGTGGCGCCCGACCGCCTCCATCCGCAAGGAGCACAAGGAGAACGGCGAGGACCTGCCGGCCGTGGTACCCGCCGGTCCGGACAACCCGCTGGGCAAGTACAAGTTCACGCTCGGCTGGCCGACCTACCTGATCCACGGCACCAACAAGCCGTATGGCGTGGGACTGCGTTCCAGCCACGGCTGCATCCGCCTCTATCCGGAGGACATCCAGACCTTCTATGAGATGATCCCCAACGGGACGCCGGTGCACGTGGTGAACCAGCCATTCGTCTTCGGCTGGCACGACGGCCAGCTCTACCTGCAGGCCCTCTCAGTGCTGGAGGATGATCCGCGCGACTGGAAGAACGGCCAGAAGAAACTGCTGCAGAAGACCTTCACCCCGCGCATCCAGGCCGAGCTGAAGGCGCATAACGAGCAGGTGAACTGGGATGTTGTGGGGCGGATCAGCCACGAGCCGCGCGGCCTGCCGCTGTCGGTTTCCCAGGCCGACTCCAACCTCGCCCAGCTGCTCGCCCAGGCGCCGCGCGTGGAAAACCGCATCCCGCCAGGTTCCAACTGGGATGGCGCCGATGACCCGGCGCGCCAGGAGCAGGGCGACGTGCAGGAGATGGTGACCGAGCAGGTGAAGAACGCTGCCTCGGCTGCCACTCCGCGAACGTGATCCCGTCGGGCCATTCGGCTATAGTTCGCGCCTATGAGCAAGCTATCCGAATGGCTCGACATCATGCTGGGCGAAATCGCCCGCAAGCAGGATGAAGCCGCACGCGCCGCCGCCGAAGCGGTTCTGAGAGAGTCAGAGCGCAAAGTGCAGTCGCCGGCGCCCGCGCAGCGGACAAACTAGTGCTGGAGTCCGTGCCCGCCGGGTTAGCCGCAGCCGGTACCGACCGCCTTCTCCGTCCAGACCTGCCCATCTCGCCGACTACCACGGCCGTCACCGCGTTCGTCGGCCGAACCCTGAAGGGTCCAGTCGACGAGCCCGTGCGGGTGACCACCTTCGCGCAGTTCAGCCAGGTCTTCGGCGGCCTCTGGCAGCCGTCCACGCTCTCCTACGCCGTCGACCACTACTTCGAGAACGGCGGCGAAGCGGCCGTCATCGTGCGGGTGGCCAGCAACGCTCGCCCACCGACGCTGGACCTGCCGGCCGGTCCGGAGCCGCTGGTGCTGTGCGGGCTCTCGCCCGGGTCGCGCGAGTACCTGCGCGCCTCGGTCGACTACGATGGCATCGAGCCCGGCGAGACGAGTCTCTTCAACTTGGTCCTGCAGCGGGTGCGTACAGCGGGCTCCGAGCTGGTGGAGGACCAGGAGATCTTCCGGCGCCTCTCGGTGGCCTATGACGGTCCGCGGCACGTCGCCGCGGCGCTGGCCACGTCCCGCCTGGCGCGGGTGGTGGGGCCGGTACCGCCGCAGCGTCCGTCCGTCACCCCGGGCGCCAACGGCCGCGGTGTCATTGGCTACGTCGCCTGCAATGCCGATGGCGACGACGGGACGGCCCTGTCCGACTACGACATCATTGGCAACGAGTCGCTGCGCCGCGGGCTGTTCGCGCTGGAAGGGGGGCCGGACTTTAACTTCCTGTGCATCCCGCCGCTGAATCGGGACCAGGACCTGGGCATGAGCACCCTGGTGGTGGCCGCGCGATTCTGCCGCCGGCAGCACGCGCTGCTGCTGGTGGATCCCCCGGCGCAGTGGACCGACATCGAGGCGGCGCTGGCGGGGCTGCCCCACTGGCCCTTCCACAGCAGCGATGCACTGATGTTCTTTCCGCGCGTGGAGGCCAACGACCGCTTGCGCGGACGCAGTGGCGTGTTCGCCTCCTGCGGTGCGGCGGCCGGCCTCATGGCGCGTGCCGATGCCGCCGGTCCCCGCTGGTGGTCCACGGATCCGGCCGAGCTGGCGCTGCGCCCGACGCTGCGCCTGGCCTGCGCCCTCGCGGAGGAGGAGCGCGAGCAGTTGGCCTGGCACGGGGTAAACGCCTTTTGCCAGAGCCGCTCGGCGCTGCGCAAGCCGCTGCCGGCCCGCACGCTGGGCGGTGGCCTGGCCAAGCGGGGCGAACTGCGCACGCTCACCGCACGCCGCATGCTGCTGTGGATCGCCGCCAGCGTCGAGCGCGGGACGCGCTGGATGACCCTGGAGAGCAACATCCGCTCCGTGCGGGACCGCGCACGCTCCCAGGTCCTGGCCTTCCTGGAAGGTCTCAGCACGCAGGGCGCCTTCACCGCCAGCGGACTGGGAGCAAGCTGCTTCGTGATCTGCGATGAGCGCCTGAACGGCGAGGCGCAGATCGCCAGCGGCGAGTTCCACCTGCTGTACGGCATCGCCTGCCAGACGCCCGGGGCGTTCGAGACCTGGCTGGTGACCCACCGCGCGGCGGGCAGCAGGGCCCGTCCCGTCAGCGTCAACCGCTATGCCACGCCCGGTCCCGATGTTCAGGTAGAGATCGAGAGCGCCATCCTTCGCGATCTCTCGCGCTAAGATCCACCCATGAGCAAACGCTACGTCGTCTTTTCGCATGGCAAGGATAGCGGACCTTGGGGTACCAAGATCACGGCCCTGGCCGAGACCGCGCGCGCCGAGGGCTACGAGGTGGAGTCCGTGGACTACCGCGGCGTGGAGTCCCCCAGCGACCGGGTCACGCGGCTGGCGGACTTCTGCAAGGACCTGCACGGGGAGCTGGTGCTGGTTGGCTCAAGCCTGGGCGGTTTCGTGTCGGTTGCCGCGGCGCCGACGCTGCATGCCCGCGGCGTATTCCTGATGGCCCCGGCGTTGTTCGTGCCGGGCCTGCCGCGCCTGCGTCCCGGCATGCTCGACTGCCCGGCCACGCTGGTGCATGGCTGGCGCGACGACGTCGTCCCGGTGGAGGACAGCGTGCGTTTCGCCAAGGAATACGGCGCCCAGCTGCACCTGCTGCCCAGCGACCACCAGTTGCACGATCAGCTGCGTTTCATCAAGTACCTGTTCGAGTATTTCCTCATCGCGCTGGATTTGCCGCCCGCGCTGGTGTGACGGCGAGGGGCGAACAAGGGGCGCATGGATAGGTTCACCGGCCGGCTGCTGATGCCATGGCTGCGGTTCTCACCGCTGCCGGAAGGCCTCGCCGCGCAGCTCGCGCAGGCACCTTCGCCCGTGTGCTATGTGCTGGAGCGCCAGCGCAGCGCCGACACAGTGATCCTGCAGCGTGCCTGCGCCCGGGCGCGCCTGCCTCGGCCGGCCAAGCGCCTGCTGCCGACCGGCATGCGCGAGAACCGCTCGGTCATCGCGCTTACGCGCAGCGTCGGGGCCTGGAGTGCGCGCGTGGATCGCCGTCCGCCGTCGCAGCTGCTGGAGATGCTGCGGCAGGTCCGTGACGATGCGTCCTTCGATGTGACCCTGGTGCCCGTGACGGTCTACTGGGGGCGTGCCCCGCAGAAGGAGCGCTCGTGGCTGGGCCTCGCGCTGTCGGAGGACTGGGCGCTGGCCAGCCGCCTGCGTCGCTTCCTCACGGTGCTGCTGAACGGCCGCAATACGCTGGTGCAGTTCGGCCAGGGCGTGTCGCTGCGCAGCCTGCTGGGCAGCGATCCGGCTAACAACCAGTCGGCCCGGCGCATTGCCCGCCAGCTGCAGGCGCAGTTCGCGAAGGCGCGGGCCGCGCACATTGGCCCGGATCTCTCCCACCGTCGCACGATCCTGACGCAGGTGCTGCGCACGCGCGCGGTGCGTGCCGTCGTCGCGCAGGAGCTCAAGGAGAAGAAGATCCCGCGTCGCAAGGGCCTGGAGAACGCGCGGGTGCTCTTCGAGGAGATCGCCGCCAACTACTCGCATGCCTTCGTGCTCCTGTGCGAGCGCGTGTTCACGCGGCTGTGGACGCGGATCTACGACGGCGTGGAGTTCGGGCATGCGCAGACGCTGCGCGAAGTGGCTGCGGGCAACGAGATCATCTACGTGCCCTGCCATCGTAGCCACATCGACTACATGCTGCTGTCCTATGCGATCTACAAGCAGGGCTTTGCGATCCCGCACATCGCCGCGGGCGTCAACCTGAACATCCCGGTGGTGGGGCGCTACCTGCGCAAGGCCGGCGCCTTCTTCATCCGCCGCAGCTTCCGCGGCAATGCGCTCTATACCGTCATCTTCATGAAGTACCTGGCTGCCATCATGGCGCGCGGCCATCCGGTGGAGTATTTCATCGAGGGTGGCCGCAGCCGCACGGGTCGGCTGCTGTCGCCCAAGACGGGCATGATCTCAATGACCGTGCGTGCATACCTTCGCGAGCCGGTGCGTCCTGTCGTGTTCGTGCCGGTATATTTTGGCTACGAGCGGGTCATGGAAGCCGAAAGCTACGTCTCCGAGCTCTCCGGCAAGCCCAAGGAGAAGGAGACTTTCCTGGGGCTGCTGCGCTCGCTGGGCCGCCTGCGCGAGCGCTTCGGTCGCGTGCACGTGAACCTGGGCGAGCCGGTGCACCTCACGCAGCTGCTGGACGCGCAGGACCCGCAGTGGCGCAGCCACCCGGTGGATGACCAGGGCCGCGCGCCCTGGGTCGCGCCGGCCGTGGACCAGGCGGCGGCGGTGATCATGCGCAACATCAATTCCGCCGCCGCGGTCACGCCGATCAACCTGCTGGCGGTGACGTTGCTGGCGACCCAGATGAACGTGTTGCGCGAGGTGGACCTCAAGCAGCAGCTGGAGCTGTACCTGCGGCTGCTGCGCCAGCAGCCGTATTCCCAGCGCATCACCGTGACTGCCATGGATGCGGCGGCGATCATCCGCTATGGGGAGGGGATGAGCGCGATCGTGCGCGGCCCGACCGAGGTCCCCGGCGAGGGCGACCTCATACGCCTTGAGCCAGGCCACGCGCCGCTCATGACCTACTACCGCAACAACGTCCTGCACCTGTTCGCGCTGCCGTCGCTCATCGCCTGCTGCTTCATTTCCAACTCCGTGATGCGCACCGAGGACATCCAGCGTCTGGCCTGGCGTATCTACCCGTATATCGGCGCGGAGCTGTTCCTGCGCTGGAGCGAGGAGGAGCTGCCGCAGGTGATCCTGGGGATGCTCACGACGCTGGCGGAGCTGGGCCTGCTGTCGGGCAGTGCGCAGGAGGGCATCTGGCGGCGGCCGCGGCCCTCCAGTGCCGAGGCTGTGCAGTTCTCGCTGCTCGCCCAGCCCACGATCCAGACGATCGAGCGCTACTACCTGCCGATCGCGCTGCTGCTGAAGGCCGGCAGCGGAGAGGTCTCGCAGGCGGTGCTGCAAAAGCGCTGCGAGCAGACCGCCAAGCAGATGGTCACGCTGTATGGGTTCTATGCGCCGGAATTCTTCGACCGCGCGCTGTTCGAGGGCTTCCTCACGCTGCTGCGCCGACGCGGGGTGATCCGCGCCGACAGCGAGAGCCGCCTGTTGTTCGATGAGGTCCTGCAGCGCATCGCCGACGATGCGCAGCTCGTGCTCTCCGAGCCGTTGCGGCACAGCATCCTGCAGGTCACCCACGGCTAGGGATAGGGTCGCCGCGGCGGATCCTGCCGGCCGCCCGCGGCAGCGTGCCAGCGGCGCGGGCGTTCGGCGTAGACTCGGCCAGTCGCAGCGGTAACCGGAGTCCGCCATGCCCAAGTTCGTCATCGAGAGAAACATTCCCGGCGCGGGGAAGCTCACGCCCGAGCAGCTGCAAGGGATATCGCAGACCTCCTGCGGCGTGCTCCGGCAGATGGGCCCGCAAATCCAATGGGTCCAGAGCTACGTCACCGCGGACAAGATCTACTGCATCTATGTGGCGCCCGACGAGGCGGCGGTCCGCGAGCATGCGAAGCTCGGCGGATTCCCGGCCGACAGCATTTCGGCCGTGACCCGGATGATCGACCCGACGACGGCCGAGTAGGCCGGCGCGCAGCCGACGATCGGCCGCTCTCCCGGGGGTCCCGTTGGTACGGAAGCCGGGCCGGCTGCGGCATCCCTGCACGCCGTGCCGGGGCGGCCTGATCAAGCGCCAGTCCCTGCCGGAGGTCGACCTGGGTTTTGCGTTGCTGGCCCGGCACTTGCTGCGCCTGGCAAGGCGAGGTAGCCGGCCGCCGGGGCCGGGTCGTCAGCCGCGCGAGGTGGGAGTCTGGGCCAGCGCGACCTGCAGCCGGGCGACGTCGACGCCGGCAAGTCCGAGCTTGGTCCGGCGCCACAGGATGTCCTCGGCCGTCCGCGCCCACTCCTCGCGCACCAGGTAATCCACCTCGGCGCGCATCAGTCCGCCGCCGAAGTCCTCTCCCAGGTCCGCCAGCTGCTGGGCACTGTTGACCAGGCGTGCCAGGCGGGTGCCGTAAAGGCGTGCGTAACGGGCGAGCAGGTCGGGCGGGAGCTGCGGCCAGCGGGCAACGGTGTGCTGGGTGAAGCGCTGCAGGTCGCCGCCGGGAACGTCGCCGCCGGGCAGCGGTGCGCTGTGGGTCCAGGGCAGCGGGTCCGCATGCCCCAGCGCCGACAGCAACTGCTCTAAGGCAGCCTCCGCGAGGCGCCGGTAGGTGGTGATCTTGCCGCCAAACACCGACAGCACCGGCGCGCCGTGCACGCCATGCTGCAGCTCCAGGCGATAGTCGCGACTGACGGTCTGCGCGCTGTGACCCTCGCCGACATCGTGCAGGGCACGCACGCCGGCGTAGCGCCACACGATATCCGCACGGGTCAGCGGCACGCGGAAGTAGCGGTTGACGCAGTCGCACAGGTACTGCTCCTCGGCCGCCGTGCTCTGCACCTGGGAGGGATCGCCCTCGAAAGCAACGTCGGTGGTGCCGATCAGCGTGTAGCGGCCCTCGTAGGGGATGACGAACACGACCCGCTTGTCCGGGCTCTGCAGCAGGTAGGCGTGTTCTTCCGCGTAGCAGCGCGGCACGATGATGTGGCTGCCCTTGACCAGCCGCAGTTGCTGCGTGGAGGCGATCTTGAGGCCCTGCTGGAGCACACTGCTCACCCACGCGCCTGCGGCATTGACCAGGGCGCGGGCCTTGATCCGGCGCGTGCTACCGGTCTGCGCGTCGACGCAATGCGCGATCCACAGGCCCTCCTGGTCACGGGCCGATGCCAGGCGCGTGTGCGTCAGCACCTGCGCGCCGCGCTCGGCCGCATCCAGTGCGTTGAGCACCACCAGGCGCGAGTCATCGACCCAGCAGTCGGAGTATTCAAAGCCCGTCTGCATGCCCTCGCGCAGCGGCGCGCCCAGCGGCGTCCCCGCCAGCTGCACGGCGCTGGAGGCAGCCAACTTCTCGCGTCCCCCGGCGTGGTCGTAGACGAACAGGCCGAGGCGCAGAAGCCAGCGCGGCCGCAGGCCCTCCACGTACGGGAGGATGAAGCGCATCGGCTTGATGATGTGCGGGGCGATCGCCAGCAGCCGCTCGCGCTCGCCCAGCGCCTCGCGCACCAGGCGCAGCTCGTACTGCTCCAGGTAGCGCAGGCCGCCGTGGATGAGCTTGGTGCTGGCGGAGGAGGTGTGGCCGGCCAGGTCATCCTGCTCGACCAGGCAGACGCTGAGCCCGCGTCCTGCCGCGTCCCGGGCGATGCCGGCACCGTTGATGCCGCCGCCGATGACCAGCAGGTCGACGGGGTTCAGGGTGTCGCCGCGCTGCGGCACGGGGCCTCACCCTTGTCGACGACGAAATGCCCCTGGCCGCTGGCGTCGCCTCGCTCGATGGAGTTGAAGCGTCGCGCCCGCAGCCCCCTGCGCCCTGCGCTCAATCCTCGCTCCGGACGCGCGAGCGCAGGCGCTTGACCTTCTGGTCGCGCGACTTGCCCTCCAGCCTGCGCTCCTTGGAGGCGCGTGTAGGCTTGGTGGCACGCCGCAGCTTGGGCTCCACGCGCGCCTCCTCGACCAGCGCCTGCAGGCGAGCGAGCGCCTCGCGGCGGTTGCCCTCCTGCGTGCGGTGGTTGCGCGCAATGATCAGCAGTTCCCCCTCGTCGGTGACGCGGCGGCCGGCCAGCACGCGCAGGCGCGCCTTTACGCGGTCATTGAGGACGCAGGTGCCGGCGAGGTTGAAGCGCAGCTGGGCAGCGGTGGCCAGCTTGTTGACGTTCTGGCCACCCGGGCCGGCTGCGCGCACGAAGACGATGCTCAGGTCCCCGTCGGGCAGCTCGATCGGCTTCACGTGCCGCCGCCGCGCGTCGTGACGATGCGGATCTCGCGCTGCGCCACCGGGATCGTGATGCCCGCGTCCCGGAAGTGCTTCCAGATGGCGCGGTTCACGTCGGAGCGGACGTTGTTCACGCCGTTGGCGGGGTCCGCGATCCAGAAGCGCAGTTCCAGCTCGATGCCGCTCTCGCCGAAGTGCATCAGCCTGCTGACGGGGGCTGGTTCGCGCAGTACCCGCGGGTTGCAGTTGGCGGCATCCAGCAGCACGTTGAGCGCGATTTCCGGATCGTCGTGGTAGCTGATGCGCACGGGCAGCTTCAGACGCACGGTGCGGTCCGAGTAGCTCCAGTTGATCACCGGGCTGGTGATCAGGTTCTGGTTGGGGACCAGGGTCTCCACGCCGTCGCGGTCACGTACCACGACATAGCGACCGCGCAGCTCCTGCACCCAGCCGAAGTTCTCGGTGCTGGTGCCCGTCATGCCGGTGAAGCTGATGACATCGCCGGGCTTGATCGACTTGTCCATCAGCAGGACGAAGCCGCTGACGAAGTTGCTGGCGATGGACTGCAGGCCAAAGCCCAGTCCGATGCCCACCGCGCCGGTCAGCACCGTCAGGGCGGTGAGATCCACGCCCGCGGCGTTCACGCCGATCAGCACGCCGAGCGTGATCAGGAAGAAATAGGCGAACTTGGTGATGCCGATGCGCGTGGACATGGCCAGCGCCTCGATCTTCATCACGCGCCGCTCCAGCGTGCGCGACACCAGGCTCGAGATGAGCACGAACACCGTGACCACGACCAGGCCCTTCAGCAGCGCCCAGAGCGTGAAGCGCGCCTTGCCGGGAATCAGGTCGATGGTGTCGAGGCTCTCCTCGATGTAGCCGAACCAGCCCAGCACGGAGAAGCTCACCAGCAGCCACAGCGCGAAGGTCGCCGCGTACTCGTGCCGCGCGAGCCAGGAGTCGCGCCCGACGCCCAGCATCAGCAGGTACAACGCCAGGCGGATCAGCAGCAGCGCCGAGCCAAACTGCAGGGCGATGTCGATGAGGGCCACATGCGGCCCGGAGAGGTGCAGGCCGCCCCGCACCGTCAGCAGCGTAACCATCGTGGCAAACGGCGCCACGACCAGCACGGAGCCCTCCACGACGCGTGGCTGCCAGCCGTGCCGCTCGCGCAGGCCAGCGCGCCGGAAGGCGCTGCGGGCCATGTGCCCTAGGGCAAGCCCCAGCAGCACGGCGGTCAGCACCAGCAGGATCTGGGTCAGGACGGCCGGGTTGGCGACTTGGGCGAAGAAGTCGTTGAAGTCGTGGTCAGGCATTGAGGTCCGGGATCGACTGGCTCTCGATGCGCTGGATCTGGTCCTTGAGCATCAATTTGCGCTTCTTGAGGCGGCGCATCTGCAGTTCATCGATGTGCATGTCGAGTGCGAGGCGCTCGATGACTTGGTCGAGGTCGCGATGCTCGATCCGCAGTTGGCGCAATCGCTCGATGTTGCGAAACAGTTCGCGATCGACGTTGTCCTCGGTGTCATCCGTCATGGCTTGAGATGGTCCCGGCGAGCAACAGGCCCCTACAGGGGCGTTAGCCGCGCCAGTATCGGCACGACCTGATCCGGTAGCTTAGCGAAGCGACCCAGCGGACGCCACGGCAGGCCCGGTTCGTGGAAATCAGAGGCGACTGAGCCGGCCAGGTCGTAAGCACGGGCCAAGCTCGCCAGGCGCGAGGCATCCTGCGGGGAGGTGCCCGCCAGGCTCACCTCAAGGCCCGCGCCGCCGGCGGCGCGGAACGCCGCGCACAGCTCCTTCAGACCCCCGTGCGAGAGCTTGTAGCGGTGGGCGTGGGCCAGCACGGCGTGCCCGCCCGCGGCCGTGATCGCGCTGATCGTGGCGGCGATGTCGGGCCACTCCTGCGCCACGTAGCCGGCCTTGCGCCGCGCCAGGTACCGATCGAAGGCCTGCTGCACGGAGTCGGCCAGCCCCAGGCGCACGAGCTCCCGCGCCACATGGGTCCGCGTGGGGACGGCGGGGCTCGCAAGCACCGCGGCGCTGGGGTCCTCCCCTGCCAACTGAGGCTCGCGGCTGAGCTTCTGGCCGATGGCGGCGATGCGTGCCCGCCGGCGGGCCAGGATGTCGGCGAACTGGGCGGCCAGCAGCGGGGCGGTGGGATCCACGCCCAGGCCCACAACATGGATTTCCTGACCGCGCCAACCGGCGGTGAGCTCCGTGCCGGGCACGAAGCCCACGCCCAGCTTGCGGCAGGCCGCCAGCGCCTCCTCACAGCCCGCGCTGGTATCGTGGTCGGTGAGCGCCAGTACCGTGACCTTGCGCAGCGCCGCCCGGGCAACCAGGTCCGCTGGCGCCAGCGCCCCGTCGGAATGGTGGCTGTGCGTGTGCAGGTCAATGAGTTCGAACATGTGCGGGCTATGATACGCGCCCATGATCCCGCCCCCCGCCACGATTCCCGACGACGTCGACACGCTGCTGCTGGACCTGGACGGCACGCTGCTGGACCTGGCCTTCGACAATCGCTTCTGGGGCCTGGTGGTGCCGGAGGCCTATGGCGTCAAGCACGGCCTGAGCGTGCAGGAGGCGCTGGAGGTGATCAGGCCGCGCCTGGCCCAGGTGGAGGGGACCCTGCCGTGGTACTGCCTGGACCACTGGTCGCGCTCGCTGGACATGGATCTCTCGCAGCTGAAGACCGAGCACGCGGGGTACGTGGCCTGGCTGCCGGGCGCAAAGCAATTCCTGCAGCGGCAGCGAGCGGCCGGCCGGCGCCTGGTCCTGGCCACCAACTCCCACCCGGAGACGCTGCGCATCAAGGTCGAGCAGACGCGGGTCACGGACTACCTGGATGCCGCCTACAGCTCCCATCCCTTCGGTGCGCCGAAGGAGGATCCGCGCTTCTGGGCGGGATTCCGCCAGGTGGAGTCGTTTGATCCGCGGCGCACGGCCTTCATCGACGACAACGCCCGCGTACTGCGCGCGGGCCGGGACGCCGGCATCACGCACCTGATCGCGATCACGCATCCGGACACGACGCAGCCGGAGAAATCGCCGCCGGAGGACTTCCCGTCGGTCCGCGGGGTCGCGGACCTCTAGGAACGGGCCTGGCTAGCGGCGAGCACCGCCGCCGCTGCGCGGCGGGCCACGGCGCGCGCCGCCGCC
>CAIPVV010000018.1 GCA_903868595.1 uncultured Pseudomonadota bacterium
AAGCAAAGCCCATGCCATCTTCTGAGAGGTCGGTCACAGCTCTGTTTTGTATGGAAATTTCAGGGCGCAAGTTGAGTTCCGGCGGTGTTGCCGCGCCCTTCTGGCCCGAAAATGTCCCACTGTGACGCTGTGGGTCACTCCCGGCCCGGCGTCGGTCTGCCTTTGCCGGCAGCGACCCTCCTCGACCTCAGGAGGTGAGGGGGCCAGCGGCCAGGGTCTGGCGGCTCTGGCGTGGCAAGTTCAAGGGGGCGGCTGCAGCGCGCCGCGCTGGGCGAGCGCCGGCGGAAGACTGGGGCGCCTGGAAGCGGTTTGGCCGCCCAAGTGGAAAGCCCCGCCTTTGGAGGGCGGGGCTGACAGGTCAGGCCGCCTGCTCGGTGGGGCCGCCGATCAACGGCAGCTGGAGGGCAGGTACTTGGTCGGCACGGTGGTTGCGACGGCTGTGGTGCCGTTGGCGATCGTCAGCCCGGCCGGAATGGTTGCCTGCTTGCCACAGATCCAGGAGATGTCGTTGTTGACGTCGGTATACGGGACGAGCGTCAGCAGCGTGCCCGCGAGGGCGGCATTGGCGCTGTTGCCAAAGGTGACCACGATCGAGCCCGTGGTGACGTCGAGCTGCGAGACGTACTTGCCCTGGATGGTCGTGTCGACGCCGAGACCGACGGTGGCGTTGTTGGCGGGCGTCGTGCCGTTCGAAGCGAAGTACTCGGCGATCGCGGTCTTGGCCGGGGAGGTTATGTTCAGGCCTTCCGTGACCTGCGCGCGGATCGCGTAGTCCTGGTAGGCCGGGATGGCGATGGCGGCCAGGATGCCGATGATCGCAACCACGGTCATTAACTCGATGAGTGTAAATCCCTGCTGGACACGCTGCATGTTCAAACCCTCCCTAACTAGGGTAAACCTGTTCAGCGGGCGCCTGCCGCGGTCGTTGCTGGAGGCGGGCTTAAAGGTTTAATTGAGGAGAGTTGGACATAGAGTGGGAAGCCGCGCCGCAGGAACTGGATCCGCGCTGCGGACCCAATCGTGCGTGAAGTCGTCGAGCGCGTTATCCCAACCCATCACTTGCCGGGCTTACTCGATACCGAGTTTCTTGATGCGATAGCGCAGGGCCCGGAAACTCATTCCCAGCAGCTTGGCCGCAGCGGTCTTGTTGTAGCGGCTCTGTTCCAGCGCTTTGACAATGGCTTCCCGCTCGATGCCTTCCAGCTGCTCGCCCAGTGCGCTGCTGGCGGTGGGCGCTGATGCAACCACCAGCGCAGGGGCTGGCGGCGACAGGTCCGTGGTGCGCTCCAACGACGGCGAACTGGCGGGTTGTCGCAGTTGCAGATCGCTGGCCTCGATGCGTTCGCCAGTGCGTAGCGTCATCGCACGCTCCAGCACGTTCTCCAGCTCGCGCACGTTGCCCGGGAACGCATAGCAAATCAGGACTGCAAGCGCCTGTGGGGAAACCATCGGGGGCTTGATGTCCGAGCTGTTGGCGAGGCGTTGCAGGATGCTGGCGGTGAGCTCCTGGATGTCGCTGCCGCGCTCGCGCAGCGCTGGCACGCGCAGCTCGATCACGTTGATGCGGTAGTACAGGTCCTCGCGGAAGCGTCCCTGGTGCACCAGGTCCGCCAGGTTCTTGTGGGTCGCCGACAGCACCCGCACGTCGATCTGTGTCTCCTGGGCATCGCCCACCGGGCGCACGCTCTTCTCCTGGATCACGCGCAGCAGCTTCACCTGCATGTGCAGCGGGAGGTCCGCCACTTCATCCAGGACTAGCGTCCCGCCCTCGGCGCTCTGCACCAGGCCTTTCTGATCCGCAACCGCCCCGGTAAAGGCGCCGCGCCGGTGCCCGAAGAACTCACTCTCCATGAGCTCGGCCGGGATCGCGCCGCAGTTGACCGCAACGAACGGCCCGTCGGCCCGCGGGCCGGACTGGTGGATGAGGCGGGCCACGAGCTCCTTGCCCGTGCCGGATTCCCCCGCGATATGCACGGGCGCCTGGCTGCGGGCGACCCGCGCGATCAGCTCCCGCAGCTGCTGCATCGGGGGCGAGCTGCCCAGCAGGCGCGAACTGCGGCCCCCGGTTGCCTCCGCGCGCTGCGCGCTGAGCGCCAGGGCGCGCGTCACGAGCCGCCGCAGCACCCCCAGGTCCAGCGGCTTGGAGACGAAGTCAAAGGCCCCTGATTTCAGCGCCCGAACGGCGGTTTCCACGTTGCCATGCGCGGTGATAATCGCCATCGGCAGGCCCGGGCACTGCTCTTGCGCCCAGGCCAGCAGCTGCAGCCCGTCGCCGTCCGGCAGCTGCATGTCCGAGAGACACAGGTCGAAGGGCTCGGCCCGCAGGCGCGCCTGCGCGGACTTCACGTCCGGGGCCGACGCGGTACGCAGGCCCATCCGGCCGAGGGTGAGTTCCACCAACTCGACCAGGTCGGGCTCGTCATCGACGATCAGGATGCGTTCATTGGTCATGGCGGTGGAGAAGGGCGGGCGATGCCGACCCTAGGCTTCCCAGCGGATCGGGTCGCTGAACACGATGCGAAAAACGCTGCCACCGCCGCTGCGCGCCTCGTGCAGCAGGGTCGCGCCGTTGCGCTGCGCGAGCTCCCTGGCGAGGAAGAGCCCCAGGCCCGTTCCCTGCGGCGAGTTGGTGAAGAACGGCTCGAAGATATGCTCGCCGTCCTCCGTGTCGATTCCCGGTCCGCGATCGGCCACTTCCAGGAACGGCCGAGCGGTGCTGGCGATGCGGCCGTAGCGGAGTTCGATCGAGCCGTCGCCGTCACCGGCCCCGCCGTGCGTCAGCGCGTTCTGGCACAGGTTCCACACGACCTGCTGCAGCTGCAGCGGATCCACGAGCACTTCCAGCGACTCCTCCGCCGGGCCGTCGCCGGCGGCGTGGATGTGCACGCGCTCGGCCGGCAGCAGCAGCGTCGCGCAGAACTCTTCGCGGAACGCTGCAAGCCACGGCACCAGGCTGAGCCGCGTGGGCTTGCTGGTGCCGCGGCGGGAGAACTCCAGCACGTTCTCGATGATGCGGCTCACCCGATCCCCGTTGCTGCGGATGATCTCGGTGAGGCGCTTGTCCTCCGGCCCCAGCGTCGGCGACTCGGCCAGTAGCTGGCTCGCGTGGCTCATCGCGCCCACCGGATTGCGGATCTCGTGCGCAATGCTGGCCGAGAGGCGTCCCAGGGAGGCGAGCTTCGACTGCTGCACCTTCTCCGCCAGCAGGCTCGTGTCCTCCAGGAACACCAGCACGGGCCCGGCAAAGCCGCCGCTCAGGGACGCAAATTGCGGCTGGATCAGGCGCGCCCCGTCGGCCGCGGCCAGCGTGCCGCCGCCCGCCGGGTCGGCCGCGTTGCCCTGCCGCCAGGTGGCCAGCAGGTACAGCAGGCGCGGGGCGACTTCTCCGAGCAGCGCGTCCGGCACGGCCAGGGACTCCCCCAGCACCGCGGCGGCGGATTCGTTGATCAGGCGGATGCGATCCTGCGCGTCCACCACCAGGAGGCTCTCCCGCAGGTGCTGCACGATGTACTGGGAGAGCTGCGCCAGGTTGGCCAGGTCCACTTCCTGCCGGCGCACCAGCGCCTCGCTCTCGCGCAGGCGGTTGGCCAGGGGCCGCACGGACAGGGCCACCAGGAACAGCACCGTGCCCAGGACGCCCGCCGTGACGTAATCGTTGGCGCTCACCTCGCCGCCCAGCTGCAGCGCGAGCTCCTGCAGCAGCACGGCCAGCGCGGCGATGGCCGCCATGAAGAAAGCGTCCCGGTTCTCCGCGAGCAGCGCCATCGCGCCGATCGGCAGCACCAGCAGGATTCCCAGGCCGCTGGCGACGCCGCCACTGGCCCACAGGATCGCGCTGATCGCTACGGCATCCACCGCGACGTGCGTGACGGCCAGGACCCGCAGGCTGGGCCAGATGCTCCGGCGCAGCAGCACCAGCGTGACGCCAGCGAGAAAATATGCCCCGCAGATCACCAGCGGTTCGGTGGCGCTGTTGGTCCCGAAGCTGGCGCGCGGCCCCGGGAAGCGCGTGAGGATCAGCAGGCCCGACGACACGATCAACCGGTACAGGTTGACCAGCCCGATGACGCGCCAGGCGAGATCGGACGGCTCGGTCAGGTTGCCCGGAGGGCTGGGCGCGGCAGGCGACGGCATGGGATCAGGACTGTAGCATCAGCGTCCTTGGCTAACCGCGACTCCAATCACGCCCCCCTCACGGGTATCCGCGTCGTCGAGCTGGCGCGCATCCTGGCCGGCCCGTGGGCCGGGCAGGTGCTGGCCGACCTGGGCGCCGACGTCGTGAAGGTGGAGGGTCCCGGCGGGGACGACACCCGCCAGTGGGGGCCCCCGTTCGTGGCGTACCCCGATGGCGGCCGGGACGCGGCGTACTTCCACGCCTGCAACCGCGGCAAACGCTCGGTCGTGGCGGACCTGGCCACCCCGGAGGGCGCCCACCTCGCGCAGCGCCTCGCCGCCGGCGCCGACGTGGTGATCGAGAACTTCAAGGTCGGGGGCCTGGCCCGCTACGGACTGGACTATGCGAGCCTGGCCGCGCGCAACCCACGGCTCGTGTACTGCTCGATCACCGGCTTCGGGCAGGACGGCCCGTATGCCGCGCGGCCCGGCTATGACTTCATCGTGCAGGCCCTGGGCGGGATCATGGACCTCACCGGCGAGCCCGATGGGGCGCCGCAGAAGCCCGGCGTCGCCTATGCGGACCTGTTCACGGGCCTCTATGCGGTGGTCGCGATCCAGGCCGCGCTCCTTGAGCGCCAGCGCACGGGGCAGGGCTGCCACATCGATCTGGCGCTGCTGGATACGCAGGTCGCGGTGCTGGCCAACCAGGCCCTGAATTTCCTGGTGTCCGGCGTGGCGCCCCGACGACTGGGCAACCAGCATCCGAACCTCGTTCCGTACCAGCTCTTCACGGTGGCCGACGGGGAGCTGGTGATCGCGGTGGGCAACGATGCCCAGTTCCGCCGCCTCACCGAGGTGCTGGGGGTGGCGGACCTGGCGGATGACCCGCGCGCGCGCAGCAACGAGGCGCGCGTGCAGAACCGCGCGATGGTGGTGGCGCGCCTGCAGGGGGCCACCCTGGCCTTTACGCGCGCGCAGCTCGCCGCGCAGCTCACCGCCGTGGGCGTGCCGGCCGGCCCCCTCAACACCGTGGCCGAGGTCTTTGCCGACCCGCAGGTGGTGGCGCGCCGGATGCTTGGCCAGGCCAGTGGTGAGCAGGGCCAATCCGTACCCACCGTGCGGCTGCCGATCCGCATGGCAGGCCTGCCTGCGGGCCCGCCCGCCGCGGCACCCCGTCTGGGCGCCCACACCGGCGAAATCCTCTCGGAAATCAGCGGGAAGGATTGAGACAGAAGTGGCGGCAGCAGCGCGGATTCGCCAGAATATCCGGCTTTCCCGATACCAGCCGCACCGGCCTGGCCAAACTCTCTAAGGGCGTTCGATGAACCTGCACGAATACCAGTCCAAGAAGATCTTCGCGAAATACGGGATACCCGTGCCCACCGGCGAGGTCGCTTCGACCCCGGATGAGGCGGCGGCGGCGGCCCGTGCGCTCGGCGGCCCGGTCTGGGTCGTCAAGGCGCAGGTGCATGCCGGGGGCCGCGGCAAAGCCGGCGGCGTGAAGGTCGTGCGCGACGTGGAGGCGGTGCGCACGGCGACAGCGGAGCTGCTGGGCCAGCGCCTGGTGACCAAGCAGACCGGCGCCGAGGGCCTGCCGATCAACCAGGTCTACGTGGAGTCGGGCTCCGACATCGAGCGCGAGATCTACCTGAGCCTCACGCTCAACCGCGAGAAGGGCCGCATCGCCGTGGTGGCCTCCGCCGCCGGCGGCATGGACATCGAGGAAGTGGCGGCGCATGAGCCGGAGAAGATCCTCTCCGAGACGGTGCACCCGGCCGTGGGCCTGGAGGCCTACCAGGCGCGCAACCTGGCCTTCGGCCTGAAGCTCACCGGCCCCCAGATCAACGAATTCACCGCGATCCTCAAGGCCCTCTACAAGCTCTATATCGACTCCGACGCGAGCCTGATCGAGGTCAACCCGCTGATCGTCACCAAGGCCGGCAAACTCCTCGCCCTGGATGCCAAGATCGGCATCGACCCGAACGCGATCTTCCGCCACCCGGACCTGGCCGCGCTGCGCGATGAGTCGCAGGAGGATCCCATGGAGGCGCGTGCCGCCAAGCACGACCTGAACTACGTCTCGCTGGACGGTGACATCGCCTGCATGGTCAACGGCGCGGGCCTGGCGATGGCCACGATGGACGTCATCAAGCTGCACGGCGGCAAGCCCGCCAACTTCCTGGACGTGGGCGGCGGCGCCACGGCAGAGCGCGTGACGGCGGCCTTCGAGCTGATCCTCTCCAACCCCAATGTGCGCGCCATCCTGGTGAACATCTTCGGCGGCATCGTGCGCTGCGACGTCATCGCCGAGGGCGTCATGACGGCGGTGAAGAACGTGGGCGTCGCGGTGCCCGTCGTGGTGCGCCTGGAGGGCACCAACGCCAAGCAGGCGCGCGAAATGCTCGCCACCAGTGGCCTGGCGGTAACGCCTGCCGAGGGGCTTACGGACGCGGCCAAGAAGGCCGTCGCCGCTGCCCGGACCGCCAAGTAACCCGCCCTGCGAACCGATACGGATACCCCATGAGCATTCTCGTCAACAAGCGCACCAAGGTCATCGTCCAGGGCTTCACCGGCAAGCAGGGCAGCTTCCATACGCAGCAGTGCATCGCCTACGGCACGCGCGTCGTCGGTGGCGTGACGCCAGGCCGCGGTGGCTCCCAGCACCTGGACCTGCCGGTCTTCGACACCGTGCGTGATGCGGTCAAGGGCACCGGCGCCACCTGCAGCATGATCTATGTTCCGGCGCCCTTTGCGGCCGATGCGATCCTGGAGGCCGCCGACGCGGGCATCGAGCTCGTGGTCTGCATCACCGAGGGCATCCCGGTGAACGACATGATCCGCGTGAAGGCGGCGCTGGCGACCTCGCCCACGCGCCTGATCGGCCCCAACTGCCCCGGCATCATCACGCCGGATGAATGCAAGATCGGCATCATGCCGGGCTTCATCCACCAGAAGGGCCGCATCGGCATCGTCTCCCGCTCCGGCACGCTGACCTACGAGACCGTGCACCAGACCACGCAGAACGGCCTGGGCCAGAGCACCTGCGTCGGCATCGGCGGCGACCCGGTGCGCGGCATGAACTTCATCGATGTGCTGGAGCTCTTCGAGCGCGACCCGCAGACCGAAGGCATCATCATGGTCGGTGAGATCGGCGGCAGCGACGAGGAGGCCGCCGCGGCCCATATCGCCAAGTTCGTCAGCAAGCCGGTGGTCGCCTACATCGCCGGCGTCACCGCGCCGCCGGGCAAACGCATGGGTCATGCCGGCGCCGTCGTGGCCGGTGGCAAGGGCACCGCTGCCGACAAGTACCAGGCGCTGGAGGATGCCGGCGTGCGCACCGTGCAGTCGCCGGCGGAGCTGGGCGGCGCGATGGCCGACCTGCTCAAGCGTCGCGCCCGCAAGGCCGCGGCGCAAGCCAAGGTCGAGCCGCGCAAGCCTGCTGCCAAGAAGTCGGCGGCGAAGACGCCGGCTGCCAGGAAGCCCGCGGCCAAGAAGTCCGTCGCGAAGAAGGCGCCTGCCAAGCAGCCGGTGGCCAAGAAGAAGCCCGTTGCCAAGAAGGCCCCGCTGAAGAAGAAGGCGGCCAAGAAGGCGCCGGCCGCGAAGCCTGCCCGCAAGGGCAAGCCCGCGCGCAAGAAGTGATCGCCCGCCGGCCGTGAGCGGCGACGTACTCAAGGTAGCCCTGGCGCAGCTGAACCTGCTGGTCGGCGACGTACAGGGGAACCTGGCCCGGGTGATTGCCGAAGGGCGGCGCGCGGGCGAGCAGGGGGCGGACCTGGTGGTCTTCCCCGAGCTCACGCTGTCCGGCTATCCGCCGGAGGATCTGCTGTTCCATCGCGGGCTGCGGGCGCAGGTGGAGGAGGCGGTCGCGCAGCTCTCCCAGGCCATTGCCGACGGCCCGAAGTCCGGGCCCGCGCTGCCCGCCGTGATCGTGGGCTACCCCGAGTACGAGGGCAGCGCCAACGCGCCGCGCCTCTACAACTCGGCCGTACTCCTGCGCCGCGACGGACCGCGCGCCAACCACCGCAAGAACTGCCTGCCCAACTACCGCGTCTTCGACGAGAAGCGCTACTTCAGCGCCGGGGACACCGCCACGGTCTTTGAGCTGCGCGGTTTCCGCGTGGGCCTGCTGGTATGCGAGGACATCTGGGAGCCGGAGCCCGCGCAGGCGGCCAAGACCGCCGGCGCCGAGCTGCTGATCGTCATCAACGCCTCCCCCTTCGAGCAGCGCAAGCAGCAGGAGCGCGAGCGCGTGCTGCGCAGTCGCATCCAGGAAGTGGGTCTGCCGATCGCCTACGTGAACCTGATCGGGGGCCAGGACGAGCTGGTGTTTGACGGCAACTCCGTGGTCTTCGACGGGCAGGGCCAGCTGGTGCTGCGCGCCAAGGCCTTCGACTCGGCGCTCGCGCTGGTGGAGTTCTACCGCGACGGCGCGGGCCGGGCGGTCCCCCGCGCGGTGGGCCTGCACCCGATCGAGCCGGAGCTGCGCGCCGAAGCCAGCGTGTACAACGCGCTGGTGCTGGGCGTGCGCGACTACGTCGGCAAGCACGGCTTCCCGGGCGTGGTCATGGGCCTCTCGGGCGGCGTGGACTCCGCGCTCACGCTGGCGCTGGCGGTGGATGCGCTGGGCGCCGACCGCGTGCAGGTGGTCATGATGCCCTCCCGCTACACCTCGCAGATGAGCCGCGACGATGCGCAGGCCCAGGCGCGTACGCTGGGTGTCGACTACAGCGTGATCTCCATCGAGGGGATGTTCGCCGCGACGCTTGCGGCGCTGGCGGAGCAGTTTGCCGGCCGCAAGCCCGACACGACTGAGGAGAACATCCAGGCCCGCTGCCGCGGCGTGCTGCTGATGGCGATCTCCAACAAGACCGGCCGCATGCTGCTGACCACCGGCAACAAGAGCGAGATGGCGGTCGGCTACGCCACGCTCTACGGCGACATGAACGGCGGCTTTGCGCCGATCAAGGACTGCAGCAAGCTGCTGGTCTACCGCCTCTGTCGCTACCGCAATGAGCGCTCGCGCGAGCGGGGCGAGTACGGCGGTGCCGAGGTGATTCCCGCGCGCGTCATCCAGCGCGAGCCCACCGCGGAGCTGCGGCCGGATCAGAAGGACACCGACTCGCTGCCGCCCTACGAGGTGCTGGACGCGATCCTGGAGGCGTTCATCGAGGAGGATCTCTCGGTGGATGAGATCGTCGCGCGCGGCTTTGACCGGGCGGTTGTGGGCCGCGTGCTCGACATGGTCAAGCGCAATGAGTACAAGCGCCGCCAGGCGCCGCCCGGCATCCGCGTGAGCCGCCGCGCGTTCGGCCGGGACTGGCGCTACCCGATCACCAACGGGTATCGCCGCTAGGACGCGTTGCGGGCAGGGGGCCGGGACGGTGGATGCGCTGCGTGCCGAGCTTCCCGGGTCACGCTGTACCGGGGAATCCTGCGCGCGCCGCGCGGGACCGCGCGGCTGACGGTGGCCTTACAGGCGGGGTCCGGCGCTCAGCCGCGATCCCAGACCTTCCACCACTTTTTCTTGCCGAGCTCCGAGGTATCGTCCTTCGGGAAGTTTTCCTTGTAGACCTTCTCGGTGTTCTCGGCGAGCTCGGCGTAGCCCAGACGCTTGTACGCATCGATCATGATGCGCAGCGCCTCGCGCGTGGCCGGTGCGCCGTCGTACTGCTCGATCGCCTGCTGCGAGCGCTGCGCCGCGGCCACCCACGCGCCGCGCGTGAGGTAGTAGCGGGCGATCTGGATCTCGTAGTCGGCCAGGCGGTTGCGCAGGTACACCATGCGGCGACGCGCGTCGGCCGCGTACGCACTCTTGGGGTAGTGGTCCACGACGTACTTGAAGGCGTCGAAGGACTTGCGCGCGGTTACCGGCGGACGCTGCGAGAGGTCCACGCCCATCCAGCGCTCCACCTTGTAGGGCGTGCGCTCGAACTCCACCAGGCCCTTCAGGTACCAGGCGTAGTCCACGCGCGGGTGCGCCGGGTTCTCGCGGATGAAGGTCTCGGCCGCATCGGTGGCCGATTCCTTTTCCTTGTTCTTGTAGTAGCAGTAGATCAGGTCCAGGCGGGCCTGCCGCGCCTGGTCCGTGAACGGGTAGCGCGCCGTCAGAGCCTCGTACGTCCGCACGGCCTCCTGGTAGTCGCTGTTGTGCATCGCCTTGCTGGCGCGCTCGTACAGGTTATCCGGCGAGAGGCGGGTGAGCTTGTCCTTGCTGCTGCAGCCGGCCACCAGGGCCAGCATCAGCGTGGCCAGTGCCAGGAGGAGGATTCGCCCGGAGGGCTCACGCGAAGTGGCGGTCGCAAACACAGTCATCGGGTTGGAATCCAGGCTCGTGGGAACGTGAGAGTATAGCGAAATGGCTGACACGCACTGCGACACCCTTATGGCCCCCGAGTTCCGCGAACATTTGATCCAATTACCCCCGACGCCGGCCGGCGCCCGCCTGGACAGCGTCTTGGCGCAGGCCCTGCCCCAGTACTCCCGCTCGCGCCTGGCGGGCTGGATCAAGGACGGCAAGGTCACGGTGGACGGCCGCCTGCCGCGCACGCGGGACCTGGTCTACGGGGGCGAAAAAGTCGCCCTGCGGGCCGAGCTGCCCGCCGACCAGTCGGTGCAGCCGCAGAAGATGCCGCTGGACATCCTCTATGAGGATGAGGACCTGCTGGTGCTGAACAAGCCGGTGGGCCTGGTGGTCCACCCGGGCGCCGGCAACCCGTCCAATACTTTGCAGAACGCGCTCCTGGCCTACGACGCGCGACTGGCGCTGGTCCCCCGGGCGGGCATCGTGCACCGCATCGACAAGGACACCAGCGGGCTGCTGGTGGTCGCCAAGACCATCGAGTCGCATGCCGCGCTGGTGGAAATGCTGCGCGAGCACTCGGTGCACCGCGATTACCTCGCCCTGGTCGTGGGCCGGGTGACCGGCGGCGGCACGGTGGATACCCCGATCGGCCGACACCGTTCGGATCGGCTGAAGATGACGGTCCGGGCCGACGGGCGCGCAGCGGTGACCCACTACCGGGTCGTGGAGCGCTTCCACAACCACACGCTGCTGCGCATCTCCCTGGAGACGGGCCGCACCCACCAGATCCGCGTGCACATGGCCCATATCGGCCACCCGCTGGCCGGGGACCCGGCCTACGGCGGCCGCCGGCAGCTGACCGCGGGCGAGGATCCGGCCGTGCGGGCGGCGCTCGTGGCCTTCAAGCGCCAGGCGCTGCACGCCACCCGCCTGGCCTTCGAGCATCCGCAGACCGGCGAGGAGATCGCGGTGGAGGCGCCGCCGCCCAGGGACATGCTGGCGCTCCTGGCCGTACTGCGCACGGCGGCCGGACCGGGCTGATGGCCAGCGCGCCGCGCTTGTTCATCGCGCCGGACTGGCCCGCGCCGGCCCGGGTGCGCGCGCTGTGCACCGTGCGCGGCGGCGGCGTGAGCCGGGCCCCGTACAAGTCTCTGAACTTTGGCCAGCGCGTGGGCGATGAGCCCGCGGCGCTGGCGGAGAACCTGGTGCGCCTCACCCGCGCGGCGGGGCTGCCGGCCGCGCCCCAGTGGCTCACCCAGGTGCACGGCAGCCGCGTCGCGGACCTGGATATCGAGGGCCCCCGCGAGGCCGACGCCTGCCTCACCCGCACCCCCGGCCGGATCTGCGCGATCCAGACCGCCGACTGCCTGCCGGTGCTGTTCACCGCGACCGACGGCTCGCTCGTGGGCGCCGTGCACGCGGGCTGGCGAGGTCTCGCGGCGGGGGTCCTGCAGGCTACCCTGGCGGCCCTCGCCGACGCGGCCCTTCCCGGCACGCAGTTCCTGGCCTGGCTCGGGCCGGCGATCAGCCCGGCCCACTTCGAGGTCGGCGAGGAGGTCCGCACGGCCTTCCTGGGCACGGATCCGGATGCGGAAATCGCCTTCGTCGAAAACCCGCGCGGTCGCTGGCAGTGCGACCTGTACACGCTCGCCCGGCGCGCCCTGGCGCGGGCGGGCATTGCCGATATCTACGGCGGGGAGCACTGCAGCTTCGCCGAGACCGGCCGCTTCTACTCCTACCGGCGCGACGGGCAGACCGGGCGCATGGCGAGCCTGATCTGGATCGAGCCCGCGGCGCCCTAGCGCCGCCGGACCGGCGGCTGCAGGCCCACCCCCCCTCGCCTGATACCATTGAGCGCTTGAATACCCTCACCTGGATCGTCCTGTTCACCGTCCTGGGCGGCGCCTTGAGCGCGCTCGTCGCCAGCAGCTTCCTGCTGCTGCAGGAGCGCGTGCGCACCCGGGCCTTGCCCTACCTGGTGGCCTTTGCCACCGGCGCGCTGCTGGGCGCGGCGCTGCTGGGCCTGCTGCCGGAGGCGATCGAGCTCTCCGGCCGGCACCACATCCAGACTGTCGGCGTTTCGCTCCTGGGCGGCATCGCGCTGTTCTTCGTGCTGGAGAAGCTGGTGCTCTGGCGCCACTGCCACGAGGACCACTGCGAGACGCATGTGCCGCACGTGGATCCGCGCGACCAGGCCTCCGCGGCGCTGATGCTGGTGGGCGAGGGCGTGCACAACGCGCTGGATGGCGTGCTGATCGCCGCCGCGTTCCTCACGGACATCAACCTGGGGATCATGGCGGGGCTGGCCGTGATGACGCACGAGATCCCCAGCGAAGTGGGCAACTTCGCCGTGCTGCTGCACGGGGGCATGAGCCGCGCCCGCGCGCTGGTCAGCAACCTGGCCACGAGCCTGACCTCGATCCTGGGCGGCATCGTGGGCTACTTCGCCCTCTCCCACGCACTGGCGGCGCTGCCCTACGCGCTGGGCGTCTCGGCGGCGAGCCTGTTGTACGTGGCGGTGGCGGACCTGATCCCCGGCCTGCACCGCAAGCTCGACCCGCGCGACAGCTTCTGGCAGGTGGTGCTCATGAGCGCGGGCGTGCTGGTGATCTGGGGCGTGGAGCTCATCGTCCCCCACCACTGACCTGCTCCCCGGCCCCCGGGCGGGGCCTGACCGCAGGGCGCTTCGGAAAGCCCTCTCTGGGCACCAGCCTGCGCCGGGCTAGGCTTGCCGCCGTACTACCCCGGGGTGAGGCCCGGCGTCCTCGCCTCAGGCTTGCGCGCAACCCCTATTGATCCGGCTCCAACCGCCCCCAAGAAGGCCGCATGCGAAACGATAAACTCACCAGCCGATTCCAGACCGCCCTGGCCGACGCCCAGTCGCTGGCCGTGGGTCGTGACAACCAGATGATCGAGCCGGCGCACCTGTTCGCCGCGCTACTCGACCAGCAGGGCGGCACGCTGCGGCCGCTGCTGGCCAAGGCCGGCGCGAACGTCGCCAAGCTCAAGACCGAGCTGGCAGGCCTGCTGGACCGCCTGCCGAAGGTGGAAGGCACGCCCGGGGAGGTGCACGTCTCCCAGGACCTCTCGCGCCTGCTCAACGTCACCGACAAGCTCGCGCAGCAGCGTGGCGATCAGTACATCTCCAGCGAGCTGTTCGCGCTGGCGGCCTTCGAGGACCGCGGCGAGCTGGGCAAGCTGCTCAAGGGCGCCGGTACCCCCAAGGCCAAGATCGAGAAGGCCATCGAGGAAGTACGCGGCGGCGAGGCGGTCAACGATCCCAACGCCGAGGAGAGTCGCGAGGCGCTCAGCAAGTACACGGTGGACCTGACCGAGCGCGCCTCCAGCGGCAAGCTTGACCCAGTCATCGGCCGCGATGACGAGATCCGCCGCACCATCCAGGTCCTGCAGCGCCGTACCAAGAACAACCCGGTGCTGATCGGCGAGCCGGGCGTGGGCAAGACGGCCATCGTCGAGGGCCTCGCGCAGCGCATCGTCAACGGCGAGGTGCCCGAAGGCCTGAAGAACAAGCGCATCCTGGCGCTGGACATGGGCGCGCTCATCGCCGGCGCCAAGTTCCGCGGCGAGTTCGAGGAGCGCCTGAAGGCGGTCCTGAAGGACCTCTCCAAGCAGGAAGGGCAGGTCATCCTGTTCATCGACGAGCTGCACACCATGGTGGGCGCCGGCAAGGCCGAGGGCTCCATGGACGCCGGCAACATGCTCAAGCCCGCGCTGGCGCGCGGCGAGCTGCACTGCGTGGGCGCCACCACCCTGGATGAGTACCGCAAGTACATCGAGAAGGATGCCGCGCTGGAGCGTCGCTTCCAGAAGGTGCTGGTGGATGAGCCGAGCGTGGAGGACACGATCGCCATCCTGCGCGGCCTGAAGGAGCGCTATGAGGTCCACCACGGCATCGAGATCACGGATCCTGCGATCGTCGCGGCGGCCCAGCTCTCCCACCGCTACATCGCCGACCGGCAGCTGCCCGACAAGGCCATCGACCTCATCGATGAGGCCGGTGCGCGCATCCGCATGGAGATCGACTCCAAGCCCGAGGTGATGGATCGCCTGGAGCGTCGCATCATCCAGCTGCGTATCGAGCAGGTGGCGCTGCGCAAGGAGGACGACGAGGCCTCCAAGAAGCGCCTGGCGACGCTGGAGGAGACGCTGCGGCAGCTCGAGAAGGAATACGCGGACCTGGAGGAAGTGTGGAAGGCCGAGAAGGCCACGATGCAGGGCGCCGCCTCCGTGAAGGAGGAAATCGAGAAGTTGAAGCTCGAGCTGGAAGCCGCGCGCCGTGCCAACGACCTCACCCGCATGGCGGAGCTGCAGTACGGCAAGATCCCCGAGCTGGAGAAGAGGCTCGTCGTGGCGCAGGCCGCCGAGCACAAGGCGCCTACCCTGGTGCGCAACAGCGTCACCGAGGAGGAGATCGCCGAGGTGGTTTCCAAATGGACCGGTATCCCGGTCTCCAAGATGCTGGAGGGGGAGAAGGAGAAGCTCCTGCGCATGGAGGAAGCACTTGCCAAGCGCGTCGTGGGTCAGCCGGAGGCGCTGAAGATCGTGGCCAACGCGATCCGCCGCTCCCGCGCCGGGCTCTCCGACCCGCGCCGTCCCAACGGCTCCTTCCTGTTCCTCGGCCCCACGGGCGTCGGCAAGACCGAGCTGTGCAAGGCGCTGGCGGAGTTCCTGTTTGACACCGACGAGGCGGTCGTGCGTATCGACATGTCGGAGTTTATGGAATCCCATTCCGTGGCCCGCCTGATCGGCGCGCCTCCGGGCTACGTGGGCTACGAGGAGGGCGGCTACCTCACCGAGGCGGTCCGCCGCCGGCCCTACTCGGTCGTGCTGCTGGATGAGGTGGAGAAGGCACACAAGGACGTCTTCAACGTCCTGCTGCAGGTGCTGGACGACGGCCGCCTGACCGACGGGCAGGGCCGCACCGTGGACTTCCGCAACACCGTGATCATCATGACCTCCAACCTGGGGTCGGACGTGATCCAGCAGTTGGCCGGGGAGAAGCAGTACGGGCGCATGAAGTCGGAGGTCATGGAGAGGGTGCAGCAGCACTTCCGCCCCGAGTTCATCAACCGCATCGACGATATCATCGTCTTCCACCCGCTGGGTGCCGAGCAGATCCGCGCCATCGTGGACATCCAGCTCTCCAGCCTGCGGCAGCGGCTGGCCGACCGGGACATGATCTTGACCCTGACCGTCGGGGCCCGGGACCAGCTGGGCGAGGCCGGCTTTGACCCGGTCTACGGGGCCCGCCCGCTCAAGCGCGCGATCCAGCAGCAGGTGGAGAACCCGCTGGCCGAGCGCATCCTGCGCGGGGAATTCAGCCCCGGGGATACGGTGACGGTCGATGGTCGGGATGGCCAACTGCTGTTCGAGAAGGCGGCGCGCTAGGGCATAATCGCGCCATGCCGTTCTACGAATACCAGTGCCGGGCCTGTGGTGCGCAGGTCGAGGTCATGCAGAAGATTAGCGACGCACCGCTGAAGAAATGCCCCGATTGCGCCAAGAGCCAGCTGCAGAGGCTGATCTCGGCGCCCGTGTTTCGCCTGAAGGGTGGCGGTTGGTACGAGACGGACTTCAAGTCCGACAAGGACAACAAGCGCAACCTGGCCAGCGGCGATACGGACAGCGCGCCAGCGGTGGCCGAGTCAAAGCCGGCGGCGACGCCGGCCAAGGTCGAGGCGCCGGCGGCCAAGCCCGCCGACGAGAAGGCCAGCAAGTCCGCCGCCAAGTCGGGCAAGGCGCCGGCCAAGCCCAAGGCCAAGCCCGTGAAGGTCGCCTCCAAGGCCCGCAAGTGAAAGCCCAGCTGCTTCGCAGCCTGCGCCGCTACCTGATGGCGGGCGTGCTGTTCTGGCTGCCGCTGGGCGTGACCTACCTGGCGTTCAAGTTCGTGCTGGACGCGATGGACAAGCTGCTCCCGCTGCTGCCGTCGCACTACCAGCCCGATGCCATCCTGGGCTTCCACGTGCCCGGCTTCGGCGTGATCCTCGCGCTGGTGGTGCTGCTGATCACCGGGCTGCTGGTGGCCAACCTCATCGGCCGCACGCTGGTGTCCTGGTGGGAGGAGCTGCTGAACCGCATTCCGCTGGTACGCTCGATCTACTCCGGCGTGAAGGGCCTGACCGAGACACTGGTCTCCAACACCGGCTCCTCCTTCAGCAAGGTGGTGCTCGTGGAGTACCCGCGGCGCGGCATGTGGACGGTGGCGCTGGTCACCTCCGACGACCTGCCGGCCATCGATGCGCTCACCGGGGCCCAGCAGATCTGCGTGTTCATCCCGACGACCCCCACTCCCACGGCCGGCTTCATCTACCTGGTTCCGGCGGCGGAAGTGCGGGAGCTCGACATGAGCGTCGATGAGGCGATGAAGATGATCGTCACGCTGGGCGTCGTGGTCCCCGCCTCGATGCGACGGCCCCGCGGCGCGGTCGGCACGACGCCATGAACCAGGCGGCGCTCGCGGGGATCCTTGCCCGCGAGCAGCAGGCCTTCGCGGCCACCCGCCCCAAGTCCCGGGGGCTTGCGCGCCGCGCGAGCGCCCATTTTCCCCACGGCGTGCCGATGCACTGGATGCGTGACTGGGGCACGGCGTTCCCGCTGTTCGTGCGCGAGGCGCAGGGCGCCGAACTGCTGGATGTGGATGGTCACCGCTACGTGGATTTCTGCCTGGGCGACACCGGCGCGATGTTCGGCCATTCCCCCGCGCCCATCGCCCAGGCCATCGCCGCGCAGGCCGGGCGCGGCCTGACCTGCATGCTGCCGGCCGAGGACACCGCCGCCGTGGGCGAGGGGCTCGCCGAGCTCTTCGGCCTGCCGTGGTGGCAGCTCACGCAGACCGCCACGGATGCCAACCGCGCGGTGCTGAAGCTCGCGCGCGAGGTCACCGGCCGCAGCCGCATCCTCGTCTTCAACCACTGCTACCACGGCACCGTCGAGGAGACGATGGTGGTGCGCGGCCCGGACGGCGCGACGCTGCCGCGCCCGGGACAGGTCGGCCGCGTGCAGGACTTTGCCCGCAGCACCGTGGTCGTGGAGTTCAATGACCTGGACGCGCTCACCGCGGCGCTGGCGCCCGGCGACATTGCCTGCGTGCTGGCGGAGCCGGCGATGACCAACGCCGGCATGGTGCTGCCGCAGTCTGGATTCCTCGCGGCGCTGCGCGAGGCCTGCACGCGTAGCGGCACGCTCCTGGCCGTGGATGAGACGCACACGCTCTCGGCCGGGCGTGGCGGCTACGCGCGCGCGGCCGGCATTGCGGCGGATTTGCTCGTCTGCGGCAAGGCCATTGCCGGGGGCCTGCCCTGTGCGGTGTATGGCTACGGCGAGGCCGTGGCGGAGCGTCTGCCTGCGAGTGAGTCGCGGCGCGAGCCGGGCCACTCGGGCCTGGGCACGACCCTGTCGGCCAACCCGCTGGCGCTGGCGGCGCTGCGGGCGAGCCTGGCGCAGCTGATGACGGCGGAGAACCATGCGTACATGGACCGCCAGGCCGGGCACCTGGCGGCGGCACTGACTGCGGCCTTCACGGCGCGTGCCCTGCCCTGGCGGGTCGCGCGGATCGGCGCGCGGCTGGAGTTCGGGCGCGGGGCCGCGCCGCGCAACGCCAGCGAGGCCCTGGCGTGGATCGATCAGCCGCTGCAGGCTGCGATGCACCTGTTCCTGTTGAACCGCGGGTTCCTGCTCACGCCCTTCCACAACATGATGCTGGTTTCCCCGGCCACGACCTTCGACCACCTGGAGCGATTCCTCGCGGTGTTCGATGAGACGCTGGATGAGTTTGCACCGCTGATGCGTGCGCCATGAGCGAGGAGCTGGAGCAGTTCCTGCACGACTACCCCGAGCTGCAGGGCGTGCAGCTCTTCCTCACGGATCCCTCGGGCGTGGCGCGCGGCAAGAACGTGCGGCGCGACGAGCTGGCGACGCTCTATGCGCACGGCCGCAACGTGGCGGGCTCGATCCTGGGGCTGGACGTCACCGGCGCGGACGTGGAGGCCACGGGCCTGGTCTGGGAGAGCGGCGATGCCGACAAGCTCTGCCTGCCCGTGCCCGGCACGCTCAAGCCCGCGCCGTGGCTGCCGCACACCGGCCAGGTGATGCTCTCGATGTACGAGCTCGACGGCAGGCCTGCGCCGGCGGATGCGCGCCATGCACTGGCGCGTGCCGCGGCGCGCGTGGCGGCGCTGGGCTACACGCCCGTGTTCGCCTGCGAGGTGGAGTTCTACCTGCTCCAGCGCCTGCCGGATGGCCAGCTGGTGCCGGCCGGTCCGCAGGCACCGCAGCGGCTGGGCGTGCCGGATCGCATCGAGGCGTATGGCCTGACGCGGCTGGATGATCTGGCGGGCTTCTTCCAGGACGTGTTCGCCGCGGCCCACGCGCAGGGCCTGCCGGTCGGGACGTTGATGTCCGAGTACGCGCCCGGGCAGTACGAGATCACGCTGCAGCACCGCGCCGATGCGCTGCGCGCGGTGGATGAGGCGATCCTCTTCAAGCGGCTGCTGCGCGGCGTGGCCGCCCAGCACGGCCTGATCGCCAGCTTCATGGCCAAGCCGTTCACGCAGCGCGCGGGCTCCGGTGCGCACCTGCACGTGAGCCTGGCCGATGGGGCCGGCCGCAACGTCTTCGCGGCGGACGCGCCGGAGGGCACGCCGCTGCTGCGCCAGGCGATCGGGGGACTCCTGGCCACCGCGGCCGAGAGCTTCCTGGCGTTCGCGCCGAACGGCAATTCCTACCGACGCTTCAAGCTGGAGAGCTACGCCCCGGTGTCCGCCAACTGGGGCGTGAACAACCGCAGCGTGAGTCTGCGTATTCCCGCGGGGCCGCCCGCCTCGCGCCACGTCGAGCATCGCTTCTGCGGCGCCGATGCCAACCTGTACGTCGCGGCGGCGACCGTACTGTCGGCCGTGGCCTGGGGCCTGGAGCACAAGGCCGATCCCGGCCCGCCCGTCAGCGGCAATGGCTACACGCAGAGCGTGGCCACCCTGCCGGAGCCGGCGCTGCGGCTGCCGCTGACCTGGGAGGAGGCGCTCGCGCGTGCGCGGGAATCCGAGTTCCTGCGCGAGGCGCTGGGCGAGGCGTTCCATGGGATCTACCTGGCGATCAAGGCGCAGGAATGCGCCGCGTACCGCGCCGAAGTGACTTCCACCGATCGCGACTGGTACCTGCGCTCGGTCTAGGCGCGGGTGGAGCTGGCCGCCTTGCGCGCGGGGGCCGCGGCGCCCCGCCGCGCCCCGCGTCGACGCCGGGGGGGGTGCCCGGAAGGGCCGACTGGACCCATCGGGGCCGATTTCTTGCGCCCGCCCTAGGTGGTCCGTAACATCCAGCGGCTTCATTTCACGAGCTTTTTCCCATGCGCAGCCACTATTGCGGCCAGGTCAACGAATCCCTCATCGGACAGGAAGTCACGGTCGCCGGCTGGGTGAATCGCCGCCGTGACCACGGCGGGGTGATCTTCGTGGACCTGCGCGACCGCGAGGGCCTGGTGCAGGTGGTCTTCGACCCCGATGCCCAGCAGCTCTTCGGCGAGGCCGAGCGCCTGCGCAGCGAGTACGTCGTGAGTATCCGCGGCCTGGTGCGCCAGCGTCCCGCGGGCACGGCTAATGCGAACATCGGCTCCGGCCAGATCGAGATGCTGGCGCGCCAGATCACGCTGCTGAACAAGTCCGAGCCGCTGCCGTTCCAGCTCGACGAGCAGGTGAGCGAGGAAGTGCGCCTGCGCTACCGCTACCTGGACCTGCGCCGCGAGGAGATGAGCCAGCGCCTGCGCCTGCGCCACCGCGTGACCAGCGCGATGCGCCGCTACATGGACGACCACGGCTTCCTGGACATCGAAACGCCGATGCTGACCAAGGCGACGCCGGAAGGCGCGCGCGACTACCTGGTGCCCAGCCGCACCCACCACGGCAAGTTCTTCGCGCTGCCGCAGTCGCCGCAGATCTTCAAGCAGCTGCTGATGGTCGCCGGCTTCGACCGCTACTACCAGATCGTGCGCTGCTTCCGCGACGAGGACCTGCGCGCCGATCGCCAGCCGGAATTCACGCAGCTGGATATCGAGACCTCCTTCCTCGGCCAGGACCAGATCATGGACCTCATGGAGGGCCTGATCCGCGAGCTCTTCGCCAAGGTCATGGAAGTGCCGCTTCCCAACCCGTTCCCGCGCATGAGCTATGCGGAGGCCATGCGCCGCTACGGTTCCGACAAGCCGGACCTGCGCGTCCCGCTGGAGCTGGTGGACGTGGCGGACCTGGTGGCCGGCTGCGACTTCAAGGTTTTCGCCGCGCCTGCCGCGAGCCCCACGGGCCGCGTCGCGGCGCTGCGGGCGCCGGGCGGGGCTGCGCTCAGCCGCAAGGAGATCGACGACTACACGGCGTTCGTCGGTCGCTACGGCGCCAAGGGCCTGGCCTACATCAAGGTGAACGACCGCGCCAAGGGCCGCGAGGGCCTGCAGTCGCCGATCATCAAGTTCCTGAGCGAGGATGCGGTGGCCGGCATCCTGGAGCGCACCGGCGCCCAGGACAACGACCTGATCTTCTTCGGCGCCGACACGGCCAAGGTGGTCAGCGACGCGCTGGGCGCGCTGCGCCTGAAGATCGGTCATGACCTGAAGCTCGTGGAGCAGGGTTGGCGCCCGCTGTGGGTCGTGGACTTCCCGATGTTCGAGTGGGACGCGGACGAGAAGCGCTGGTCGGCGATGCACCACCCGTTCACGGCCCCCCGGGTCGATGATCCGGCGCAGCTCGCGGCGGATCCGGGATCGGCCGTGGCCAAGGCCTACGACATGGTGCTCAACGGCTCCGAGGTCGGTGGCGGCTCGGTGCGTATCCATCGCGAGGAGATGCAGTCGGCGGTGTTCTCGCTGCTGGGCATCGCGCCGGAGGAGGCGCGCCAGAAGTTCGGCTTCCTGCTGGATGCGCTGAAGTTCGGCGCGCCGCCGCACGGCGGCCTGGCCTTCGGCCTGGATCGCCTGGTGATGCTGATGGCCGGGGCGGAGAGCATCCGCGACGTCATCGCCTTCCCCAAGACGCAGACCGCGGCCTGCCCGCTGACCGATGCACCGACCGAGGTGAGCGAGCGGCAGTTGAAGGAGCTCAACATCCGCATCCGCCAGGTGATCCCGCCTGCCTGAGCTGGCCCACCTGGCGGCGACCGCGCGCCTTCGCGGGGTCGTCGTCTTCGTCCACGGCCTGTGGATGACCGGCGCGGAGTCCCTGCTCCTGCGTCAGCGCCTCGCGCCCGCCGGCTACCGGCTGCGCCTCTTCCCATACTCCTCGGTCGGTGAGTCCATGCCGAAGGTGGCCGCGCGCCTGGCCCGCTTCGCGGCGGCCCTGCGCCACCGGCACGGCGTGCCGGTGCACTTCCTCGGGCACAGCCTCGGCGGGCTGGTGGTCTACCGCCTGTTCGAGCAGGGCGAGCCGGCGCGTTGCGGGCTCGACCTCACCGGCACGCGCGTGGTCCTGCTGGGTACGCCGGCCAAGGCGAGCCAGGTGGCGCAGCAGCTGGGCAGCAGCCGCCTGGGCCGCTTCCTCATGGGCGCGGCCGCGGCCGCCGTGGAACTGCTGCTCCCGGTGGAACGGCGCTGGCGCTTTGCGCCGCCGCTCGGGCTGATCTGCGGTGACCGTGGCCAGGGCATGGGGCGCCTGCTCGTGCGTTTTCCAGGGCCCAACGACGGGACGGTACAGGTGGCGGAGACGGCCCTGCCCGGCGCCAGCGACTGGATCCTGCTGCCGGTGTCGCACACCGGCCTGCTGCTCTCCAAGGCCGCGGCCCAGGAGACGGTGCGCTTCCTGGAGACGGCGGCGTTCTCGCCTGACAACCGCAGGCCGGTCTGATAGTAGAGTAGCCACAGGGTCGGCCGGCAGGTCACGACCCTTTACACAAGAACGACTGCGGGGACAAACCATGAAATGGATGCGTAGTGTGGTGGTGGGCGCGCTGGCGGCGGGCACCTGTGCAACCGGTGTGCTGGCCCAGTCACCGGAGGCGACGCCCGGGTCGCAATGGCTGTCCTACAACAACCGCCTGGACGGCCAGCGCTACTCCCCGCTCAAGGAGATCACCCCGCGGAACGCCAAGGAACTGGGCGAGGTCTGCCGCGTGCAGATCGACGGGCCCACGTCCTTCCATTCGGCCCTCATCGTGGTCGATGGCGTGATCTACACCAACACGGGACGCGAGACGGTTGCGATCGATGCCACGACTTGCGCCGTGCGCTGGCAGGTGAGCTACACGCCGGAGGAGGACCGCTCCTCGCCCTCGACGCGGGGCCTGGCGGTGCTGGATGGCCGCGTGTTCCGCGGTACGCCCGATGCGCGGCTGATTGCGCTGGATGCGGCCACCGGCAAGCTGCTGTGGAAGACGGTGATCGGCTCGCCGCGCCTGGGTGAGTCGGCCGCCGCGGCGCCCCTGGCCTGGGGCGGCGTGGTCTACATGGGCATCGCGGGCAGCGAGCTGGGCGTGCGGGGCCGCGTGATGGCTTTCGACGCGGCGACCGGCAAGGAGCTGTGGCGCTTCAACACCATTCCCATGGGCAAGGAGACGGGCGCGGAGACCTGGCTGAGGCCCGAATCCGCCAAGACGGGTGGCGGCGGTGTCTGGGGCGCGATGAGCTTCGACGTGAGCACCGGGGAGCTGTTCGTGCCGGTTGGCAACCCCTGGCCGGATATCGACAAGGCCTATCGCCCGGGCAAGAACCTGTTTACGGATTCGGTCGTGGTGCTGGATGCGCGCACGGGCGCACTCAAGTGGTGGTACCAGGTGGCGCCGGAGGACTGGATGGACCTGGACATGGTCGCCCCGCCGGTACTGTACCGCGCGAGCAAGGCGCGCGACCTGGTGGTCTTCGGCGGCAAGGACGGCTATGTCACGGCCGTGGATCGCGATACGCGCAAGCAGGTGTTCCGCACGGCGGTGACCACGGTGGAGCATGCGCCGGCGCAGCCCACGCCCCAGGGCAACCGCAGCTGCCCCGGCTACGCGGGCGGCGTGGAGTGGAATGGCCCGGCGCTGGACCGGCTCAACAACACGCTGGTCACCGGTGCCGTGGACGCCTGCTTCATCGTGAAGCTGGGCAAGACCGAGTACGCGCCAGGCGGGGTGAGCTTCGGCGGCACGGTGGAGCCGGACGGGCCGATCACCGGCTGGATCACCTCCCTCGACAGCGAAACCGGTGCCGTGCGCTGGAAGTACCACGCCGAGAAACCCGTCGTGGCCGGCATCACGCCGACCGCCGGCGGCGTGACCTTCGCGGGAGACCTGGCGGGGAACCTCCTGGTGTTCGACAGCAAGACGGGCGAGCTCGTGAACAAGGTGCAGACGCGTGGCTCGCTGGCCGGCGGCGTGGTCACCTACGAGGCCGGCGGTCGCCAGTACCTGGCCTTTGCCGACGGCAACATCTCCCGCAATGCCTTCGGTGCGCTGGGCCTGCCCAGTGTCGTCATCATGGCCCTGAACCCGGCGCGCATCGCCAGCGCCCCGGCGGCGGCGAGCACCGCGGCGGGCGGGCCTGCCGGTGCGCCCAACCTCGCCGCCGGGCGCAAGCTCTACAGCCAGGTTTGCGTGGCCTGCCATGGGCCGGACGGCAACCTCGTCGCCGACCACAAGCTGGCTGCGGTGAAGGCCAAACAGGACGCGCGCGCCACCATCCGTTACCTCAAGGATCCCAAGGCGCCGATGCCCAAGATGTTCCCGGACCTGTTGAACGAGCAGAGCCTGGTGGACGTGACGGCGTACCTCTATGACGAGCTGCGCTAGCCGTGAAGTCTCAGGCGGGTATTGCCGGTTGAAGGGTTGCCCAGTCGGGGGTCTCCCCTGAGACGGTGGGTTGCCAAGCCTACCGAATCAAAGGAGTCCCGAAGGGACGTGCGTCAGGCTGCAAGGCTGGGCCTGAGCTGTCGAGTGCTGCTGCTGGAGCGGATTCTTCCGGGGTGTCCCTTGTCGGTGGAACGCAGCAGCGTGGGTCCCCGGTGGCCGCTGCGCCTGGACGGCAGGCGCAGGCGCGGATCGCGGGGATCCTGCCCGAGGTGGTGGACGCTCTGCCCGAGGTAGTGCGGCGGGCTTGGGGTCCGCTGCCGGCGCGCGGCGTCGGCGCGCAGGATGAAGGCGCCCCCGCGGGTGGCGAGGCGCAGCGCCCGGTGTCCGCCGCGGGAAGTGGATCGCGGCGTTGCCCGGGCTGACAGGTCACGCTCCTCGAACCACTGGCGGTTCCAAGTCCCAACGCGGCGCTGCGTCGCGACGCTACTCGTCCTGGGCTTGCCGCCGCAGATCGTACAACAGCGCCAGGGCTTCGCGCGGCGTGAGCGCGTCCGGGTCGATCGTGGCCAGGCGCTGCGCCAGTGCGCTGGGGGCGACGCTCGCCGGCGGCTCCTCGATCGGCGGCGGTGCGTCAAACGGCAGCGCCACTTGGGGCATGGCCGCCGCGGCCTGCGCATCGCGCTGGCTCTCCAATGCCTGCAGGTAGCGCCGCGCCGCAGCGATCACCTCGCGCGGCACGCCGGCCAGCTGGGCGACGGCCAGGCCATAGCTGCGATTGGCCGGTCCCTCGCGTACTGCATGCAGGAACACCAGCTGGTTCCCGTGCTCGGTCGCATCCAGGTGCACGTTGGCCACCCCGGGCACCTCCTGCGCCAGGGAGGTGAGCTCGAAGTAATGGGTCGCGAAGAGCGTGAAGGCACGCGTCTTGGCTGCCAGCTGGCGGGCCACGGCCCAGGCCAGCGACAGGCCGTCGAAGGTGCTGGTGCCGCGGCCGATCTCATCCATCAGCACCAGGCTCTTGTCGGTCGCGTTGTGCAGGATGTTGGCGGTCTCGGTCATCTCCACCATGAAGGTCGAGCGGCCCCCGGCCAGGTCATCGCCGGCGCCGATGCGCGTGAAGATGCGATCCAGCGGCCCTACGCTCGCGGCAGCGGCCGGCACGAAGCTGCCGATGTGGGCGAGCACTGCGATCAGCGCGACCTGGCGCATGTAGGTGGACTTGCCGCCCATGTTGGGGCCCGTGACCACCAGCATGCGGCGCCGGTCGGAGAACTCCACGTCGTTGGGCACGAAGCTGCCGCTGATGAAGCGCTCCACCACCGGGTGGCGTCCGCCTTCTACGCGCAGCCCCGGCTCCTCCACCAGCGTCGGCTGCACCCAGCGCAGCGTTTCGGCGCGCTCGGCCAGGCTCGCCACCGCGTCGATGCTGGCCAGCGCCGCGGCACTGTCCTGCAGCGCGCCGAGCCGGTCGATGAGCTGGGTGAGGACCTCCTCGTAGAGCTCCTTCTCGCGCGCGAGTGCCTTGTCGCGCGCGCCCAGCACCTGGTCCTCGAAGCCCTTGAGCTCCGGGGTGATGAAGCGCTCGGCGGACTTGACCGTCTGGCGGCGCAGGTAATCGGCCGGCACCTTCTCGGCCTGCGCGCGGGGAATCTCGATGAAGAAGCCCTGCACGCGGTTGTAGCCGAGCTTCAGGGAGCCGATGCCGCTGCGCTCGCGTTCGCGCCGCTCCAGTTCCAGCAGGAACTCATCGGTGTGGGTCGAGATGTGCCGCAGGTGGTCCAGGCCCTCGTCGTAGCCGGGGGCGATCACGTCGCCGTCGCGCAGGAAGGCCGAGGGCTCCCCGGCGATCGCGCGGGTGAGCAGCCGGTGCTCCTCGCCATGCTCGCCCAGCTGCTCCAGCAGTGTTCCCAGCAGCGGGCTGGACAGGGCGGCAAGGCGCAGGCGCAGCGCCGGCAGCGCGCCGAGCGAGGCGCGGAGCTGCGCCAGGTCCCGCGGCCGCGCCGAGCGCAGCGCCACGCGCGCGAGGATCCGCTCCAGGTCCCCGATCGGCTGCAAGTCCGCCGCAATGCCCGTGAACTCGCGCGTCTCCCCGAGCAGTGCGATCGCCGCGTAGCGCTCGCCCAGCGCCACGCGGTCGGTCAGCGGGCGGTTGAGCCAGCGACGCAGCTCCCGCGAACCCATCGCCGTGGCGGTGGTGTCCAGCACGGCAAACAGCGTGGCCGCGTCGTTGTCGTTCAGGCTGCGGTCCAGCTCCAGGTTGCGGCGGGTCGCCGCATCCAGCGCGAGTCCCGACTCGCGCCGCTGCACGCTCAGGCTGCGGATGTGCGGCAGTGCCGCCTTCTGGGTGTCGCGCGCGTACTGCAGCAGCGCGCCGGCCGCGCGCAGCGCGAGCGGCAGGTCCTCGGCGCCGAACCCCTTGAGGTCGCGCGTGCCGAACTGCTCGTTCAGGGCGCGCGTCGCGCTGTCGAATTCAAAATGCCACGGCGGCCGCAGGCGCGTGCGCTGCGAGCCGAAGTCGCCGCGCTGGTCCTCGGGCAGCAAGAGCTCGGCCGGGCGCAGGCGCTCCAGTTCCGCCGCCAGCTGCGTCGCATCCTCCACCTCGGCCACGGTGAAGCGGCCACTGGCCAGGTCCAGCCACGCCAGCCCATGGCGGCGGCGACCCAGGCTGGCATCGCCGACCAGCGCGGCGAGCAGGCTCTCGCGGCTGCGGTCCAAGAGCGCATCCTCCACCAGCGTACCCGGCGTGATGATGCGCACGACCTGCCGCTCGACCGGCCCCTTGGACTTGGCCGGATCGCCGATCTGCTCGCAGATCGCCACCGACTCGCCCTTGCGCACGAGCCGTGCGAGGTAGTTCTCGGCGCTCACCACCGGCACGCCGGCCATCGCGATGGGCTCCCCGGCGGACTGGCCGCGGCTGGTCAGCGAGATGTCCAGCAGCGCCGCGGCACGGCGGGCGTCGTCGAAGAACATCTCGTAGAAATCACCCATCCGATAGAAGAGCAGCACGTCCGGGTGCTGCGCCTTGATGCGCAGGTACTGCTGCATCATCGGGGTGTGATCTAAGTTTTTGTTTGACAAGATTTTTGTTCGATTCTGCGGGGGCATTGCCGGCGGCGCGAGGTCGAGCGGGAAGGCCGCCGCGCGGCGCCCGCCGCCAGGTCCCGCGTGACCCCAAATCATAGCGTGTTCGGCGCCCGCGCCGTGGGGACGTGCAGGCGCGCCGCGGGCGGCGCGGCACCCGCTCGCCCTGTGGTGTAAGCCTGCCCTTCGACCCACGCGCGCCGTTCCGCCGGCCGTTGCGCCCGTCCGGGCCTGCATCGATGGCTTTGATCAGGGCGACTTGAAAGCCGCCGCCGCGGCGCTGCCACCCACGGGCCTCGTCATCATCGACGACCTGCCGCCGCAAATGGGGAGCGGTCCCAGCGCCTTTGAGGTCTGGACCCAGGCGCTCGATACCACTGACAAGGCAGTGGGCAACACCGACTGAGCCGGCGAACGGGGCACGGCGACGCGACTGCTTGGCGAGGCTGATCGCGGCCACGTCGTCCCTCCGGCGGTGCACGCGTTCAAGCGGAAAGACGCTCCCAGGCGGGCAGTGGCTCACTGGGTGGGCGTACTGCAGAAGGGGTCGGGTGGCCGGCCTATCACCGGCTGGACCTGGGTCTGCAAGCAACCCGAAGTTGGCGGCCGCTTCGGCCAAGTCATCGGCTGCCGACCAGCCCGGTGGATCGGGCTTGGCGGCGCAGCCGGGGGTCTCGGCAGCAAGCGCATGAGCGCACCCGGGGTGTGCGGTCTTCGGTCCGTCGTGAACGGCAGCCCTTGCGCGTGGCGCACCGGCTCTCCAGGTGCGGCTGCACCATCGAGGCGTCCTGTCAGCGACGCCGCGACCGTCGGGAGGGGGCTGCCCCCGGGTAACCGCGGCGGCACGTGGTTGCAATCTTCCCTCGCTATACTAGAAGCCGTTGCCCAGGCCCCTGCGCGGCGGTACCCGCCCGCCCCGATGTTCCAGCGCCTGCTGCCCTGGCTCGGATGGGATGGCCACGGCGGGGCCTTCACCCCGCCGCCTCGATGAAAAGGATCTCGATGAGCCCAATGGTTCCTGCCCGAGACGCCCTGCGGGCACCGTCGGCCCGTCTACCGGTTTGCGGGGGTGGCCTGTACGCGCTGGCCCTGGTCGTCGCGTGCCCGGCTGCCCCGGCGGCAGAACCCCCGCCGGCGGCGCTGTCCGCGCCGGTGGAAACCGTCGTCGTGAGTTCCCAGAAACTCGCCGGGGAAACCCTGATCGACCGCAAGGTCTACAGCCTGGCGTCTGACATGCAGGCCACCTTCGGCACCGTGAGTGACGTGCTGGGCGTGATTCCGTCCGTCGAAGTAAGCCCCGATGGCGTCGTCTCGCTGCGCGGCGACAGCAACGTGCTGATCCTGGTCGACGGCAAGCCGTCGGCGCAGTTCTCCGGGCCAGCCGCCGCGGACAACCTGCAGGCCTTCCCCGCCAAGGACATCGAGCGCATCGAGGTCCTCACGACGCCGCCCGCGCAGTTCAAGGCCGATGGCGCCGCGGGCGTGATCAATATCATCACGCGCAAGCAGCGACCGGAAGGGTTCGCAGGTTCCCTCCAGGGCAGCCTCGGCAATGTCGGTCGCGCGGTCGTCGGCGCGAACAGCAGCTACAGCTCCGGGCCGCTCAACCTGTCGGCCACGGCGGGTTTTAGGCACGACCTGCGCCAGCGGCTGCTCCAGTCGGACGTGCAGGTGCCGAACCCCACGGCCGCGCAGCGGCAGGACAGCACCAGCTCCCTCAACGAGCGGATCCACCGCGAGGTTCCAACGCTCGGCCTGTCGGCACGGTACGCGTTGAACGACCGGCAATCCGTCAGCGGGGCGGTGAACTGGAGCGAGCGCTCGGGGCCCCGCACGTACACCCAGCTCGACGAGACCAGCACGCCTGCGAGCGGCCTCGTCAGTGCCGCGCAGCGCCTGAGTGCGGGGCACGATACCGACATCGAGCACGACGCGAGGCTGGGGTTCTCACAGAAGCTCGGCCGGGACGGCGAGGAACTGAATCTCTCGCTGCATCGCTCCTCCTCGAGCCAGCGCGAACACTACGACTACACCAACGACTCGTTCCTTCCCGCAGCGGCGCCGTACGCCAGCAACCTGAGCCTCGCCGAGGCACATGCGGCGACCGAGTTCGGCGCCGACTACGCGTTGCCGCTCTCCAACGCCCGCTCCCTGAAGCTGGGCTATGCGCTGGAGCAGGACGATTACCGCTATGGTAACGCCGGCAACACCATCGACCCGGCAAATGGTCTCCCGGTGGCTGACCCGAGCCTCACCAACGACTTCAAGTTCTGGCAGCAGATCAGTTCCGGCTACGCGAGCTATCAGGCGAGGGCCGGCAACTGGAGCTGGCTGGGCGGCCTGCGGGCCGAGCTGGCCCGCACCGACCTCCGGCAGTTGACCGACCAGCTCTCCTTCCGGGGCAGTTACTTCCGGCTCTACCCCAGCCTGCACGTGGACCGCAGCCTCTCGGAGGAGGCGACGCTGTCGTTCGGCGCGAGCCGGCGCGTGAGTCGCCCCGATCCCAGCAACCTGAACCCCTACGTCGATCACGAGTACACGCCCAACCTGCGCTCCGGCAACGCCACCCTGCGTCCGCAGTACACGCAGTCCTTCGAGGTCGGCTACGGGTACGAGGGGCGAGGGCTGGCCTACCAGCTGACCGGGTACTACCGTCGCAACCGGGACAGCACGACCGACGTGACGCAGTACCTCGGCGGCGGCTTCTCGCTCACGACCAAAGCCAACCTGCCGAGGAATGACTCCGGGGGCCTTGAGTTCACCACCAGCGGCCGACTCATGCCGAAGCTTACCTACAGCCTCAGTGGCAACCTGTTCCACAGCCAGATCGACTCCACCGCGCTCGGTGTGCCGGGATTGGCGTCGACCACCGGCCTCAACGCCAAGCTCAAGCTCGACTACCGCCCGACGGCCGCGGATTCGGCCCAGCTGGTCGTGACCCGCTCGGACAAGCGCCTGACCCCGCAGGGCTACGTGCTGGCCATCAACGTCGTGAATATCGGCTATCGCCACCAGCTGACGCCGGACCTGACTGCCCTCGCGACCGTATCGGATGTCTTCAACGGCCAGCGAACCGAGCGGTTCGAGCGCACGCCCGCCTTCACGGGCGACTACCTTCGAACCGTCCGTGGCCGCGTCCTCTATATCGGCGTGGCCTACAGCTTTGGCACGACGAAAAAGGCAAAGCCGGCGAACTTCGAATACGACCTGTCCAACTGATCGAGCCCTGCCACGCAAGAGCAGCGACGACGAGCAGCGCCAGGCACCGCCAGAGCAGGCCTGCGCCTGGCCGGCGGGCGCGCAACGCGAGCGCGGTGAGGGTCAGCGGTTCGATACCGCGGGCGGCCAGCCAGCAGGACGCCGCCTGCTGCGTCGCGGTCGGCCCGAAGAACGGCCGCATGCCCTCCTAGGTCAGCGCGTGCACCAGGTCCAGCGCCGCGATGCAGGTGAAAACGGCGATCACCACGTGCACCGACGGGATCTGCTCCTGCTCCAGCGTATGCCAGGCGTTGGCGACCACCCGCACGCAGACGTTAAACGGCAATTGCGCCGGTAACCCCGCACCGCTGCTCGCAATGTCACTGCGGCGGCGCGTTTTGTACCCGCTTTCGTACCCGCTTGTCACCGATCAGACCACCGCTGCCGCGTGCCTTGTCTGCGCACGTCGCAGCGTCACCGCCACTTCCACGCGTGAGCCTAGCCCATTGATCATCGCCATGAGGCGCTCGACACTGATGCGCCGGAAATCCGCGTTGCGGACGCGCGAGAAATCTCCGGCATCGATCCAGGTGAGGCTCTGCGCCTTTCTTACAGTGAGACCCTCTTTGTCGAGCGTCTTGATGATCTCCGCCGCCAGGATTGCCTTCAACTGGCGAACGTCGGCATCCGGGACATCAAAGTCCCGATACCAGCAGCAGGGCGGCCAAGGCGCCCATCCAGAACAGGGCCACGTTGCGGTATGAGTGTTTGGTGCCGAGGACTTCCGTCTGCAGGTAGTCGTCCTCCGTCCTCGGTGTACCGCCTTCTACGTCAGCGAGGCCGGACGCCATCAGGCGCGGCGTTGACGCAGCATCCACACAGCCGTCGCCGCCCACAGCAGCGCGGCCCCGACCATGACGGCATGGAAGGCGCCGGTGAAGGCCGCACGGGCGGAGTCCCTCAGGGACTGCGCCGCGGCCGCCGGCAGCGAGCTTGCGGTGCGCAGCGCATCGTCCAGCGACTCATGCACCACCGCAGGCAGGGCGCCGCCCGCGGGGAGGTTCAGTCCCGAAGCGTAGGAGATCGTCAGGAGGCTCCCGAACAGCGCGACGCCCAGGGCACTGCCCAGTTCAAAGCCAACCTCCTCGATCGAGGCGGCCATCCCGGAGCGGCCCGCCGGCGCGCCCGACATGATCGCCGATGAGGCCGCCGTCGCGGCGGCGCCCACCCCCGCGCCGACCAGCACCAGCAGCAGCGTCAGCAGTGGCGTGAGTCCGCCATCGAAGGGCAGCCCGACCAGGCACAGCGCGGCGGCTGCCGAGACGAGCAGCCCGCCGGCACCGACGCGCGCCGCACTGCGTGATCCCAGCAGCCGGCCGGTCAGCGGACCGGCCAGAAAGGAGCCCAGTGGCGTAGGCAAAATAATGAGACCGGCTTGCAGCGGCGAGCGCTCCAGCACCAGTTGCAGCTGCTGTCCCAGCACGAGCTCAAAGCCCACGATCCCGGCCGTGCCCAGCCCGGCGCCGGCGACCGCCGCCCCGAAACCCGGCAAGCGAAACAGCGTGAAATCGATTAGCGGTGGCTTGCGCTGGCGTTGGCGGCGAACAAACAGCGTGAGGCTCCCGGCGCCCAGCGCGGCGGACGCGGCGAGCGCGACCCAGGGCAGGGGCCGGTACGCGACGGCCTTGATCGCATACACGAGTCCGAAGAGCCCGGCCATCACCTGCAGCGAGCCCAGCAGGTCCCAGGGCGGGCCGCCCACCGGCCTTGACGCCGGGACGACAAGCAGGGTCGCCAGCAGCGCTGCAACCACCACCGGCAGGTTCACCAGAAAGACAGTGCCCCAGGCGTGGTGCTCCAGCAGGAGCCCGCCGATGACCGGTCCCAGCGCAAGCCCCCCGCCCGCGATGCCGGCCCACAGGCCGATGGCCACGGCGCGCTCCTGCACGTCCTCGAAGCTCACCCGGATGATCGCCAGGGTCGCCGGCATCATCGTGGCCCCGCCCACGCCCAGCAGTGCCCGCGCGGCGATCAGCCAGGCTGGGCTGGGGGCCAGTGCAGCGGCCAGCGAGGCAACGCCGAACAGTGCAAGGCCCGCCAGGAACAGCGGGCGATGGCCATGGCGGTCTCCCAGCGTGCCCAGCCCCGGTAGCAGCCCGGCAACGACCAAGGCATAGACGTTCACGATCCACAGCTTTTCGCTGGCGCTGGCGCGCAACTCATGCGTGAGCACCGGCAGTGCCGTGTACAGAACCGTCATGTCCACGCAGATCATGAACAGCGCGCTGGCGACGATGGCCAGTGTGATCCAGCGGCGCGGGCTGGCGGGAGTACTTAACCTGCTCATTGAAGCTACAACGAAGAACCCGGCGAGCCAGGCTGGCGCCTGGCGGGCTTGGGCGGATATGCTGCGGCGATGGAAAATCTCGTCAAGAAAATGGTCAATGCCCATACCGGGGAAATAAAAGCCCTGCTGTGGTCCTTCCTCTACTTCTTCTTCCTGCTGTCGACATACTACATGCTGCAGCCCCTGCGGGATGCGATGGGTATCGAGGGCGGCACGAAGAACCTGTCATGGCTGTTCATTGCCACCTTCCTTGCAACGCTGATCACCGCACCGTTCCAGGCTGCGCTGGTAGCCAGACTGCCGCGCATCCGGTTCATCCCGGTGGTCTACCTGTTTCTCGTCGCGAACATGCTGATCTTCTGGTTCCTGCTGCGCACGCACGTTGCCCCGGTGGTCGTCGCGCGGGCCTTCTTCGTCTGGATCACCGTGTTCTCGGTGTTCACCGTGTCGGTGTTCTGGTCCTTCATGTCGGACATCTACTCGGCCGAGCAGAGCAAGCGGCTGTTCGGCTTCATCGGTGCCGGCGGCTCGATCGGTTCGATCCTGGGCCCGGTGCTGACGCGCCAGCTCGTGGGCCCCATCGGGGTTGCGAACCTGCTGCTGGTCGCCAGCCTACTGTTGATCGCCGCCGTGGTCTCAGCCAACCGGCTGGAAGGCGCGGCCGCCGAGGCGCAGGCCGCGACCCCGGGATTCAAGGCGGCGAGCGCCGGCCGGCAGAAGCATGCCGTCGGTGGCGGCATGTTCGACGGGTTCGCGCTGCTGTTCAAATCCCCCTACCTGGGTGGCATCGGACTGTGGGTCTTCCTGCTGTCGCTGGCGGGCACCTTCCTGTACCTGCTCCAGGCGGACGTGGTGTCCGCCGCGGCGGGCGATGCGGCGGGCCGCACCAAGATCTTCGCGACGATCGCGCAGTGGGTGGGCATCCTCTCGCTCCTCGTGCAGCTGCTGGCGACGGGGCGAATCATCTCGAAGATCGGCACGGGTGCGGCAGCCGCGCTGCTGCCCCTGGTCTTCGTGATGGGGTTCATCGCGCTGGCGGTGAGCCCGGTCCTGCTGGTCGTGGCCAGCTTCCAGGCGCTGCAGCGGGCCACCAACTTTGGCGTCGCCAACCTCGCGCGCGAATCGCTGTGGACGGTGGTGAGCCGCGAGGAGAAGTTCAAGGCCAAGAACATCATCGACGGCGCCGTGTTCCGCGCCGCCGATGCGGTCAACGCATGGCTGCAGAAGCTGCTGGCCGCGCTGCTGTCCCAGCCTGTGCTGGCGCTGGTCACCGCCGGTATCGCCGGCGGCTGGTTCGTGCTGTCGCTGGCACTGGGCCGCTCGCAGGAGCGGAAGGCCCGGCAGCTCGCCGCCGAGGCTGCAGAGGCCGCCGCAGCCAAGTAGGGTTAAGCTCGGCATCCTGTCTCAACGGCTGGCTGGAGCAGGATATGAACGAGTGCACCGGCGGCGCAGCGCCGCGCAGGCCGCGGCCGGGTGTCCGCCACGCGGATTGCACCCCAGGGTCAGCGGGCGGCTGCTCGGACGGGCGCGGGCCGCGGCAGCCGTCCCCGGCCCATCGCCTCCTGTGTGCAGCACCCGTCCCCGACGCTGGGGCGCCCCGCGGCCGGCGCCGCGAAGCTCGCCGGTGAGCGTCGATGACGCGGCACTGGCGCAACTGGCCCTGCAGGTCGGTCTGCGGCTCAAGGCCAACGGCCTGCACCTCGTGACCATCGAATCCTGTACCGGTGGATACCTTGCCAAGCTGCTAACCGATGTCGCAGGCAGCTCGCACTGGTTCGACTGCGGCTATGTGACCTACTCCAACTCGGCCAAGCAGCGGGACGTCGGCGTGCACCCGCAGACGCTGTTGCGTCATGGCGCGGTCAGCGAGGCGGTCGTGCGCGAGATGGCCGAAGGCGCCCTGCAGCGCGGCGGCGCGGAGCTGTCGCTGAGCATCAGCGGCGTGGCCGGCCCCGATGGGGGCACGACGCGCAATCCGGTGGGCAGCGTCTGGCTGGCGCTGGCCCGTCGGCAGGCCGACGGGCTGCGCTGCGCTGCCCGGCATCACCTGTTCCCCGGCGATCGCGATGCCGTGCGGCGCCAGGCGGTCGCCACGGCGCTGACGTGGCTACTGGCCGAGCGCGACGGGGCCGGCGCGGGCTGACACGCGCAACCCCGCGCGGGAGCCTACTTGGCGAGCTGGAACAGTGTTGAGGGCACCCAGCCCTCATTGCCCAGTTCGTCGGAGGCCTTCCACCACAGGCCTTCCTTCTCGCCCGAGGGATACAGGGTCATGCCCGCATCCAGGTCGCGCACCACCTTGCCTTTGACGTTCGGCGTCTCGTACATCTTGCCGGGCTTGGCCATCGTCACCGACTGCGTGACGTTGTCCGCCTTCGCGTTGGGCTGGATCTGCTTGGCGTCGTTGATCACTTTCACGAAGGCCTCAAGGTAGGCCATCGTGACCACCTGGCCGATTTCCGTGTTGGCGTAGCTGCTGGCGCCCGCGGCCGCAAAACCGCCGAAGAAGCCCGCGCCGCCCCCGGCGCCCCAGCCCAGGTCCGTCTTCTTCGCATGCCCCTGCTGCGTGGTGATCACTTCCGTGGAGCGCACGTCGGTCATCGTGAGCACCACATCGGCGGTCTTGCTCTTCAGGCTGATGCCGCCCAGCAGCGCGCCGAAGCCGCCACCCACCAGGCCGCCCAGCACGCCGCCGACGCGCGTGCCGCCGGAGTTGGCGTTCTTGTTCACGATGTCGGGAACCAGCACGTAGTCGGCGGCCTTCATCTGGCCCTTGCCGATGTTGGAGCCGCCGCGCATCTCACCGCCACCGGCCAGTGCCCGCTCCTTCTCCGCCGCCGCCAGCCCCTTGCCGCGGTCCAGCAGCGTGAAGCACTTGGACTGGGTGACGAACACCTTGATGAGCGAGGCGGGGGACTCCAGCTGCAGCGCGGTCCACCATTGGTTCTCTGGCTCGGTCACCGCGAGGGTGCCGATCTTCTTGTCGCAGGTGGGTATCTCGGGCGGCTTGGTGTCCTTCTCGCTCGCGTAGGCGTTGGCGGCGAACAGGGTTGCGGCCACGGCGGTCAGGGCCAAGAGTTTCGAACGCTCAAGCTCCATGTCGGCCTACTCCCTTAATTGCGGTTGGCTATCGCCAACGTGAAGGTAATACGCTTGAGAATACTAGTGCGCGAATTGACCCGCGTCGCTACGGGATTGAACCTATGGACGCCGTGAGCCGCTACTTCCTGGCCCTGCAACCTGACGCGCCCGCACGCGAGGCGCTCGCCGCCATCGCGCTGCCGCCCGGGGCACGCCGGGTGCATCCCCAGGACCTGCACCTCACGGTGGCGTTCCTGGGCCGGCTGACGCTGCCCACGCCGGAGGCGCTGCTGGCGGCGTTGGCCGAGGCACTGGCGGGCCCGGTTGAGGTCAGGCTGGATGCGCTGCAGTACTGGCCGGGACCACGTATCGCCTGCGCCGTCGGCCCCGTGCCGCAGGCCGAGACCCTTGCCCTGGCGCTGTGGGCGCGGCTGCCAGACCTGGGCTACGCCGCCCCCGATCGGCCGCTGCGGCCACATGTGTCGCTGGCGCGCGGGCCCGGGCTGGCGCCGATCCACACGCTCCTTCAGCCGGTGATCGGCTGGAGCAGCGCGCAGCTCTGCGTGATGGCCAGCGAGCCGGCGGCCATGGCCGGGACGCCGCGCTACCGGACGCTGGCCGTGGCGGAGCTTGCGGCAAGGCTCATGCGCTGAGCCTGCGGCGTGACAGCCTAGTCAGGTCGGCAGGCAACCGCTCTTTCTGGGGGTTGTGCGCCGAAATGCTGTACACATATACAGCAGTCTATGGAATAATCCGTTCACTACCCGCAGGCGTTCCAGAGGACCTCCACGTATGGAAGAGAATCGCAAGAAGGCGCTCAGCGCCGCCCTCGGCCAGATCGAGAAGCAGTTCGGCAAGGGCTCCGTCATGCGCTTGGGTGACGCCAGCGCCCTGTATGACGTCGAGGCGATCTCCACCGGCTCGCTGGGCCTGGACATCGCGCTGGGCATCGGCGGCCTGCCCAAGGGGCGTGTCGTTGAGATCTACGGGCCGGAATCCTCCGGCAAGACCACCCTCACGCTGCAGGTCATTGCCGAGGTGCAGCGTGCCGGCGGCACGGCGGCCTTCGTGGACGCCGAGCACGCGCTCGACCCCTCCTATGCGGGCAAGCTGGGCGTGAACATCGACGACCTGCTGGTCTCCCAGCCGGACAACGGCGAGCAGGCCCTGGAGATCACCGACATGCTGGTGCGCTCCGGTGCGGTCGACGTGGTCGTAGTCGACTCGGTGGCGGCACTGACGCCGAAGGCCGAGATCGAGGGCGAGATGGGCGACATGCAGATGGGTTCGCACGCGCGACTGATGTCGCAGGCGCTGCGCAAGCTCACCGGCAATATCAAGCGCTCCAACACCATGGTCATCTTCATCAACCAGATCCGCATGAAGATTG
>CAIPVV010000019.1 GCA_903868595.1 uncultured Pseudomonadota bacterium
AGGTCTTGTCGGTCACCCCCAGCTGCTTGCAGACCTGCGCCACCGTCTGACCTTGACCGGACAGCACGTCCGCCTCACGCAGCTTGTGAATAATCTCTTCCGTCGTAAACCGTTGTTTCTGCATGATTCTCAACCCTCCGTTCCACCATTCCAGGGAACATCAGGCTGGATCAGGAATTGCAGGTCAGGTCACACCCGTGACTCTGTCTTTTTAGAACCAGAGGAAGGGAACAGAGATGGCCCCGCATACTGGCCAAATAGGGGAAACACAAGAATCCGCCCGAGGCTGAATGGGCCTATTTTTGCGTTATAAAGCAAAAAGCCGGCGTGAGCCGGCTTTGTGCTTCAACTGTGTGGCGGAGAGGGTGGGATTCGAACCCACGGTACCCGTGAAGGTACGCCAGTTTTCAAGACTGGAGCATTCAACCGCTCTGCCACCTCTCCGGCGGCCGCGATTCTAGCAAATCGCGGCCCCGGATCGACTTGGCTCAGCTTCCGCCGTTGTAGCCACCCTGGAAGGTCGAGTAGATCTTGTCCTGGGTGGTGATGAACTCCAGCAGCACCGGCTTGCCCTCCTTGGTCGCCTTGATGCCGTTGACGATGGCATGGACGATCTGACTGGGCTCGGTCACGCGCTCGCTGTAGGCACCCAGCGCCCTGGCGAACTCGCTGTAGTTACCCGAAATATCGGTCGTGTGGTACTTCTCGCGCGACAGGGCCATGGCCTTGAACTCCATCGCCATGCCGAAGTTGTTGAACAGGATCGACATGATCGGGATCTTGGCGCGGACGCAGGTCTCGATGTCCATGCCGGTCATGCCGATGGCCGCATCACCCCAGAAGTTCATGCACAGCTTGTCCGGATGGGAGAGCTTGGCGCCCATCGCCAGGCCCAGGCCATAGCCCAGCTGCGTGGACTTGCCCCAGCCGATGTAGGAGAGCGGCGTGACCGGCTTCCAGAACGGCGAGAGCTCATCGCGCGGACTGCCCGCGTCGTGCGTGACGATGGTGTTGGGCATGTCCACGATGTTCATGAGCTCGTGGATCACGCGGTACGGGGAGAGCGGCTTGGAGTCGCTCATCAGGCGCGGCGTCCACTCGGCCAGCCACGGCGCGTTCTGCTCCTTGATGCGGGCCTGCACGCCGGCCGTCAGCCCGCGCGGCTTCTTCAGGCGCTCCTTCAGGGCCCCATGCAGCATGCCCAGCGCAAGCTTGGAGTCGCCCAACAGCGGGAATTCCGTGGGGATGTTCTTGTCGATGTCCATCGGGTCGATGGTGTTGTGGATGAACTGCTTGTTCTTGGTCGGGAAGCGGATACCGAAGCCCGTCGCCGTGAAGCTCGCGCCCGCGCCGAATACGACATCGGAGGTCTCCACGTGCGCGTAGACGGTGCGTGGCATGGCCACGCCGCCGGAACCCAGCGACAGCGGGTGGGTTTCCGGGAAGGCGCTCTTGCCCTCCAGGCTGGTCGTCACCGGGGCCTCCAGGATCTCGGCCACGGCCTTCAGCTCGTTCCAGGCCTTGGCATAGTGCACGCCCTGGCCGGCATAGATCAGCGGGCGCTTGGCATCGATCAGGGCCGCGGCGGCCTGATCGATCGACTTGGCGTCCGGCGCCACGACATGGCGGCGCGACGGCTTGTAGTTGATGTCGCCGGGAACCTCGACGTTCCACATGTCGCCAGGGACCTCGATCAGGACCGGGCCGGGGCGACCGTTGCGCGCGAAGCTGAACGCGCGGCGCAGGGCCGGGATGATCTGGTCCGGCGTATTGATCGTTTCCGCATGCTTGGTGATGTGCTGGTAATTCAGCGTCGCATTGAAGCTGGGCTTCACGAACTGCCCGGAGCGCGCGGTGCCGCCCGGGATCACGATCAGCGGAACGCCCTCGGAGTAGCACTGGGCGACGGCGCCGAAGGCATTTTCAATGCCCGGGCCGGCCTGGCAGCAGAACACGCCGACGGTGTCGGCTGAGCTCAGGCGGCCGATCGCATCGGCCATGTGCACACCGATACGCTCCTGGCGTACCACGATCGGGCGGATATCCGCCGCCGCAGCCGACTCCGTCAGCGGGTTCAGGGGATAGGTCAGGAGCCATTCGACGCCTTCGCGCTTCATGATCTCGGCACAAACTTGCGCAACGTTCATCGTCTGGCTCCCCGGGAATTCCCAATAATTATTACCAAGTACCACCTCGCCCCCGGGATGGCCTGCGGGGATATTAAGCCCAAATGGGGCGCAGTGGCAGGGACCGGGGGGCGCCACCAGAGGTTCCCCTGCGGCGGCGCATTCCCGGAAAACCAAAGACTTGGCCCAACCCCCCCGATCCTGCGACACTCCTGCGCCACGCAGGGGAGAACAAGAATGAAACAACGTCTGGTGGCAGTACTGCTGGCAATCCTGGGCGGAGGGGCGCTGGCCTTCATTGCCCTGTCCCGGAACGAACCCATCAACGCGCTGTGGCTGGTGACGGCTGCCAGCTGCGCCTACCTGCTGGGCTACCGGTTCTACGCCAAGTGGATCGAGACGACGGTGTTCGTCGCCGACCCGTCACGCGCCACCCCTGCCGAGCGGCTGAACAACGGCCGCGACTTCCTCCCGACCCACCGCTGGGTGGTCTTTGGACACCATTTCGCCGCCATCGCCGGCGCCGGCCCGCTGGTAGGCCCCACGCTGGCTATGCAGTTCGGTTACCTGCCGGGCACCTTGTGGATCATCGTGGGCGCGGTGCTCGGTGGTTGCGTGCAGGACATGATTATTTTGTTCATGTCCACGCGCCGTAATGGCCGCAGCCTGGGCCAGATGGCCCGCGACGAACTGGGCCCCGTCGGCGGTACGGCGGCCGTGCTGGGCACCCTGATGATCATCCTCATCATCATCGCGGTGCTGGGTCTGGTCATCGTCAATGCGATGAAACACAGCCCCTGGGCCAGTTCTACCGTGTTCTCGACGATCCCAATCGCGGTCCTGGTGGGTTTCTACATGCGCAACTGGCGCCCCGGGCGGGTGCTGGAAGGCTCGCTGCTGGGACTGGTGCTGCTGCTGCTGGCCGTCATCGCCGGCGGGTCGATCGATCACAACGAGACCCTGCGCAACGTCTTCAACAGGGACGGGGTAGCGCTGGCCGGGTTCGTCATTGGCTATGGCTGGATCGCGGCCATCCTGCCGGTGTGGCTGCTGCTGGCCCCGCGCGACTACATCTCGACCTTCCTGAAGATCGGCGTGGTGGCGCTGCTGGCAGCGGCCATCCTGATCATGCGTCCTGAAATCCGCATGCCCGCACTGACGCAGTTCGTCGATGGCACCGGCCCGATCTTCGCCGGCAAAATCTTCCCGTTCGTCTTCATCACCATCGCCTGTGGCGCGCTGTCGGGATTCCATGCCCTGGTTTCCAGCGGTACGACCCCCAAGATGGTGAGTACCGAGGGGGACATCCGCCTGGCCGGCTACGGCAGCATGGCGATCGAGTCCTTCGTGGCTATCATGGCGGTGATCGCGGCCACCGTGCTGGACCCGGGCGTCTACTTCGCCATCAATACCGGTGCCGGTATCGTGGGCGGCACGGCCGAAGCGGCGGTGCAGACGATCTCCGGCTGGGGTTTTCCGGTCACCGTCGAACAGATGCGCGACCTGGCCCAGACCATGGGCGAGAGCAGCCTGTTTGCCCGTACGGGCGGCGCACCCTCGCTGGCCGTAGGCATGGCGAGCATCTTCGGCTCGGCCTTTGGCAAAGGCCTGCTGGCCCTGTGGTACCACTTCGCCATCATGTTCGAGGCCATCTTCATCCTGACGACGGTGGATGCCGGCACCCGGGTGGGTCGCTTCATGCTGCAGGATGCGCTGGGCCAGGTCTGGGAACCGCTGGGCCGCACGTCGTGGTACCCCTCGGTACTCCTGTCGAGCACGCTGATTGTCGCGGGCTGGGGCTACTTCCTCTATGTCGGCGTCGTGGACCCGAACGGCGGCATCAACATCCTCTGGCCGCTGTTCGGCATCGCCAACCAGATGCTGGCGGCCATTGCGCTGTGCGTGGCCACAGGCATTTTGGTCAAGACCGTGCGGCTGCGCTATGCACTGGTCACCGCGCTGCCCCTGGCCTGGATCGTCATCGTGACGACGACGGCGGCGTACCAGAAGATCTTCAGCACCGATGTGAAGCTGGGCTTCTTTGCTGCCGCCAATGACATGGCGGCCAAGCTGGCCGCCGGCACGCTGACGCCGGAACGGGCCAAGGTCGCGCCGACGCTGATCTTCAACCAGCAGCTGGATGGCTGGCTGACAGTGCTCTTCGCCCTGCTGCTGTGGATCGTGCTGCTGGAGATGCTGCGCATGGGCCTGCGCCAGCTGCGCGGCCTGCCGGTGCCGCCGAACTCCGAGACACCGTACGTGCAGACCCAGCTCGTCGCGGATGCGTTGGGCAGCCGTGCGCACTGACGTCAAACAGTTCCTCTCGGCGGGCCTGAGCCTGCTGAGGGGCGTGACGGGCGACGATGCGTACGAGAAGTACGTCGCCCATTACGAACGGACGCACCCGCCCCACCCCTGCCTGAGCGCAGAGGAGTTCTTCAAGGCGCAGCTCGAGCAGAAGTGGAACTGCGTCAGCGGCTGCTGCTGACGCAGGGGCGCCCTGCCCCAGGGCTACCGCTGCGAGCCCTCAGGCCTGCGGCGCTTGGATCCGGTCCGATCCGAAATACGGCACCAGCGCGCGGGGCAGGCTGATCGAGCCGTCGGCGTTCTGGCCGTTCTCCAGGATCGCCACCAGCGTTCGTCCCACCGCAAGGCCCGAGCCGTTCAGCGTGTGCACGGGCTCGGGCTTGCCCGTGGCGGGGTTGCGCCAGCGGGCCTGCAGGCGGCGGGACTGGAAGTCCTGGAAGTTGCTGCAGGAGGAGATCTCACGGAAGCGATCCTGCGCCGGCAGCCACACCTCGATATCGTAGGTCTTGGAGCTGCCGAAGCCGATATCGCCGGCGCACAGCGCCACCACCCGGTACGGCAGTTCCAGCCGCTTGAGCACTGCCTCCGCATGGCCGGTGAGTTCCTCGTGGGCCGCGAGTGAGCGCGCAGGCTCGGTGATCTGCACGATCTCGACCTTGTCGAACTGGTGCTGGCGGATCATGCCGCGTGTGTCCTTGCCCGAGGCACCGGCCTCCGAGCGAAAGCACGGGGAATGCGCCACGAGCTTGAGCGGCAGTTCGCGCGCGTCGAGGATCTGGTCGCGCACCAGGTTGGTGACCGGCACTTCGGCGGTGGGGATCAGGTAGTAGTTCTGCTCGCTGCGCACGCCGAAGAGGTCCTGCTCGAACTTGGGCAGCTGCCCCGTGCCGGTCAGCGACGCGGGGGACGCCAGGTACGGCACGTACACCTCGGTGTAGCCGTGCTCGCGCGTGTGCAGGTCGAGCATGAACTGGCCGAGGCTGCGGTGCAGGCGCGCGATCGCCGCGCGCAGCACCACGAAGCGCGCACCGGCGATGCGGGCGCCGGCCTCAAAGTCCATGCCGCGCCCCAGGCGCTCACCCAGATCCACGTGGTCGCGGACCGGGAAGTCGAACGCCCGGGCCGTGCCCCAGCGGCGCACCTCCACGTTGGCGTGCTCATCGAGCCCCTCCGGCACCGACTCCTGCAGCAGGTTCGGCAGTACCATCGAGTACGCGTCGATCTGCTCGGCCACGACCTGGAAGTCCTTCTCGGCCGCGGCGAGCTGCGCGGCCAGGGCATCGCCCTGCGCGAGCAGCGGCGCGATGTCCTCGCCCTTGGCCTTGGCCATGCCGACGGCCTTGGCCTTGGCGTTGCGCTCGGCGCGCAGGCGGTCCGCATCGATCTGCAGCTGCTTGCGGGAATCCTCCAGGCTGCGCAGCTTCTCCACCTCCAGGACGAAACCCCGCCGGGCGAGGTTGCGGGCTACGGCATCGGGGTCGCTACGAAGGAGCTTGGGATCGATCACGGTGGTTTCCTGACTGGGTCTTTGCTGCCGTCGGTGGGCTTTTCACCCGCTTCGCGGTCCAGGTTGCGGCGCCTCGACATGGCCTCGCCGATTTGTATCTCAAGGCCGCGGGGGGCGGGAGAATAATAGCGCCGGTCCGGCATTTCATCCGGCAGATAGCGCTCGCCGGCCGCGTAGGCGTCGGGCTCGTTGTGCGCGTAGCGGTAGCCCTCGCCGTTGCCGATCTCGCGCATGAGCCGGGTGGTCGGGTTGCGAAAGCGCGCCGGCACCTCCAGCGTGCCGTACTTCTCCACGTCCGCCCGCGCCTCGGCCAGGGCCGTGTAGACGGCATTGCTCTTGGGCGCCACCGCCAGGTAGACCACCGCCGTGGCGAGCGCAAGCTCACCCTCCGGGCTCCCCAGCCGGTCGTAGGTCTCCCAGGCCGAGAGCGTCATCTGCAGCGCGCGCGGGTCGGCAAGCCCCACGTCCTCGGTCGCCATGCGCACGATCCGCCGCGCGAGGTACAGCGGGTCGCAGCCGCCGTCCAGCATGCGTGCGAGCCAGTACAGCGCCCCGTCCGGATCGCTGCCGCGCACCGCCTTGTGCAGGGCGGAGATCTGGTCGTAGAACTGATCCCCCCCCTTGTCGAAGCGGCGGCGGCCGCCGGAGGCGACCTCCACGACCTGCTCGCGGCCGATCAGCGCCCCCGCGGGCGTCTCCACCGCCAGGTCGGCGAGGATTTCCAGCATGTTGAGCGCACGGCGCGCATCCCCATCGGCCGCTTGCGCCAGCAGCTCAAGCGCCGCCGGCTCGATGCCGATGCGGCGCTCGCCCAGGCCGCGCTCGGAATCGCTGAGCGCCTCCTGCAGCAGCTTGGCCAGGTCCGCCGTACCCAGGGACTTGAGCACGTAGACGCGCGCCCGGGAGAGCAGCGCGCTGACCACCTCGAACGACGGGTTCTCCGTCGTGGCACCGATGAAGGTGAGGGTGCCGTCCTCCACGTAGGGCAGGAACGTGTCCTGCTGCGCCTTGTTGAAGCGGTGCACCTCGTCCAGGAACAGCACCGTGGGCCGGCCCTGGGCCCGCGCGAGCTTGGCCTGTTCCACCGCGGCGCGGATGTCCTTCACGCCGGCCATCACGGCCGAGAGCGCGAGGAACTGCGCATCCACCGTCGCGGCCAGCAGCCGCGCGAGCGTGGTCTTGCCGGTGCCCGGCGGGCCCCACAGGATCATCGAGTGCAGCCGCCCGCCCTCGATCGCCTGCCGCAGGGGCTTGCCCGGGGCGAGGATCTGCTGCTGGCCGGTGAACTCGGCCAGCCGGCGCGGACGCATGCGGTCGGCCAGCGGTCGAAGCACCGCGCTCATGGACGCGGCGCCAGCAGGTGCTCGATCCACTGGGCCCAGCGCCCCAGCGGCGTTGCCGCAAGGCCTGCGCCAACCAGGATGCCGACGCCGTCGGCGACCAGGTCGAGGATGTCCGCCTCGCGCCCCAGCCCCATCAGGCCCTGCGCGATCTCGATGCCGCCGCCGAAGGCGACCAGCGCGCAGGCCAGGTAGAAGAAGTCGCGGCGGGCAATGACGCTGGCGAACCAGAAGGCCAGCACGAAGAAGGCGATCGCGTGCTCGAGCTTGTCCCACAGGCCCAGCGCGGGCAGGTCGCGCGCCGGCAGCAGGCAGGCGATCGTGATCAGGGAGGCGATCAGCAGGCCAAAGCCGAACCAGGCCCGGGGGTAGCGCAGCGTCGGCAGCAGGACGCGGTTCATCGCTACCGCCTCACTTGGCGGGCACACCAATGACGTCCACGCCCGCCGGCGGCGTGAAGCTCACCTGGGAGGGATCCACCGGCCGGTTGCGCACGCTGCTGTCGAACACCAGCGTGACCTTCTGGCCCAGCTTGTCCTCCAGCACCATGCGGCGCAGGTCCGTGCCCTGGAAGCCAAAGCGCGCCAGCTTGAAGTCCGCCTCCTTCTGGTGCGGCACGGCCTTGACCCAGTCCAGGCCCTCGCTGTGGCCGGCGGCGCTGACCTCGAAGGCATCGCGCACCGCGGCGGTGCCCGAGAGCAGCATCGCCGGCGTCTGCGACAGCGCGGCATCCATGGGCTTCACGGTGACCTGGTCCAGGTCGCGGTCCAGGAACCACAGGTTGCGCCCATCGGCCACCAGCAGCTGACCGCTCTGCCCCGCATCGCGCGGCGTGAGCTCCCAGCGGAACTTGCCGGGCCGCACGATCGTGAGGCTGCCGCTGCCGCTGCCAACCGACTTGCCGTGCGTGTCCTGCACCGTCTCGGCGAAGCTCGCGCTCCAGCTGGTAAGTCCCGAGAGGTAGCGATCCAGCGCCGTATCCAGGTCGGCCGCCCGCGCCGCCGCGCTGCCCAGCAGCAACAGGAGAACGCCCAGCCCTGCCAGACGCCGCGGCATCGATCAGCCTCCCGACGGGGGCGGCGCGAGCACCTCGCGTGCGCCATTGGACTGCAGCGGACCCACCAGGCCCGCCTGCTCCATCGCCTCGATCAGGCGGGCGGCGCGGTTGTAGCCGATCTTCAGACGCCGCTGCACATAGGAAATCGACGGCTTGCGCTCGGCGACGACGATCTTCACCGCCTCGTCGTACAGCGCGTCCTGCTCGGCATCGCCGCCCAGCATGCCACCCGCATCGTCCTCGCCGGAGAGGCCGGGTATCGGCTGCGAGGGACCGGAGAGGACCTCCTCGACATAGTTGGGCGGCGTGGCGGACTTGAGCGCCTCCACCACGCGGTGCACGTCCTCATCCGACACGAAGGCGCCGTGGATGCGGGTGGGCACCGAGGTGCCGGGCGGCAGGTACAGCATGTCGCCATGGCCCAGCAGCGACTCGGCGCCGCCCTGGTCCAGGATCGTGCGCGAGTCGACCTTGGCGGAGACCTGGAAGGCGATGCGCGTGGGGATGTTGGCCTTGATCAGGCCCGTGATCACGTCAACCGAGGGGCGCTGGGTCGCCAGGATCAGGTGGATGCCGGAGGCGCGCGCCTTCTGCGCCAGCCGCGCGATCAGCTCCTCCACCTTCTTGCCGACGATCATCATGAGGTCGGCCAGCTCGTCGATGACCACGACGATGTAGGGCAGCGGCTCCAGGTCCGGGATGAGCCGCTGGTCGAAGCTCGGGTCGTTGGCCGCGCGGGCGATCATGACCGGGTCCTTGATGGGCTTGCCGGCGGCGGTCGCATCCTTCACGTGGCGGTTGAAGCCGGAGATGTTGCGCACGCCCATTGCCGACATCAGCTGGTAGCGCCGCTCCATCTCCGCCACGCACCAGCGCAGCGCGTTGGCCGCCTGCTTCATGTCGGTGACGACGGGGGCCAGCAGGTGCGGGATGCCCTCGTACACGGAGAGCTCCAGCATCTTCGGATCGATCATGATCAGCCGCACGTGCTCGGCCGTGCTCTTGTAGAGCAGGCTCAGGATCATCGCGTTGATGCCGACCGACTTGCCCGAGCCGGTGGTACCGGCGATCAGCAGGTGCGGCATGCGCGCCAGGTCGGCCACCATCGGCTGGCCGGAGATATCCTTGCCCAGTGCGATCGCCAGCGGCGAGGTGATGTCGTCGTAGACCTTGGAGCGGATGATCTCGCCGAAGGTGACGATCTCGCGCTTCTCGTTGGGGATTTCCAGGCCCATCACGGGCTTGCCGGGGATCACCTCCACCACGCGCACGCTGATCGCCGAGAGCGCGCGCGCCAGATCCTTCGCCAGCCCGCTGATCTGGCTGACCTTCACACCCGGCGCCGGGCGCATCTCAAAACGCGTGACCACCGGGCCCGGGTGCACGGCGACCACCTCGACCTCCACGCCGAAGTCCTTGAGCTTGATCTCCACCAGCCGCGACATCGCCTCCAGCGCCTCGGCCGAGTACTGCGCGACGCGCTCCGGCGGCTCATCCAGCAGCTTCAGCGGCGGCAGCTCCCGCGACTGCGGCGGGTCGAAGAGCGCGACCTGGCGCTCCTTCTCGGCGCGCTCGCTCTTCTGGATGATGGGCTTGGGCGCCTCGATCAGCGGCGCCACGCGCGCCGCGGACTTCTTCTCGGCGACCTGCTTGGTCTCCTGGCGCGCCTTGCGACGCTCCTTGCCCTCGTCGCGATCGCGTTTCTCGGCCAGCCGGGCGCGCAGCAGCGCCACGCCGTTCCAGGCCCAGTACCCCAGCTTGTCCACGACCTGCAGCCAGGAGACATGGAAGGCCAGCGCGACGCCGGACATCCACGTCGCGATCAGCACCAGCGTTGCCCCCAGCACCTGCAGTCCGCCGGCCAGGCCGCGCCCGACCAGCTGCCCGACGATGCCGCCGGCGCTCTGGCGCAGCGCCCCGGCATCCCAATGCAGCGTCGCCAGGCCACAGCTGGCCAGCAGGGTCAGCACGAAGCCGGCGATGCGCACCGCCGTGTTGGCACGCGTGCTGATCTCCCCGGGCAGCCGCGCGCGCGCGCACCAGCAGCCAGCACGCCACGCCCAGCATCACCGGGAACAGGTAGGCGGGCTTGCCGAACAGGAAGAACAGGAAATCGGAGACCCAGGCGCCGATCGGCCCGATGCCGTTGTGCACGACCGGGGAGGAGCCGCTGAAGGAGAAGCCCGGGTCCTGCGGGTGGAAGCTGGCCAGCGCCACCAGCGCCACCAGGGCGAGCACGCCCAGCAGCAGGGCCGCGCTCTCGCGCAGGGCCCGCAGCACCAGGGCGGTGAACTTGGATCCGCCGGAAAGCGAAGACGCTTGCGCCAAACCTAGAAATCTCTCTACTTTAGGGGTGCAGGTTGATGATTCTACGAGTCTTGCATTGCCGGCAACAAGACGCATGCAAGGACGGAGCCGCTGCACGCGGCGCGCGCGAACGGCACAATAGCTACTGCCGACCGAATTGAAGGAAAAGTATACATGATGGGTTCACGACACAGCCGGCTGATCATCCTGGGCTCCGGCCCCGCCGGCTACAGTGCGGCAGTCTATGCCGCGCGCGCCAACCGCTCGCCCCTGCTGATCACCGGCGTGGAACAGGGCGGGCAGCTCATGACCACGACCGAGGTGGACAACTGGCCCGGGGACGTCCAAGGCCTGCTGGGCCCCGACCTCATGGACCGCATGCGCCGCCACGCCGAACGCTTCAGCACGCAGATCGTGAACGACCACATCCACACCGTGGACCTCTCGCAGCGCCCGCTGCGCCTGGTGGGCGATGACACGACCTACACCTGCGATGCGCTGATCATCGCCACCGGCGCGGCTGCACGCTACCTGGGGCTGCCCTCCGAGGAGGCGATGAAGGGCAAGGGCGTCTCCGCCTGCGCGACCTGCGACGGGTTTTTCTTCCGCGGCCAGAACGTGGCGGTCGTCGGCGGCGGCAACACCGCGGTGGAGGAGGCCCTGTACCTCTCCAAGATCGCCGCCCACGTGACCCTCGTGCATCGCCGCGACAAGCTGCGCAGCGAGAAGATCCTGCAGGACCACCTGCACGAGCGCGTCAAGGCGGGCAAGGTCCGCATCATCTGGAACCACGAGGTGCAGGAAGTGCTGAGCGACGCCGCCGGCGTGAGCGGCCTGCGCCTGAAGCCCACCACCGAGGGGCCGACCCAGGACATCGCCGTGACCGGCGCGTTCATCGCCATCGGCCACTCGCCCAACACGGCGATCTTCAACGGCCAGCTGGCCATGAAGAACGGCTACCTCACGGTCAAGGGCGGCAGCGACGGCAACGCCACGGCCACCAGCCTGCCCGGCGTGTTCGCGGCCGGCGACGTGGCCGACTCGGTCTATCGCCAGGCGATCACCTCCGCCGGCTCCGGCTGCATGGCTGCGCTGGACGCGGACAAGTACCTGGAAGCCCTGGGTCCGGGCTGAAGGCGCCCCGCGTGGCACACCGCATGCTGTCCGCCGCGTCGATCGATGAGATCGACGCGGCTGCCTGGAACCGCCTGGCCGGCACGCACTGCCCGTTCCTGCGTCACGAGTTCCTGGCCGCACTGGAGCACACCGGCTGCGTGGGCCCGGGCACGGGCTGGACGCCCGCGCACCTGACCGTCAGCGACGAGCAGGGCCTGCTCGGCGCGATCCCCGCCTACCGCAAGAGCCATTCCTGGGGGGAGTTCGTCTTCGACATGGGCTGGGCGCAGGCCTACGCGCGCGTCGGCCTCTCCTACTACCCCAAGCTCGTGGCCGCCGTGCCGTTCTCCCCGGCCAGCGGCGCGCGGCTGCTGGTGCGCGCGGGTGAGGATCACGCGCGGGTGGCCGGCGAGCTGATCGCGCGGCTGGAGGCCACGAGCCAGGCCGAAGGCCTCTCCTCCGCGCACGTGCTGTTTCCCACCGAGCCGGACCGGGCGCTCCTGGAGGCGGCCGGCTGGCTCCTGCGGCGCGACTGCCAGTTCCACTGGCACAACCACGGCTACGCGGACTTCGAGGCGTACCTGGCGACCTTCACGGCCGAGAAGCGCAAGAAGACGCGGCGCGAGCGGCGCCGCTGCGAGGAGGCCGGCATCCGCTTTGCGACGCTGCGCGGCGCGGACCTTACGCCGAAGCTCCTGGACGTGATCTACGCGCTGCACGCCCAGACCTTCCTGCGCCACGGTAATGAGCCCTACCTCACGCGGGAGTTCTTCACCGAGATCGCCCGCACGCTGGGGGATGCACTCATGGTGAAGCTCGCGCTGGTGGCCGACGCACCGGTCGCCACGGCGATCTTCTTCTGGTCCCGGGACACGCTCTACGGTCGCTACTGGGGGGCGCTGGCGGATTTCCACAGCCTGCACTTTGAGTGCTGCTACCACCAGGGCATCGAGTTCTGCCTGGAGCACGGCATCCAGCACTTCGAGCCCGGCACGCAGGGCGAGCACAAGATCAGCCGCGGCTTTGAACCCACGCTGACCTGGTCTGCGCACTTCATCGCCGAGCCGCGTTTCCGCGCGGCGATCGCCGACTTCCTCGCGCGCGAGGCCCCGGCGGTGGACGCCTACGCCCAGGACGTCGCCCAGCACACGCCCTTCAAGCGCGCATGAAGCGCCTGACCTGGCTCTCGGCCCAGGACCCGCCGGACCATTTCCCGCCGATCGAGCAGGCGCTGGAGGATCCGCCGGGGCTGCTGGCCGGCGGCGGCGACCTCTCCGCCGAACGCCTGCTGGCCGCCTACCGGCGCGGCATCTTCCCCTGGTACTCGCACGGCCAGCCCGTGCTCTGGTGGTCGCCCCAGCCGCGCGAGGTGCTCTTCCCGGCCGAGCTGCATGTCTCCCGCAGCCTGCGCAAGACACTGGCCAGCGGCCGCTTCACGGTGACCCACGACCAGGCCTTCGCGCAGGTCATCGCCGCCTGCGCCGAGGCGCGCGCCCGCCAGCCGGGCACGTGGATCACCGCGCAAATGCAGGCCGCCTACATCGAACTGCACCGGCGAGGCAGCGCGCACAGCTTCGAGACCTGGCAGGACGGGGCGCTGGTCGGCGGCCTCTACGGGGTCGCGGTCGGTCGGCTGTTCTGCGGGGAATCGATGTTCAGCCGGGTGGCGGATGCCTCCAAGGTCGCCCTGGTGGCGCTGGTGGCGGCCTGTCCGGCGCTGGGCGTGGAGCTCATCGACTGCCAGATGCCCTCCCCGCACCTGCGCAGCCTGGGCAGCCGGCCCATTGCGCGGAGCCAGTTCGCCACCTACCTACGCCGCTAGAGGCGCTTGCGGGGTCTTTCGGCGCCGATTCATTGCATTGCGTGGCGCGTTTCATGCAGAATTCGCGCCCTTCTCCGGTCAGCGTGTGCCCATGTCGAAAGACGATGCAATCCAGATGGAAGGCGAGGTCATTGAGACCCTGCCGAACACGACTTTCCGCGTGCAGCTGAAGAACGGCCACGTGGTGACCGCTCACATCTCCGGCAAGATGCGCAAGAACTACATCCGCATCCTCACCGGCGATGCCGTCACGGTTGAAATGACGCCCTACGACCTGAGCAAGGGCCGCATCGTCTACCGCGGCCGCTAGCAGCGCCGCGTCCCGGGCGGCGCCCTTCGCACCGGCGAAGGCCCGCACCGCCCGCGCAAGGCCCACCGAGCCGCGAAGGCTCCCGGGCCCCCTTCCCGATCCTTGCCTAGTCGGCCGTCAGCGCCGGCTGCGCCGCAGGCTGGCAGTCCAGCGTGAGCTGCTCGCCGTCGGCCGAGACGCCCACCTGCACCGAGCCGCCGTGCGTGAGCTTGCCGAACAGCAGTTCCTCGGCCAGCGGCCGCTTGATCTGCTCCTGGATGAGCCGCGCCATCGGGCGGGCACCCATGCGCGGGTCGTAGCCGCGCTGGGCCAGCCAGGCACGCGCCTCGTCGTCCAGGCTCACCTGCACGCCCTTCTGCTCCAGCTGCATCTCCACTTCCACCAGCAGCTTGTCCACCACGCGCTCGATCGTGGCCTTGTCCAGGGGCGCGAACTGGATGATCGCGTCCAGGCGGTTGCGGAACTCCGGCGTGAACAGCCGGCGGATCGCCTCCATGCCGTCCGGGGTGTTGTCCGACTGCGTAAAGCCAATGGCCGGGCGGCTCATCTCCTGCGCGCCGGCGTTGGTCGTCAGCACGATCACCACGTGGCGGAAGTCCGTCTTGCGGCCGTTGTTGTCGGTCAGCGTGCCGTGGTCCATCACCTGCAGCAGCAGGTTGAACACGTCCGGGTGCGCCTTCTCGATCTCATCCAGCAGCAGCACGCAGTGCGGGTGCTTGGAGACCGCCTCGGTCAGCAAGCCGCCCTGGTCAAAGCCCACGTAGCCCGGCGGCGCGCCGATCAGGCGCGAGACGGTGTGGCGCTCCATGTACTCCGACATGTCGAAGCGCAGGAACTCCACGCCCAGCGTGAGCGCCAGCTGCCGCGTGACCTCGGTCTTGCCCACGCCGGTGGGACCGGCGAACAGGAAGCTGCCGACCGGCTTGCGCTGGTCGCCGAGCCCCGAGCGGGCCATCTTGATCGCCGCGCCCAGCGCCTCGATCGCCTTGTCCTGGCCGAAGATCACCAGTTTCAGGTTGCGCTCCAGGTTGCGCAGCACCTCGCGGTCGGACGTGGAGACGCTCTTGGCCGGGATGCGGGCGATGCGCGCCACGACCTCCTCGATCTGGGAGACATCCACCGTCGAGGGACGCTGGTCGGGGGGCCGCAGGCGCAGGCGCGCGCCGGCCTCATCCACCACGTCGATCGCCTTGTCGGGCATGTGGCGGTCGTTGATGTGGCGGGCGGCCAGCTCCGCGGCGGCTGTCATCGCCGCGTCCTGGTAGGTGATGCCGTGGTGTTCCTCGAACTTGGGCTTCAATCCCATGAGGATCTCCACCGTCTCCTGCACGCTGGGCTCCACCACGTCGATCTTCTGGAAGCGGCGCGCCAGCGCATGGTCCTTCTCGAAGATCCCGCGGTACTCCTGGTAGGTCGTGGAGCCGATGCAGCGCAGCTCGCCGTTGCTGAGCGCGGGCTTGATGAGGTTGGAGGCGTCCATGACGCCGCCGGAGGCGGCGCCGGCGCCGATGACCGTGTGGATCTCGTCGATGAACAGCACCGCGCCGGGCTGCTTCTTCAGCTCGCCGAGCACGCCCTTCAGGCGCTTCTCGAAATCACCGCGGTACTTGGTGCCGGCGATGAGCGCGCCCATGTCCAGCGCGTAGATCGTGCAGTTGGCCAGCGGCTCGGGCACCTTGCCCTCCACGATCAGGCGCGCCAGGCCCTCGGCGATGGCCGTCTTGCCCACGCCAGCCTCGCCCACGTAGAGCGGGTTGTTCTTGCGGCGGCGGCAGAGGATCTCGATCGTGCGCTCCACCTCCAGCCTGCGCCCGATCAGCGGATCGATGCGCCCCTCGCTGGCGGCCTTGTTCAGGTTGTTGGTGTACTTCTCCAGCGCGCTGCTGCCTTCCGGCTCGCGCTCGACCTCCGCGGCCGCCGGATCCTCCTTCTCGCCCTTCTCGTCGGCGCCCTTGGGCAGCCCGTGGGAGATGAAGTTGGTGACATCCAGGCGCGTCACGTCGTTGCGGCCCAGCAGGTACACGGCGTGGCTCTGCTTCTCGCTGAAGATCGCCACCAGCACATTGACGACGCCCACTTCCTTCTTGCCGCTGGACTGCACGTGGAACACGGCCCGCTGCAGCACGCGCTGGAAGCCGAGCGTCGGCTGCACCTCGCGGTCATCGCCGCCGGCCACGCGCGGGGTGGTCTCCTCGATGTGCTTCTGCAGGTCCTGGCGCAGGCGCTCCAGGTTCGCCCCGCAGGACTTCAGCACCTCCCGCACGCGCGGCGCATCGTAGATCGCGAGCAGCAGGTGCTCGACGGTCAGGAATTCATGGCGTGCCTCGCGGGCCTGCTGGAAGGCCTGGTTGAGGCAGAATTCAAGTTCAGTAGACAGCATGGCGACACCCTCCGCGGGCGACTTTCAAGCCTCCTCGAGCGTACACATCAGCGGGTGCTGATTGTCGCGCGAGTAGGTGGTGACCTGGGCAACCTTGGTCTCGGCAATCTCATAGGTAAACACCCCGCAGATGCCCTTGCCCCGCGTATGCACTTCCAGCATCACGCGGGTGGCGGCGCTGCGGTCCATCCGAAAGAAACGCTCCAGCACGTCGACGACGAATTCCATCGGCGTGTAGTCATCGTTGAGCAGTACCACGTTATACAGCGGCGGCTGCTTGACCTTAGGCTGCGCCTCCTCCACCAGCAGACCGTGGTCAGGACGCCCGCCCGGGCCCTCGCCGGCCGGGCCGGCAGCAGTGATCGGCTCAGCCGGTATCTGGATGATGCGCATAACTACAGACGTATATAAGGGTCGCAATCCGGCGACACAAGGGCCCGCCGAACGTTGCTCTTTTGTGAAGTGAAAACAATTGCTTGAGAGCATAGTTGAACGGGCAGCATAATGCCCGCATCGTGATGCCCACCCTGAAGAGCCTGCGACTGGATGGCGACGCCCTGGCGGCGCTGGGCGCCCGTGCGCCCCAGTGGGTGGCAGGGCTGCTGGTCGTGCTGCTGGGTGCGCGGGTGGCTTTCGTGGTGACGGACCTGGCCGGGGCCGCCGGCAAGGGCCGCCCGGTGGCTGGCGGCCCGATCGCACTGCCCGCCCCGACGCCGCGCCTGGACCTGGCCGCGCTGATCGGCGCCAACCTGTTCGGCTCCGCCGCCCCGCCGGCCCAGCAGGGCCCGGCCCCCCTCACCAACATGCCGCTCGTACTCGTGGGCGTCATGGCCTCCGGCGACCCGCAGCGCGGCGTGGCGATCCTGGGACCCAGTGCGCCGGCCGCCAAGGTCTATCTGGTCGGCGCCACCCTGCCCGGCGGTGCCCGGCTGCATGCCGTCTATGCCGACCGCGTGCTGGTGGACCGGGGTGGCAGCATCGAGGCGCTGCCGCTGCCGCGCGAGTCCGCGCCGGACAGCGGCGCCCCGCGCCCGGCCCCGGCGGCGGCGGGTACGACCGGGGAGCGCCTGCAGCAGCTGGCCAACAGCCCGGGCCTTGTCCCGACCGTGATCCGGCCCCAGGTCGTGCTGGCTGACGGCCGGCAGAAGGGCTTCCGGGTCTTCCCGGGACCCAATCGCAATGCCTTCAATAAACTCGGGCTGCGGCCTGGGGACCTCGTCACGGCGATCAATGGGACGAATCTGGATGATCCGTCGGTCGGCAAGGACGTCTTTGCCTCCCTGTCCACGGCCGCCACGGCGAAGTTGTCGGTCGTCCGGGACGGCCGGGCGCAGGATGTCTCGATCGATATCGCCCAGGCGGTGGCCGAGGCCGAGCGTGCCGTCGCGGACGCGGCGCAGCGGGCCGAGGCGGCTCCGGCAACCGAGCCCCCGCCGTAGTTCGGGTATTTTTTCAGGAAGGTGGCAATGCGCGTCGCAGCAACACAGTTATGGCTTCGGATGAGCGCCCGCGCGGTGCCCCTCTTGGGCGGCCTGGTCCTGGCCGCCGGCTGCGGGGAACTCGCCCTGGCCCAGGCCTCGGGCCCTGCGATCTCCAGCAGCCAGCGCATCACCACCAACTTCAAGGACGCCGACATCACGCAGGTGGCCGAGGCCGTCAGCGCCGCCACCGGCAAGAACTTCATCGTCGACCCGCGGGTGCGCGCGCAGGTGAACCTGATCTCCGCCTCCCCGATGACCGGCGCGGAGTTCTACCAGGCCTTCCTCTCGATCCTGCAGGTACACGGCTTTGCAGCCGTGCCGGCCGGCAACGTGATCAAGATCGTGCCGGACGCCAACGTGCGCACGATGCCCGCCACCGACCTGCCGGACCAGGTGAGCAGCTCCTCCGACGAGATGGTCACGCAGGTGATCAGCGTCAAGAACACCAGCGCCGCCCAGATGGTGCAGGTGCTGCGGCCGCTGGTCGCGCAGTACGGACAGCTCGCCTCCGTGCCCGGCAGCAACACGCTGATCATCTCCGACCGCGCCAGCAACGTGAACCGCATCATGCGGATCATCGGCCGCGTGGACCAGGCCGGCGATGCCAACGTGGAAGTGATCCCGCTGCAGAACTCCACCGCCGCGGACGTCGTGCGCACGATCACCGCGCTCACCGGCGGGCAGGCCCCTGCCGACGCAGGCGCGCTAGCGCCCAAGGTCGTGGCCGATGACCGCTCCAACAGCGTGCTGATCAGCGGCGAGCGGGCACAGCGCCTGCGCATCGCGACGCTGGTGGCGCATCTGGATACGCCCGTGGAGAACGGCGGCAACACCCAGGTCCGCTACCTGCACTACGCCGACGCCGAGAAGATCGCCCCCAAGCTCAAGGAGCAGCTCACGGGCGTCGCCGCCAGCACCGGTGGCGCCGCCGGCGCCGCGGGCCCGGCCAACGCCGATCGCAGCACGACGATCTGGGCCGACCCGCAGACCAACGCGCTGGTGATCACCGCGCCGCCCAAGACGATGATGTCGCTCAACACCATCATCGACAAGCTCGACATCCGCCGCGCGCAGGTGCTGGTGGAGGCGATCATCGTCGACGTGAACACCGACAAGGCCGCCGACCTGGGCGTGAACTGGGCCATGTGGTCCAAGGACGGCTCCAACATTCCCGCCGGCGGCTTCGTCTCCCCGGTGGGCGCGGCCAACGGCAACTCGGTGTCCATCGTGGACCTGGCCCGGGACATCCAGAGCCCCACCACCGCGACCAGCGTGCCGCTGGGGGCGACCTTCGGCATCGGCCGCATCGCCATGGGCGGCGTGAACTTCGCCGCGATGCTGCGCGCGCTGCGCTCGGACTCGAACACCAACGTGATCGCCACGCCGTCGGCCACGACCATGGACAACCAGGAGACCGAGCTCAAGGTCGCCCAGGAAGTGCCGTTCATCACCGGCCAGTACACCAACAGCACCAGCACCAGCAGCGGCACGGTGAACCCGTTCACCACCGTGCAGCGCCAGGAAGTGGGCACGATCCTGAAGATCACCCCGCAGATCAACGAGGGCGACGCGGTGATGCTGAAGATCGAGCTGGAGAGCAGCGAGCTCTCCGGCACCTCCGGCGACGCCAACAGCCTCATCACCAACAAGCGCGTGATCAACACGCACGTGCTGATCGAGGACCAGGGCATCGTGGTGCTGGGCGGCCTCATTCGCGACAGCACCGTGAACGGGGAGACGCGCGTGCCGTACCTGGGCAGCATCCCGGTGCTGGGCGAGCTGTTCAAGACGCGCAACGCCAAGCACCAGAAGTCCAACCTCATGGTCTTCATTCGCCCCAAGATCCTGCGCGACGGCATGCAGACGGCGGTGGAGACCAACTCCAAGTACAACGCCATCCGCAAGGAGCAGGTCGAACAGGGCCCGCGTGGCGAGGTGCTGCCGATGATCCCCTTCGACAAGCGGCCGCTGCTGCCGGAGGCCCCGCCCCTGCCGGAGCGCAAGGAAGAGCCGGCGCCGGTCCGCACCACCCCGCCGGGGGCGAGCAGCGAGAAGCAGCCTTGAGCGCACCGGCGACGCGCGTGCCCATCGACGTCCAGCGGCGCCTCTCCTTCGCCTTCGCGCGCCGCCATGGGGTGATCGTGCGGGACGTGGAGGCGGGCGTTGCGATCTGTGCCTGCCGCGCGCTCGCCACGCCGCAGGCGGTGGCGGAGGTCCGCCGCCTGCTGCGCATGCCGATGCGCCTGGAGCGCGTCGGGGATGAGGACTTCGACCAGCTGCTGCGCCAGACCTACGAGGTCGGTGCGGGCGCAATCCAGATGGTGGACGGCCTGGATGAGAGCACGGACCTGGCGCACCTGGCGCTGGAGCTGCCCGAGCAGGCGGACCTGCTGGAGAGCGATGACGACGCGCCGATCATCCGCCTGATCAACGCGGTGCTCACCCAGGCCGTGAAGGAGAACGCCTCCGACATCCACATCGAGCCCTTCGAGAACCGCCTGGTCGTGCGCTTTCGCGTCGACGGGGTGCTGCGCGAGGTGCTGCAGTCCCGCCGCGCCGTCGCGCCGCTGGTGGTCTCGCGCATCAAGGTCATGTCCAAGCTGGACATCGCCGAGAAGCGCCTGCCGCAGGACGGACGCATCAGCCTGCGCATCGCCGGGCGCGCGGTCGACGTGCGCGTCTCCACGATCCCCTCCGGCCACGGCGAGCGCGTGGTGCTGCGTATCCTGGACAAGCAGGCCGGGCGGCTGGAGCTGGAGAGCCTGGGGATGGACGTGAAGATCCGCGGCCTGGTGGATGAGCTCATCCACAAGCCCCACGGCATCATCCTGGTCACCGGCCCCACCGGCTCCGGCAAGACGACCACGCTGTACGCGGCGCTGGAGCGCCTGAACGACAACACGCGCAACATCATGACCGTGGAGGACCCGATCGAGTACTACATCGACGGGATCGGCCAGACGCAGGTCAACACCAAGGTGGAGATGACCTTCGCGCGCGGCCTGCGCGCGATCCTGCGCCAGGACCCGGACGTGGTGATGGTGGGCGAGATTCGCGACCTGGAGACCGCGCAGATCGCGGTGCAGGCCTCCCTCACCGGCCACCTGGTGCTCTCCACGCTGCATACCAACACCGCGGTGGGCGCGATCACGCGCCTTCGCGACATGGGCATCGAGCCCTTCCTGCTCTCCTCCAGCATCATCGGCGTCATCGCCCAGCGCCTGGTGCGCGTGCTGAACCCGGAAAGCCGCGTGGCGGCCCCCGCCAGCGAGTACGAGCGGCGCCTGCTGAACATCCACCCGGGCGAACCCTCGCCCACGATCTACCGACCCGGGCGGGACGGCGGCAACGGCTATCGCGGCCGCATGGGCGTCTATGAGCTCGTGGTCATCGACGACACGATGCGCACGATGATCCACGACGGCGCCGCCGAGCACGACCTGGAGCGCTACGCGCGCACGCTCACGCCGTCGATCCGCGACGATGGGCGCGCCAAGATCATCTCCGGCGAAACCACGATCGAGGAAGTCCTGCGCGTCACCCGCGAGGACTGACAAGGACCAGCAGCTAAAAACCCGTGGGCGCCTACGAATACACCGCACTGGATTCAGCCGGCAAGGAGCGCCGTGGCGTCATCGAGGGCGACACGCCCAAGCACGTGCGGGCGCTACTGCGCGAGCGCGAGCTGCTGCCGGTCAGCGTGGGCGAGGTGGCGCAGAAGGAGTCCCGGCGCCAGCGCGGCTTCAGCCTGACCAGCGGCGCCTCTGCCGCCGACCTCTCGCTGCTCACCCGCCAGCTGGCAACCCTCGTGCGCGCGGGACTGCCCCTGGAGGAGGCGCTGCTGGCCGTCTCCCAGCAGACCGAGAAGCCCCGCATCCAGAGCATCCTGCTGGGGGTGCGCTCGCGCGTGATGGAAGGCCACACGCTGGCCAGCGGCTTTGGGGACTTCCCGCGCGTCTTCCCGGAGATCTACCGCGCCACGGTGGCTGCCGGGGAGCAGTCCGGACACCTGGACAGGGTGCTGGAGCGACTGGCCGACTACACCGAGAACCGCGAGGAGATGCGCCAGAAGATCCTGGGCGCCCTGCTCTACCCGATCGTGCTGACCGTGATGTGCTTTGGCATCGTCTCGATCCTGCTGGTCTACGTCGTACCCAAGGTGGTGGACGTGTTCGACGCGAACCGCGCCAAGCTGCCGATGGCCACCCAGCTGCTGGTGGCGGTGAGCGGCTTCCTGCGCCACAACGGCCTCTACCTGCTGCTGGCCGCTGGCGTGGCGGCGGCGCTGCTGTGGCGCTGGCTCAAGGACCCCAGGGCGCTGCGCCGCTGGCATTTGCTGCAGCTTCGCCTGCCGATCGCCGGGCGGCTCGCGCGCGGCTTCAACACGGCCCGCTTCACACGCACCCTAAGCATCCTCACCGGCAGCGCCGTGCCGGTGCTGGATGCACTGCGTATCGCCGGCGAAGTGGTCACCAACCTGCCGATGCGCGATGCGGTGGAGTTCGCAAGCCAGCGCGTGCGCGAGGGCGCGGCCATCGGCGGCTCGCTCGCCACCAGCCGCCTCTTTCCGCCGATGACCATCCACCTGATCTCCAGCGGCGAGTCCAGCGGCGAGCTGGAGGCGATGCTGGAGCGTGCCGCCCAGAGCCAGGAGCGGGAGCTGGATGGCCTGCTGGCGGCGATGGTGGGCCTGCTGGGCCCCCTGATGATCGTCGGCATGGGCCTGATCGTGATGGGCATCGTGTTTGCGATGCTGCTGCCCATCTTCGAGATGAATTCGCTGATTTCTTAAGGTATAAGTCCGGCCAAGCAGGGGCTGTCGCACCTGCGTGTTCTCTTTCCCATGAGCGCGAGTCATGAGCGAGAAGCCAGAAGAAGAATTTGACGACAGTGACGCGGATGAGCTGGCGGGCGAATCCGAAGACGTGGACCTGGACCGGGTCACCAAGGACCTGAATATGGCCAAGCGTCGCGGGGCACCCAAGGGCGGCAACCCCGCGTGGCGGCGCCTGGAGCTGCTCCTGGAGCAAAAGCGCATCGCCGAGCTCACCTCGGACTTCGAGGACTACGACATCGGCGTGCGGGAGCCCGACCCGCGCGGGAGCGGGCGCGGCAAGTCCCGCAGCAGCCCCGGGTAACCCCCCGCGGCCGTCAGCCGCGCCGCGTCAGGGCCGCCATGTGCAGGATCGGCCCGGTGGCCTGCCCGGTCGGCGAGCCGCCGACCGGCTCGCGCGTGATGGCGATCTGCTGCGCTCCCCGCAGCGCCTCGCGCTGGACGGCATTGAGCGCCAGCACCTGGTCGCGCGCCGCCGGCACCAGGCCCAGCGAGACCGCCTTGCCCTGCGCCGAGAGCGCCCAGATCTCCAGCGAGTGGTCCGGCGGCACGAGCCCCGGCCGGCGCACCCGCACGGTGAGCGCATGGCCGTCGGCCGGCGCGGCGAAGTCCCAGTTGGGCTGGCCCTGCGCATCGGCGACCTGGGCGGTGAGCACCGGCCGAACGCCGCTGCTGTAGAAGTACCCGCCGAGCGCGAGCGCTGCGCCCAGGATCGCCGCGGCCAGGCCCTGGCGCAGGCCGCGCCAGGGCCGCAGGCCGCCCGCGCCGTCCTGCGGCGCCAGGCGCGCCAGGATCGCCTTGATCGTCTGCGGCTGCGGCTGCACCGGCGGCACCCCGCCGGCCAGGCCCGCAAGGCGCTGCGCCCAGCGGTCCTGCGCGGCGCGCAGCAGCGGATCGCGCCGGGCGAGCGCCTCGATGCGGCGCCTGACGCGCGCGCTGGTGCAGCCCAGCACGTAGACCCCGGCCAGGTAGTCGCGGGTGGCGGCGGTGAGCCTCATGTGCCCAGGCACTCCCGCAGCGAGAGGAGCGCGCGGCGGATCCAGCTCTTCACGCTACCCAGCGGGCTCTTCAGCGCCGAGGCGATCTGCTCCTGCGAGTACCCGCCGGCATAGCCCAGGCGCAGGCACTGACGCTGCTCGGCCGTGAGCTGCGCCAGGCACCGCGCGAGGCTGGCCGAGGTCGCGTCGGACTCCCGCTGCGACCAGTCCGGCTCCTCGGCCGCCAGCTGCAGCCCCTCCTCGTCGATCGGCACGCTGTGCCGGCGCGCCCGGATCATGTCGATGGCATGGTTGCGGGCGATCGACATCAGCCACGTCAGTGGCCGGCCACGCGAGGTGTCGTATTGCCGGGCGCGCTCCCACACTTTGATGAAGACCTCCTGCAACGCATCCTCGGCCTGTGCCCGGTCGCCCAGCAGGACCACCAGCTGGCCCAGGACGCGGGGCGCACACAATCGATACAGGCGCTCCAGGTCCGCGCGGCTGCCGGCGGCACAGGAACGCAGCAGGCGCTGCAGCCCCTCCTCGTCAAGGCTGGCGACGGGGCCGGCGGCGCGGGCCGGCAGGCCTTCGCCGGCCATCAGCCCTCTCCCCGCATACGGGGCGCGGCGGCGGGTGGATGCAGGGCGGCGCGGCGGCCGGGGTCGCCGGGGGGCGCCGGGCGGTGCATCCAAGGCCGCGCCCGCCGCGTAGAGGCGGCATGGGTTGCGACACCACCGCCCGGCGGGGCTGGAGAAGGGTACTGGCCGGCGCAACGCTGCTGCTGGCCGCCGTCGCGCCGGCGCGCCCGCAGGGGCTCCCCGGCGCCGCGCTGGCGCGCGAGTTCACGGTCTACCTGGAGGATCGGCGCATTGGTACGCATCGGTTCGAAGTCACTGCCCAGGGGGCTGCTGGCATGGCCACGGTGGTCAGCACCGCTGAATTTCAGGTGAAGATACTAGGAGCCTGTCGGACTGACGCTTCGTGAGCGGAGCGTCAGGCTGAGGAGGCTTAAGATTTTGAGGGCAAAAGCCTAACCGATCGGCCTAAGCCGGTGCGGTGAGCACCGCCAGGCGGCGGACG
>CAIPVV010000020.1 GCA_903868595.1 uncultured Pseudomonadota bacterium
GCACCGTCACCCCGGAGGGGCACAGCCGCCTTGCGGCCGTGCCAGAGCGCCTTGGATTCAAGGCATTAAGTTCAGTCGGTGAAAACTATAGCGACGCTGTGTGTTGTGAACAACACATCATTTCTTGAGCGGCGTATCTAAACGAGGGCAGGCACGTGCAGCGCGAGCAACTGGGGCAAGGATCCCTGTTCGTGGAAGCGGCGCAGCGCCATCACGAAATCGCGGTCCGCGCCCAGGTACGCGCTGCGCAGCGCCGTCGCCTCCTCATCCGGCAGCGAGGGCGTCAGCGGGCGGGCCGGGCCGGCATACCGGAAGCGCAGCAGCAAGTACCCCTCCTCGGGGGACTCCACCGAGACCTCGCGAGTCACGCCGGCGACCTGCGGCGGCCCCAGGATGCGCTGCTGGAGCCGCTGGCCGCCATCCAGCAGGCTCACCTGATCGCTGATCACCTGCCGGCCCCGCCGCAACCGCCGCGCCAGCTCGTCGCGCCCGCGGATTTCCACCTCACTGTGATCGATTCCCGCATCGAAGGCTTGCGGCCGGTACGCCAACAGACGCAATCCCTCACATAACGAACGCCGCGTCGCGGCAAAGGCCTGCGTCGGCGCATCCTCAGCAACAATGACCACGTGTTCAAACTGCATGTCGCAGGCCCTCGCTAAGGACGACTTACCGCCGGCAGCGGCGGCAACGGGCAAGCGTGCGCTGGGCAAGGGACGGCGCCGGGTGCAGTTGCCCGGCGCGGGGGCGTGCCGGCCGGGTTCAAGTGGCGTCGCGCATGTCTAGGGCTTGTCAGCAATTGCAATGATCAAGTCGTTCCCCAGCACTGCTTACGTCCACCTGGGCGCGGTCACAAAATACGGCCTCGCCTGTGGCCTCGCAATCCTCGCGCTGCTCCTGCGCCTGGCCCTGCTGCCGGAAACCGGCGGCTTCTCCTTCGTCACCTTTTTCCTGGCAAGCCTGGTCTCCTTCTACGCCCTGGGCACAGGCCCGGGAGCCTGGTTCGTGCGCGACAATGGGGTAGGCTTTGACATGCGCAACGCGCACAAGCTGTTCAAGGTGTTCGAGCGATTGCACGGCCAGGCGGAATTCGAGGGCACCGGCGTGAGGCTGGCGACCGCGCACCGGATCGTCAACCGGCACGGTGGTCGCGTTTGGGCCGAGTCCCGGCCTGACCAGGGCAGCACTTTCTATTTCTCCCTGCCGACGTCGACCGACCCCGGGCTGTCCACGACCAGTCGCGAGTGATCGCCAGGGAAGGACTCTCCTTCCGAGCCTGCGGGAGTAGCGATGCATCGACGGTGCAGATGAAGGTAGTGCCGCAGTTGCATAGTCGAAGGACTATGCTACGGAGACGCGAAAAATCGTGACACTCACCCCCGTGACATGAACTCGGAAACGAACCACACCCTGCAGCTTCGACGGGTCGCCATCGACACCTACAAGGAGAACGTCGCCTACCTGCACCGCGACTGCCAGCTGTACCGGACCGAGGGCTTCCAGGCACTGCGCAAGGTGGAGATCCGCGGCAAGTCCGGCGGACCGTCGCTCCTGGCGGTCCTGAACGTCGTGGATGATGCGAGCATCACGACGCCGGAGCAGATCGGACTGTGCCTGGAGGCGTTCCAGCAGTTGGGCCTGCCAGAGGGTGCGGCACTCACCGTCAACCACGCCAAGCCCCCGGAGTCCTTGAGCGCGGTGCATCGCAAGATCGCCGGCGAGCGGCTGAGCTACAAGGACTACGAGGCCATCACCCGCGACATCGTCGACTATCGCTACGCGAAGATCGAGATGGCGGCGTTCCTCGTCGCCTGCAGCGAGACGGGCATGGAGCGCGAAGAGGTGCTGCACCTCACGCAGGCCATGGCTGCCAGCGGCGAGCGACTGGACTGGCGGGAACCCCTGGTGGCCGACAAGCATTGCATCGGCGGCATTCCCGGCAACCGGACCAGCATGCTCGTCGTGCCCATCGTGGCCGCCCATGGCATGTTCATCCCCAAGACCTCGAGCCGGGCGATCACCTCGCCGGCGGGCACCGCCGACACCATGGAAATCCTCGCCCAGGTGGAACTGCCACCGGAGCGACTCAATGAAATCGTGCGCGCGCACCGCGGCTGCCTCGCGTGGGGCGGCACGGCCCGCCTGGCGCCGGTGGATGACATCCTGATATCGGTTGAGCGGCCCCTGTCGCTTGACTCGCCCGGCCAGCTCGTCGCCTCCATCCTGGCCAAGAAGATCGCCGCCGGCGCCACGCATCTGCTCATCGACATCCCGATGGGCCCGACGGCCAAGGTCCGCACGCAGGAGGGCGCGCTGCGCCTGCGCAAGCTGTTTGAATTCGTGGGCGATCGCGTCGGCCTGCAGATCGATGTGGTCATCACCGACGGCCGCCAGCCCATCGGCCGTGGCATCGGACCCGTGCTGGAAGCCCGCGACGTGATGCAGGTGCTGGAAAACCATCCGGACCAGCCCCGCGACCTCAGGGAGAAGGCCTTGCAGTTGGCCAGCCGCATCCTGGAATTCGACCCGGACGTACGCGGCGGCAAGGGTTACACGCTTGCGCGCGACATCCTGGAGTCCGGCAGGGCGCTGCAGAAGATGCGCGACATCATCGAGGCGCAGGGAAGCCGGGCCGGGTCGCTGACCCTGGGCCGACTGTGCCAGCCCATCGCCGCGCGGCAGGACGGCACGGTGACCGAGATCGACAACCAGCAGATGGCCCGCATCGCGAGACTCGCCGGCGCCCCCATGGACCAGGCTGCCGGGGTGGACCTCTACAAGAAGGTTGGCGATGCCGTGCGCCAGCACGAGGCGCTGTACGCCATCCATGCCGAACACGACTCCGACTTCGCCTTTGCCTGCGAGGCGGCGCGGCTCAACAGCGGCTTTACGCTCGCGCCGTGAGTACCGCAGCCGCGGGACTGCTTCTGGGATTCCCCTCCTACCGCCGGCCGGCGCAGCGCCTCGCGCAGCGCGCGGGCCTCGCCTACGCGGACGTGGGCGTGCATGCCTTCCCTGATGGCGAGTCCCTCGTGAGGCTGCCGGAGCAGCTGCCCCCGCATGTGGTTCTGTGCGTCAGCCTCAACGAGCCCAACAGCAGGCTGGTGGAACTGGAACTGGCTGCGGCGACCGCGCTCACGCTCGGCGCAGAGCGCCTGACCCTGGTGGCCCCCTACCTGTGCTACATGCGGCAGGATGCGGCTTTTCATCCGGGCGAAGCGGTCAGCCAGCGCATTGTGGGGCGGCTGTTGGCGCGTCACTTCGATACGCTGGTCACCGTCGACCCGCATCTGCATCGCACCCGCTCGCTGAACGAGGCGGTGCCGGTGCGCCGCGCGATCTCGCGCAGCGCCACATCGGTCATGGCGCAGTGGCTGCAAAGGCGAACCGACCGGCCGCTACTCATCGGGCCGGACGAGGAGTCGGCGCAATGGGTCGGTGCCCTGGCCGCGGCCAGCGGCCTGGGCTACGGCGTGGCGCGCAAGACGCGCAGGGGCGATCGCGACGTGCAGGTCGAGCTGCCGGATCTGGCGTTCGCAGGCCGCCATGTCGTGCTCGTCGACGATGTCGCCAGCACGGGCAACAGCCTGGCGGAGGCGGCCCGAGGACTGCTCGCACGCGGGGCGGCATCCGTCGGCGCGGTGGTGACGCATGCCTTGTTCGTGGAGGATGCCGTCCCCCGCCTGCGGGCCGCGGGCGTGGGGGAAATCTGCAGCACCGACAGCGTCCTGCATCCAAGCAACGGCATGAACCTGGACGGGCTGCTTGCCGACGCCCTGGTGGAGGCACTGGCCGGGGAGTGAGCCGCCAGCAGGCCGAGGGCAGGCAACCCGATGCGGCCACCTGCCCCTCAGCAGCCCGTCTTGCTGCAGGCTGCGGAAATGTCCGCGTGCCCCCATCGGCCGACAGGCCCTGACGGGACCGCAGGCGGCGGGCCTTGCCTCATCCGCGCCACGCGCCAGCCGCAGCTTAAGGATGACTGCAAACCGGGGTGGGTAGCCGTTCTGATCTAAAGCGGAACGGTAACGGGAATTGTGCGCTGGAAGATCGCTCCAAGTCCGCAGCGATCTTCCACCGGCAGCGCCCCGTTACCTTCCTGCCGTTGCAGCTAGCCGCACTTGGAGTCCCCGCAGTTCAGGCAGGTCATGCAGCCGTCCATCATGACCACGGCCGCCGTGCTGCACTTGCTGCAGAGCTGCGCGCCTTCCGGGAAATGCGACTTGGAGAACGCATCCTGCTGCTTCTGACGCGCCTCGAATTCCGCGCGCTTCTCGTCCACCAGCTTCTGCTGGTGCACGTCCAGGCCCACCGGACGCAGCAGCCCGATCATCTGCAGGTGCTTCTCGATGACATGGCCCAGCTCGGCAATGATCGACGGCATGAACTTCCCGCCCGGCTGCCAATAGCCGCCACGCGGGTCAAAGACGGCCTTGAGCTCCTCGACGAGGAAGGTGACGTCGCCGCCCTTGCGGAACACGGCCGAGATGATGCGCGTGAGCGCCACGATCCACTGGAAGTGATCCAGGTTCTTCGAGTTGATGAAGATCTCGAAGGGACGCCGCTGCTGGTGCTCGGTGCCCTCGTTCAGCACGATGTCGTTGATGGTCACGTACATCGCGTGATCCGACACCGGTGTCTTTATCTTGTACGTGGAGCCGATCAGCATCTCGGGACGCTGGATCTCCTCGTGCATGCGGATGACCTTGGCGGTCTTGCCATCCTTGCCCCTGAAGGTGTCCGGGTCGGACAGCTTCGGCTCGGCCGGCTTCTCATCCGGCTTGCGCACCCGGTACTTGACGATGCGCTTGTCGATCTTCAGCGAGCTCACTTGCCGTCCTCCGAGACCGAGGTCTGGTACTTGCCGTAATAGCCTTCCTTGAGCGCGTCGAAGAGGTTGGCGGCGGAATGCATCTCGCCGTCGTACTCGATCTCCTGGTCGCCGGATACCTCAACCTCGCTGCCGTCGTCCAGCGTGAACACGTACTTGGTGTTCTTGAGGTCCTCCTCCTTCACCAGGACGCCCTGGAAGGCCTCCGGGTTGAAGCGGAAGGTCGTGCAGCCCTTCAGGCCCTTCTCGTGCGCGTACAGGTAGATGTGCTTGAAGTCTTCGTACTTGTAGTCGGTCGGCACGTTGGCGGTCTTGGAAATGGAGGAATCCACCCACTTCTGCGCGGCCGCCTGGATGTCCACGTGCTGCGCCGGCGTCACGTCATCGGCCGTCGTGAAGTAGTCCGGCAGCTTCTTGCCGGCCTCCATCGAGCCCGGCATCGCGTCGGAGTTGATCAGCTCGCGGTAGGCCAGGAGCTCGAAGGAGAAGACATCGACCTTCTCCTTGGTCTTGCGGCCCTCGCGGATCACGTTGCGGAAGTAGTGGTGCGCGAACGAGGGCTCGATGCCGTTGCTGGCGTTGTTGGCCAGCGAGAGCGAGATCGTGCCGGTCGGCGCAATCGAGGTGTGGTGGGTGAAACGCGCACCCATCTGGGCGATGTCCTCCACCAGCTGCGGGGCCACCTCGGCAACGCGCTGCATGTAGCGGCTGTAGCGGGCGTGCAGCAGCCGGCCAGGGATCTTGGCGCCGATCTTCCAGCCGTCGCGCTTCATCTCCGGACGCTTGCGCAGCATCTCGCCGGTCACTTCAAACTCTTGCTTCATGATCGGCGCCGGGCCCTTCTCGCGAGCCAGCTCCAGGCCTGCCTCCCAGCCGGCCACGGCCATCTCGCGCGACACCTGCTCGGTGAACTGCACGGATTCATCGCTGCCGTACTTCATGCCCAGCAGCGTGAGCGTGGAGCCCAGGCCCAGGAAGCCCATGCCATGGCGCCGCTTGCTCATGATCTCGTCGCGCTGCTGCGCCAGCGGCAGGCCATTGACCTCCACCACGTTGTCCAGCATGCGCGTGAACACGCGCACCACCTCGCGGTACTCCGCCCAGTCGAAGCGCGCTTCCGTCGTGAACGGGGCGATGACAAAGCGAGTGAGATTCACCGATCCCAGCAGGCACGAGCCATAGGGCGGCAGCGGCTGCTCGCCGCAGGGATTGGTGGCGCGAATGTTCTCGCACCACCAGTTGTTGTTCATCTCGTTGACGCGGTCGATCAGGATGAAGCCCGGCTCCGCGAAGTCATACGTGGACGTCATGATGACGTCCCACATGCGCCGCGCCGGCAACGTCTTGTAGACCTTGCAGGCCACCAGGCCTTCCTCGTTGGTGACGTAGCCCTCGTGCACGGGCCACTCACGCCAGATGAACTGCGCCGGGTCCTGCAGGGCATCGGTCGCCGGGTCGTGCTCCTTGATGCTCAAGGGGAAGGCCAGCTTCCACTCGCCATCCTCGCGCACGGCCCTCATGAACTCATCGGTGATCAGCAGCGAGAGGTTGAACTGGCGCAGCCGGCCGTTCTCGCGCTTGGCGCGGATGAACTCCATGGCGTCCGGATGGCCCACGTCGAAGGTGCCCATCTGCGCGCCGCGGCGGCCGCCGGCCGAGGACACGGTGAAGCACATCTTGTCGTAGATATCCATGAACGACAGCGGGCCGGAAGTGTAGGCGCCGGCGCCCGACACGTACGCGCCACGCGGCCGCAGCGTGGAGAACTCGTAGCCGATTCCGCAGCCGGCCTTCAGCGTCAGTCCCGCCTCGTGCACCTTGCTGAGGATGTCATCCATCGAGTCACGGATGATCCCCGAGACCGTGCAATTGATCGTCGACGTCGCGGGCTTGTGCGCCCACGCGCCGGCGTTCGACGTGATACGCCCCGCCGGAATGGCGCCCTTGCGCAGCGCCCAAAGGAAACGTTCACTCCAGTACGCGCGCACGCTCTCGTTCTCGACATCCGCAAGCGTCCGGGCGACACGCGAATACGTATCGTCCATGCTGCGGTCGAGGGGCACGCCATCCTTGGATGTGAGGCGGTACTTCTTGTCCCAGATATCCAGCGAGGCTTCCTGGAACGGAATGCTATCGACGTCTTTGGGCACGATCTTCACGACACTGTTCATGGATCGCTTGTTCTCCCCTGAATGCGAGCTGGGCACAAGATGTTGTGCCAGCCCCGCGAGACTAGATAAGTGAAATAATCACGTCAAGCCGCATATTTGGGTCAAGGTTGTCCTTAAAACCATTGCCAAGACAATGGGTTGTGTCGATCAGCAAGCACGTGGGGCAATGCAAGAGCTTCCATTTCGCTGGTAGCGGCGACCGATCAGCGATCAACCTATTGTATCTCCCGGCCCACAGGCCACCCACAGGTCGTCCACAGGCCCTGATGCATAAAATCGGCCCTTGAAACCCTCCCGGGCGTCCTCAGAAAGGTGACATGCGCCCCACGCGCAACAGCTTCAAACCTGACCGTTAGCCGGAGGATTTCTTTATGAGCATTGTTCGTAGCGAACCCTGGTCCCTGCTGAGCCGCCTGAACCGCGACCTGGAGGGCTTTGCCGCCAGCTCTGGGGCCGCCGTGGCCTACATCCCGCCGGTGGACGTGCGCGAGGAGGCCGAGGTGTACCGCCTGGAAGCCGACCTGCCGGGTGTTGCACCCACCGACATCGAGATCACCGCCGAGAAGGGCCTGCTGACCATCCGCGGGGAGCGCAAGCGCGAGCAGCGCGAGCAAAACGCGAGCTACGAGCGCATCGAGCGCGTGGAAGGCAGCTTCACCCGCCGCTTTGCCCTGCCGGAGAACGTGCAGGCCGATGCGATCCGGGCGCGGTTCAACCACGGGGTGTTGGAAGTGACCATCCCCAAGCAGCCCAAGGTGGCCGCCACGCGCGTCACGGTGGAAGCCGCCTAAGTCACGGGCCCCGCAAGGGGCCCGGTTCGGACCGTTCCTGAATCGCCGGGGGCCTCCCTACCCCGCCCTGCAGCCCCGCCAGCCGTACAGCCTGCGGGGCTTTTTTATGGCGGATCTGCGCCTTTACGGCGGCATAGAACGCCGGCAGGTCCCCGCCGACTGACACCAGCAGCGCCTCGAACTGCGGGATTTGGTCGTAATACGTAGCCACGGACGCCAGATGCGCGTTATTGAGTCCGGTCTGGATCCACGGACCGTAGCCGGTAGGCTGCCCCGAGCTGCGCTCCAGCGCGCGGATGTCCTCCCCGAGGGCCCCCAGGATCTCGTGCTTCTGCGCCAGCTTGGCCGCGGTCTCCAGCGGGCCGGCATACACCTGCTGCAGCTGCGCACGGCGTGCGGCAAAGCGCTGCGCCAGCGCCTGGCGCTGCGCCCGCCGCAGCTGGTAGCGGGCGAGCTGGGCGGGCTCCCCGCGCGCGGCGGCATAGCGGGCCACGCCCTCCTCCTCCACCGTGGTGGCGAAGGCCTCGTTGTAGGACGAATCGCCCTTCAGGTAGGCCACCTGGTGGGCGAGCTCGTGGAACTCCAGCGCCGCCAGCTCGTATTCCCCGTAGCGGGCCATGCTGCTGACGAGCGGATCGCTGAAATGCCCTAGCGTGGAGTAGGCCGGCACGCCGCCGACCACCACGTCATCGCCGTGCCGGCGCAGCCGCTCGGCGAATTTTTCCGCCGCCGGCGCGCTGAAATAGCCGCGGTAGGACACGCAGCCCGCCACCGGGAAGCACCAGCGGCGGGGCGTGAGGGAGAGCACCGGCGCCGCCACCACGTTCCAGACCACGTAGTCGCGGTGGATATCGGCGTAGGAGCGGTAGGAGGCATTGTCCGGCAGGCCCAGCGCCTGGGTCGCGAAATCGCGTATGCGGCGTGCCTGCTCCAGCTGGGCGCGCAGGGCGACGGACGTATCCGCACGCGCCAGCAGCCGATCGATCGGCTCGCGCGCCGACAGCAACCGCAGCTGCCCCTGCACCGCCTGCGCGATGTAGCAGCCCGGCAGCAGCAGGCAGGCGGAGAGCAGCAGCAGGGTCTGCGCGAAGCGGCGGCGGGTTAACATCACGGTATGCAAGTCTATCTGGTCGGCGGCGCAGTCCGTGACGCACTCCTGGGCCGCCCGGTCGCCGAGCGCGACTACGTGGTCACGGGCGCGACCGCGCAGCAGTTGCTGGACGCGGGCTACAAGCCCGTGGGCCGGGATTTCCCGGTCTTCCTGCACCCGCAGACGCATTCGGAGTACGCGCTGGCGCGGCGCGAACGCAAGACCGGCCCGGGCTACCGCGGCTTCGTCACCGAGTTCTCCCCCGACATCACGCTGGAGGAGGACCTGCGGCGCCGCGACCTCACGATCAACGCGATGGCCCAGGCTGAGGAGGGGCCACTGATCGATCCGTACGGTGGCCAGGCGGACCTGGCGACCCGCACGCTGCGCCACGTCTCGGAGGCCTTCACGGAAGACCCGGTCCGTATCCTGCGCGTGGCGCGCTTCGCGGCGCGCTTTGCGCCCCTGGGCTTCACGGTGCATGCCGACACCCTGCGCCTCATGCAGCAGATGGTGGACGCCGGCGAGGCCAGCGCGCTGGTGGCCGAACGGGTCTGGCAGGAGACCGAGCGGGCCCTGGGCGAGGCGCGGCCCGACGTGTTTTTCCGGGTGCTGAGGGACTGCGGCGCGCTGGCCGTGGTCTTTCCGGAAGTGGACCGGCTCTTCGGCGTTCCCCAGCCACCCGCCTGGCACCCGGAGGTCGATACGGGCCTGCACGTGCTGCTGTGCCTGCAGCGCGCGGCAGCGCTCAACGCCTCCACCGCCGTGCGCTTTGCGGTGCTGACGCATGATCTGGGCAAGGCGGCGACGCCGCCGGAGCAGTGGCCGCGCCACCACGGTCACGAGGGCGCCGGCGTGAAGCTGGTCGATGCGCTGTGCGATCGCGCGAAACCGCCGGCCGCGTTTCGGGAGCTGGCGCGGCTGGTCTGCCGCCAGCACGGCAACGTGCACCGCGCGGTGGAGCTGCGGGCCGACACGGCGCTGGAGCTGCTGGAAGGCTGCGACGCGTTCCGTCGCCCGGAGCGGTTTGGCGAGATGCTGCTCGCCTGCCAGATCGACGCGCAGGGGCGCACAGGGCTGGAGGAGCGCAGCTATCCGCAGCGCCCGTACTTTGAGTCGCTGCGCAGCGCCGCCGCGGCCGCCGTGCTGAGCGATGCCGAGCGGGAGGGCCTGAAGGGGCCGCAGATCGCGCAGGCGCTGCGGGCCAAGCGCCTGGCCGCGGTGGAGGCGCTGCGCGCCGCGACGCGCGCGGCACAGGGCCTTACAAGCGGTTGAGCAGGTTCTGGTGGGCGAAACCCGCCAGCGGGGCCTCCCAGCCCCGACCCAGCGCCATGACCTTGAAGGCCTCGCCCATCTGGTCGGGCATCAGCAGCGCCCGGGCCTGGCTGACCAGCCGCGCCCGGGCCACGCCGTCCGGCGCAGCCGCGATCAGCGATTCAATGCCGTTGCCCAGCAGGAAGGCGGCCTGCGTGGCAAAGCCCAAAACCTCCAGGCCACAGTCGTCCGCCGCCTCCGCCACGCGCGTGAAATCCACCCACGCCGTCAGGTCCTGCATCCCGGGGACGAGGAACGGATCGTCATGGGCACGCTGGCGGTAGTGGCAGCGCAGGGTGCCGTGGGCTCGGTCGGGTTGGTAGTACTGGGCGCGCGGCAGGCCGTAGTCCACGAACAGCGCGATGCCCTGGACGAGGCTCGCCGTCACGGCCGCGATCCACGGGGCCACGCGCGTGCACAGCTCCGAGACATAGTCCGGCTCCAGGGGCTCCGGCAGGGTGGCGAGCAGGCGCCGGATCTCCTGGGCCAGCGCGGCCGGCGCGGCGCGCTCCTGCCACCTGAACTCCCCGGCGGCATCCATGCCCACCCCCCGCTCCATCAGGCCCGCCGGGCGAAGGGCAAAGACCTCGCAGGGCAGCGCGTCCAGCACCTCGTTGGCCAGTAGCACGCCGCGCCACGGCGCCTCGGGCGGACGGTCGAGGAAGGCCACCCGCTCCGCCAGCGGCGCGGGCAGCGTCGAGAGCAGCTCGCGCTGGCGCTCCCGCAGGTCGGCACTGACTTCCAGAATCCAATAGTGCTGTGGCAGGCAGTCGCGATCCGCCAGGTGGCGAAGCACCTGGAAGGCCAGTCGCCCGCTGCCGGCGCCCAGCTCCAAGATCTGCCCCTGTGCAACCGTGCGCAAGACCGGCTCGCACTGGGCCGCGATGCACGCTCCGAACAGGGCGGAGGTTTCCGGCGCGGTCGTGAAGTCCCCGTGCGCGCCCAGCTTGCGCGCACCGGCGCTGTAGTAGCCCAGTCCCGGCGCGTACAGGGCCTCCTGCATATAGCGATCAAAGGCCAGGAAGCCATCCGCGGCGGCGACCTGCCCCTGCAGGTGCCGGCGTACGCGCTGCGCATGCTGCTGCACGTGCACCGCATCCCTATCCGTCATAAGCTCTACCCATGCCAAACGCCTTGCATGACAAAGTTGTTCTCATCACGGGCGGCGCCCGTCGCGTCGGTGCGGCCATCGTGCGCAAGCTTCACGCTGCCGGCGCGCGCGTGGCGGTGCATCACCGCGCCTCCCTCGCCGAAGCCAGCGCGTTGGCTGCCGAACTCAATGCCATTCGCGCCGACTCCATCGTCCTGCTGCAGGCGGACCTGCTGGACACCGCCGCGCTGCCGCAACTGGTGGCGCGCACGCTCGCGGCCTTCGGCCGCCTGGACATACTGGTCAACAACGCCTCGACGTTCTACGCAACGAGGGTCGGCGACATCACCGAGGCGCACTGGGACGACCTGCTCGGCACCAACCTGAAGGCGCCGCTGTTTCTCTCGCAGGCTGCGGCGCCAGCGCTCACGCAGGCACAGGGGTTGATCCTCAACATCGTGGACATCCACGGCCTGCGACCACTCAAGCACTTCCCCGTCTACAGCAGCGCCAAGGCGGGACTGGTGATGCTCACGCAGTCGCTGGCGCGGGAGCTGGCCCCCGCGGTACGGGTCAACGCGATCGCACCCGGGCCGGTGATGTTCCCCGAATCGGGCCTCACCGAGGTGAAGAAGGTCGACATCATCGAGCGCACGCTGCTCAAGCGGCGCGGCTCCCCCGAGGACATCGCGCGCGCCGCGCTGTTCTTCTGTGCCGAGGCCCCGTATGTGACCGGCCAGATCCTGGCCATCGACGGCGGGCGCAGCGTCAACAGCTAAGCCCGTCACGCCGCCGCGAGATCCACGGCAACGGGCGTGAGGGGGTTGGCCTGCTGGTCGAAGGCCGCCCACAGCGCCTGCATCGTCTGCTGCTTGAGCGGATGCACCCGCTGCGGAGCGATTTCCGCGAGCGGTCCGAGCATAAATCCCCACTCCAGCAGGCTCGGGCGCGGCAGCTTCACGCCGTGCCGCTCGGCGACCTCATCGCCGTAGAGCAGGATATCCAGGTCCATCGCGCGCGGCTCCCAGCGCTTGGCGCCGGCGGGACGACCGCACAGCGCCTCGATGCGCTCCAGGTCCGCCTTGAGCGCGGCGAGGCCGTGCCGCGTCGGCAACTCGACCACGAAGTTGATGAAATCCGGACCCGCGAAGCCCACTGCCTTGTTGCGGAAGCAGCGCGAGAAGCGCGCCCCCGGATAGCCCGCCTTGAGCGCACGCGCCGCCAGCGGCAGGTTGCGATCGGTATCCAGGTTGCTGCCGCCGGAGACGTAGGCGCAAACCTCGGTCACGCAGCGCTGCCCGGCACACGGTGCCGCTCGATGCTCACGCCCACGTCGCGCGAACCGCGAATCGCGCCGGGCTTGTTGACCTGCAGTTTCACCCAGGCGATGTCGAACTCCGCCAGCAACGTCATCGCCAGGCGGTGGGCCAGCGTCTCCACGAGGCGAAACTCCGAGCCCTCCACGTAGGCGATCGTGCGCTTGGCTATCGCCTTGTAGTCCACGGTGTCCACTACGTGGTCGGCGCGCGCCGCGCGCTCGCAATCCACGGGCACTTCCAGATCGATCACCACGGTCTGCTTGACGTGGCGTTCCCACTCGATGAAGCCGATCGTGGTCTGGATGGCGAGGCCGCGCAGGAAAACTCGGTCGGTAGGCTGATTCATGCTTGCTCTTTGAAAGTCTTACTAAACAACGTTGCCGGGCAGGCCCGCCGCAGCCAGCTCCACGAGCGGCCACTGCGAGCGCGCCTGAATGGCCAAGTCACGCGCCTGGCCGCCTCGCTGCAGACGCAGCAACCCGGCGACCGCGATCATGGCGGCATTATCCGTGCAGAACTCGATCCTGGGTTGGTAAATCCGCCCGCCATGGCGGCGTGCAAGCCCGTCCAGGCCGGCGCGCAGGGCGCGGTTGGCCCCTACGCCACCCGCCACGACCACGTTGGCTATCCCGGTGGCCACGACCGCCCGTTCCGTCTTGCGCAGCAGCGTCTCCACGATCGCATCCTGCACGCCCCGGGCGATGTCGGCGCGCCGTTCCGGCGTCAGCGGTCGCTCGCGGGCGGCCAGGGAGACGGCAGTCTTCAGGCCCGAGAAGCTGAATTCAAAGCCCGGCCGGTCCAGCATCGGGCGGGGAAACTGGAAGACGCCGCTGCGGCCGGACTCGGCCAGGCGCGCCAGCTCCGGCCCGCCCGGATAGGGCAGCCCGAGCAGCTTGGCGGTCTTGTCGAAGGCCTCCCCGGCGGCGTCGTCCCGGGTTTCCCCGAGCAGCTCGTAGTCGCCCAGGCCCCGCACCCGGATCAGCATCGTGTGCCCCCCCGACACCAGCAGCGCCACGTGCGGGAACGGCGGCGGCTCCTCCTCCAGCAGCGGCGCCAGCAGGTGGCCCTCCAGGTGGTGTACCGGCACGGTCGGCAGACCCCGGGAGAAGGCAAAGGCGCTGGCCAGGGCGGCCCCGGTCAGCAGCGCCCCGACCAGGCCCGGGCCGGCCGTGTAGGCCACGCCGCTGAGCTGTTCGGGACGGGTATCGGCGTTTTTTAGGGCCTGGCGCAGCAGCGGCAGCAGCGCCCGCACGTGGTCCCGGGAGGCCAGTTCCGGCACGACGCCACCGTAGATCCGGTGTAAATCGACCTGGCTATAGAGCTCATGGGAGAGCAGCCCCCCCTGGTCGTCCAGGACGGCCACGGCGCTCTCGTCGCAGGAGGATTCGATGGCTAGAACTCGCATGGGGGCGCATTTTGCCGCAGCCGGACGGCAAGCTTTGCCTTTTTACCGCCCTGCCTTTAGAATCGCGCACCCTGATTTTCGCAGCGCAGATTGGAAAGCGTCGCGGAAACAGTCACTTATTACCGGAACAACTGACTTTTTCAGACCCGAGGTTTCGATGCCGAGCGTGCGTGTTCGCGAGAACGAATATTTCGACGTCGCCCTGCGACGCTTCAAGCGCGCCTGTGAAAAGGCCGGCGTCCTCTCCGAACTGCGCCGTCGCGAGTTCTACGAGAAGCCGACCCAGGAGCGCAAGCGCAAGAAGGCTGCTGCCGTGAAGCGCCATCTCAAGCGCTCTTCGCGTGGTACTGAGACGCGCACCGCGCGCGCCTAGAGCCATGGCCCTCAAGGAGCGCATCCAGGAGGACATGAAATCCGCGATGCGCTCTGGCGAGAAAGATCGTCTCGCCACCATCCGGCTCATCCTCTCTGCGGTAAAGCAGCGTGAAGTCGACGAGCGCATCGTGCTCGACGACTCGCAGGTGCTGGCCGTGCTGGAGAAGATGATCAAGCAGCGCAAGGAATCCATCGTGCAGTTCGAGGCCGGCGGCAGAGCCGACTTGGTCGCGAAGGAAGCCGCGGAGCTGGTGATCCTGCAGGCCTACCTGCCTGAGCAACTCTCCGATGCCGAGCTGGATGGGCTCATCGCCGAGGCCGTGGCGGCCACCGGCGCTGCCTCCATCAAGGACATGGGCAAAGTGATGGCCCAGGTGAAGGCGGCGGCGGCGGGCCGTGCCGACATGGGCGCCGTCAGCGCCCGCATCAAAGCCAAGCTCTCCGCCTGATGCTGGCGCGCGGCGTTCGCCTGGCGCTGCTGCTGCTGGTGATCGCGGTGGTCGTCTTGGCGTTCGTCCGCCGCAACCGCCGCTGACGCGTCAGGCGTGATCCGCGAGCACCGCGGAGCGCTTCAGCCGCAGCGTAGCCACCGCGCTGGCCACCAGCAGGCCGGCGAGCAGCAGTAATCCGCCCCGGAAGCTGCCGGTTGCATCCTTCACCAGCCCGACCGCATAGGGCCCGACGAACCCCCCGACCGATCCCAGCGTGTTGATGAGCGCGATGCCGGCGGCCAGGGCGCTGCCCGTCAGAAAGCGCCCGGGCAGTGCCCAGAAGGGCCCGCGGCTGCCCAGGTCCCCGACCGCGGCCACCGTGAGCGCGGCAATGCCCAGTACCGGGGAGGTCAGGTAGGCGCTGGCGATGAACCCCAGGGCCCCGATCAGGCTGGGAATGGCCACGTGCCAGAACCGCTCGCCGCTGCGATCCGAGCGGTGGCCGATGACCACCATTCCCAGCGCCGCGGCGATGTACGGCAGCGCGGCGATGAGGCCCACCAGCAGGTCGCTCTGCGCCGAGAGCCCCTTGACGATCTGCGGGATCCACAGCGTGAGCCCATAGCTGCCGCACTGGCAGGCAAACAGCACCAGCCCCAGCAGCCAGACCGTCGGATGCACCAGTGCCTGGCGCAGGTCCACGCTGTGGCGCGACAAGGTCTCGTGGTGCTCGGCACGGATCAAGGCCTCCAGCCCCTGCTGCTCCGACGCGCTCAGCCAGCGCGCCTGCGAGGGCCGATCCGGCAGCCAGCGCCACACCAAGACACCCAGCAGCACCGCCGGCAGCCCCTCCAGCAGGTACAGCCATTGCCAGCCCGAGAGCCCGTGCCAGCCATTCAGGCCCAGCAGCAGTCCCGCCAACGGGGCCCCGAGGACCGTGGAGAGCGGGATGCCGACCATGAACCAGGAGATGGCCCGCGCCCGCTCGGCCCGCGGAAACCACTCACCGAGGTAATAAATGACCCCCGGCAGGAAACCCGCCTCGGCAATACCCAAAATGAAGCGAAGCACATAGAAACTCAGCGATCCGCGCACAAACATCATGAGCACGGACACCACTCCCCAGGTGACCATGATGCGGGCGATCCAGCGGCGGGCGCCGACGCGGGCGAGCACCAGGTTGCTGGGTACCTCGAAGAGCGCATAGCCCAGGAAGAACACACCGGCGCCGAAGCCGAACACCGAGGCGCTAAAGCCCAGCTCCTTGTTCATTTGCAGGGCCGCGAAGCCCACGTTGATGCGGTCGAACCAGGCAACGATGTACAACAGCATCAAGAACGGAACCAGGCGCCGCGCAACCTTGGCGCAGGCAGTCTTCTCGGGCGTGGCCATCCGGGCCTCCTCGGCACAGGTTAGACTTTGATCATGTCCGGTCGCATCCCCCAGCACTTCATCGACGACCTGGTCTCCCGGGCCGATATCGTCGAGCTGATTGGCTCGCGCGTCCCCCTGAAGAAGGCGGGCCGAGAATACCGCGCCTGCTGCCCGTTCCACGATGAGAAGACGCCGTCGTTCTGGGTAAGCCCCGCGAAGCAGTTCTATCACTGCTTTGGTTGTGGGGCCCATGGTACCGCGCTCGGCTTCCTGATGAATTACGACCGTCTGCCGTTTCCCGAGGCGGTGGAGGAGCTGGCGCAGCGCCTGGGCGTGGAGGTCCCGCGGGAAGCCCAGGGCCCCGGCGCGCCGCCGCGCGGCGCCAGCGACGACCTCTATGCACTGCTCGGGGAGGTCACCGCCTTCTACCGCAATGAGCTCGTGCGCAGCGAGAAGGCGCGCGCCTATGTCGCCAAGCGCGGCCTGGACGCCGGATCCCTGGAGCGCTTTGCGATCGGCTACGCACCGGCCTCGTGGAACGAGGTGCTCAAGCACTACGGCCACAGCGAGGATGCGCGCCGCCGCCTGAGCGAGGCCGGGCTCATCATCGAGCGCGAGCGCCCGGCCGATGAGCCGCGCCGCCCGGGCGAGGGCTACTACGATCGCTTCCGCGACCGGCTCATGTTCCCCATCCGCGATGCGCGCGGCCGCGTGCTGGCTTTCGGCGGGCGCATCCTCGACCAGGGCGAACCCAAGTACCTGAACTCCCCGGAGACCAGCCTGTTCCACAAGGGCCGGGAACTCTACGGGCTCTACGAGGTGCGCCAGAGCCGCGCGACCATCAAGCGACTGTTGATCGTCGAGGGCTACATGGACGTCGTGCGCCTGCACCAGGCGGGCATCCCCTACGCCGTGGCAACGCTGGGCACCGCAACGACCCCGGAGCACCTCAAGCGCGCCTTCCGCGTCGCCAGCGAAGTGATCTTCTGCTTCGACGGGGACCGCGCCGGGCGCGCCGCGGCCTGGCGCGCGCTGAACAACGCCCTGCCGGAGGCGCAGGCGGGACGCGAGATGCGTTTCCTGTTCCTGCCCGAGGGCGAGGACCCGGACTCCCTGGTCGGACGCGAGGGCGCGGCGGCCTTCGAGTCGCGCTACGCGCAGGCGCTGCCGCTCTCCGAGTACCTGGTGCAGCACCTGCTGGAGGACGTGGAGGTCACGCACGCCGACGGCAAGGCGCGCTTCGTCTCCCAGGCGCGACCGCTGCTGGAGCGCCTGCCGGATGGCCCCTATCGCGAGCTCCTGCTGGACCGCCTGGCCGCGGCGATCGGCGTAAGCGCCGAGCGCTTCCTGAAAATCGTGGGGCCGGTCGCCTCGGCGCCCGCCGACGGCGCCGCGCCGGAGCGGCGCCCGCTGCAACGCACGGCGCGCAGTGCCGGTCGCGGCAGCATGGTCCGGCAGGCGGTGCAGAACCTGCTGCATTTCCCTTCCACGGCAACGCGCATCCCGGCCGAGCAGCGCGCGGCGCTAGCCTTCATCGATGCACCCGGCGTGGACGTACTCAAGGCGCTGCTGGACGACCTCTGCGAGCGGCCCGCCACCAACGCGGGCCAGGTGCTGGAGCGCTGGCGCGACCGGGAGATCGGCGAGCGCCTCTCGCGCCTGGCCTCGGCGGAAATGATCACGCCGGACGCCAAGGCGGCCGGCAACGAGCTGGCCACGGCCGTGCAGAAGCTGCTGGAACTCAATGCCGGCGCGCGGCTGGACGCTCTGCTGGACAAGGCGCGCGAGGCAGGCCTGAGCGATGAGGAGAAGCGCGAGCTCACGACGCTGATGGCAGCGCGACCGCGCTCGGGCTGACGGCCATGCAGATCCTCGTCGACGCCGATGCCTGCCCCGCGACGATCAAGGACATCCTGTTCCGCGCCGCCGAGCGCACCCGGATCCCGCTGACCCTGGTGGCCAACCAGCCGCTGCGCACGCCGCCGTCCCCTTACATCCGCAGCGTCACCGTCGGCGCGGGCTTCGACGTGGCCGACCAGCGGATCGTGGAACTGCTGGCGCCGGGCGACTTGGTCGTGACCGCCGACATCCCGCTGGCCGCCGCCGCCATCGGCAAGGGCGCCATCGCACTGAACCCGCGCGGCGAACTCTACACGGCGCAGAACGTTCGCCAGGCACTCTCGATGCGCAACTTCATGGACGAGCTGCGCGGCAGTGGCGTAGCCACCGGCGGCCCGCCCCCGCTGGCACAGCGCGACCGCCACCGTTTCGCGAGCCAGCTGGATGCGTGGCTCGCCAGGCAGGGCGGCAAGGCAGGTCATGCGCCGGACCAGCAATGAGCCCGCGCGGGCGATCCTGCATGTGGACATGGATGCCTTCTATGCCTCCGTGGAACAACTGGACAACCCGGAGCTGCGCGGCAAGCCCCTGATCGTGGGCGGCACCGGAGGCCGCGGGGTCGTGGCCGCCGCCAGCTACGAGGTGCGCAAGTTCGGCGTGCGCTCGGCAATGCCCATGGGCCGCGCGCTGCAGCTCTGCCCCCAGGCGATCTGCGTGCGGCCGCGCATGGCGCGCTACCAGGCCGTCTCGCGGGAGGTCTTCAGCGTCTTCGAGCAGTTCACGCCGCTGATCGAGGGACTCTCGCTGGATGAGGCCTTCCTCGATGTCACCCACAGCCAGGCCTTGCATGGCGATGCGGTCAGCATTGCGCGCCTGATCAAGGCGCGCATCCGCGAGCGCACCGGGCTCACGGCCTCGGTTGGCGTGGCCAGCAACAAGCTCGTTGCCAAGATTGCCTCGGACCTGGACAAGCCGGACGGGCTCACCATCGTGCCGCCGGAGCGGGTGCAGGCGGTGCTGGATCCCCTGCCGGTCAAACGCCTCCCGGGCCTGGGGCGCAAGAAGGGCGATGCGCTGCTCGCCGCCGGCATCCGCACGCTGGGGGAACTGCGCCAGTCGCCGGACGGTCGGTTGTGGCCGCTGTTTGGGCGCGACGCCCAGCACCTGCGCGAACGAGCCGCCGGCATCGACGACCGGCCGGTCATCGCCGAGCGCGACGAGAAGTCGGTCAGCGCCGAGGAGACCTTCTCCACCGATGTCGCCGCACGCGAGGCCCTGCACGCCAGCCTGCTCCAGCTGGCCGACAAGACCGCGGCGCGCCTGCGTGCCAAGGGACTGCGTGCTGCCGGCGTACAGGTGAAGATCCGCGAACACGACTTCACAACCCATACCCGCCAGCGGCGCCTCGTGCCGGAGTCCCATGATTCGCGTGCCATCGGACAGGCGGCCCTGGCGCTGCTGGATGCCTGGCTGGGCGAGCACCCCGGCGCGCGCCTGCGACTGCTCGGGGTAGGCACCAGCCAGATCGCGACGCCGCGGCAGCCGGATCTGTTTGCGCCGGCCGCACCGCCCCCCGACAGCCGGCTCGACGCCGCGCTGGACCAGATCCGGGACCGGTTCGGAGCCGCTGCAGTGCGGCGTGCCGGAAGCATCCGTATTTCGGATAAATAGCGACACATTCACCGCTTTTAAGAAGTTTTTATGGATAGATCGCCACCCTTGAGGACTTTCGTCTCTGGCAGCTCCCGCGCACCCGCTTTATTCATGGCGCCAGACCGCTTGCACCGCTAGAATCGCCGGTTACCTTTGTCCGCCCCCTGCGAGTTTTCCTGCCGATCGCCCGCTGATGAGCGTCGCTGTCTGTGGGATTTGGAAACTCGAGGCCCTTTGACGTGCCGGAAGCAAAAATGACCCGTAAGCCCCAAAAGCCCGCCGCTCCGTCCCGCAAACCCGCCGCCAAGCCGGGCGCCACCGCCAAAGCCGCGCCCGTCGCCAAGCCGGTCGCCACCGTCAAAGCCGCGCCCGCCGCCAAGAAGGCCGCGCCGGCCAAGGCCGCGCCCGTCGCCAAGAAGCCCGCGCCCGCCAAGGCAGCGCCCGCCGTAAAGGCCGCCCCGGTGACCAAGAAGGCCGCCCCGGCGCCGGCGCCTGCCGCCAAGGCAGCGGGCAAGTCCGCAGCCAAACCCGTCGCCGCGCCGCCGGCCCCTGCGCCGGCGCAGACCGCCGCCGCGAAAAAGGCCGCCCTGCAGGCCGCCGCGGCCGCCGCCAAGGCCGCCGCGCCCAAGCCGCTGACCAAGCCCGCGCCCGTGCCGAAGGGCTCGCAGGAAGCCAACGTCGACCCGCGCAAATTCAGCAACGTCGAGCGCCGCGGTCCGGCGATGCCGGAAGAGCGCCAGTCGCAGCTCAAGCTGCTGATCGCGCTGGGCAAGGAGCAGAGCTACCTGACGTACTCGCAGGTGAACGATCACCTGCCGTCCGAGATCGTCGATCCCGAGCAGATCGAAGACATCGTCAACACGATCAACGACATGGGCATCCCGGTGTACGAGAAGGCACCGGACTCGGAGCCGTTGCTGGCCGCCGAGGCCTCAGCTCCGGCTGACGAGGAAGCCATCGAGGAGGCCGCCGCTGCGCTGGCCGCGCTCGACGCCGAGCTGGGCCGCACGACCGATCCGGTCCGCATGTACATGCGCGAGATGGGCACCGTGGAACTGCTCACCCGCGAGGGCGAGATCAGCATCGCCAAGCGCATCGAGGAAGGCCTGGAGGCGGTGAAGGTTGCCCTCTCCAACTACCCGGCGACCATCGAGCACGTGATCAATGCCCACGAGCCCGTCAAGGCCGGCCAGGGCCGCCTGATCGACATCATCGTCGGCTTCATCGACCCCAATGCGCCGGACGTCATCGCCCAGCCGCAGAACCCGACGAAGCTGGAAGTGGCCGAGGAGTCGGAGACGGAGGACGAGGAGGAGGCCGACGGCGGCGAGGAAGAGGAAGAGGCCGTGGATACGGGCCCGGACCCGGAGGAGGCGGCGCGCCGCTTCGCCTCCATCGCCAAGGTCCACGGCCAGGTGCTGGCCTCCATCGCCAAGCTCGGCGCCAAGGACCCCAAGACGCTGAAGCTGCGCGGCAAGCTGTCGGATGAGTTCATGGAACTCAAGCTCGCGCCGCGCATGTTCGAGGCGCTGATCCACAAGCTGCGCGCCCACATGGGCGAGATCCGCCAGCTTGAGAAGGAGATCATGGTGATCGCCGTTCGTGACGCAGGCATGCCGCGCAAGGACTTCGTCGCCAGCTTTCCGAAGAACGAGACCAATATCAAATGGCTCGCCAAGCACATGCAGGCGGGCAAGAAGTACTCGACGGTGCTGCTGAAGTTCAAGGACGAGATCGAGCGTCGCCAGAAGAAGCTGGCCGACATCGAGACCATCCAGCACCTGTCGATCAACGACATCAAGGAGATCAACCGCGAGGTCTCCATCGGCGAAGCGAAGGCGCGGCGCGCGAAGAAGGAGATGGTGGAGGCCAACCTGCGCCTCGTGATCTCCATCGCCAAGAAGTACACGAACCGCGGCCTGCAGTTCCTGGACCTGATCCAGGAGGGCAACATCGGCCTGATGAAGGCGGTGGACAAGTTCGAGTATCGCCGCGGCTACAAGTTCTCCACGTACGCGACGTGGTGGATCCGCCAGGCGATCACGCGCTCGATCGCCGACCAGGCACGCACGATCCGCATCCCGGTGCACATGATCGAGACCATCAACAAGCTCAACCGCATCTCGCGTCAGATGCTGCAGGAGATGGGCCGCGAGCCGACGCCGGAAGAGCTGGCCGTGCGCATGGAAATGCCCGAGGACAAGGTCCGCAAGGTACTCAAGATCGCCAAGGAGCCGATCTCGATGGAAACGCCGATCGGCGACGACGACGACTCGCA
>CAIPVV010000021.1 GCA_903868595.1 uncultured Pseudomonadota bacterium
CAGCGGCCAACGCTGCCGGCGCTGCGCCTGGCGGAGCCGGCGCGCGTGGCGGCACGCGGCTGGGCACGCGCGGCAGGCCGGTGTGCTGCGTCCGCAGGGGCTGGTGGCGTGCGCTGCGCGGCGACCCCGGCAGGCGGCGGCCCTCCGCCGCCTGGCCCGTGCCGGCCGGCTGGTAGGAAGGAATCAGGTGCTGCGGCCCGTTGCCGATCAGGTTGGCGCGGCCCATGCGCCGCAGCGCCTCGCGCAGCACCGGCCAGTTGTTGGGATCGTGGTAGCGCAGGAAGGCCTTGTGCAGCCGGCGCTGGCGCAGTCCCTTGGCGATCGGCACGTCCTCGCTGTCACGCGTGACACGCTTCAGGGGATTCTTGCCGCTGTGGTACATGGCCGTGGCCGTGGCCATCGGCGAGGGCAGGAAGGCCTGCACCTGGTCGGCCCGGAAGCCGTTCTGCTTCAGCCAGATCGCCAGCTCCAGCATGTCCTCGTCGGTCGTGCCGGGATGCGCCGCGATGAAATACGGAATGAGGTACTGCTCCTTGCCGGCTTCCTTGGAGTAGCGGTCAAAGAGCTCTTTGAAGCGATAGTAGGTACCTACGCCCGGCTTCATCATCTTGGCCAGGGGTGCATCGCGGATGTGCTCGGGCGCGATCTTCAGGTAGCCGCCGACGTGGTGCTGGGCGAGCTCTTTCACGTACTCCGGCGACTCGATCGCCAGGTCATAGCGCACGCCGGAGGCGATCAGGACCTTCTTGATGCCCGGCAGCTCGCGTGCCTTGCGGTAGAGGCTGATGAGCGGCGTGTGGTCGGTGTTGAGGTTCGAGCAGACGGTCGGGAACACACAGGACGGCAGGCGGCAGGCCGCCTCGATCGTGCGGCTCTTGCAGGCGATGCGGTACATATTGGCCGTTGGGCCACCCAGGTCCGAGATCACGCCGGTGAAGCCCGGCACGGTATCCCGGATGGTCTCGATCTCGCGGATGATCGAGTCCTCGGAGCGGTTCTGGATGATGCGGCCCTCGTGCTCGGTGATCGAGCAGAAGCTGCAACCGCCGAAGCAGCCGCGCTGGATCGCGATCGAGAAGCGGATCATCTTGTAGGCCGGGATCTCGGCGTTGCCATAGAAGGGATGCGGGCGGCGCTGGTAGGGCAGCTCGTACAGCAGGTCCATCTCGGGGGTCGTCAACGGGATCGGCGGCGGGTTGAGCCACACGTCCACGTTGCCGTGCCGCTGCACCAGCGCACGGGCATTACCCGGGTTGGCCTCCAGGTGCAGGATGCGCGAGGCATGCGCGTAGAGCACCGGGTCGGCCGCCACCTGCTCGTAGGACGGCATGCGGATCACGCTGTGGCCGCGATCCACGCTCTTCACGCGCCGCACGAACTTCACCACGTTCTCGCCCTCGGGCAAGGCGGGCGCCACAGCGTCCTTCTGCGGCTCCATCGAGTACGGGTCGATCGGCGGGTTCAGCGGGCCGGGCGCATCCAGGTGGGTGGAATCGATCTCGATGTAGTCGGCGCCGTAGCCCTTGCGGACGAAGGAGGTGCCGCGAAGGTCCGTGATCGACTCGATCGACTCGCCGGCATCCATGCGCCGGGCAATGTCGGTGATCTGCCGCTCGCCGTTGCCGTACACCAGCAGGTCGGCCTTGGAGTCCATCAGCACGGAGCGACGGACTTTCTCGCTCCAGTAATCAAAGTGCGCGATGCGCCGCAGGGACGCCTCGATGCCACCGATGACGATGGGTACATCCTTGTAGGCTTCACGGGCGCGCTGCGAGTAGACGATGACGGAGCGATCAGGCCGCTTGCCACCCTCGCCTGCCGGCGTGTACGCATCGTCGCTGCGCACCCGCCGGTCGGAGGTGTAGCGGTTGACCATGGAGTCCATGTTGCCGGCGGTGATGCCAAAGAACAGGCGCGGCTTGCCGAGAGCGCGGAAGGCCTCCGGCCCCTGCCAGTCTGGCTGCGCGATGATACCCACCCGCAGACCCTGGGACTCCAGTAGCCGGCCGATGATGGCCATGCCGAAGCTGGGATGGTCCACGTACGCGTCCCCGGACACCACGATGACGTCGCACTGGTCCCAGCCGAGAGCGTCCATTTCCGCCCGGGTCATGGGCAGGAAGGGTGCGGGCGGGCGCGGCGCCGGAACGGCCACCGTGATCGGCGCGGGAAGGGGAGCAAGAGCCTGCGACATGCGGGAGGAAGTGCCTGAGGGATCGGAGCCCACAGTGTAGCTGTTGGGCACAGGCCCTGGCGTCAAGGAACTGAAAATCATGCAGTATCTCGAGACATTCCGCAGTGCAGCGTCGGCGGCAGGCCGGCGTAACGCGCGGCCCGGGAGACTGGGGCGGCCGGCGCACCGCGGGGCCCTCACCGCAGCCGGCGCCCCCCTGGCAGGGACTGCCTTGTCTGCGGCCCGGTGGGTGGTTTGCCTAGCGCTGCTCCTCCGTCCAGTGGAAGTTGTGCATCAGCCGGTGCAGCAGCGGCGTGAACATCACGGCCACCGTCAGCAGGAACACCAGCCCCGCGTAGAGCGCATAGCAGCCGGCAAAGAGCTTGCCCGCCGTGGAGTGCGGCGCATCCACCGGCCCCATGCCCCCGAGCAGCATCGAGGCGTTCAGGAAGGCATCCACCGCCGAGAGGTGTTCGAAGTGCTCGTAGCCGGCGATGCCCAGCAACAGGGACAAGAGCAGCAGCAGCGCGATCGCAAGGCCGTGGCGAAGCAAGCGCAGGAGGAAGGCGGAGCGGCGCAGCGGCCGTTGGTGACGGGACTCGTACATCGGTGACCTCGGTCTGGGCGCGCGAGCGCGGGACGATTGGCCCTACTGGGTGGGCAGTATCTCATCCAGCAGCCAGTACGCGGCGAGCAGGACGGACAGCGCAGTCCCTGCGCCCCACAAGGCCCAGCGCAGGCGATGCAGCGGTCGATTGGTGGCCTGCAGCGTGCAGTCCAGTAAGTACGCCGTGCAGTAGCACAGGTTCGCCAGTACGCCCAGCAGCAGCAACGCCGCCAGCAGCGCAAGCGGCCGGACCGAGCCGAAGGCCGACCAGTTGGCCGTGGCCAGCGCGACGACGACGCCCGTCAGAATCGCGTTGTAGGGCAGGCGGCGTGGTTCCCAGAACCGCGCCGCCTCCCGCAGAACGTGGCCTGCGTTCCGCATCGCGGCGTTACTGCTTCGGCTTGCGGAACTTGAACACGAACTGGTCCGTCTTGCCGCGGATGCCGGACTCGCGGTTCACGGACTTGTGGTCGTCCTGCGGGTTGCGCAGCACATCGCTCTCGCCATCGAACGTAAACCCGGCGGCCAGCACCTCGGCCTTCACGAAGTCCGGATCGATGCGATGCAGGGTCGAGGTGTCACGCTTGCCGGAGCCCTTCTCTGCCGCATGGTCGATCACGATGTACACGCCGCCCGGCTTCAGGGAGTCGAAGACGTACTTGTTGAAAGCCGCAAGGTCCGCATTCGGGCGGTTCTGCAGGTCATGGTAGTTCAGCGACGTCCACACCACGTCCATCGGCTCGGCCATCTTGGACGTTACGTCCAGCACGCCCACCTTCACGTTGGAGAAGGCTGGGTCCGCAGCGATTGCATTCACCGCCGCCGCCGGGTCCGGCATGTTGGCCGGCGCGGTAGGGGAGCGCTGGGGCGGCAACGCGTAGACGGCGCCCTGGGGCCCCACGACCTTGCTGAAGAGGCGCGTGAAGTAGCCACCGCCCGGCAGCAGGTCCGCGACGCGATTCCCGGCCTTGATGCCGGCGAAGGCGATGACTTCCGCCGGCTTGCGATCCGCGTCGCGCGCCTTGTCGGCATCCGGTCGCGCCGCATCGGCAACGGCAGCGGTCACCGCGGCAGGTACCGGCGAGGCCGCATGGGCCGGGGACAGGGACAAGGCGAGCAGGAGCACGGCGGCGCCCCGCAGGGATTTGGAGCGAAGAGTCATACGACCCCCTTTTGTTGTGGTTGCGGCGACGACTCTACAGGATCAACCGTGTATGCCGCATTACGCGACCGCCGGGCCCCAAGATGCAGCGCATTTCGGCCCGCGACGGGCCTGTATTGGGCGCCCGAGCCGCGTCCTGGGCGGCGCACCACCGCACGCAGCGCGTCAGCCACCCTGCAGGCCCTGCAGAAAGGCGGCCACCGCCGCTCGCCGCCAGCGGCGCGTCTCCGGCAACTGCTCCGGGGAGAACAGTCGCTGCAGCGCCCCCCAATTGTCTTCGAGAAAGCGGCGTTGTTCGGACAACGTAAGGCGACGGGAGCCGTCCGGCAGCAGGTGCGCCCGCGGAAATCGCGCGGCGATCGCCTCCACATCGCACAGTGGACGCTCGTCGGAGGCCGGGCCGATCGCGAACAAGCACAAGCCCCGGTCCTGCTCGAAATACACCTTGAGAAAGCCGCCGCTGGCGCAGTGGGCGCCATAGAGGTCGTCGGCCGCGCACGCGGCCGGCACGAGGCCCAACCTGCGGCACAGCGGATCAAAGTGCGCCTCGCGCTGCACCTCGACGGTCTGGAGCACCGAGTCCAATCCCATGTGATCACCCTGGGGCCGGGTCCGCTGCGCCAGCCACTGGCGCCCGGGCACCGGGGCCCTCCTAACAGTTGCCTTTAGTCCGAACGCTGCACGACGAGCTGGATCTTCCCGATCGTGGCCGCGTTGCGTGTCGTGCCGTTAGCCGCAAGCCTCGTGTAGAGGGCCACGGCCGCCTTGCTTTCCATTATGCCAGGCGCAAACCACAAGTAGGCAGCCCGCGTTCCCCAGCAGCTGCTCCTCGTCCCACGGCTGACTGGCCCGTGGGCGCAGCGCCGCCAGCGAGCGCGCGTCCTGCACCAACCGGACCGGCAGGCGCGAGGGATCGCCGGCCACCCCTGCGAGTCGGTTGCCGGCGACCCCGGCCTGGATCTGCCGGGCGGACTTGACGATCACCAGGCCCTGCAGGCCCAGCCGTGCGGCCATCGGCGCCCGGTTGCCGCGACCCACCTTCACGCCGCCACGCAGCGCGCCGTCTCGGGCCCTGCTCAGCAGGCACCCTGACCCACCCGGCAAACGCAGGACGACACGGTGCAGCGATCAGGCCTCATCCGGATGCAATTCGGCATAGGTCGGGTCCGCATGTTCCCAGCGCGCCTCATTCTCCGCCAGGCAGGCGGCGACGGCCTCAAGGCTGACGGCACGAGGCACGGTAACGACGACGAAGTGCGCATCCGCCGCGTCGTGGCTGCAGCCCAGGTTGCGCAGCTCCTGCAGAATCTCCTCGGAGGCATTGCCTGGCGCCACGGCCAGGTCAAAGGCTACGCGGACGGTACGATTGCCGGACTTTCTGAGCACGCGGTGAAAGGCGGGGCGCGCCTCGTCCTCATCCTGCAGCGCGAGCACCAGGTCGCCCAGCGAGACGCCATAGGCACGAACGGGACCGCCCGCCAGCTCATAGCGTTCCTCCCCCCGTTCCAGGCCCGCGATGCATTCCGTGTACTCGTTGCCTTGCTCGTCCTCGATGCGAAAGAGGATCTCAACCTGGGTGGGGGCCACATGGCTCATCGCTTATTACGCCTTCGCGCCTGCGCGGCGCAGCAAACCAAGCCCGGGGCAATTCACTGCTGTCCTTGGTCCTGATCACGCGGTGGTGACCGTGCCAACGGGTCGGCTCCAGCCGCTGCCCGCCCCAACCCAGCGTACAGCGCCGCCTGATCCAGCGTGAAGCGGTGGGGCGAATGAACTGCCGGTCCCGCGCCTTCTGCTCCACCACCCGGCAGAGATCACTGGCTAGGCCTCGGCGCGATCCCCACAACGCGATGCCCCGCTGCGTCGCTTCCCAGTCCCGGCAGGTGCAGCACCCGAACGGACGGGCGCCCCCAGCACCGCACCGATCCGCGGGTATCGCAGCGCGTCCTGCAGTGTCGCCTACCCGTCCGCCGGTTCGCTGCTCTGGCCTGCGACCCACAGCAGCAGCAGGAAGCTGCAGGTGAAGAACGGGAACACGCCGTACAGCAGGTCACTGACGGAGTGCGCGCGGCGATCTACCGCGATGAACACGTTGAGCCAGAAGGCGGCCACCAACGCCGCGGCGACCCAACCCGCCAGCGACACCGGCCGATACACCCAGCCCCAGGGCCGAAACCATCGTCTCTTCATGCGATCACCCCTCCCAACGGTTTGCTTCGACCTCACCGGCGGGTAGCGTCCACCACGCCCTGAGGCCCAAAGGTCCTGGCAGTTGCCACCTGCTCACGGCGTCGCGGGCCTGCGCAGCAGGCACAGCTCCGCGACGCTTACCCTCCACGCGATCCGCATCGCCGCAACGCCAAACGAGGCGCGACACCCCGTTTCGCCAGGGCAGAAAGGGCCGGCTCGATAGGCCGCTCCGCCGGCCAGCGCGATCCCCAGGCGCGCGCGGCAACCCGGGGAGCGGGCTCCTGCCGGAGGGCGGCGCTCACGGCCCGTGGCCTGCCGGGCGCCTTGCAGGAGAAGCGTACTCGCTGTCGCGGACCGCTCCCAGCACCCCCGCAACGGGCGTTCCGCGGGACGCCGCGGGGCGCCCTGCGACGGGGCCCCGGCGGAGCCGGCGATGCGGGTGCGGGCGTGCATCCAACAGCAGACCCTGGCTCGTAGTGAATGCGGCACATAATCTGCGCCCTTCGCCTCCACTGACCACTGAGCCCACATAGAATCCCAGCCATGTCCAAGCCCAACCACGGCGCCATCTGCATTCACGGTGCGCGCCAGAACAACCTCAAGAACCTCTCACTCGACCTGCCGCTCAACGAACTGATCGTCGTGACCGGCGTGTCCGGCTCGGGCAAGTCCTCCCTCGTTTTCGATACGCTGTATGCCGAGGGCCAGCGGCGCTACGTGGAGACGTTCTCGCCGTATGCGAGGCAGTTCCTGGATCGCATGGATCGCCCGCAGGTGGACCGCATCGACGGCATTCCGCCAGCCATCGCGATCGACCAGACCAACCCGGTGCGCACTTCCCGGTCCACTGTGGGAACGATGACCGAGCTCAACGATCACCTGAAGCTGCTGTATGCGCGCGCCGGGCAGCTTCATTGCCGCGGCTGCGGCGAGCCGGTGCGTCGCGACACGACGACCACGATGTACGCCGCCCTGATCGCCGAGGCCGCCAAGCTCGCCGATCCGCGCGTCCTGATCTGCTTCGCCGTTCCGATCCCAGCCAACTTCAGCGAGGCGGAGGTCCGCAAGCTCCTGGAGGCGCAGGGCTATGTGCGCTTCCACGCGTCCGGTGCTACCGGCAAGTCCATGTCGCTGACCGTGATCCAGGACCGGATGCGCCTGGGCAACGTGGAGAGCGCGCGGGTTGTGGAGGCACTGGAGGCTGCGCTGAAGGTGGGCCGCGGACGCGTCTCCGTGCACGCGCTGGATGATGAGACGGATGCCGAGCGGGTCGTCTGGCGCTTCTCCTCCGACCTGCACTGCGCCAGCTGCGACCTCAGCTACGCCGACGCCGTGCCCAGCAGTTTCTCCTTCAATTCCCCGCTGGGAGCCTGCGCGACCTGCAAGGGCTTCGGGCGGGTGATCGGCATCGATTACGGCCTGGTGATCCCGGACGCGAACAAGACGCTCGCCCAGGGCGCGATCAAGCCCTGGCAGACGCCGACAGGCCAGGAATGCCAGGACGACCTGGAAAGGCACGCCAAGCTCGCCGGGTTCCCGCTCAACAAGCCATGGAACGAGCTCAAGCCCGAGCAGCAGCAGTGGGTGCTCAACGGCGACGGCAAGTCGGGCAAGAAGCACTGGTACGGCGTGAAGGGCTACTTCGAATACCTGGAGCGCAAGGCTTACAAGATGCACGTGCGCGTGCTGCTCTCCAAGTACCGCTCCTACACCCTCTGTCCGTCCTGCGACGGTGCCCGCCTGCAGCCGGACTCCCTGCTGTGGCGGGTGGGCCCTTACAACCTGCACCAGCTCATGCTGCTGCCGATCCAGCGCTGCAGCGAGTTCTTCGCCGCGCTCCCATTGCCGCGGCTACAGGATGAGGCCAGCGACATGCTGCTCGGGGAGATCCGCGCACGCCTGACCTACCTGTGCGAGGTGGGACTGGGTTACCTCACGCTGGACCGGCAGTCCCGCTCGCTCTCCGGCGGAGAGGTGCAACGCATCAACCTAACCACGGCGCTGGGCACCTCCCTCGTCAACACGCTGTTCGTGCTGGATGAGCCCTCGATCGGGCTGCACCCGCGCGACATGCTGCGCGTGATCCGCGTCATGAAGCGCCTGCGCGACTCCGGCAATTCCCTCGTGGTCGTCGAGCATGACCCGCAGATCATGCTGGAGGCGGACCGCATCCTGGACATGGGACCCGGCGCCGGCGAGAACGGCGGCCAGATCGTCTTCGCAGGGACACCGGCCCAGATGTGCCGCGACAAGCACTCCCTGACCGGTGCCTACCTGTCGGGCCGCAAGCGCATCGACTTCGCGGCGCGCAAGGCCATGGCGGCGCCGGCCAAGGACTGGATCGAACTCACCGGCGCAAGCGAGCACAACCTGAAGAACGTGGACCTGCGCGTCCCGCTGGGGCGACTGGTCTGCGTGACCGGCGTCTCCGGCTCCGGCAAGTCCACGCTGGTGGAGGACGTACTCTACCCCGCGCTGCTCAAGGCGCATGGCAAGCCCACCGAGGCGCCGGGCGCCTACCGCAGCCTGGCGGGCTACGAGAAGATCACGCAGGCCGTGATGGTGGACCAGTCGCCCATCGGGCGCACGACCCGCTCCAACCCGGCCAGCTACGTGGGCGCTTTTGATCCGGTCCGCGCCCTGTTCGCAAAGCTTCCCGATGCGCTGGAGCGCAAGTACACGGCGGGCACCTTCAGCTTCAACTCCGGCACAGGACGCTGCCCGACTTGCGGCGGCAACGGCTTCGAGCACATCGAGATGCAGTTCCTCTCCGACGTGTACCTGCGCTGCGTGGAGTGCAGCGGCTCGCGCTACCGTGCCGAGACACTGGAGATCAAGTTTCAGGGCGCCGGCGGCGCCCGTGCGAGCATCGCCGATGTGCTGGAGATGACGGTCACGGAGGCACTGGACTTCTTTGCTGCGCAGCCGGAGGTGGCGGCCCGGCTGCAGCCCCTGAGCGACGTGGGCCTGGATTACCTGAAGCTGGGTCAGCCGGTCCCGACGCTCTCCGGCGGCGAGGCGCAGCGCCTGAAGCTCGCCGGACACCTGGCCGACGCGGCCGGCGCCGGGCGCAAGTTACTCATCTTCGATGAACCCACGACCGGGCTGCACTTCGAGGACGTCTCGCGCCTGATGGGCGCCTTCGACAAGCTGCTCGCACAGGGACATTCGCTGCTGGTGATCGAGCACAACCTGGACGTTATCCGCTCGGCCGACTGGCTGATCGACCTGGGACCGGAGGGCGGCGATGCGGGCGGGGAGATCATCGCGCAGGGTACGCCGGAGCAACTGCGCGCCGAACCGCGATCCCACACCGGTCGCGCGCTGGCGGCCTACGAGAAAGACCTGGTGGCAACGCCGGCGTCGGCCTTCGGCGTACAGGATGCGCCGCGCGGGAAGCTCAAGCCCAGCGACGCGATCGTCATCCACCATGCGCGCGAGCACAACCTCAAGAACATCGACCTGCGCATCCCGCACGGCGGCTTCACGGTCGTTACGGGCGTGTCCGGCTCCGGCAAGTCCACGCTGGCCTTCGACATCATCTTCAACGAGGGGCAGCGACGCTACCTGGAATCGCTCAACGCCTACGCGCGGCAGTTTGTGCAGCCGGCCTCCCGGCCCGACGTGGATGCGATCTACGGCATCCCGCCCACCGTCGCGATCGAGCAGCGCACCAGCCGTGGCGGGCGCAAGAGCACCGTGGCGACGCTCACCGAGATCTACCATTTCCTGCGCCTGCTGTTCGTGAAGCTCGGCACCCAGTACTGCCCCGAGTGCGACGTGGCCATCGAGCCGCAGAGCGCCGCCTCCATTGCCGCCCGCATCGTCAAGGAGCACCGCGGCGGCGAGGTGACGCTGCTCGCCCCGCTGGTGATCGCGCGCAAGGGCTATTACACGGACCTGGCCAAGTGGGCGTCGGCCAAGGGGTATGACGAGCTGCGGGTGGACGGCGAGCTCACCGCCACCGCGCGATGGCCGCGCCTGGCGCGGTTCAAGGAACACACGATCGAGCTCCCCGTTGGCAAGCTCGCAGTCACGCCAGCCACCGAAACGCGGCTGCGGGAGTTGCTGGACGTGGCGCTGGATCACGGCAAGGGCGTCGTGCATGTCCTGCCCAGCGGTCGCAGCGCCAAGGTACAGGTGTTCTCCGCCAAGCGCGCCTGCCCGTCCTGCGGCCAGAGCTTCCCGGACCTGGACCCGCGCCTGTTCTCCTACAACTCGGCGCAGGGCTGGTGCGGCGACTGCTTCGGCACGGGCCTGCGCATCGAGGGCTTCGATTCCGAGCAGAGCGGCGAGGAGTCGGTGTGGCGCGAGGAGGAGCCTGGCGAGGAGCACGCCTGCGAGAGCTGCGAGGGGACGCGGCTCAATCCCATCGCACGCGCCGTGCGGTTTCGCGACCAGTCGATTGCGGACCTGGCCGCCCATTCGGTTGATGGGGCCGCGGAGTTCTTCGGCCAGCTCAAGCTGGCCGGACGGGAGGCGGCGATCGCGCGCGACTTGGGTAGCGAGATCCGGACGCGCCTGGCCTTCCTGGCCCGCGTGGGCCTGGGCTACCTCACGCTCGACCGCTCCGCACCCACCCTCTCCGGCGGCGAAACCCAGCGCATCCGCCTGGCGGCCCAGCTCGGCTCCAACCTTCGCGGGGTGTGCTACGTGCTGGATGAGCCGACCATCGGCCTGCATCCGCGCGACAACCGCGTGCTGCTGGACGCGCTGCGGGAGCTGGCTGGGGACCGCAACACGCTGGTCGTCGTCGAGCATGACGAGGACACGATCCGGCGTGCCGACCACGTCATCGACCTGGGCCCCGGCGCCGGCACGCGTGGCGGCCGCATCGTTGGCGAGGGCACCGTGGCCGACCTCATTGCCAATCCCAACTCGATCACCGGTCAGTTCCTGCGCCATCCGCTGCAGCATCCCGCGACGCCCCGCCGTCCGGTCGTGCGCAGCGGCGCCCGGGCAACGCCGATGCTGGAGATCAGCGGCGCACGGCTGCACAACCTCAAGAAGGTCGACGTATCGCTCCCGCTGGGCCGTCTGGTCGTGGTGACCGGCGTGTCCGGCTCGGGCAAGTCGACGCTGGCGCGCGATGTCCTGCACGCCAATATCCGCGCCCTGCTCGCGCGCAAGCCGGGCGGCAAGGCGGCAGCGCTCAAGGGCTGCGCGGCGATCAGCGGCACGGAGTCGCTGGAGCGCGTGCTGGAGGTCGACCAGACGCCCATCGGCAAGACGCCGCGGTCCTGCCCGGCCACCTATGTGGGCTTCTGGGACCAGATCCGCAAGATCTACGCCGGCACGACGGAGGCGGGTATCCGTGGCTACACCGCGAGCCGCTTCTCCTTCAACACCGCGGGCGGGCGCTGCAGCGCCTGCGAGGGACAGGGCGTCAAGACGGTGGAGATGAACTTCCTGCCCGATGTGAAGGTGCTCTGCGATGTCTGCGGCGGCAAGCGCTTCGACCCAGAGACGCTCTCGGTGCAGTGGCGGGGCAAGTCCGTCGGCGACCTGCTGGCCATGAACGTGGAGGATGCGGTGGACTTCTTCACCAGCCATTCCTCGGTGCACCACGCCTTGGCGCTGCTGAAGGACGTGGGCCTGGGTTACCTCACGCTTGGCCAGCAGAGCCCCACGCTCTCCGGCGGCGAGGCCCAGCGCATCAAGCTCGTGACCGAGCTTGCACGCATCCGCGGCGACCTGGCGGGCGACAACGCCCGCGACGCCGGGCTTCCCGGACGCGTACGCAGCAAGCAGTCGCTTTATATTCTGGATGAGCCAACCGTCGGGCTGCACATGGCCGACGTGCAGAAGCTCATCCAGGTGCTGCACCGGCTGGTGGATGCTGGCAATACGGTCGTGGTCGTCGAGCACAACCTGGACGTGATGGCCGAGGCCGACTGGATCATCGACATGGGGCCGGAAGCCGGGGACGCCGGCGGCCGCGTGGTGGTGGCCGGGACGCCCGCGCAGGTTGCGGCGCGCAAGGGCAGCCGTACCGGCGTGGTGCTGGCGGAATTCCTGGGAGGACGGCATGGCGCATGACATCAGTTGCTGGAAGTGCGGCGCGTCGCTGGCGGCGTTGTCGCTACCCTTCGGACGGCTGGAGCGCTGCAAGGCCTGTGGCGCCGACCTGCACTGCTGCAAGCTGTGCCGCGAGTACGATCCTCGCATCACCCAGCAGTGCCGCGAGCCCACCGTGGAGGAAGTGAGGGAGAAGGACCGCGCGAACTTTTGCGGTCACTACGCGCCGGTGGCCGGCGCGTTCAAGGGTGTCGACACGGCGGCGCTGTCAGCGCGCTCAGAGCTGGAGAGGCTCTTCGGCAAGTCCTAGCGGTGGTTGTCCCCGAGCCGCTCGGTCAGGCGTCCCAGCAGCCGATAAAAGCGCAGCCCGTCCTTCTGCGTGCTGGGCTTTTCCACCGCGCGAAGCCGGGCGGGGTCGCTCTCCTTCAGGCGATCCTCATCCAGGGTCAGCGTGCCGGCACCCAGGATATCCAGTGTCGCCTCGATGGCCTGAGCCTGCCCGGGTTCGGCGCGACGCGTCGGCACACGGCTGCGGTCCACGACGCGCTTGCCGCCGGGTTTCTTGGCTGGCCGCAGGACCGCGGCCTGCGCCGCCACCGCATCGTTGCCCGAGACCTTGGCGCCATCGGGCGTGCCGATGACCCGCACGGGCGAGGCAGGCTCGTCGTGCGCACCGGTCAGTTGCAGCGGCTCCTTGGCCGATGTGCCGGCCGGCTGCAGTTCCGCCGGCAGCAGTTCAAACCCATGCAAGCCGGATCCCCCCGGGCTCGCTGCGGCGGGCTTGACGGTCCGTATGGCAACGGGCGCCTCGTTGGCCAGCGGCACGGAGGCGCGCTCGCGCTCCTTGACCGCCACGGGCACGACAACCACGGTACGGTAGTCCGCCTTCATGTAGTAGGCGACTTGCTTGGCCGCATGCGCATCGGTGAAGAAGCCCAGGCGCACGCTATACCAGCGGCGTCCCTGGCGATTTCCCTCGACGTGGTAGAGCGTATAGGCACTGAAGATCGCCAGCTGCGGCAACCTGGCCATGTCGATCGGCGTCACCGACCAAACCAGCTGCACGGCGAAGCACGGGGGCGCCTTGTTCTGGCAATCCAGGTTGATGTCCCGTAGGGTCTGCGTGTCTTCCGGCGTCATCATGCGGATGACCGCGTCGGCGAGATCCGCCTTCTGCGGACCTTCCTCCAGCAATGCCAGTTCCTGGGCCGGCTCCAGCACGGGCTCAGCCGCCTGCACGCTCCGCGCTGCGCGCGGCGTGGCCACGAGCTGGGCAGCGGGGAGCTGCGCCGCAGGCGCGGCGTCCAGCAGCGCCAGCACCTCGCGTACGTTCGACAGCTCGCTCAGCGGGCGATCTGCGGCCGCCTTAGTAGCTACCTCTACGCGCGGGACGTCCTCCAGCAGGCAGAGCGTCGGGGCAGCCTCGGGCGCAGCGACCTGCGCCGCCGCGGGTGTGGATGTGGGTGGTGCGAGCGGTGCCGTCGCCACGTCCCGATCGGCCACCAGCGAGAGTTCCAGCGCGGGCTCCGGCAGGATGCGCGCACTGAGCGACGGCACCTTCTGCGTCAGCGCGGACTTGGCAGCCGCCTCCTGCAGCGCGACGGCCTCCTCCTCGGAAACCAACGAGAGTACGAGCTCCGTGGCGGTGGTCGGCTCCACGGACGCGACGGCGAGGGGTGTTGGCGCTGCTGCAGGCGGCGCGGCCAGGACCACCGGGTCGATGGGCGTCAGCGCCGTGCGTGTTGCCGGCTTGTGGCCCGGAGTCGGTCCCGGCGCCGGGCCAGACCAGGCGGCCGGGTAGACGTCGCGGACATCGGCCAGCAATGCATCGGCCTGCGCCTGCGTATCGAAATAGCCCATGTGCAGGCGAAAACGCTCCCGCCCTTCCTCGCGACGACGCGTGACGAAGAAGGTGTAGCGCTTGAGCTCGGGCGAATTGGGGTGCACCAGGGCAACGGGCGTCGTTGAGGCGCACAGATTGATGACGAACATCGGCGCCTCGGCTTCCGCCGCAAGAGTGCTTATTGATTCTGCGTTCGCGCTCATCAGGTTCGGCTCCACGACTGGTTTAGCGTGGGCAAACGCTCGGCTTCTCGGCAGGAAGGAGCAAGGCGTGGCGCGATTGCGCTGACACAGCCACTGATTTGACTGTCATCCGGGCAACCCCGCTGTCCTGGGAGACTCGCTCCTGTAGACCGGTGGCTTTGCGTCCCCGCTTTTCAACGGGTTTGCCTTTATCACGCCCTGAGTCTCTGCGTCGCCGAGACCTGCGTCAAGCAGCCGAGTCACGTAATCGATCACACGTCGTACTTTCCGGAAAAAGTAGCGTGATATGACATATGTCAGCGCGAGTCATTGGGCACTGCAGCAGCATCCCAATAGCGTCCGCCACCCGCAAATCGCGGGGCGTAATACCGATCATCCAGGCGCGAGAGGCGCACGGGGCTGCCAGCGCGCGGCGCGTGGATGAACCGGCCCTCGCCCACGTAGATGCCGACGTGGTCCACAAGCAGGCGACGGCCGAGCGTAAAGAACACAAGGTCACCGGCCAGCAACTCGCTGCGATCCAGCGGCAGGCTCTGCTGGCGCTGTTCCACGGCCGTGCGCGGCAGGCCCAGGCCCAGCTGCTCATGCACGTAGAGTGCAAGTCCGGAACAGTCAAACCCGGTTGGGCCATCGCCACCGTAGCGATAGGGTTGCCCGAGCAGTGCCTGCGCGAGTTGCGCCAGGCGCTCGCCCCGGGATGGCTCTCGCAGACCTGCAGCGCCAGCGACATCCGTCGCGCTCAGTGGGACCGGCGCATCGATACGGGAGGCTGCCGGATGCGTCGTGGCGCAAGCGACCAGCAGGAGCGGCACGAGGAGCGACCAGAGCGGCCGAAACCCGGGACTAGCCGGCGGCGGCGGCCTCCTGACGCCCGCGCTCCGGCAGCCGCGCGGCAAGCAGGTCGGAAATGCCGGCGACCGCGAGCGGGCGCGCCAGATAGTAGCCCTGCGCGCTGTCGCACCCGCGTTCGCGCAGGAAGTCGAGCTGTTCGATTGTCTCGACACCTTCGGCAACGACTTTCTTCCCCAGCGTATGGGCCATAGCGATGATGGCCTCCGCCATCGTAGCGGAGGCGGGGTTCTCTGCAACATCCTTGATGAACTCGCGGTCGATCTTGATGGTACGAACGGGATAGCGACGCAAGTGGTTGAGGGCGGAATAGCTGGTACCGAAGTCATCCAGCGCAAGGCCCACGCCCAGGTGAGCCAGTCCCTGCAGCGTTCTCTCGGCCTCCGGGTCCGTGAAGGCCGACTCGGCCAGCTCCAGCTCGATCAGGTCGGCGGGTAGGGCGTACTGGTCCAGCAGACGCTTGAGCAGCGGGACGAAGCCCTGCTCATGCAACTGCTGCACGGAGATGTTCACCGACATGCGCGGCAGGGGCAGGCCCTGGTTGCGCCAGGCGCAGAGCTGCGTGCAGGCGGCCTCCAGCACCCAGCTGCCGATGTCGACGATCAGGCCGCACTCCTCCGCTGCCGGCACGAACTCGCCGGGAGAACGCAGGCCACCGCGCGGGCTGTCCCATCGGAGCAGGGCCTCCACGCCCAGCAGGCTGCCGTCGCTCAGCTTGTACTGCGGCTGGTAGAAGAGCGAGAACTCGCGCCGCCTAATCGCACGGTACAGACCGGTCTCAAGCAGGCGCGTGGCACTCGTCATCATGGTGCGGTCGAAGAACATCGCAGCGCCCCTGCCCTGGTCCTTGGCGCGGTACATCGCCAGGTCCGCGTTGCGCATCAGGTCATCGATGTTCGCGCCATCATCCGGGAACAGCGTGATCCCGATGCTGGCCTGCACTTGATGCTCACGGCCACGCAGATTCACGGGCAATTGCAGGGAGTCGATCAGGCGCTGCGCAACCTGCTTGGCGGCGCCCGGATCCAGCACTTGCTGCAGGATCACCGTGAATTCATCACCGGCCAGTCGCGCGACGGTATCACCCTCTTTGACGGCGGCCCGCAGTCGCTGTGCGACGATGGCAAGCAACTGGTCGCCCGCGGCGTGGCCCAGCGTGTCGTTGACCTTCTTGAAGTGGTCCAGGTCGATGTAGAGCAGCGCGCCGCGGCTGGCGGAGGTGTTGGCCTCGGCAAGCGCCTGCTCGAGACGATCGCGGAACAGCAGTCTGTTGGGCAGCTGCGTCAGCGCATCGAAATGCGCCTGGCGGTAGAGGTGCTCGGCGCGTGCGCCGCGCGACATCGCCATGCCCAGGCGGCGCGCACAGTCCGTGCCGTGGCCTGCCAGGCGTGCGTCCAGGCGCGGCGCCTCGCCATAGCCGACCGAGAGGATCGCCGCCAGGCGCTCGTCGGCAAACACGGGCCAGGCCCAGAAGAACTGGGCGCCAACGCGGCTCAGCGGCATGAGGAAGCTGTGCCGGCTCTCCTCGCAGCGCGCGATCGTGAGCCCGTCGCTGGAGCTTGCGAACAGCTCTATGACGGAGCTGTCCATCGGTACGCGGCTGACCGGCCATTCCTGGTTGTCATGGCTGGCCACGAACAGGCGGCCGTAGCCTGCGGCATCGGCATCGATGAGCGTGATGCCGACCGCGCGAGCGCACATCACTTCGCGCAGCCGCACCAGGACCTGCTCCAGCACGGCCTCCAGGTCCGTTGCGCCGAGCAGCAGCTCGTCGATCTCGCCCTGCGCCCGCAGCGCGGCCAGCTGGCGGCTCACGATATGGGCAGTCTGGTTGTATGCATCGAAGACTTCGGCCAGCTCCGCATCGGAGCGCAGGGGTTGCAGCGGCGTCAGCTGCTGCTTGGCCAGGTCGCCCAATGCCTCGCGCAGCAGGCGCAGCGGCGGCACGTAGTGCGTGGCATAGCGCACGGTCGCAACGAGCATGGCGGCCAGGGCCACGAGCAGCAGCAGCGGCAGCACCGCGGTGGCTGTATCAAACCGTGACCACAAGGAGGGCTGGCGAGTCGCCACCACCACCGAGAGCTGCGGCGAAGTGATCGCGTCGTTGAGCGACAGCGGCGACAACGAGCCTTCCCAGGCCGTGCCGCGTGACTGCCACGCCAGGTGGCGGTTGACCGCGCCACGGATACCGCCGCCCAGCCCCGAGGCCATGAGCAAACCCAGGGCAGGCGCCACTTCGCCGGTGCCGTGGATGACGGTGCCGCGCGCATCCAGCGCCACCAGTGAGTAGTCCGCCGGTAGGTCCTGAAGGGGGCTCCAGAGCCACTCGCGCGAGATCTCGAAGGCGGCGACGTGCGCCACGCCCTGCTCGGTGATCGAGCGGGCGAGGAAGATACCGGTGAGCTGCGTATCCAGCGGCCGCGTCAGCAGCGCGCTGCCACCGGCCAGCATCGCGCCCAGCTGGGCGCCGGAGAACGCGAACTCATAGGCACCGGCCCGGGCCACGTTCGCGTCGTCGGTGTTCAGGAGGAACACGCCGCTGAAGGCCCGCGCGTTCTTCACTCGACTGCGCAGCAGCTCTCCCGCCGGGCCGGCATCCTCGGAAGCCAAGCCACGGGCGATCTCATCGGCGGAAGCCAGGCGGGCACTGATGGTGCCGGCGAAGAGCCGGGCCGCACTATCGAGCGCTGCTTGGCTCGCCTGCTGCTGGCGCTGGTACTGCTCGTGCGACACCAGGACGACGGTGGCCAGCAAGACGACCGCGATCGCCGCGCCCATCGCGCAGAGCAATCGACGACTCACACTGCTGTTGAGCGTTGACCACCACTCGAGCATCACCGACGGACTCCCAGAGGACGCGCAAAAGCGGACCTCCAATCTATCCGCCTTACCGGCTGGGAAATGCGCAATACATCACTGATTGGCAAGTGCCTTTAGGGCCAGTCCTGAATAAACGTAGGCACCGCGCCGCCGCGATCGCGCCGCGGCAAGCATGGCCTGGGCGACCTGCGAGGCGCTGATCGACCGCCAGACCGCATGGCGACCCCGCAGCAGGGGGTTCACCAGCGGGCTGAGCGCGGCGCCCAGCAATTCCGCCGGCCGCGGCTGCTCGCGCCAGCCCAGCAGCAGCCCCGGCCGCAGGATATCCAGCGCCGGGCACGCCAGTTCGCGCAGCCGCCGCTCCAACTCCCCCTTGGTCGCCAGGTTGGGTCGCGGCGAGAGCGGATCGGCGCCCGCGGAGGAGATCACGATGAGGCGCTGCGCCCCGCAGGCCAGCGCGGTCTCGGCGAAGGTGAGCACCAGGTCCAGATCGACGCGCCTGCGCTCGGCGTCGGAGCCGGCCGCGGCCCGCGTGGAGCCCAGGCAGCAGAAGGCGTCGTCCACCCGCAGCCCCTTCAGGGCGGTGCGCGCGGTCTCCAGCCGCAAGATGCGATTGGCCAGCCGTGCGTGGTCGAAGGGCAGTGGCCGCCGGGAGAGGGCATAGACACGGCCGTACTCCGGGGCCTCCAGCAGCAGCCGGAGCAGCTTGCCGCCCACCAGGCCCGTCGGGCCGGCCAGCAGGGCAGTGCGTTTCACGGGAATGATTGGTTTTTTCGGTGGTGTAGTCATCTAATATTGCTGTGCGTACGTACTACAGCGTACGGGTCGTGCGCTACGCGCGGCAAGCTGGCAGGAGGCATTCCCTTTGACGTCTGAACCCCAATCCGACCTGGGCATGCGCCTGCTGGAGCGCGACCTGGTGCCCGATGGCCTGATCCGCCGCCGGATCCGCGCGCTGCTTGCCCAGCGACTGCGCGAAGAGGACCGCGGCGACCCGGAGAGACAGCAGGTCGCGCTGTCGGCCTTTGTCGCCCGCCTGCGCGCCAGCCCCGTAGCCATCAACACCGTGGATGCCAACGCCCAGCACTACGAGCTACCGACCGCTTTTTTCCAGCTTGTGTTGGGCCAGCACTTGAAGTATTCGAGCTGCTATTTCGACCTCGACAAGCCGCCAGCGCACCGGCTGGCGCACGAGCAGCTGGACGCGGCGGCCGCCCGCATGCTGGCGCTCACGGCCGAGCGCGCCGGCATCCGCAACGGCGACCGGGTGCTGGAACTCGGCTGCGGCTGGGGCTCGCTGTCCCTGTGGATGGCAAAGCATTTTCCGGCCTCGCAAATCACGGCTGTCAGCAATTCACGGACACAGCGGCAGTTCATCGAGGCGCGGGCCGCCGAGCGTGGCTTGGACAACCTCACGGTCATCACCTGCGACATGAACGCGCTGAGCTTTCCGCCAGGGACGGCCTTCGACCGCGTGGTGTCGGTGGAGATGTTCGAGCACATGCGCAACTACGCGGTGCTGCTGGAGCGCATTGCCAGCTGGATGGCGCCAGGCGCCACACTGTTCGTGCACATCTTCACGCACGTCACCTACGCCTACCCCTTCGAGGTGCGCGACGAGAGCGACTGGATGGCGCGCTACTTCTTCACGGGCGGCATCATGCCCAGCGACCACCTGCTCTACTATTTCCAGGAGCACCTGCGGATCCGCGAGCACTGGGCAGTGGACGGGCGCCACTACCAGCTCACCAGCGAGGCCTGGCTCAACAACATGGACCGCAACCGCGCGGCCATCTTGCCGATCCTGGCGGAGACCTACGGCCCGGAGCAGCAGGTGCGCTGGTGGGTGTACTGGCGGGTGTTCTTTATGTCCTGCGCGGAGCTCTGGGGCTATGACCGTGGGCGGCAGTGGATCGTCTCCCACTACCTCTTCGAGAAGCCCTGAGCGGATCCGGTGTACCGCGCGGCGACGGCCCGATTGTATTCCGGGCAGCCTTGCGGCAACGTGTGCGAATGGAATCCAAAATCACCGGTGGCTGCCATTGCGGCGCCATACGCTATCGCTGCAGCCGACCCGTGCACCTGCCGGCCTACTGCCACTGCCAATCCTGCCGGCGGATCGTCGGTGCGCACGCCGTCGCGTGGTTCACCGTTCCGGTGGAGGAACTGCACTTCGGTGCGCTGCGCCCGACCCAGTACCCCAGCTCCCCGGGCGTCACGCGCAGCCACTGCTCGGCATGCGGCACGACGCTGACGTACTGGAACGAGAAGGATCCGGGCGTGATCGACGTGACGGTGGCCAGCCTGGATGCGCCGGGACTGGCCGCGCCGGGCCGGCACATCTGGATGGAAGATGCGGTGGCCGGTGACTCGCCCAACGACGGGCTGCCCCGTTTCCCCCAGGACGGCTAGCTGCCCAGGAACATCCGGTAGGCCGGGTTCGCGGTTTCCTCGGAATACGGATACTGCAGCATCGTCAGGTGCTCCATGAAGTCCTCGCGCTCGCCCTGGGGCACCTGGATGCCGGCCAGCACCCGGCCGCAGTCGGAACCGTGGTTGCGGTAATGGAACAGGCTGATGTTCCAGCGGCTACCCACGGATTCCAGGAACTTCAGGAGCGCACCCGGACGCTCCGGGAATTCGAAGCGAAACAGCAGCTCATCGTGCAGCTCGGGGGCGTGGCCGCCCACCATGTAGCGCACGTGCAGCTTGGCCATTTCGTTGTCGGTCATGTCCACCACCGCGTAGCCGGCTTCCTGCAGCTGCTTGACGGTGGCGTGGCGCTCCGCCAGCCCGCGCGTGAGGTTCAGCCCGACGAAGATCTGCGCCCGCTTGCTGCTCTGCTCGCGGTAGTTGAACTCAGTGATGTTGCGCGCACCCAGCACGCCGCAGAAGCGCAGGAAGCTGCCACGCTCCTCAGGTATCTCCACCGCCAGAAGCGCCTCGCGTCCGCCGCCAAGATCGGCGCGCTCGGCGATGTACCGCAGGCGGTCGAAATTCATGTTGGCGCCGCAGTTGATCGCAACCAGCCGCTTGCCCTGCCAGCCGGATCGCGCCACGTACTTCTTGAGTCCGGCGAGCGCCAGCGCCCCGGAGGGCTCCGGGATCGTACGCGTGTCCTCGAAGGTGTCCTGGATCGCGGCGCAGATCTCGTCGGTCGTGACCAGCACGACCTCATCGACCAGCTTGCGGCAGATCCTGAAGGTTTCCTCGCCCACGCGCTTGACCGCCACGCCTTCGGCAAAGATGCCTACGCGCTCCAGCGTCACGCGGGTTCCGGCCTTCAGAGACTCGTACATCGAGGCCGCGTCCTCAGGCTCCACGCCGATGATCTTCGTCCGTGGGGAGAGGTACTTCACGAACGAGGCGATGCCACTGATCAGCCCGCCGCCGCCGATCGGCACGAAGATCGCGTCCAGGTCCCCGGCCGCCTGCCGCAGGATTTCCATGCCGATCGTGCCCTGCCCGGCGATGACGTCGGGATCGTCGAAGGGATGCACGAACACCATGTTGCGTTCGCTGCAGATCTTCAGCGCATGCTCGAAGGCCGCGTCGAACACGTCGCCATGGAGCACGACTTCCCCGCCCAGCGCCACGACCGCCTCAACCTTGATGGCGGACGTCGTCGCCGGCATCACGATCAGCGCCGGGATGCCGCGCTTGCGCGCCGCCAGCGCCACGCCCTGGGCGTGGTTGCCGGCCGAGGCGCAGATCACGCCGCGGCGGGCCGCGGTATCGGAGAGGTTGGCGATCTTGTTGTAGGCGCCGCGCAGCTTGAAGGAGAAACCGGGCTGCAGGTCCTCGCGCTTGAGCAGGATCTCGGACCCCAGGCGCGCCGAGAGCCGGGTAGCCCGGTCCAGCGGCGACTGGATGGCCACGTCATAAACCCGCGCCTTGAGGATGCGTTCGATGTAGTCGTCGGTCATGAGGCCAAGCTTAAGGCAAACTCGCCGCGGCTGCGCCGGTCCCGTGCCGGACCTGGTAGCGGAACTCGGTCGTGCCGATGGTCACGGTATCGCCGTCCTGGATGACCTGGCGCGTGATGCGCTGGCCGTTGACCCGAACGCCATTGGTGCTGTTGAGGTCCTCCAGGATCGTGTACTTGGAGGAGGTCAGCAGGACCGCGTGGTGGCGGCTGATAAAGCCGGTATTCAGGGAAATGTCGTTGTCGACCGTGCGGCCGACCGTCGTGCGCCGCCCCAGCGTGAAGGTGCGCACCTCGCCGTCCAGCTCCAGCACGAGCTCCCGCACGGCGTCCTCCAGCGACGGCTCGACGACCGCGGGCAGGGGCGGCGGCGCAACCTCCCGCCCCAGGCGCTGAATGTTCTGGTGCAGGTTCGCCAGGACCGTCGCGTGCTGCTGGGCTTGCGCCTCCAGCGCGCGAATCCGCTCATTGCGCTCGGCCTGCTCGCGCCGCGCGTCGGCCAGGCGCTGGCTGAGCAGCTCGTTGCCGCGCGTGAGCTCCTCCACGCGGGAGGCGCGGTGGGCGATCTGCGACTCGACGTGGCCGATCCGCTCCTCGGCGGCACGCAGGTCCTGCTCGCGCTCGACCACGTGTTCGCTCAGGGCCGTCCGCTCGGCCTGCAGACGCTCGAGCGCCTCCTGGTGGTCCGCCAGCGCCTCGGAATGCTGACGCTCGCGGGAGGCCAGGTGCGCGGCTGCCCGTGCCTGCACCGCCAGCAGCTCCTCCTCTAGCGCCGTCACCTTGGTGAGCAGGTCGTTGCGCGTGGCCCCGAGGCTTACCAGGTCCTGCTGCTGCCGAGCTGTGCCTTCGGCGACCTGATTCAGCTGCTGGGCGAGCGCGGCGCGCTCGGTTTCGCGGCGCGCCTCGGCCGCCTGCATCAATGCGAGCTGCGTCTCCAGCTCCACGATGTGCCGCTCCCGCTCGTCCAGCTGGGCGTCGCTGATCGCGCGGTAGCCCTCCAGGCTGCGCAGGGCTTCCAACTGCCGCTCGCTCACCGCGCGAAGCTCCGCCAGCTGGCGCACCAGCTCGGCCTGGTGGGAACCCTGCTCGGTTAGGTTCTGGCGCGCAGCGAGCGACTGTGCGCGGTCCGCATCCAGCTCGGCGTGCAGCTGGGTCACGTGCAGCGCCAGCGCATCGGCGCGCGCGTTGGCCCGGGCGAGCTGCTCGGCCAGGTCCTGCACGATACTGGCCTGTGACGCGCCGGCCTGCGTTGCCTGCCGCAGCGCCTCCTGCGCCTGCTCCAGCTCGCGGCGCGCCTGCTCGCTTACCTGCTGCCGTTCACGCTGCGCGGCCTCGCGGCTCGCGGCGAGCTCCCGTTCGTGGGACTCCCGCAGCACCTGCTCGGACGCGCGCGCCGCATCCAGCGCCAGCTCCGCCGCGACCAGGCGGTCGTCGCGGCGCGCCAGTCGCTCCTGGGCATCGCTTAGGTCCCGGGCGAGCTCGCCGGCGGCTTGCGGCAACGAGAGGATCGCGTGGGTGCCGGTTTGCAGCGAGCTCTCGGGCGCGGCGAAGCCCTTCATGATGATCGTCTGCTCGAGGTTCGGCGCGGGCCCGCTCTGCGCAAAGTCCGGGAGCGGCAGCTCGAGCGTGGCCTCGAGGTCTTCGGCGGGGGGATCGGGTCGGAACTCAACGGACATGTGCGCTCACCCGCGAAGTCATCTGTGCAAACGGTGCAACAGTCTAGCGTGCGGCCCGGGGCCCCAACGGCCCGCAGGCCGACGACCTTACGGCGATCAGCCCACGCTAGGCAAGGAACTGGATCAGGCGGGCATTGCGGCCGGGCGCCGCAGCCTGGGCCGCATCGAGCAGCAGGCTCGGCTGGGACAGGGCCTGCGCAGCCGCGGCACCCTCGGACATCAGGGCCACGCGACGCACCTGCTTGGGACGCTCGGCGGCCAGACGACGGGCGATCACGGCACCGTCTGCCAGCGCCAGCAGGTCCACCACGCGGATACGCATGGAATCCAGGAAATCGCCGACGGCGTGGACGCCCGCCTCAACCGCGCCAACACCGCCCGCCGGGTCGGACTCGCCGCTACCCGGCAGGTCCAGCGCGTAGATCGAGCGTTCGCGACCCAGCTCCGCCAGCACGCTGGCGAACACCGGGCCGGTGGTGCCGCTGCCAGGGATGCAGACCAGCGTGGTCAGCTCGTCAAAGCCGCCGCCCGCCGGGATGGCATTGTGCACATGCAACTGCCCATAGCGGCAGTCGAAGTACGCGCGCCGCAGGCGCGGCGCCGGCCGTGTGTTCAAAACATCTCCGATGCGCCGGGCGGCTTGACCTTCGGCGCCTGGCGCGCGGGGATGAAGGCGCCGGTGATCATCGCCTCGTAGCTCTGGCCCGGACCGACCATCGGGTACACGCCGGCATCGACGTCGATCATCACTTCCAGGAACGCCGGCCCCGGGAATGCGAGGAACTCCGCCACCACGCGCGGCACGTCGGACTTCTTGTCCAGGCGCACGGCGTAGCGAAAGCCGTCGGCCTGCGCGGCCTTCACAAAATCCTTGGTGTGCAGCGACTTGTCCGAGGAGGCCATGCGGCCCTCGTGGAAGAGCTTCTGCCACTGGCGCACCATGCCGTCGCCAATGTTGTTGAGCACCACGACCTTCACGGGCAGGTCGTAGGTGGTCACCGTCTCCAACTCGCCGAAGTTCATGCGGATGCTGGCGTCGCCATCGACATCGATGACCAGGCTGCCCGGGTGCGCGACCTGCGCGCCGATCGCCGCCGGCAGGCCGAAGCCCATCGTGCCCATGCTGCCGGAGGTAAGCCACTGGCGCGGTTCGCGGAAATCGCAGTACTGCGCGGCCCACATCTGGTGCTGGCCCACGCCCGTGGCGATGATGGCCCGCCCGCCGGCGATGCGGTTGATCTCCTCCAGCACGTAGTACGGCTGGATGAGCTGGCTGTCGCGATCGTAGTTCATCGCATAGACGCGTTTGAACTCCGCGACCTCGGCATGCCACTGGGCCACGTCGGGCTTCACGCCGCGGCGCCGTCCAAGGGCGGTCAGCGTGTGCAGGGCCTCCGGGATCTCCCCGACGTGGCTCCACTGCACGGGCTTGACCTTGTTGATCTCCGCCGGATCGATGTCCAGCTGGGCGATGAAGCGTGCGCGCGGCGCGAACTGGCGCGGGTTGCCGGCCACGCGATCGTCAAAGCGCGCGCCGATCGCAATCAGCAGGTCGCAGTCCTCGACGGCGTAGTTCGCGAAGGCGGTGCCATGCATGCCCAGCATGCGCAGGCTCAGGGGCTCGTAGGTGTCTACCGCGCCGATACCCATCAGCGTGGTGACTACGGGCAGGCCGAACTCGCCGGCGAACTCGCGCAGCGCGTGGGCGGCCTCGGCATGGATCACGCCGCCGCCGGCGTAGATCAGCGGGCGACGCGATTGCGCCAGCGCATCCAGGAAGCGCGTGGCCTGCTCCTCGCCCAGGCGGTTGGCGGCCAGCGCCTGCATGCGGCGGCGATACACGCCGATCGGCAGCGTGCCCTTGCCCTGGTAGGTGCCCTGCCAGTTCTGCACGTCCTTTGGGATATCGACGACGACCGGGCCGGGCCGGCCGGAGCGGGCCAGCTCGAAGGCCGTGCGGATCGTAGCCTCCAGCTTCTCCGGCTCGGTGACCAGGAACACGTGCTTGGCCACGGAACCCATGATCGCGGCGACCGGGGCTTCCTGGAACGCGTCGGAACCGATGGCGGCCCGCGGCACCTGGCCGCAGATCACCACCAGCGGAATCGAATCGGCCATGCAGTCGCGCACGGGCGTGACCATGTTGGTCGCTCCGGGGCCGGAGGTGACCAGCGAGACACCCACCTGGCCGGTGGAGCGGGAGTAGCCGGCGGCCATGAAGCCCGCACCCTGCTCGTTGGCGGGCACGATCAGGGGCAGCAGGGGGCGTCCCTGGCGCTGCATCTCCTCGTTGTAGAGGAATACCGCGTCATAGGTCGGCAGGATGGCGCCGCCGCTGTAGCCAAAGATCGCCGTAACGCCCTCGTCGGCGATCGCCTGGACGACCATCTGGGCGCCGGTCATGTTGCGCCCAGCCAACGGGTGTTCCAGCGTCGGGGCCGCCATTATTACTGTGTCGTTCATCGTCCCGGAAGGGTACCAGTTCAGGGTGCCTGCGCCAAAATCCGCCGGTCCGGTGCCGCCGGCGGGCCGCGCGGCGCTGTGCCCTGTGCGCCACGGCGGGCGATCCTTTATCCTGCAGCCACCATGCGGCACATCATCGGAATTCTTCTACAGAACGAGTCGGGCGCCCTGAACCGGGTCGCCGGGCTGTTCTCCAATCGCGGTTACAATATCGAGTCTCTGTCGGTCGCCCCGACGGACGACCCGACGGTATCCCGCATCACGCTGGTCACGACCGGCTCCAACCAGGTCATCCAGCAGATCGTCAGCCAGCTGAACAAGCTGATCGACGTGGTCAATGTCGACGACATGACGCGCGGCGAGCACCTGGAACGGGAGCTTGTGCTGGTGAAACTGCGGGTACGGGCCGATCAAAAGGCAGCCGTAGAGCGCACCGTCGGACGGGCCGGTGGGCGGGTCTTGGATCCTGCTCCGGATTCGTTCATCGCCGAAATGACCGGCAACGAAACGGAAGTCAACGCCTTCATCCACGAACTTGCCGGTCAGGGCGAGCTCACGGAAATCGTGCGTAGCGGAGCGCTGGGCCTCACTCGTGATGCCCGGACGCTGCGGATCGTGCAGTAGACCGGGGTGAACCCGGTCGGCAGCGAGCCGACCGGGTGTTCCATCAGGAACGTTAGAGTGCGGAGTTGTCCGTTTCGCCGGTGCGGATACGGATGACGCGGTCAATGTCAGTGATGAAGATCTTGCCATCACCGACCTTACCGGTCTTGGCGGCCTTGACGATCGCTTCGACGACCTGGTCCACCAGCTCGCTGCGAACAGCGACCTCGATGCGGGTCTTCGGGACGAAGTCCACGACGTATTCGGCGCCGCGGTACAGCTCCGTATGACCTCGCTGACGTCCGAAGCCCTTGACCTCCGTGACGGTCATGCCAGACACACCTATTTCGGACAACGCGGCACGAACGTCGTCGAGTTTGAAGGGCTTAATAATTGCGGTAACCAGTTTCATGCGAGACTCCCGCCTCCGTTATTCTGGATCGGCTTCAGAGCGGTTAAAGACTGGGATCTAGTTTGCACCTTCCGTGCCACGTTCATCCTAGCCTCAAACCCCCGCTATCGCAGCAGGCGAAGCAAGGCCATCGCTCCGGCGCACCAAATTGGAGCGGCATGCACTTCCACTCGCGCAATGCTGGTGCGAAACCGATCTGCTTTGCCGTCCTGGCCAGTCTAACCTGCCTCGCCCTGCCGCTGCGCGCCGCCGCGCTGCGGATCCTTGCGCTGGAGCCGCTCAGCAGCAGTGACGTCTCGCCGCCACCGGCCCGGGGCAGGACCCCGGGGCTGCGCCTGCGCCCGGCCGGCCCCCAGTGGCAGGCCGACCTGCTGCTCGAACCCAACACCGACCTGCTGTCCGGCGGCCAGCGCGGGGCGACGCAGGCGTTCCGCGGCATGCTGCCCGCGCCCCCGGGTCCTGGGCCCGCCTGACGCGCCCGGCGGGCGCCTACCACCACCTGTACTTGTGATGGCCGGGAGTACCTCGCCATCGACCGGGCCCGCGTCACGGCGCGCCGCCGCGCGCAGGCCTCGGCGGCGATCCGCCGCTGCGCCGTCCTACTGGCCGGTGCTGACGTAGTAGCGCTCGAGGTAGGTCTCGAACGGCTCGCTCTGCGTGGATTCGATGCGACGCTGGCGCGAGAGCGATTCATCCGCCTCGCGGCGGTACTCGGCCAGGCGCTTGTCGTTGGGGGAATGGAGGTCCAGGAAGTAGGCCTTGTGCGCCGCCGAGACGCGCAGTCCCAGGTCGAAGAACGACTCACCGGTATCCTTGAGTTCCTGGAGCAGCCGGGCCGAGGGCGTGCGATCCACGTCCTCCACCTTTTCGCGCTGCGCCCGCAGCGCCTGTGCGTAGGGGCGCGACGGATCGCCGTTGTCCAGCATCTCGCAGATGCCTTCCATCGAGTCCAGGATCTCCCGCGACCAGGTGACGAGCGACTGCTGCCGGCCCTCGCGCTCCAGCGTCAGGCCGGGCTCGCGACCGCGGCGCGCCACCACCAGGTGGTTGTGGTCCAGCTGCTCCTGCTCGGCCAGGCCGATCGGCGGGCTGTCACGCAGCACGCACATCGCGACGAACGCCTCCAGGAAACGCAGCTTGTTCTGGTTCACGCCGACCGGGTCGAAGGCGCTGACGTCCAGCGCCCGCACTTCCACGTATTCAACGCCCGCGCGCAGCAGCGCCGCGCTGGGGCTCTCGCCGGAGCGCGTGACGCGCTTGGGGCGGATGTAGCTGTAGTACTCGTTCTCGATCTGCAGGATGTAGCTGTTGAGCTGCCGGAACTCCCCATCCACGTTCACGCCGATCGTCTCGTAGGGCGGGTGCGGCGTGGAGATCGCGTGGCGCAGGTCGCGCACGTACTCATCCAGGCTGTTCACGGACACCGACACATCGGCCTGGTTGCGGTTGCGATAGCCGATGTCGCTCATGCGCAGGGACGTGCCGTACGGCTCGTAGGCGGTCTCCTCGTCCAGCATCGGCAAGCTCGCGTGCGCGTCCTTCAGGAACGCGCGGTCCACGGTCGGCGAGGTGCCGAACAGGTACAGCACGATCCAGCCATAGCGGCGGTAGTTGCGCAGCAGCTCGAAGTAGCCCTGGGAGCGGAAGTTCTGGCCGGAATCGTGCGACTGGCGTACCGCCGCGTAGGCCTCCCAAAACACATCCGGGAAGGAATAGTTGAAATGCACGCCGGAGATCGCCTGCATGAGCCCGCCATAGCGGTGGCGCAGGCCGTTGCGATAGACGCTCTTCATGCGGCCGACGTTGGACTCCCCGTAGTAGGCGATCGGCACGTCGGCATCGGATTCCAGCCGGCAGGGCATGGAGGTCGCCCACAGCAGCTCATCCCCGAGGTGCCGGTACACGAACTGGTGCAGGTCGCAGAGGTACTGCAGCAGCTCCCAGCTGTTGGGGAATGCGGGGGTGACCAGCTCGATCAGCGACTCGGAGAAGTCGGTGGTGATGTGCTCGTTGGTCAGGGCGGAGCCGAGCTCGTACGGGTGGGCCGTATGCGCGATGTGCCCGTCGCGCAGCACGCGCAGGCTCTCCTTCTCCACGCCCTTGAGGCCTTCCTGGAGAACGCGCGGCTCGCCGGCGTTGACCAACGCCGCCAATCGCCGCTCGAATTGTCGGTCTATAGAGGGAGGCATGGGGGCGGCAAGTCTACCCTGTTATTCATCGCAGATTCAGCAGGCCGCGCATAACTTGCGCCAATGAACTCCCCCTCGCGACAGGTCGGCGTGCTGCTGGCCCTGCTGGCGGGCCTGTTCGCGGCCTGGCCGGGCCCCGCGCAGGCCGCCTTCCGATGTGGTTCCCGGCTGATCAGCGAGGGCGATACGCCCGGCGCCGTCCGCACCCTGTGCGGGCCGCCGACCGAGGTGCATCACGAGCGCATCCGCCGGCCCCCGATCATCTGGCGCAACGGCCACCCGCTGCGCATCCCCGGGGACGATATGGATATCCCGGTGGAAATCTGGATCTACAACCTGGGCCCCAACCAACTCATGCGCCGCATCCGGTTCGAGGACCACGTCGTCACCGAGCTGGACACCCTGGGCTACGGCTACCCGTAAGCCCGGCCTGGCGCACCGCGCCCACCGGGCCCGCCGGCCATAACGGGCGTCCGGGCGCGCCGCCGCCGACTCGCAGTCGGCTCCACACCTGAAGTGCCTGCCGTGGCATCCTAGCCGCGCTTGAACTTCGGGAGGGCTCATGCTGGTTGGAAATAGTGTCAGACGCGTCGCGATCCTTGGCGGCTCCCGCATCCCTTTCGCGCGCGCCCACGGTGCCTACGCCCGAGTCGGCAACCCCGAGATGCTCACCGCGGCGCTGCGCGCGGTCGTGACCCGTTTTGGCCTCGAGGGCCAGCGTCTGGGCGACGTGATGGCCGGGGCGGTCATCAAGCATTCCAAGGACTTCAACCTGGTGCGTGAGTGCGTGCTGTCCTCCGGGCTGCATCCGCAGACGCCGGGCCTGGACCTGCAGCGAGCCTGTGGCACGAGCCTTGAGGCCGCCATCCTGGTCGGCAACAAGATCGCCCTGGGGCAGATCGACGCCGGCATTGCCGCGGGCGTCGACAGCATCAGTGATCCACCGGTGGTCTATACAAAGTCTTATCAGCAGTTATTGTTGCAAAGCTATCGAGGTCGGACGCTCCTGCAGCGCCTCAAGCCCTGGCTGTCGCTGCGCCCCCGCCACTTCAAGCCGGTCATGCCCGGCGTGATCGAGCCGCGTACTGGCCTCTCGATGGGCCAGAGCACCGAGCTGATGGCCAAGTCCTGGCAGATCGGCCGGGCCGAGCAGGACCAGCTGGCCGCCGACAGCCACGCGCGGGCCGCCGCGGCCTGGGCCGCCGGCTTCCACCACGACCTGGTGGTGCCTTTTGAGGGCCTGGCGAAGGACAACAACGTGCGCGCCGACTCCACCGTGGATCGCCTGGCCAAACTCAAGCCGGCGTTCGACCTGAGCGGCTCCGGCACCCTGACCGCTGGCAACAGCACGCCGCTGACCGACGGGGCCGCAGGCGTCCTGCTGGCCTCGGAGGCCTGGGCGGAAAGCCGCGGCCTGCCGGCACAGGCCTACCTCAGCTTCGGCAAGACCTGGGCCGTGGACTTCGCGACCGGACAGGAGGGCCTGCTGATGGCCCCCGCCCACGCGGTCTCGCAGATGCTGCGCGACGCCCAGCTCACGCTGCAGGATTTCGACTACTACGAGATCCACGAGGCCTTTGCCGCGCAGGTGCTGGCCACGCTGAAGGCCTGGGAGTCCCCGGCCTACTGCCGCGACCGGCTGGGCCGCGATGCCCCGCTGGGCGCGATCGACAGAGCCAAGCTCAACGTCCACGGCAGCAGCATCGCGATGGGCCATCCGTTCGCCGCCACCGGCGCGCGCATCCTGGCGACCGCGGCCAAGCTGCTGGCCACCAACCCGGCGGCGCGGCGCGTGCTCATCTCCGTGTGCACCGCCGGCGGCATGGGCGTGACGGCGATCGTGGAGTCGGCCAGCACGGAGCCGCGGCACTGATGGCTGCGCGTCCGATCCGCATCGGCGCCGCAGCGCCGCGGGGCCAGTGGCGCGCCCTGGTCGTCTCGCTCCTGCTCGTGGTCGCCGTCGGCGCCGTGGGGGCCGTGGCCTCCATCGACGCCGCGGCGTTCTATGCCCAGATCGCCAAGCCCCTGTGGGCGCCGCCAGCCGGCGTGTTCGGGCCGATCTGGACGACGCTGTACCTGTTCATGGGGATCGCGGCCTGGCTCGTGTGGCGCACGCGCGGCGGCATTGCCCACGCCTCGGACGCCTTCCTGCTCTACGGCCTGCAGCTGCTGCTCAACGCCCTGTGGTCGTGGATCTTCTTCCGCTGGCATGCCGGCGCGCTGGCCCTGTTCGATGTCTGTGCCCTGTGGCTGGCGGTCCTGGTGACGCTGGTGCACTTCTGGCGCATCCGCCGCGCGGCGGGCCTGCTGCTGCTGCCGTACCTGCTGTGGGTGAGCATCGCCACGGCGCTGACGGCCGCCACCTGGCACCTGAACCCCGGCATCCTCTAGGGCCTCGGCCCCGTAAGGAGTAGACCATGGCTGACTACACCCGCCTGATGGCCCGCGACGGCCATGAGTTCAACGCCTATCTGGCGGCCCCGGCCGGCAGCCCGCGCGGCGCCGTGCTGGTCCTGCAGGAAATCTTCGGCGTGAACGCCCATATCCGCGCGGTGACCGAGGGCTTCGCGGCGGACGGGTACCTGGCGATCGCGCCCTGCCTCTTTGATCGCGTGCGCCGCGACGTGGAGCTGGGGTACTCGGCGCCGGAGATCGAGGAAGGCCGCGGCTACATGAAGCAGCTGCCGCAGGAGAAGGTCACGCTGGACGTGGGCGCCGCGCTCAACGTGGTCAAGCACGCCGGCCGGGTCGCGGCGATCGGCTATTGCTGGGGCGGCACACAGGCCTACCTCGCCGCCTGTAACCTGCCCGTCGCCGCCGCCGTGGCCTACTACGGCACCAACATCCTCGCGAACCTGGACAAGAGGCCGCAGTGTCCGGTGATGTATCACTTCGGCGAGCGCGACAAGTCGATCCCGCCGGAAGCCGTGGAGCGGATTCGCGGCGCGCACCCGGATGGGATCTTCCACCTCTACGCGGCCGACCACGGATTCAACTGCGATCACCGGGCGGCATTCGACGCGGACTGCGCCCGGCTGGCGCGCAGCCGCACGCTGCAATTGCTGGCCGACCACATCAGCTGATCCCGAAAAGACCCCACAGACCCATGCCCAAGTACTCTCCCTCCCCTGCCTACCGGGACCAAGCGCCCTACAAGCTGGGCGTACTCCTGGTGAATTCCGGAACGCCGGACTCCCTCACGCCCGGCGGCGTGCGCAACTTCCTGCGCCGGTTGCTGCGCGATCGACGCACCATCGAGGTCTCGCGGGCCATCTGGTGCTGGATCCTCTACTTCATCATCCTGCCGCTACGCCCGGTGAAAGTAGTCCCCAAATACCGGCGCGTCTGGACCCCGGCCGGCTCACCGCTGCTGGTGATCTCGCGGGAACTGGGTGCGGCGCTGGAAGCCCACCTCACGGCGACGCGCGGCGAGCCGGTGGCCGTGGAGCTGGGCATGCTGTACTCCAGCCCCAGCGTGGCTACGGGCCTGGCGGCGCTGCGCGAGCGCGGCGCCCAGCATATCGTGGTGCTGCCGCTGTTCCCCCAGTACTCCGGTTCCACGACGGCCGCCGCCTACGACCAGGTCGGCAAGGCCCTGCGCGACTGGCGATTCCTGCCGGAACTGCGCTACGTGAACGACTACCACGTGGATCCTAGCTACATCGAGGCGCTGGCCGCGGAAGTGGCCCGCCAGCGCACGGCGGAGCCGCTGGGCGAGCACCTGCTGTTCTCCTTCCATGGCATTCCGGCCAGCTACTGCGCCAACGGCGACCCCTACGAGCGCAAATGCCAGGCCACCGCACGGGCCGTGGCAAGCCGGCTGGGCCTGGCCGACGCCGCGTGGAGCGTGAGCTTTCAGTCACGCGTGGGCACGGCCCGCTGGGTCGGCCCCTACACCACGCCTACCGTGGAGGCGCTGGCGCGCAAGGGCGTGCGCTACCTGGACGTGGTGTGCCCCGGGTTTGCCGTGGACTGCCTGGAGACCATCGACGAGATCGGCGTGGAGGCCGCGGAGGACTTCCACAAGGCCGGCGGCACGAAGCTGCGCTACCTGAGCGCGCTCAACGCCGCGCCGTCGCACCTCAGCGCGCTAGCGGGGATCATCGGGCGCCATGCTCGGCAGCTTCCTTGAAGTAGGACTCAGCACGACGGACATCCGCGTGTCCTGCGAGTTCTATGAACGGCTGGGGTTTGGCACCGCCGTCACCGGCGATATCTGGACGCACCACTACGGCGTCATGACGTGTCGCGGCCTGTGCCTGGGGCTGCATGAGCTGCGCCGGCCTTCGCCCTGGCTGGCGCTGGCGCGCGAGAACGTCGCCCAGCTGGCGCGCGAGCTGGAGGCACAGCGACTCTCACCCTCCAGCGCGCGCCTCGGCAGCGAGGTTTTCAACGAGCTGGAACTGCGCGACCCGGCGGGCCTGGTGCTGCGGGTGCTGGAAGCGCGCAGCTTCTCGCCGCCGGCGCGGGTGCCGCCGGTGACGGCGCTGGGCGGCTTTGAGGCCTTGAGCCTGCCCCTGCGCGACTTCTCGGTGGCCGAGGGCTTCTGGGAGCGGCTGGGCTACCCGACGCGGGCGCACGCGGAGCCGTGGGCCACGCTGCAGGTGGAGGACCTGGGCCTGCCGCTGCGCTACCACGCCCCCAAGCTGCACCCCGAACCGCTGCTGCTTTTCAGCCAGCAGGACCTGGGCGTGGCCCGAGAGGTGCTGGCCGACCTGGGGCTCGCCGCGGCACCGGGGCTGGGCGGGTTTGGCACCCCCGAGCACCTGCTGCTGGAGAGCCCGGAGGGCCTGCCCATCGCACTGCTTGCGTGACGCGCAAGGCAGTGGCTACATGTCGAGTCTCGCATCCCAGACCCTGGAATTGTGCCCATGACGACTGCCCCACTGCTGCGCCGACTACTCCTCGCCCTCGCGATGGCCCTCGCGATTCCCGCCTTCGCGGATGAAGGCATGTGGACGTACGACAACTTCCCCGCGGCGATGGTCAAGCAGCAGTACGGCGCGGATATCACGCCGTCCTGGCTTGATCACGTCCGACTCTCGACGATCCGCCTCTCCAACTGCACGGCCTCCTTCGTCTCGCCGGACGGCCTGATCCTCACCAACCATCACTGCGCCGAGCAGTGCCTGGCCGAGATCGCCTCGCCGGAACACGACCGCATGCGCGACGGCTACCTGGCGCGCTCGCGCACGGAGGAAGTGCGCTGCCCCACCCAGTACGCCGACGTGCTGGTGGAATCGGAGAACATCACGGCCAAGGTCACGACCGCGACGCAGGGCAAGGACGCCAAGGCAGCGGGCGAGGCACGCAAAAAAGCCCTCACGCAGCTCGAACAGGCCTGCGAGCAGTCCTTCGGCAAGAAGGACCCGCGCCGCTGCGAGTCCGTGAAGCTCTACGAAGGGGGCCAGTACTTCCTCTACAAGTACAAGCGCTACACCGACGTACGCCTCACCTTCGCGCCAGAGCAGGCCATCGCCGCCTACGGCGGCGATCCGGACAACTTCCAGTTCCCGCGCTGGGACCTGGACATGAGCGTGCTGCGCGCCTACGAGGACGGCAAGCCCGCCAAGACCCCCAACTACCTGAAGGTGAACTGGAACGGGCCGGCGGCCAACGAGCTGGTGTTCGTATCCGGCCACCCGGGCTCCACCGACCGCCTGCTGACCGTGGCCCAGCTGGAGGCCGAGCGCCGCTCGATCCCGTTCTGGCTGCTGCGCGCCTCGGAGCTGCGCGGTCGCTACATCCAGTTCGCGCAAGGTGGCACGGAGAACGCGCGCATCGTCGCCGACGCGCTCAACTCGCTGGAGAACAGCATCAAGGTGCGCCGCAAGGAACTGGACGCCCTGACCGATGGACGCTTGCTCGCGCAGAAGCAGAGAGAGGAAACCGCGCTGCGGGCCCGCGCCGGACTGGGCGGCGCCAACGACCCGTGGGCGCAGATCGAGAAGGCGGAACGCCGCGGCCAGGAGCTGGAGGTGCCGTACACGTTCATCGAGAGCGGCGTGGGCTTCAACAGCAGCCTGTTCCGCTACGCACGTCTGTTGGTACGGGCCGCCGCCGAGCGTACCAAGCCCAATGATGAGCGCCTGCGCGAGTACACCGACTCGGCCCTGCCGCAGCTGCAGCAGCGCGCGCTGGCCAACGTGCCCCTGTACCCGGAGCGCGAGAAGCTCACGCTCTCCTTCGGCCTCCTGCGTATGCGCGAGTACCTGGGTCCCGACTACCCGCTGGTGAACAACCTCATGAAGGAGATCTCGCCGGAGGCGCTGGCCGAGAGCCTCGTGGCCGACAGCAAGCTGGGGGATCCAGCCGTGCGCAAGCAGCTGTGGGAAGGTGGCGCGGCGGCCATCGCGGCCTCCAAGGACCCGATGGTGCGGATCGCACTGCTGGTGGACCCGGAGGCGCGCGCGTTGCGCAAGCAGTACGAGGATGAAGTGGAGTCGCCGATCGACGCGGCCTCCGAGAAGATCGCCGCGGCGCGCTTTGCCGCCTACGGCACCAGCGTCTACCCGGACGCCACGTTCACGCTGCGGCTGAACTACGGCACCGTGCAGGGCTGGACGGAAGCCGGCAAGCCGGTCGCGCCGTTCGCGCCGCTGGTGCGGGCCTACGAGCGCAGCACGGGCGCCGATCCGTTCCGCATCCCGGAGAGCTGGCTCAAGGCGCGGCAGAACCTGGATCCGCAGACCCCCTTCAACCTATCCACCAACAACGACATCGTGGGCGGCAACTCCGGCAGCGGGCTCATCAATGCCAAGGGCGAGATCGTCGGGCTGATCTTCGACGGCAACATCCACTCGATCGCCGGCTCGTTCTGGTTCGACCCCGTGATGAATCGCGCCGTCGCCGTCCATCCGGCCATCATCCGCGCGGCGCTGACGCGCGTGTACAACGCCACTGCACTGGCCAGCGAACTGGGCCTGAAGCCATGAGCAGGCAGATCCGCAACAATGCGAGCCGCTGGGGTGCCGTGGCGCAGTCGTTCCACTGGGTCATCGTGGCAATGATCATCAGCCAGTTCGCGCTGGCCAGCATCGCCGACGACCTGCCGGCCGGCGTCGCCAAGCTGGGTACGCTTGCGCGGCACAAGTCCGTCGGCATCACGATCCTGGGCCTGGCCATTTTGCGCCTGCTCTGGCGCATGCTGAACAAGCCCTCGCCGGCGCTGCCGGGCGACCTGAAGCCCTACGAGCGGGTGCTGGCGCACCTCACCCACCACGGCCTGTACCTGCTGCTGTTCATCCTGCCGCTGTCGGGCTGGATGATGTCCTCGGCCAAGAACTACCCCGTCAGCTGGTTCGGCATAGGCCACCCGCTGCCGAACCTGGTCACTCCCAACGAGACGCTGTTCGGCATCTTGAAGCAGACGCACGAAGTGCTGGCGACGACGCTGCTGGTCCTCGCGGCATTGCACGTCCTGTCGGCCCTGCAGCACCACTTCGTGCGCCGGGACGACGTCTTGCGACGCATGCTGCCGTTCACTGCCAAGGGCACCCCCAACGGCACGCTGAAGCTGCTCGCCACGGCCGTCGCGGCGGTGCTCGCGGCCGTACTGGCCTTCCGCACGTTGCAGCCGGCGCAAAAGCCGCCGGCTGCCGAGACCCCGGCTCCCCTCGCCGCCGAGCCCGCGCCGAATCCCGCCGCTGCCGCCGAGCCAGTCGCGCCGCAGCCGGCGGCAGCCGCCGCAGCCGTGGTACCACTCGCGGCCGGAAAGGCCGGTTCGCCGAAGAGCGCTGCCGCCCTTGCGGCGGCGGGCTGGCGCAGCGATCCGGCCAGCAGTGCGCTGGAGTTCACCTTCGTGCAGGCCGGCGCCGCGACGCAGGGCAGCTTCGGCGCGTTCAACGCGGACATCGACTTCACGCCCGGCGCCTCCCCGACCGGCCGCTTCAACGTGAGCATCGAGACGGCCAGCATCGACACGCGCGACAAGGAGCGCAACGAGCAACTGCGCACGGCGGACCTCTTCAACGTCGCCGCGCAGCCGACCGCGACCTACGTGGCGACCCAGTTCGCCGCGCAGGGCGCGGCCTACGAGGCCCGTGGCAAGCTCACGCTGCGCGGTGTGACGCGGAATGTGCCACTCCGCTTCACCTTCGAGGGCGGCGAGCAGTCGGCGACGCTCAAGGGCTCGGCCACGATCAAGCGCCTGGATTTCGGCGTGGGCCAGGGTGAGTGGAAGTCCACCGAGTGGGTCAGCGATGAGGTGCAGGTGAGTTTCAATCTGCACCTGGTGCCGCGGCCCGCCAAGTAGGCCGCGTGCACGGGGTGGGCGCCTAAGCCGGGCCCGCCCGGTTTGCGGCAAACACCCGGCTCTGGCCGGCTGGCTGCAGCGTCCCCGTCCAGCGCGCCACTACCAGCGTGGCCACCGCATTGCCGACGAGGTTGGTCAGGGCGCGCGCTTCGGACATGAAGCGATCGATGCCCAGGATCAGGGCGAGCGCCGCCACCGGCGGCCCGTGCACGGCCCCCAGTGTCCCGGCCAGCACGATGAAGCCGCTGCCGGTAACGCCCGCAGCGCCCTTGGACGTGAGCAGCAGGACCAGCAGCATGAGGATCTGCTGCCCGAGCGACATGGGCGTATCCGTGGCCTGCGCGAGGAAAACCGCCGCCATCGTCAGGTAGATGCAGGTTCCGTCCAGGTTGAAGGAATAGCCGGCAGGCACGACCAGGCCGACCACCGACTTGCGGCAACCCAACGCCTCCAGCTTACCCATGAGCCGCGGCAGCACGCTCTCGGAGGAGGAGGTGCCCAGCACGATCAGCAGCTCGTCCTTGATGTAGGCGATGAGTCCGGTGATGCGAAAACCGTGCAGGCGAGCCACCACGCCCAGCACGCCCAGCACGAACCCCAGACAGGTCAGGTAGAAGCAGACCATGAGGCCCGCCAGCGGCGCCAGGGCCGCGATGCCCTGCGAGCCGATCGTGAAGGCCATGGCGCCCAGCGCGCCGAGCGGGGCCAGGCGCATGATGAAGCCGACGATCCTGAAGACGACCTGGGAGAGACCCTCGACCGCTTCCCGCAGCACGAGCGCCCGCGCGGCAGCTACGTGCAGCGCGAAGCCGAACAGCAGGGCGACGAACAGTACCTGCACGACGTCACCTCGCGCGAAGGCATCGAACATCGTCGTGGGAATGATGCCCAGCAGGAAATCCACCACACCCTGGTGCTGGGCCGACTGGGCGTACTGGCCGACGCGCGAGGCATCCAGCGTCGCCACGTCCACGTGCATCCCGACGCCGGGTTTCAGCACATTGATAACCGTCAGTCCGATCACCAGCGCGGCCGTGGTCACGGCCTCGAAATACCCCAGAGCGAGCAGGCCGGTGCGACCCACGCTCTTGAGGTCCTCCATGCCCGCGATGCCCAGCACCACCGTGCAGAAGATCACCGGCGTGATCACCATCTTGATCAGGCGGATGAAGCCATCCCCCAGGGGCTTTAGCTGCACGCCAAAGGCCGGCGCGAAGTGCCCGATCAAGATGCCCACCACGATCGCCAGCAGCACCTGCACGTACAGGGATCGCAGGAGCTTCATGCGACTCTACTTACCCTTGCGTGGTCGACGGCGAGCAGCGGTCCGCGGGCGGCTGGAGTGGGCTTGCGGCCTGGCCTTTGGCACCGGCTTGGCCGCAGGGCGACGGGCACCCTTCGACGCGGCCTTGCCGCGCCGAGGCGCCGATTTCTTGGCTACGGCCGCCTGACGAGGCCGCTTCTTCGCCCCCTCCTTCGCAGCCGCGCTCTGCTTGCCAGCGGCGCGTGCCGCCGGCTTGCGCGCGGCTTGCTTGGCGGCAGGTCTGGCGGGCTTCTTCGCGGCCTTCTTGGCGGCCTTCTTGGCGGCTTTCCGGGGTTGCCTGGCGGGCGCAGCCCGGGGGGGCTGCTTGGCCAGTGGCCGGCGGGCGGTCTTGCCTGTGCCAGCTGCAGCGGCTGCCGGCGGCGCAAGCGCCAACGACCGCTGCAGGCGGGGCAGCTCGACGCCGCGCAGCTGCTCGACGATGTCGGGGTTCTCCAAGGTGGAGATGTCCTGCGTGATCTCTCCCCCACAGGCAATCGTACGCAGCAGGCGACGCATGATCTTGCCGGAGCGCGTCTTGGGAAGGTTGTCCGCGAAGCGGATCTCATCGGGCTTGGCGATCGCGCCCAGCTGCTCGCCGACCCAGCGGCGCAGCTCCTCCACCAGTTCGCGCGTATCGCCTACCGGTCGCTCGCCACGGCACACCACGTAGGCGAACACGGCATCACCCTTGATCTCGTGAGGCTTGCCGACGACGGCGGCCTCGGCGACCCGGACATGGGCCACCAGCGCAGATTCGATTTCCATCGTCCCCAGGCGATGGCCCGCTACATTCAGCACGTCGTCGATGCGTCCCATGATCCAGAAGTAGCCGTCGGCGTCGCGGTGGGCGCTGTCGCCGGCGAGGTAGTAGCGGTTCTGGAAGCGCTGCCAGTAGGTCTCGAGGTAGCGCTCGTTGTCATTCCAGATGGTGCGCAGCATTGCCGGCCACGGCTTGCGCACGACGAGGTAGCCGCCGGCAGCGGCGCGCGTAACGGCGTTCCCCTCGTCATCGACGATGTCGGCGAGGATGCCAGGCAGCGGCAGCGTGCAGGAGCCGGGCTTGGTGGCGGTCACGCCAGGAACCGGGGAAATCATGATGGCGCCGGTCTCCGTCTGCCACCAGGTATCCACGATCGGGCAGCGGTCGTGGCCGATGACCGAGCGATACCACATCCAGGCTTCCGGGTTGATCGGCTCCCCGACACTGCCCAGCAAGCGCAGCGAGGAGAGGTCGTACTGCGCGGGGATGTGGTCGCCGAGCTTCATCAGCGCGCGCAGCGCGGTGGGCGCCGTGTAGAAGATGCTGACGCCATGGTTCTGGATGATCCGCCAGAACCGGCCGGCATCCGGCCACATCGGTCCGCCCTCGTAGAGCACGACGGTCATGCCGTTGGCCAGCGGCCCGTAGGCCACGTAGGTGTGGCCGGTGACCCAGCCCACATCCGCCGTGCACCAGAACACATCATCGGGCTTTAAGTCGAAGACCCACTGGGTCGTGAGCTTGGCGCCCAGCAGGAAGCCTGCGCTGCTGTGCTGGATGCCCTTGGGCTTGCCGGTGGAACCGGACGTATAGAGCAGGAACAGCGGGTGCTCGGCAGCGACCCAGACCGGCGCGCACTCGGCCGGCTGCCCGGCCACGGCATCCTCCCACCAGATATCGCGGCCCAGCTGCATCGGCACCTGGTGGCCGGTCTGCTTGAGCACGATCACCTTCTCGATGCTCACTGCGCCTTCGGCAAGGGCCTTGTCGGCCGCGTACTTGAGCTCCACGACTTTGCCGCCGCGATGGCCGCCATCAGCGGTAATCAGCAGCCGCGCACCCGCATCCTCGATACGATCCTTGAGGGACAAGGCGGAGAAGCCGCCGAATACGACGGAATGGATGGCGCCGATTCGCGCACAGGCCTGCATCGCGATCACCGCCTCCGGCACGAGCGGCAGGAAGATGACGACGCGGTCGCCGCTCTCAATTCCCTGCGCCTTCAGGGCGTTGGCGAAGCGGCACACTTCGGCGTGCAGTTCCCGGTAGTTCAGGCGCCGCACGGTGCCGGCCTCGGCCTCGAAGATGATTGCCGTCTTGTCGCCCCGCTCCGCCAGGTGCACGTCCAGGCAGTTGTAGGACACGTTGAGCTGCCCGTCGCCGAACCAGCGGTAATTGGGTGCCTGCGACTCATCCAGCGTCTCGGTGAACGGGCGATGCCAGGCGAGACCCTCGCGGGCCTGATCAGCCCAGAAGCCCAGGTAATCGCGCTCGGCGGCGGCATGCAGGGCAGCAAGCTCGCGCCTGTTGGGATGCGCGGCGGCGGCAAAGTCCCGCGCCGGCGGAAATTTCCGGGCTTCCTGCAGAGCAGATTCGAGGTTCTTGTTAGCCATAGGCGTGAGACCTTACCGCGCGTTGAATAAAAACGACCCGTACGGCTATCCTAACCGCTCCATCTGTCGACGAAGCAACAACCCGAAGCCCTGGTTGTCGAAGAAGCGGCCGAGGGCCTCGCGGTCCGGTGGCCGGCGCCGCAGCTCATCACGTCCGACCGGCAAAGGCATCGCGCAATGGATGCGGGTGAGCTGGCGCGCCAGGAACGCCGCCTCGCGGTGCTGGGCGAGCTTGGCGCCCAGCTGGGCTGCGCCACGCAACTTCAGGTCCGCCACCTGCTCCAGGCCGTCGTAGAGGTGATCCAGCGTCGAGAAGGCCTTCATGAGGGCCGCAGCGGTCTTCGGACCCACGCCCGGCACGCCAGGGATGTTGTCCACGGCATCGCCCGTCAGCGCCAGGTAGTCGGCATAGCGTTCCGGCTGCACGCCAAAGCGCTCCTCGATTTCGTGGTAGTGGTAACGCTGGTCGCCCGCGTAGTCCCAGTACACGTCCCCGGGGCCCACCAGCTGCGCCATGTCCTTGTCGCGCGTCACCAGGGTCGTCCGCAGGCCTTCCCCGCGCACCCGGTGGGCAAGCGTACCGATGATGTCGTCGGCCTCGTACTCGCTGCTGTGGTACCAGGCCAGCCCGAGGTGCGAGCAGAACTCCCGGCACCGCTCGAACTGCAGCATCAGGTCCGGCGGCGCGGGCTCGCGGTTGGCCTTGTAGGCCGGGTAGATGCGATTTCGAAACGACGTGGCGAGGCTGCCGTCGAAGGCCACGGCGATGTACTCCGGACTCTCGCGCTCGATCAGGTCCGCCAGGAATCGGGCGAAGCCATAGACCGCGTGCACGGGGTTGCCGTCGGCATCCACCATGTCCGGCGGCATCGAGTAGTACGCGCGGAATACATAGACCGACGCGTCAATCAGATAGACCAAGGAATCCTTCCCGGCCTAGCTCTGCCAGGCGCGGATACGTTCGTGTAGGGGGCTGGTGCGCGGGAAATGCGCCAAAAGGTACTGCATCTGGTCGGCCAGCACACGACGGCCCTTCAGATAGATGTATTCCGCGTAGGTCGGCGTGAAGGGAACAGCAATCAGCTGCATCTTGGCCTGTTCGGGGGTGCGCCAGGCCTTGGCGTTGTTGCAGCTCCGGCAGGCCGTTACCACGTTGGTCCAGTTGTCTGCACCGCCCTGGCTCAACGGGCGCACGTGATCGCGCGAGAGCGCGCTGCTGGCAAAACGCTGCGCGCAGTACATGCAGAGGTGCCCGTCGCGCCGGAACAACGTCTGGTTGTTCAGGGGCGGCACGTAGTCATCGCGGATGTTGCCGGGATTGCCGCTGTGGCCCAGTGTCGCGATGATCGAGCTGACCTCCAGGACGGTTCGCTCGCCGGACGCGGCGTTGCGTCCGCCGTGCAGGCGGTAGAGCAGCGAGCCGCAGCTGTAGGCGACCTGGCCCTGGGTGTAGAGGCGCGCGGCCTCGCGGTAATCGATCCATTCCAGCGGCATGCCCGCGACGTTGGCGCGCAACACCAGCTGGTTCAGGCTATAGCCGTCCTGGGGCGAAACGACTTCAAGTTCGTCGCCGGGCTGCAGTTCTCGGGAAGAATGGCGCTGTAGCATAATGTCGCTCGTAGGGCACTAAGATAAGATAGGTTGGTAAAACAAACAACGAGCGGGACCCCCTCCTGCCAAAGAGAGACTTCATGCCGGCTGTCATAGGCGCCATCCGTGAGTCCACTGCGGGCGAAACCCGCGTCAGCCTCACCCCAGAGGTGGCAGGCAAGTTCATCGCCCTGGGCGCCCACGTGCTGCTGCAGCGTGGCCTGGGCATCACGGCCCAGTTCCCCGACTCGGCCTACGCCGCCCTGCCGGAAAGCGGGGTCAGCTGGGTGGACGACGCCGACGCCGTCCTGGCGGGCGCCGACGTGCTGCTGACCGTGCAACCCCTGACCCTCGCACAGATCCAGCACCTAAAGCCCGGGGCCACCGTACTTGGCTTCTTCCAGCCCCACGCCCGCAAGGACGAGGTACGGGCCCTGCGCGACGGCGGCTTCACGAGCTTTGCGATGGAGCTGGTGCCCCGCATTTCCCGCGCGCAGTCGATGGACGCCCTCTCCTCGCAGGCAGCGGTCGCCGGCTACAAGGCCGTGCTGATCGCTGCCAACACGCTTGATAAGTTCTTGCCCATGCTGACCACTGCCGCGGGCACGATCCGGCCGGCGATGCTGCTGGTGGTGGGCGCGGGTGTCGCGGGACTGCAGGCCATCGCCACGGCACGCCGCCTGGGAGCCGTCGTGGAGGCCTACGACGTGCGCAGCGCAACGCGCGAGCAGGTGCAGTCGCTGGGCGCCAAATTCATCGAGACCGGCGTCTCGGCCGAAGGCCAGGGCGGCTATGCACGCGAACTCACCGCCGAGGAGAAGGCGCAGCAGCAGGCAGTGCTGGACTCGCGCATCGCTGCGGCCGATGCGGTGGTCACGACCGCCTCGATTCCGGGGCGGACCGCGCCACGCATCATCTCGCGCGCCGCGGTGGAACGCATGAAGGCAGGCGCGGTCATCGTGGACATCGCGGCGGAATCGGGCGGCAACTGCGAACTCACCCGCGCCGGGGAGACCGTCGTGCACCACGGCGTTCGCATCGTTGGCCCCGTGAACCTGCCGGCGCAGCTGCCCTACCACGCCAGCGAGATGTACTCCCGCAACCTTCTGAACCTGCTCAAGCCCGCGATCAGCGGTGGCAACCTCGCCATCGACTGGGACGACGAGGTGTTTGCCAAGTCCTGCCTGACCCATGCCGGCCAGATCCGGCACGAAGCCACGAGGAGCGCGCTGTAATGACCGGCATCATCGCCCTGTATATCTTCATGCTCGCGGCCTTCACCGGCTATGAGGTAATTGCCAAGGTCCCCGAGATCTTGCACACGCCGCTCATGTCCGGCTCCAACTTCGTGCATGGCATCGTGCTGGTGGGCGCAATGGTGGCCCTGGGACATGCGGTGACGCCACTGGAGAAGTCCATCGGCTTCATTGGCGTACTGCTGGCGGCCGGCAACGCGGTCGGCGGCTACGCGGTGACCGAGCGCATGCTGGAGATGTTCACCAGCAGTGGCCCGCGCAAGACGCAGGGAGAGAAGTAATGGATGTCTCCCTGTTGATCGACGGGAGCTACTTCGTCACGGCCTTCCTGTTCATCATGGGCCTCAAGCGCATGAGCTCGCCCAAGACCGCACGCAGCGGCATCCTGTGGGCCGGCGCGGGCATGGTGCTAGCGACGCTGGTGAGCTTCCTGTACCCGGGCATGAGCAACTACGAGCTCATCATCGCCGCGATCGTCGTGGGATCGGCGGTCGCCTGGTGGAGCGGGCGGCGGGTCGCCATGACCAACATGCCGCAGATGATCGCCCTCTACAACGGCATGGGCGGCGGCGCGGCGGCGGCCATCGCCGCGGTCGAGCTCTACCGCGTGGCCGGCGAAGGCGGCAACGGGCCGGGGGCCGCGGTGCTATCCCTGGCGGCAGTGGGCGGAATGATCGGTGCCGTCTCCTTCAGCGGCAGCCTGATCGCCTTCGGCAAGCTGCAGGGCCTCATCAAGCGCTCTCTGCGCTTCCCGGGCCAGCAGTTCACCAACATCCTCCTGCTGCTGGCGACCCTCGCGGCGGGCGTGCTGCTCGTCAGCGGCGTCGGGATGACGCCGGCGGTGGTCACGGCGCTGTTCCTGGTGGCGCTGCTGCTGGGCGTTGCGATGACGCTGCCGATCGGCGGCGCCGACATGCCGGTGGTGATTTCCCTCTACAACGCGCTGACCGGCCTTGCCGTGGCCTTCGAGGGCTTCGTGCTGGGCAATGCGGCCATGATCATCGCCGGCACAGTAGTCGGCTCGGCCGGCACGCTGCTTACCCAGCTCATGGCAAAGGCGATGAATCGCTCGCTGGGAAACGTGCTGTTCTCCGGCTTCGGCGAATCCGCGGGGGCCGCGGCCACGGGTGCGGTCGCGGGCAGTATGAAGCCGATCGAGGCGGCGGACGTGGGCGTGATGATGGCCTTCTCGCAGAAGGTCATCGTGATCCCCGGCTATGGACTTGCCGTGGCACAGGCACAGCACAAGGTCTGGGAGCTGTGCCAGCTGCTCATCAATGCCGGCGTGCAGGTGAAGTTCGCCATCCACCCGGTGGCCGGTCGCATGCCGGGACACATGAACGTACTGCTCGCCGAGGCCGGCGTGCCCTACGAGCTGATCGCCGACCTGGATGAAATCAACGCGGAGTTCGAGTCTGCGGACGTGGCGCTGGTGATCGGCGCGAACGACGTGGTCAACCCGGTTGCTCGCAACGACAAGTCCAGCCCCATCTACGGCATGCCGATCCTGAACGCCGACAAGGCCAAGAACGTCATCGTGATCAAGCGGGGCCAGGGCGCCGGGTTCTCCGGCATCGAGAACGCGCTGTTCTACCTGGATAATACGCGCATGCTTTACGGCGACGGCCAGGCCGCGGTGAACCAGCTGATTCACGCGGTGAAAGAAGCCACGGGCTAGACAGCCCGTGTGCTAGGTATCGCGCGTAAGGATGGCCGTGACCACAAGATCCGCGGTCACGTTGCCTACCGTGCGGAAGATGTCCGTGAGCACCTCCACCGCCAGGAGCAGCGGCAGCAACTCCAGAGGCACCCCCATCGCCAGCGACATTGGCACGGTGGTGTTGAAGAAGGTGATCTGGCTGGGTAGCCCCACCACGGACCAGCTGGTCACGACCGCCAGCAGCACGCCGGCGGCCATCGCGCCCGCGCCGATCGGGATGCCGTAGACATGGGCGACGAACAGGACGATTCCCAGGTTCACCAGCGGGCTGGTGATGCGAAACAGGGAGACCGCCAGCGGCAGCACCACGTTTGCGGCGGCCTCCCGTCCCGGCAGCTGCGCCATGCCGGCGAGCATGGCCGGTAGCGCGGCAAGCGAGGACTGCGTACTGAAGGCGACGACCTGCGCGGGCGCCGCGGCGCGCATGAACTGTCGCAGGCTCAGGCGGCCGCCCACCATGGCCACGGGATACAGCAGCAAGGTCAGTACGATCGACAGCCCGCAGGAGAGAACCAGGTAATGCCCGATGGCGCCCGCCGCGTTGAAGCCGCCCCGGTAGCCCACGCCCAGCGTCAGCGCGAACACCCCCACCGGCGCCGTCCACAGCACGCCGCGCACCAGCACGAACAGGGTCTCTGCGATCGCGTGGAAGAACTCCAGCAGCAGCGCACGGCGCCCGGGCTCGATGCGCGCCGCGGCAAAGCCAAACAGCAGCGCGAACACCACCAGGGGGAGCATCGCGCCGGTGGCTGCGGCCTCGAAGGGATTGGCGGGAATCAGGCCTACCAGCCACTGCCCCAGGCCCGGCAACGGGGGCAGGACGGCGTGGCCGGCGGCCGCGCCCGCGCGCAGCGCCGCGGCCGACCCGGCGGCCACGGGCCACAGGTACAGGAAGAGCGTGCTCAGCAGGGCCGAAAGCAGTGCCGCGGCGGCCAGCAGCGCCACGAAGTAGCCCATCGCGCGGGCGGTCAGCCCGGCGCCGGCGCTCTGCACCGTGCAGCCGATACCGGTTATCAGCAGCGCCACCACCAGGGGAAGCACGGTCATGCGCAGGGCGTTCAGCCACAGGGTGCCCAGCGGATCCAGCACCGCCAGTACCGCATCCGCCGTCTGCGGCCAGTGCGGCAGGCTTGCGCCGAGCAGCAGGCCGAGCAGCAGCGCCAGGATGATCCGGTTGCCGCTGCTCACGGCAGGTGGCGGGCGTGGGCGTGAGGGGGTTTCCGGCGGCGCTCGGGGGCCGGCGCCGCAGGCCTGCCAGCGGCGCCGCCCCGGATACGCGGCGGCGCCGTCAGGGCCGGATCACCGCCGCCGGGACCCCTGCCGCGAGGGGCTGGACGAGAGGTCGGGGCGACCGGCGCCGGCGGCCGTATCATGCGATGGGGGCGAGCTTGCGGCGGATCCGCCAACACGCTGCCTGCCGCTCGGTTGGCAAGTATTGTGAACGGCATATGAATCTGCCTCTCCTGAGGTGGCGCGCAGACTAGCCACCGCAACCTGTTGATCCCTTTCTATTTTATGATTTTTTTTGGCGTGTTCAGGGCGACTAATTTTTGACCAAACCAGCATGAAACGCGGAAATTACAGTTCTTTTACGCACGCACCAGCTTTTCGTCCACAGAGTTATCCACAGGTTGTGTGGACAACAGCCGACGGCCCGTGAACAGTCCCGCCATCCTCAAGGTCGCGCTCGACACACCGCTGCGCAGGCTGTTCGATTATCTGCCCGGCCAGAGCCTCGCGGCAGTGGGTTGCCGCGTGCGCGTGCCGTTCGGCCGGCAGCAGTTGGTTGGCCTGGTGGTGGCGCACGGCGCGGGCTCGGACGTGCCGCCAGAGAAACTCAAGGCCGTCACCGAAGTCATCGACACCGCGCCGCTGCTGGAGGCGCCGTTGCTGAGGTTCCTGGAATGGGCGGCCGGCTACTACCACCACCCGGTCGGGTCCGTGCTCGCCGCCGCGCTGCCCAAGCTGCTGCGCGAGGGCCAGGATGCACGCGAGGCGATCCGCTTCTGGTCGGCCACGCCCGCTGGCCAGGAGGCCTTGGCCGCCGGCACGCTCGCCCGCGCGCCCAAGCAGCGCGAACTGCTGGCGGTGCTCTGCGATCACGGGCCGTTGTCGGGGCTGGATCTCTCCGAGCGGCTCCCGCGCTGGCGCGAGCTGGCCAGGAGCCTGCTCGCGCGCGGCTACGCCGAGTGCGTGGAACAGGTCCTCGAGGCGACGGCGGTCGGGCCCGGTGCCCGCGCCGCCCAGGTCCATGCGCTCTCCAGCGAGCAGCAACAGGCACTGGATAGCCTGGTCGCGGGCCTGGGGCAATTCGGCAGCTTCCTGCTGGATGGCGTCACCGGCAGCGGCAAGACCGAGGTGTACCTGCGACTCATCGACGAGGTGCTGGCGCGCGGCCAGACGGCGCTGCTGCTGTGCCCGGAAATCGGGCTCACGCCGCAGCTGATCAGCCGCTTCGCGGAGCGCTTCAGCGTCCCGATCGCCGCCCTGCACTCCGGCCTGACCGACCGGGAGCGGCTGGCCGCCTGGCGCAGTGCCGCCGGCGGCGTGGCCCGCATCGTCATCGGCACGCGCTCGGCGGTCTTCGCGCCGCTGCGCGAGCTGGGCGTGATCGTGGTCGATGAGGAGCACGACGCCTCCTTCAAGCAGCACGAGGGCGGCTTTCGCTACTCGGCGCGCGACCTGGCCGTCGTGCGCGCCCAGGCGGCTGCCGTGCCGATCCTGCTCGGCTCCGCTACGCCGAGCTTTGAATCCCTGCACAACGTGGTCCTGGGCAAGTCCACGCGCCTGTCGCTGCCCCGGCGCGCCGGTGCGGCGGAGCCCCCGTCGTTGCAGCTGATCGACATGCGCGCCCATGCCGTGCACCGCGGGCTCTCCACGCCGCTGGCCACGGCGATCGAGCGGCACCTGGCCGCCGGCGGCCAGGTGCTGGTCTTCATCAACCGCCGCGGCTACGCGCCTACGCTCCTGTGCAGCGGCTGCGGCTGGATCGCACCCTGCCAGCACTGCGACGCGCGCATGACGGTGCACCAGCGCGAGGGGCGCCTCTCCTGCCACCACTGCGGCGCCGAGGAGCCGTTGCCGCAGGCCTGCCCCCGCTGCGGGCACTCGGTGCGGCCGCTGGGCCACGGGACCGAGCGGGTGGAGGAAACCCTGGCCGAGCGATTCCCGGGCCAGCCGATCGCGCGCTTCGACCGCGACAGTGTCCGGCAGAGCGCGGACCTGGAGGCCGCCATCGACCGCGTGACCTCCGGAGAGGCGCGCATCCTCGTCGGCACGCAGATGCTGACCAAGGGCCACCACTTCCCGGACGTGACCCTGGTGGGCGTCCTGAACGCCGACCAGAGCCTCTTCAGCACCGACTTTCGGGCCGCCGAGCGCCTGGCGCAGACCATCGTGCAGGTGGCCGGGCGCGCCGGCCGGGCGGCCCGGGCCGGCGAGGTCCTCATCCAGACCGAGTTCCCGCAGCACCCGCTGCTGCAGAGCCTGCTGGCCGAGGGCTACGGCGGCTTTGCTCGGCAGGCCCTGACCGAGCGCGAGGCCGCCGGCTGGCCGCCCTACGGACGCCTCGCCCTGCTGCGCGCCTCCGGGGTCAAGCCCCAGGCCGCCATCGAGTTCCTGACCCAGGCGCGGCGCATCGCCGGCACCCCGGCCGGCATCGCCCTGCAGGGCCCGGTGCCGGCAGCCATGGTGCGGCGGGCGGGCCGGCACTACGCGCAGCTCCTGGTGGAGAGCGCCGAGCGGCCGGTCCTGCAGCGCTTCCTGGCCAGCTGGCTGCCGCAGGTGGAGCAGCTGGAGTCCGGGCGCAACCTGCGCTGGGCCCTGGACGTGGATCCGCTGGAGGTTTTCTGACCGGAGTTAGCAGGTAAACTTCGGCACCCTCGCCGCAGTCGCGGCAAACGCGTGGATGAATGCCTTGAAGCAAGAGCTAGAGCAGCTGCTCTCCGAAGCGCTGGCCAGACTCGCCGGCACGCTGCTGCCCGCCGACGTGGACTCGAAGAACATTGTGCTGGAGCGCACGCGCGACCCGGCCAACGGCGATTTCGCGACCAACGTGGCCATGCGCCTGGCCAAGGCCGCGGGACTTAAGCCACGCGAGCTTGCCCTGGAGATCGTCAAGGTGCTGCCGGAGTCCCCGCGCGTCGTCAAATGCGAGGTGGCCGGCGCCGGCTTCATCAACTTCTTCCTGGCCGGCGATGCGCAGGCACAAGTCGTACGCCAGGTGCACGAGCTGGGCGATGCCTTCGGCCGCAACGCGAGCGGCGCCAACAAGAAGGTCATCGTGGAGTTCGTCTCCTCCAACCCCACGGGCCCACTGCATGTCGGCCACGGTCGCCACGGCGCCTTTGGCGCGAGCGTCGCCAACCTGCTGGCCGCCAACGGCTACCGCGTGCACCGCGAGTACTACATCAACGACGCCGGCCGGCAGATGGACATCCTGGCCGTCAGCATCTGGCTGCGCTATCTGGAGGCCTGCGGCGAGCAGTTCCGCTTCCCGGCCAACGGCTACAAGGGCGAGTACATCCGCGACATCGCGGCCGACCTGCTGCAGAAGGTGGCAGCCCACTACCAGCGGCCCGAGGGCGAGCTGTTCGGCAACCTGCCGCCGGATGAGCCGGAAGGCGGCGACAAGGACAGCTATATCGATGCACTGATCGTGCGGGCCCGCGGCCTGATCGGCGAGGCTGCGTTCCGCGAGATCCTGGACCTGGGCCTGAAGGCCATCCTGGGCGACATCGAGCAGGACCTGGGTGAGTTCGGCGTGACCTTCGATCGCTGGTACTCGGAGCGCTCGCTGGCCGACAACGGCGCCATCGACCGCGCGCTGCAGCGACTGGCCAAGCATGACCACGTCTACGAGAAGGACGGCGCGCTGTGGTTCCGCGCCACCAGCTTCGGCGACGACAAGGACCGCGTCGTGGTGCGAGAGAACGGCGTGAAGACCTACTTCGCCTCCGATATCGCCTATCACCTGGAGAAGCGCGAACGCGGCTTCGACCTGCTGCTGGACATCCTGGGCTCCGATCACCACGGCTACGTGGCGCGCGTGCGCGCGGGGCTGGAGGCCATGGGCGAGCCGGGTGACTCGCTGGAGGCGCTGCTGGTGCAGTTCGTCACGCTGTTCCGGGGCGGCGAGAAGGCGCAGATGTCCACGCGCTCGGGCGAGTTCATCACGCTGCGGGAACTGCGCAACGAAGTGGGCAACGACGCCTGCCGCTTCTTCTACGTGATGCGCGGCAACGACCAGCACCTGGACTTCGACATGGAGCTGGCCAAGTCGCGCACCAACGACAACCCCGTCTACTACATCCAGTATGCCCACGCGCGCGTCAGCAGCGTGCTGCGCCAGCTCGCCTCCAAGGGTCACGAGTTCGACGGTGCTCTGGGCCTGGGGAGCCTCTCGCAGCTGACGTCCGTACAAGAGACCGCCGTGCTCACGCAGCTGGCCAAGTACCCGGAGGTGATCGCACTGGCCGGCGGCAACCGCGCGCCGCACACGCTGGTGCATTACCTGCGCGACCTCGCCAACAGCTTCCACACCTACTACAACGCCGAGCAGTTCATCGTCGAGGATGCGGCCCTGCGCAACGCGCGCCTGTCGCTGGTGCTGGCCGTGCAGCAGGTCGTGCGTAACGGGCTGGGCCTGCTGGGCGTCTCCGCCCCCGAGACGATGTAGCCATGAACAGCCCGCGCCTCTCGGCCCGCGACTACAAGGCACCGCGCCACAAGCCGGGGCTGGAGCTGGGCCGGTGGCGGGATATCGGCATGGGGCTGGTGGCGGGACTCCTCGTGGCGGGCGTGGTGTACGTGAAGGAACACCGCCCGCCGCAGGCGGCGTCGAGCGACACCTCGGCGCCTGCCCCGCGCAAGGATGCCGCGGCCGGCAAGGTCGCCGCGGAGACCGAGACCCCGGCGGCACAGTACGACTTCTACGACATGCTGCCTAGATTCGAGGTGGTGGTGCCGGAGAAGGAGCGCGACGTGCGGCGCGACCTGCCCACCGTGAAGATCGACAAGCCGGGCAGCTACGTGCTGCAGGCCGGCTCCTACCGTACCGCGGAGGACGCCGAGCGTGTTCGCAGCCAACTGGGCAAGCAGGGGGTCACCGCGACCGTGCAGCGCGTCGCAGTGGATGCGGACGTCTGGCACCGCGTGCGCATCGGCCCCATCGAAAACCTGGACCAGCTGAACCGCATCCGCGCGCAACTCCGCAAATCCGACATCGACGCGCTGGTCATTCGCGTCGGTGACTAGAGCGTTTGGCCGTAACAGTCGACCGTAACGTCGATCGCGCGCCACGCCAGCGGGGCGCCGACATGCCCCCATTTCCGCCAACGATTCCGACGCACCGGGACCCCGCATGCTCTAGGCCGCGCCGACGCTGGGTATCCTGGGTGGCACCGGGCTCTCGCGTAGCGTGACCACGATCGAGCGCGCGCTGGTGGTCCTGGGCGTGGATGCGGTCCGCGGGATCGCCGCGGCCTGCCTGGACCTCCTGGTCAGACGCTCAGCGGACATCGCCACCATCAACCGCGCCGCGCTCGTGCGCCGCAGCCTGGCGACGGGCATCGCCGCGCAGGCACTGGCCCGCGCACACCACCGGCCGCTGGCGGCGGACGCCTTCCTCGCGGGCCCGTTGCACAACCTGGGGCGGCCCGTGCAGGTCCTGCTGGATACCGAGGCTGTGCGCTGGAAGGGGGATGCCCTGCTGGTGGACCCCGCGCAGGACATCCGCGAGCTGGAGGCGATGCGCTAGCTACCGGGACAGCAGCTGTGCGTGGGCATCATTTTCGCATCGTGGCAGCTGCCGGCCTTGCCGATCCAGGCGGTCGCGCATCACCACGCACCGCTGGAGGCCGATGAGCCCTTCCGCCGGCACGCTGCCCTGCTGCATGCGGGCTGCAGATCGCCGCGGCCAGCGGCTGCAGGAACTTCAGCAGGCCCTCTACGACGTCTGGCGGGCGATCCGGGCCCGAGCATCCGCGACGGCTTCTGCCACGCTCTCCCGGTAGCTCACGCCCGGCTCACGCAGCCCGTGGGTCAGCAGTTCGCGCCGCACCGCGATCCCCGCCCCGGTGATGTACACGGCAGCGCCGTGGCGCTTGGCCCTGCGCAGGAACCCCTCGATGGTGATCGCCGCCGTGGAGTCGATGATGGAGACGGCCGAGAAGTCGATGATGTGCGCCTTGGGCTGCGCAGCGATTCGATCCAGCGCCGCGCCCACGCTGGCCGCAGCGCCGAAGAAGAACGCGCCGGAGATCCGGTACACCACGATGTCGCGGTCCAGCGGACCGCCCGCGTATCCGCCCTGCTCGTGATCACCCACGGAGTCGGGCAGGTCCAGCTGCTGCGCCGGGAGCGCTCCCTGCACCTGCACCGCCTGGGACATGCGATGCACGAACAGCAACGCGCTCAGAGCAAAGCCCACCAGGATGCCCTGCATCAGGTCGTGGAAGATCGTGAGCCCGAAGGTCGTGACCAAGACCACGGCGTCGCCACGCGAGCCGCGCAGCAGCGTGCCAATCGCGTTCTTCTCCGCCATGTTCCAGGCCACCGTCGCCAGCACCCCTGCCAGCGCAGCCAGCGGAATGTAGGAGGCCAGCGGCGCCGCGAGCAGCATGAACAGCAAGAGCGACAACGAGTGGAGCATGCCGGCGATCGGGCCGTGCGCACCGGCACGCACGTTGGTCGCGGTGCGGGCGATAGCGCCCGTCACGCAGAAGCCACCGAACAGCGAGGAGGCGATGTTGGCTGCGCCCTGCGCCACCAGCTCGCAATTAGAGCGGTGGCGACGCCCGGTCATGCTGTCGGCGACCACCGCGGACAGCAGGCTCTCGATGGAGCCGAGCAGGGCGAAGGACAAGGCCACGGGAGCCAGCGTCATGATGCGCTGCCAGCTGAGGTCCGGCAGGCGCGGCATCGGCAGGCCGCGTGGAATGCCGCCAAAGCGCGTGCCGATCGTCTCCACCGGCAGCTTCAGGAGCGCGACGGCCGAGGCGGCCACCACCACGGCGATCAGCAGGTTCGGCCACAGCGGCCGATAGCGGCGCACCATCAGGATGATCACCACGCTCGTGCAGGCGACTGCGGCGGCCTGCAGGCTGAACGTCGGCAGGGCCGCCGCGATGGCTTCCAGCTTCGGCACGAAGGCACCCGGCTCCGGCGCCTGCAGCGTCAGCCCCATGAGGTCCTTCAGCTGGCTCGCGAAGATGATCGAGGCGATGCCGGCGGTAAAGCCCACGGTTACCGGATAGGGGATGTACTTGATGAAGGTGCCTAGGCGCAGGTAGCCCGCCGCCATCAGGATCACCCCCGACATCAGCGTCGCCAGCACCAGGCCGTCCACGCCCTGCGTGGCCACCGTACCGGCGACGAGCACGATGAAGGCGCCGGCCGGCCCGCCGATCTGGAATCGTGTGCCGCCCAGGAGCGAGATGAGCAAACCGCCCACGATCGCGGTGTAGAGGCCGCGGTCTGGCGTCACGCCGGAGGCGATTGCGATCGCCATCGACAGCGGCAGGGCCACGATCGCCACCGTGATGCCGGCCACGGCATCGGCGCGCAGCGCACGAAGCCCGTAGCCCTCTTTCAGGACCGTGATGAACTTGGGCGTGAACAGTTCTGCGAAGGTCGGCGCCGGCTGCTGCGATGTCATAGCGCCACAGTGGCCCTGAAGCGCACTCCGCGCCCGTTGCCACTGGTGACGGCGTTATCGGCGATGAGCTCGATGCCGGCGCCTTCCAGCGCGGCAATCACCTTCATCAGCGAGTCGACCACGCCACGCACCATGCCGGGGCTGGCTTCCATGCGCTGAATGGTCGGCAGGGAGACACCGGCCATCTCTGCCAGCCGGCGCTGGTCGATATCCAGCAAGGCGCGGGCGGCGCGCATCTGGGCTGCGGTAATCACACGGAACACTCCTGGCGTCGAGGGTCAAAGATAGCCTTCGCATCACGCCTCATGTAATACGCATCAATACTGGTGCCAGAAAATCCAAGGGGTTGGCGGAAGCCCAGGCGCTGCTCGACCGGGCAATCCAGGGCCGCGCCGCCGCGGAGAGGGCGCCAGATAGACGCTGCGCTCGTGGGGCTACCCGCGTAGGGGCGACGAGGGCGACGTCGGCCACGCAGACGCCGCCAGCGAGCAGGCGGGCGTGGCTGGCCAGAGCCCCCTCCAAGCAGTGCCAGGGCGGCCTGCCCGCGCTCCCGCAACTGCGGGTCCAGCGATGAGCGCGGCGGGGGCAGGCCGCTGCGCTGCAAGCGCCCCGCCGCGATCGTGGGCTGGTGGCTGCACTGCGCCCAGAGGAGCCGCCCGAAGCGCCTGGGCCCGCTCGCAGAGTAAGCCGAGGCAGTCTGCGCTCCCTTTGCACCTCAGCCCGTTGCCCAACCGCGAGTCGCCGGGGATCCGCAGGGGCTGCACCAGGACTCCCTGCGGTGCTTCCGACGGCGATGCACCGTTTTGGAACTCATTGAATTGGGAGTCATCCGAACGCTTTCTAATGGTGCAAAATGGGTTTGGGCAGCCTTGCGAGACGGTCGAGAGGCCCTAAAGAGCCCACACTGAATCGGGGCTGGCGAATTAAACGGCCGCGAGCGCGCCTCACGATGGTGCATTGATACGCTGCGGCGCCTCGAAATCCCCATCGCATCGCCCTATTTCTGATCAAAATCAGCAGCTTGAGGAGGATGCACAAACGGGCGGCTCGGGCATAATTAATTGGTTTTGCTAAACATTGGGGTCACTAATGTCTGCCTCCGTTGCGATGCGCCGCGGCGCCTTTCTGTTGCTGTCACTTACCGCCCTGCCAGCCTTTGCCCAGTCCCCGCCGGTGAGCGCCGCCGATACCGCCTGGATGATCACGGCCACCGCCCTGGTGCTGCTGATGACCCTGCCCGGCCTTGCGCTGTTCTACGGCGGACTGGTGCGCGGCAAGAACGCGCTGTCGATCCTGATCCAATGCTTTGCCATCACCTGCGTGGCCTCGCTGCTGTGGCTGCTCGTCGGCTACGGCCTCGCGTTTCGCGACGGCGGCAGCCTGCAGGGATTCATCGGCGGGCTGGATAGGCTGTTCCTGACGGGCCTGAACGCCAGCAGCGTCGTCGGCACGCTGCCGGAGCCGGTGTTCTTCATGTTCCAGCTGACCTTCGCGGTAATCACGCCCGCACTGGTGATCGGCGGCTACGCGGAGCGTATTCGCTTCAGCGTGGTGCTGTGGTTCAGCGCGCTGTGGCTGCTGCTGGTGTACGTGCCGGTCGCCCACTGGATCTGGGGTGGCGGCTGGCTTGCCAAGCTGGGCGTCATGGACTTTGCAGGCGGTATCGTCGTGCACGTGAACGCCGGTGTCGCGGCGCTGGTATGCGCGCTGGTGATCGGCAACCGCCGCGGCTTCCCGCACGTGCCGATGCCGCCGCACAACCTGCCGCTGGTGGCCACGGGCGCCGGCATGCTGTGGGTCGGCTGGTTCGGCTTCAACGGCGGCAGCGCGCTGGGCGCCAACGGCACGGCCGGCATGGCGATCCTGGCCACCCACATGGGCGCCTGCGCCGGCGCGCTGGCCTGGATGCTCATCGAGTGGTGGCACTACAAGAAGCCCAGCGTGCTGGGTGTCGTCACCGGCGTGGTGGCGGGCCTGGGCACGATCACGCCGGCCTCTGGCTTCGTAGGGCCGCTGGGCGCCGTGGCCATCGGCTTCATCGCCGGCACCGTGTGCTTCTTCGCCACCCAGATCATCAAGCGCGTTCTGCATATCGATGACTCCCTGGACGTCTCCCCGGTGCATGGCGTGGGCGGCGTCATCGGCTCGCTGCTCACCGCGGTGTTTGCCGCCACGGCGCTCGGCGGTGTGGGCTACAGCGTGCAGACGGGCATGGGGGCGCAGCTGGCCGTGCAGGCGCTGGGCATCGCTGCCACCGCGCTGTGGTGCGGCCTGATCACCTGGGTGCTGCTGAAGGTCCTCGATGCGACACTGGGACTGCGCGTCTCGGAAGAGCAGGAGTCGGAGGGCCTGGATCTGGCCCAGCACGGCGAGCGGGGCTACAGCCCCTGAGCTGAGTTCACCGCGGGTCCCGCGGCGGGTGGCACGGCCGCCCGTCCGGCGCGGGCAGGGGCGCGGCGCCCTTGCCCGCGAGGACTTAGTCTTCCGTCGTGTGGCGGAAGTCCACGCCCAGCGAGCGCAGCTTGCGGTAGAGATGCGTGCGCTCCATGCCCACGCGCTTGGCCAGCTGGCCGACTTTGCCGTTGCACAGCGAGAGCTGCTGCTGCAGGTAGGCACGCTCGAACTGCTCGCGTGCCTCGCGCAGCGGCAGGGCCAGCAGGTCCTGCTTGACCAGCGGCTCATCCGCTGGCGTATGCGCCGCCAGCTCCCGCTCGATCTCCTCCAGCTTGATCTCCTCCGGGCCACCCTTGATGAGCATGCGGCGCACCAGGCTGCGCAGCTCCCGGACGTTGTCCGGCCAGGGGTAGTTGCGCAGGCGATTCTGGGCCGCGACGCTGAAACGCCGGAATGGCAGGTCCTCGCCATCGACCAGCCGGTCCACGAAGTAGCGCAGCAACTCCGGCACGTCCTCGGCGTAGTCGCGCAGAGGCGGCACGCGTACCACCAGCGTGTTGAAGTGCGCCAGCAGGTCGCGGCGCACGCCGTTGTCGGTGCCGGCGCGCGTCTCAACGCCCGGCTGCGCGGCGGAGATCAGGCGGGCGCCGAGCGGCAGCACCTGCTCGCCACCGACGCGGCGGTAGGTGCCGGTCTCCACCACGCCCAGCAGCATGCGCTGCACGCGCGGGGAGAGGTCCTCCACGTCATTGATGAACAGCGTGCCGCCCACCGCCTGCTCCAGCAGGCCCGGGCGCACGCTACCGGCGCTCTCCACGCCCAGCAGCGTCGCCTCGGCATCCCCGTCGGGAATGGCGCTGGCGACCAGGCTGATGAAGGGCTTGCTGGCGCGCGAGCTGGATTCGTGCACGAAGCGCGCGAGCGCCTCGCGCCCGCTACCCGGCTCGCCGATGAGCAGCAGCGCCGAGGCATGCGGGGCGATGCGCGTAAGCTCCGCCCGCAGCTGCTGGGTGAGCTTGCTCTTGCCGACGGTGGCCAGCAGCGGCGCTCCGCCCGCCTTGGTCGCCAGGCGCTTGCGCTTGCCCGCATCCAGTGCGCGCTCCACGGTGCGCAGCAGCTTGGCCAGGGAGAGCGGTTTCTCCACGAAGTCAAAGGCCCCCAGCCGGGTCGCCTCCACCGCCGTCTCCACGGTGCCATGCCCGGACATCATCACGACCGGGCAATCATCGGTGGACACGGCCGACCACTCGCGCAGCAAGGTTATGCCGTCGGTATCGGGCATCCAGATATCAAGGAGCACGAGGTCATGCAGCGCGCGGGCGCGGGAGGCGCGGGCCTGACTTGCGTCGGCCGCCACGTCCACTTCATAGCCCTCCTCGGACAGGATCTCCTTGAGCAAGGTGCGGATGTCCGCTTCATCATCAACGACAAGTATCTTGCCTGCACTCATGCAATCACCCTCTGGTGCTGCGCCGAGACCTCGTTCGCAGCCACCGGCAATACGACGCGCAAGCGCGCACCCCCCTCAGGTCTGTTGTCGGCTTCTATGCGGCCACCGTGTTCTTCGATGATTTTTTTCACGATGGCCAGACCCAGACCCGTCCCTTTCTGCTTGCTCGTCACGTAGGGATCGAAGACCCGCGCGAGCATTTCTTTTTGAAAGCCATGTCCGTTGTCGGTGACGGTAATGACTGCGCTGCCCCCCTCGGTCGCATCCAGTCGCCGTGTCGTCACCTCTACCCACCCGCCCGGCGTCTCCCCAACCGCCTCCAACCCATTGGTGATGAGGTTGTTGAGAACCTGCCGGAGACGACCCCGGTCAGCCCGGATGCTCCCCAGCTCCGGGTCGACCTGCACGCGGATATCCACCGCGCCGTCCTGCGCACGATACAACTCCGCAACCTCCGTGACGAGGTTGTTGAGATCGAAGTCCAGCAACTTGATCTCGGGGGCCCGGGCGTACTCGCTGAAGGCATTGACCATCGCCTTCATGGTCTCCACCTGCTGGACGATGGTGCGGGTGGAGCGCTCCAGCAGTTCCGCGTCCTCCGGGACCGGCAGGTTCCCCAGCAGGCGGCGGCGCAGGCGCTCGGCGGAGAGCTGGATCGGGGTGAGCGGGTTCTTGATCTCGTGCGCCAGGCGCCGCGCGACCTCGCCCCATGCCGCCTCGCGCTGGGCCTGCAGCAGGGTGGTGATGTCGTCGAAGACGATGACGTAGCCGGGCTCGCCGGCGGCCGCGTCCAGGGGTGAGCAAGCGCAGCGCAGCACGCGGTCCGGCGGCAACTCCACCTGCTCCCGCCACTCCTCCTGATGGGCGCCCAGGCGCACCGAGACCTCGTAGACGAAGCGGCCCAGGCGCTCGTTGTCCTCCGTGGTGAGCTCGGAGAGGCTGCGGCCGATATCGGCCGTGAGGTCCACGCCCAGGATGGAGCCGGCGGCCTCGTTGACGATCCGCAGCCGCAGCAGGGGGTCCACCACCAGCACGCCGGTGGACAGGCGCGCCAAGATCACGGCCAGGCGCTCACGCTCCTGCTCGACGATCTCGCGGCTGCGCGTGGCCTCCTCGCTAGCGCGCTTGAGGCGCTTGGTCATGTCGTTGAAGGAGTGCACCAGGAAGCCCATCTCATCCCGCGAAGGCAGCGGCAGACGCATGGCGAAGTCGCCCTTGCCGACCGCCCGCGTGCCCTCGATCAGGTCCTGCACGGGCCGCGTGAGGCGCTGCGCCGAGAAGATCGCCAGGTAGATCGCCACCAGCATCGCCAGCAGCAGCACCAGGGTGAGCGTCACGCGGAAACTGTTTTTCAGGGGCTCCCGCAGCACCGCGAGCTCGCCGTACTGCGAATACGTGTGCTGCACGGCCTCCGACAACGCCGCCAGCTGCTGTGGCACGCCGTAGAGGGCGAGAACGAAATGTGCGCTCACGGACTGGCCGGAGCTGGGAATGGGCGCGGCGGTACTGATCACATAGCCGCCGTCGGCCCGTGGCTCCAGGCTCACGTACGGCCGGTTCTCGCTGATCTGCAGCAGCATCTCGGTCGGCGGGCGGGCATGCAGCGCGTCCTCCGAGCCCTCGCTGCTGGAGGCCAGCAGCTCCCCGTTGCGGCCGAAGATGATCATCTCCAGCGCACCCGTGCGCCGCCGCTCCGCATCCAGCGTCGCCAGCAGCTGGCTGCTGCCGGTGTAGGTGAGCTGCCGCGCGAACTCCTCCGTACGCCGTCCCTGCTCGCGCATGCGCAGGTCCAGCGAGGCGCGCGAGAGCACCAGCGCATCGCCCAGGCCCTGCTTGACCTCCACGCGGAACCAGCTGTCGATGCCGCGGTTCAGGAAGTCCAGGGAGAACAGGTAGACCACCAGCAGCGGCGCGATCACCAGCGAGCCGAACACCAGCACCGTGCGGGCCGTGAGCCGCGAGCCGGGGACGTGGTTGCGGTAGTCGCGCACCAGCTGCCAGATCTTGCGCGCGAGTACGATGGCAAAGAACACCACTGCGCAGACGTTCAGCACCAGGATCCATGGCTGCCACCGGCTGAACTGCGTGGAGTTCTCCACGCTGCGCGCGAGCAGCAGCAGCGCAGCCAGCCCCAGCAGCGACCCCAGCGCCACCAGGCCGTAGCTGCCGTAGCGTTTTAGCGGGGCAGCGACCACGTGTACCACGCGCTGGAGCGCTGCCAGCTGTCGGACCACCAGATGAGGGAACGCAGGGCACTGGAGAGGTTGCCGCGCCGCACGCTTGCCCGCACGCCCACCTGGTAGTTGGCGTTGGGCTCCAGCTGCGGCTCCACGACGATGGGCCAGTTGTCGACGCTGCCCACCGCCTGCAGTGCCTGATCGAGTGTCGCGTAGCTGCCCTGCTCGCCGCTCCGCTCGCGCACGACGTAGCGCTCGGTGACCTCGTGCCAGGAGAGTTCGCGGTGCAGGGAGATGCTGACGATCGTGGCGTCGGTCCAGTAGCGGCGCTGCTTGTGCACCGTCGCTTCGAAGTCGAAGTTCAGGGTGACGCCATCCTTGAGCGCGCCGCGGATCTCATCGTTGAGCGGATAGGCGACGCGGGCATTGAGCTGGTAGACGCCGTTGTCGACCGTGACATAGGCGGAGCGGACCTCCAGGGTGCCATCCAGCGCGTCCGCCCACGCCGGCGGCAGCGCCGCGCAGCACAGCAGCAAGGCGAGCAGCAGGCGCTGCCAGGCGCCCAGCGCCATGTCCCTCCCCTCACGCTGCATTGTCCGGTGTGCCCCCTGATTTCAGGCAAGCATAATAGAAGCCATCGGTCGCCGCTTCAGGCCCCGCCGAGCGCAGCCGTGGCAGCAACTGCACGTCGCCATCGCCCCGCGGCACCAGCGGCGGCAGCGGCAGGTCGCGCGCCTTGAGCAGGCGCAGGCCGCCCCAGTCCTCGGCCATCAGCCGCTCCACCACGCCGCGATTCTCCTGCGGCAGGACCGAGCAGGTCGCATAGACCAGGCGGCCGCCCGGCTTGAGCAGCTTCAGCGCACTGCGCAGCAGCTCCAGCTGCACGTCCGCAAGTCCCGCGATATCCGTCTCCCGGCGCAGCAGCTTGATGTCCGGGTGGCGGCGGATGACGCCGGTGGCCGAGCACGGCGCGTCCAGCAGCACGCGGTCAAACTTACGCCCGTCCCACCACTCGGGGGGGCTGGCCAGGTCCGCCTGCACCAGCGTGGCCTTGCGGCCCAGGCGCGCAAGGTTTGCCGCCACGCGCTCCAGGCGGTTGGCGGCGCTATCCAGCGCCACCAGCTCGGCCAGGCCCGGCGTGTGCTCCAGGAGGTGGCCCGTCTTGCCGCCCGGCGCGGCGCAGGCATCCAGCACCCGCTCGCCCGGCTGGGCATCCAGCAGGTAGGCGGCCACCTGCGCGCCGGCGTCCTGCACGCTCACCCGGCCCTCGGCGAAACCCGGCAGCGATTCGATACTCACCGGCTCGATGAGGGCCACGGCCGTGGGCACGATGCCCCCGACGGCGCCGATGCCGGCGGCTGCCAGCTCGGCGAGGTAGTCCTGGCGGCGGCTGCGCGTGAGATCCACCCGCAGCGACATCGGCGGGTGCTCGTTGTTGGCGGCCAGGATCTCCGGCGCACGCCCGCCGTAGGCCTGCTCCAGCGCCTGCACGAACCAGCGCGGGTGGGCCACGGCCGCGGCGGGCCGGCGATCCACGTGCGCGAAAATACTCTCGCCCTCGCGCACCAGGCGACGCAGCACCGCGTTGGCAAAGCCCGCCGCACCGGGCAGGCCTAGCGCGCGCGTGGCGTCCACGGCGATGTTCACCACCGACTCGGCGGCGGCACGGGAATACATGATCTGGTGGGCGGCAACGACCAGCAGCGCATGCAGTGGCGCCTGAGGCTTGCGTCCCGGCGCCCGGATGAGCCCGTCGACCGCCGGCGCCAGGCGCAGGTACCAGCGCAGCGTGCCGGCCAGGATCGCGCGCACGGCGGCGCGCTGGGTGGGCGGCGGCGCGATGCGCTCCAGCGCGTCCTCGGCCGTGCAGCCCTCCGTCACGACCAGGGTCAGCGCGCGTGCCGCCAGCGTCATCGCTTCGGTGCCGGGAGCCAGCGGGGTGGGCGATGCGTTCATTCAAAGACCTTTGTAGACGCCATGACGGCAAGTTGCTCCGCATTGGCGAAGTCGTGGGCAGAAACCTTGCGCCGGCCCGCACGCTGCAACTCGCTCACGCCGAGCACCCCGTCGCTGCCGGCCACGGCCAGGTGGCCCTCGCGCAGGCCCAGGATCGTCCCCGGCGGCGTGGCCGGCGGCGCAGCACCGGGCAGCACGCGGCTGCGCAGGAGCTTCAACGGCTCGCCCAGGTACATCGCCTGCGCGGCGGGCCAGGGGTTGAAGGCACGGATCTGCCGGTCGATGTGCGCCACCGGCTCATGCCAGTGGATCGGCGCCTCGGCCTTGCTGAGCTTCTCGGCGTAGGTGGCGAGGCGGGGGTCCTGGGGACGGGGCGAGAGGCGCCGGGCCGCGACGTCCTCCAGCGACTGCAGGATCAGCCGCGCGCCGAGCGGGGCCAGCGCATCGTGCAACTCGACCGTGGTGGTGTCGGGCCCGATGGTCAGGGGCTCGCTGAGCAGCAGGGCGCCGGTGTCCAGGCCCGCATCCATCTGCATGATGGTCACGCCGGTCTGGGCATCGCCGGCCAGGATCGCCCGCTGGATCGGCGCCGCGCCGCGCCAGCGCGGCAGCAGCGAGGCGTGGATGTTCAGGCAGCCATGGCGCGGCAGGTCGAGCACCGGCTGGGGCAGAATCAGCCCGTAGGCAACGACCACCAGCACGTCGGGCTGCCACTGCGCGAGCTGCGCCAGTGCCGCCTGCGTCTGCGGTGCCTCGCCCTTCAGGCTCAGGGGCTGGGCCAGCGGCAAGCCCCGCGCGAGCGCGAATGCCTTGACCGGGCTGGGGGTCAGGGCGCGGCCGCGGCCGGCGGGCCGGTCCGGCTGCGTGAGCACGCCGACCACGGGATAGCGTTCGGCGATCGCCGCAAGCGCGAACACTGAGAACTGCGGCGTTCCCGCAAAGGCTATGCGTAGCGTCATAGGCGATCGCGGCCGGTCGGGCCGCGCACGGTGGGTTCTAGAGCGAGGGCGCGCGCTTGGAGGCGCCGCCGCCGCGGCCCGCGGCGCGCTCGCGCCGCTCCTTGTCGAGCTTCTTGCGGATGCGCTGGCGCTTGAGTTCGGAGAGGTAGTCGACGAACAGTCGACCCTCCAGGTGATCCATCTCGTGCTGCAGGCAGACCGCCAGGATGCCTTCCAGGTCCCGCTCGATGACCTTGCCGGTGGCGTCCTGGGCGCGCACCCGCACCCGCTCGGCGCGCTGCACGTCGTCGTAGATGCCGGGCACCGACAGGCAGCCCTCCTCCCCCAAGGCCTGTCCCTCGCGGCTCAGGATCTGCGGGTTGATGAAGACCTCCCGCTGGTCGGATTGCTCCGACACGTCGATCACGATCAGGCGCTGGTGCCAGTCCACCTGGGTCGCGGCCAGGCCGATACCGGGTGCGGCGTACATGGTCTCGAACAGGTCGTCGATCCGCCGCTGCAAGGCAGCGTCGAAAACGGTCACCGGCAAGGCCTTGGTGCGCAGGCGGGGATCGGGATATTCCAGGATGGGAAGCAGGGCCATGGCTCGTGTCTCGACTTGAAAATACTGCTACTGTTTCGGCTAATGTGAGGTCACGGCAGGGAATATTCCAGCCGGCCGTGATGGACTCCACAAACTTGGGCGCATCCGTGTGCGCGGCCGGGGCCCAGAGTTTATAACAGCGGGATCGCGCTCACCCCACCCGCGGATGACAGGAGTGGAAGATGGTCTCATTTCAAGTACTTGCCCGGGCTGACGAGGTCCGGGGCAGCGGCCGCCAGGCCCTGCTGCTGCGCACGGCCGCCTGCGGCCTCGCCCTGCTGCTTGCCTCCGGTTGCTCGCTGTTCCCGGCGCACGAGACGCCCGCTGCCGCGGCCCCTGCGCCGCGCGTCGCCCACAGCACCGCTCCCGTTGCTACGCAGCAGACTTCCCTGGAGGCCGCCCTGGCCCGCGGCGACAACGTCCCGGCGTCCCCGGGAACCGCCATGGCAGCGGCCAACGCCCCGGCTGCCAGCACCACCGTGGTGCTGAACCCGAATGCCCCCAAGAGCTACACCGTCAAGCGCGGCGACACGCTGTGGGGCATCTCGGCGATGTTCCTGCGCGACCCGTGGCTGTGGCCGGAGATCTGGTACGTCAACCCGGCGATCCAGAACCCGCACCTTATCTACCCCGGCGACGTGCTGACCCTGGCCTATGGCGCCGACGGCTCGCCGCAGATCCACCTGGAGCGCGGCGCCGCCGGCCTCAGCGCAGCCACCCGCGTGGAGCCGCTGGCCCGCAGCACCCCGATCGACGGCCCGATCGCCACGATCCCGTACGCGGCGATCGCCAGCTTCCTGGGCAAGCCATCGCTGATAACCACCGAGCAGGCGCGCCGCGCGCCACACGTGGTGGCCCTGCGCGACCTGCACGTAGCCGTCGGTGCACCGCACACGGTGTACGTGTCGGGCCTGCAGAAAGCCGCCGCGGGACGCTATAGCGTCGTGCGGCTGGGCGATGCGCTTAAGGATCCGAAGACCGGCAAGCTGCTGGGCTACATGGGCATCTACACCGGGACGGCCCGCGTGGAGGAGCCGGCCAAGGTCAGCCGCGCGGTGCTCACCGAATCCACCCGCGAGACCCAGCCGGGCGACCTGCTGTTCCCGGAAGAGCAGGCCACCAGCGCGGACCTGCTGCCGCATGCCGCGCCGGACCGCCTGGACGGCCAGATCCTCTCGGTGCTGGACGGCGTGTCGATGATCGGCCAGTACCAAGTGGTGGCCATCAACCGCGGCACCCGCCAGGGCCTGGAAGCCGGCCACGTGCTGGCCATCGACCAGGCGGGCGAGGTCGTGCACGACAAGAGCTGCCTCCAGCGGGCGCAGAGCTGGTGCTTCGGCGGTGGCCCCAAGGTGGCCCTGCCGAGCGAGCGTGCCGGCCCGCTGCTGGTGTTCAAGACCTACCAAGATGTGAGCTTCGGCCTGACCGTGATGGTCACGGCGCCGGTGCGCGTGGCCGACCACGTGCGCACGCCGTAGCACCCGCTGCGGTCCGGATCGCCCCCTGCCAGAAGGGCCCGCCTCGCGGGCCCTTCTGCTTTGGGGAGCCCGCAGCGCTGCCCCCCCCGGGCCGATCCCCGGGAGACCCCTGGCGGGGGGGGCTGACGGCACCCCACGCCCTCTGTCCCCGCGTTCCGCGGGTCGCGCCCTGCCCTCCCGGGCTGAAACCAGCCGTCCGGATCAATTTTTATCTCTTTTGAAACAATGGGTTGCAATCCCAACGAACCCCCATGACGCGGGGCATCGGTTGGACAAGCCCCGGGAAATGCTGTTAGATGCGCTCGGCTTCGAGCCGGCGAGCAGCGCCGAACGGGGCGATCGGACGGGCCTTTCGCCCGGGTCCATTGCCCTCCCCGCTGCCGTACCTCGAATTTCACTGGCGGATCGAACCGCAACCGAGCCGGCTATTTCGCCAGGCCCGATAAAGCGACCCGGAAAGCGAAAGCGACTGATGAACGGCACCGTCCTGGACATCCTTATTTACGTCTTCGACCGCTACATGCTGGACGAAGCCCCCGAGGTCCCCGAGCGCGAGGCGCTGGCCCGGGACCTGGAAAGCGCCGGTTTCGGCGAGGCCAACGTCGAGCGGGCGCTCGACTGGCTGGCGGACCTGGCCGGGGAGCGCAACCGCCCCGCGCTGCTCAGCGCCGATGGCACCGATGGCGCCGAGTCGGACGAGGAATCCACCGTCATGCCGTCCCTGCGCATCTACACGCCGCAGGAACTCTCCCGCCTGACCGTCGACTGCCGCGGACTGCTGCTGTCGCTGGAGCAGGTCGGGATCCTGAGCGCCCAGCAGCGGGAGATCGTCATCGACCGGCTGCTCGCGCTGGATGCCGAGGATTTCGACCTCGAGCAGGTCAAGTGGGTGGTGCTCATGGTGCTCTCCAGCCAGCCCGGGCAGGAACAGGCCTGTGCTCGCATGGAAGACCTGGTCTTCGACGAGCCGGAATCGGCAGCTCATTGATCTTGGCCGCCTCCTAAGGCTGGCCGGTAACACCCGCTCATGGCAGAAAATCTCGTTATCGTGGAATCGCCTGCAAAGGCGAAGACCATCAAGAAGTACCTCGGCAAGGATTTTGAGGTGCTGGCCTCCTACGGCCACGTCCGCGACCTGATCCCCAAGGAAGGCGCGATCGACACCGAGCACGACTTCGCGATGAGCTACCGCGTGATCGAGCGCAACGAGAAGCACGTCGATGCGATCTCCAAGGCGCTGCGCAAGGCCAGCTGCCTGTACCTGGCCACTGACCCTGACCGCGAGGGCGAGGCGATTTCCTGGCACCTGCACGAACTGCTGAAGGAGCGCGGTGACCTGGAGGGCAAGGAAGTCCACCGCGTGGCCTTCTACGAGATCACTAAGAACGCGATTCGTGCCGCCATCGCCGAGCCGCGCGGCCTTGCCATGGACCTGGTGAACGCGCAGCAGGCGCGCCGTGCCCTGGACTACCTGGTGGGCTTCAACCTCTCGCCGCTGCTGTGGAAGAAGGTCCGCCAGGGTCTCTCCGCCGGCCGCGTGCAGAGCCCCGCGCTGCGCATGATCTGCGAGCGCGACGAGGCGATCGAGGCCTTCAAACCCCAGGAATACTGGACGCTGGACGCCATCGGCGAGCACAGCGAGATCCGCTTCCCGCTCAAGCTGATCGAGTATCGCGGCACCAAGGTCGAGCAGTTCAGCTTCACCAACGAGCGCGACGCGCGGGAGGTGGAATCCGCGCTCACCGCTGCCGCCGCCGGGGCACTCAAGGTGCTCACCATCGATCGCAAGCAGCGCCGCCGCAACCCGGCGCCGCCGTTCACGACCTCCACGCTGCAGCAGGAGGCCGCGCGCAAGCTGGGCTTCTCGGCGCAGCGGACCATGCGCTTGGCGCAGCAGCTCTACGAAGGCGTGGACTTCGGCGAGGGCGCCGTGGGCCTGATCACCTACATGCGTACCGACTCGGTGTCGCTGGCCGCCGAGGCCGTTACCGAGATCCGCGCCACGATCGAGAAGCTCTTCGGCAAGGAAGGCCTGGCCGAGGAAATCCGCGTCTTCAAGACCAAGTCCAAGAACGCGCAGGAGGCCCACGAGGCCGTGCGCCCGACCTCCGCGGCGATCACGCCGGCGATGGTCGAGGGCAAGATAGACGCCGACCAGTACAAGCTCTACGCGCTGGTCTGGAAGCGCGCCGTGGCCTGCCAGATGGCGCACGCGGTGTTCGACACCGTTGCCGTCGACATGCAGGCAGGCAGCGCCGCAACGCCCGCTGCGCGCCACCTGTTCCGCGCCAACGGCTCCACCCTGGTCAAGCCCGGCTACATCGCCGTCTACCAGGAGGGCCGCGACGATGCGGCCGAGGACGACACCGACCATGTGCTGCCTGCAATGCAGGAAGGCGACAAGGTCGTGCTGGCGAGCCTGAAGGGCGAACAGCACTTCACCGAGCCGCCGCCGCGCTTCTCGGAAGCCTCGCTGGTCAAGGCGCTGGAGGAGCACGGCATCGGCCGCCCCTCCACCTACGCCTCGATCATCTCGACGCTGAAGGACCGCGAGTACGTGGACATGGACGCGCGGCGCTTCATCGCCACCGACATCGGCAAGATCGTCTGCCGCTTCCTCACCAAGTACTTCACCCAGTACGTGGAGTACGGCTTCACCGCCGCGATGGAAGATGAGCTGGATGCGATCTCGCGCGGCGAGGAGCCGTGGGTTACGCCGCTGGAGAAGTTCTGGAAGCCCTTCATCACCCGCGTTGAGGAGATCGAGAAGACCGTCAGCCGCGAGGAAGTGGCGATGGCCCGCGACCTGGGCATCCACCCGGTGACGGGCCGCCCGGTGTCGGTGCGCATGGGCCGCTTCGGGCCGTTCGTGCAGGCCGGCACCAAGGACGACGAGGAGAAGCCGAAGTTCGCGGGCCTGCGCCCCGGACAGAAGATGGACACGATCACGCTGGAGCAGGCGCTGGACCTCTTCCAGCTGCCGCGTACCCTGGGCGCCACGGCCGAGGGCGACACGATAACGGTGGCCATCGGCCGCTTCGGCCCGTATGTGAAGTACGGCGCCAAATACGTCTCCCTGAAGGAGGACGACCCGTACACGGTGACGCTGGAGAAGGCGCTCGAGGTGATCGAGGCCAAGAAGGTCGCCGACGCGAACCGCCTGATCACCGACTTTGGCGTGGATGACATTCAGGTCCTGAACGGCCGCTATGGCCCGTACATCACCGACAAGCAGCGCAACGCCCGCATCCCCAAGGACCGCGACCCCAAGTCGCTGACCCTGGAGGAGTGCCGCGCGCTGCTGGCCGCCGCACCCGTGCGGCCGCAGCGCGGTCGTTTTGGCAAGAAGGGCAAGGCGGCCAAGGCCGCTCCCGCGCCAAAGGCCAAGGTGGCGAAGGCACCCCAGCTCGCCAAGGAACCCAAGGGGAAGGTTGCCGCCAAGCCTAAGGCAAAGGCCAAGACCAAGCGCAAGACTGCCGCCAAGGGCAGCACCACCGCTGCCGCGGCCAGCAGCAGCAAGAGCACGGCCCGCGCCCGGAAATCCGCCGTCGCGGGTTGAAGGCGCGTTCAGGCCTCCTGAATGCAGTACCGACACAGCTTCCATGCGGGCAACTTCGCCGACGTGCACAAACACGTCGCGCTGCTGGCCCTGATCGCCTCCCTGCAGCGCAAGGCCAAGGGTTTCTTCTACCTGGACACCCATGGCGGCGGCGGCCTGTATGACCTGCGCAGCGAGGAGGCGCGGCGTGGCGCGGAGGCCCAGCACGGCTACGAGCGCCTGGCCGCCACAACGCCCCGCAGCGCGGAGATCGACGCCTATCTTGCCGCCGTGGCACGTGTGCGTGCGCTCACCGGCGCAGGCACCTACCCCGGCTCGCCGCTGCTGGCGGCCGCGAGCCTGCGCGAGCAGGACCGCGCCACCAGTATCGAGTTCGTCTCCCAGGAGTCCCGCCACCTGCAGCGCTCGCTGGATGCCATCGCGGCCCTGGCCCCGGTGGCCACGCGCGTGGAGTGCGGCGACGGCTACGAGCGCCTGGTCGCGCTGATGCCGCCGAAGGAGCGCCGGGCGCTGGTGCTGATCGACCCACCGTACGAGGCGGCCGATGAGTACAACCGCATCCTGGCCGTGCTGCCGGAGGCGCTGCGCCGCTTCGACAGCTGCGTGATCGCGGTGTGGTTCCCCATCAAGCGCCAGCGCGACGCCGACCTGTGGCTGGCCAAGGTCACGCGGCTGCTGGAGCAGCCCACGCTCTGCGCCCAGCTGTGGCTGCACCCGCGTGACTCGGCGGTCGCGCTCAACGGCTCCGGCCTGCTGATCGTGAACCCGCCCTGGCAGACGGACGTACGCCTGGCCCTGTGGCAGGAGGAGCTGCGCGAGCTGTTGGGCGGCGACGGCAACAGCGGCAGCGAAGTAAAATGGCTGGTAAATGAGCGAACCTGATCGATACGCCGTCATCGGCCACCCCGTCGGGCACAGCCGCTCGCCGTTCATCCATGAACGCTTCGCGCGCCAGGTCGGCCACAACATCGACTACACCACGATCGACGCCACGCCGGCGCAGTTCGCCCCGGCCGTGCTGCGCTTCTTCGCCGAGGGCGGCAAGGGCCTGAACGTCACGCTGCCGCACAAGCAGGCGGCGGTGCACCTGGCCGCGGACCTCACCCCGCGCGCCGAGCACGCGGGCGCGGTGAACACGCTCACCCCCCGCGCCGAGGGCGGGCTCACCGGCGACAACACCGATGGGCTGGGGCTTACCCGCGACCTGATCTACAACTTCGGCGTCACCGTTGCAGGCCGCCGCGTGCTGCTGCTGGGCGCCGGTGGCGCCGCGCGCGGCGCGCTGATGCCGCTGCTGGACCTGCAGCCGCGGGAGCTCACCATCGCCAACCGCAGCCCGGCCCGCGCGCTGGAGCTGGCCGCGGAGTTCGGCCAGGACGGCGAGGTGCACGGCTGCGGCTTTGCGGACCTGCACGGCGCGCCCTACGACCTGGTGATCAACGCCACATCGGCCAGCCTCGCCAACGAAGTGCTGCCGCTGCCGGCTGGCATCGTGGGCGCGCACACCTTCTGCTACGACATGGCCTACAAGGCCGAAGACACGGCCTTCGTGCGCTGGGCGCAGCAACGCGGCTGCACCCGCGCGGTGATGGGCCTGGGGATGCTGGTGGAGCAGGCGGCCGAAGCCTTCTTCATCTGGCGCGGCATCCGTCCGGAGACCGCCTCGGTGCTGGCCGCGCTCAAGGTGGAACTGGCCGCCGAGGAGTAGCGGCGCGCGGCTACCGGCCGACGGCGCGGCGACCCGCGTCCGGCTGGTCCGTGAAGAAGCCGTCGATCCCCGCGTCAAGGTACGCACGGATCTCCGCCTCCACGTCGCCGCGGCCGGCAGGCAGCGTGCCCCGGCGCAGCGGCGCCGGCAGGAACTCATTTTCGGCGCGGAACGTCCAGCAGTGCACGGCCAGGCCCGCGCGGTGCGCATCGGCCACGAGCGGGCCGGGCGCTGCCAGCGCACCGTCCGCATCCCGCCCGATCACGCACTGCTTGTTGACGCCGATCACGTCCGCGAACCCCGCCACCCCCGCAAGGCCCGCCGGCGTCAGGAGCGCGCGCGAATCCCGCGGATCGCCCGCGGCCTGCAGGTCCCAGGGCGCACCCTGCGCATCCAGCAGCAACACCAGCGGGTGCACCGTGCGCTCGCGCAGGGCACGAAGGTTCCCGGTCTCGAAGGACTGGATGAACACGGGCGCGTCGCAGCCATGCTCGGCCAGCTGGGCGAGCAGCGGCTCCTCCAGCGCCAGCCCCCGCGCCGCGAAGTGGCTGGGGTGCTTGGTTTCCGGGTACACGCCGATCAGCGCAAGGCCGCGCATCGCGCGCTCCTCATTGATACCGGCCAGGAAGCGCAGTATCTCGGTGAAGGTCGGGACCGAGAACTGCCCGTCGTAGGCGGTGTTCTGCGGTCGCAGCGCCGGCAGCCGCTCCCGCGCGCGCAGGCGCTTGATTTCCGCGAGCGTAAAGTCCTCGGTAAACCAGCCGCTCACCTCAACGCCATCGATGCGCTGCGTACGATGGCGGTCGGCAAATTGCGCCAGCACCGCCACGTCGGTCGTGCCGCCGATCTCGTTCTCGTGGCGGGCGATGAGCACGCCGTCGCGCGTCGCCACCAAGTCCGGCTCGATGTAGTCCGCGCCCTGCTCGATCGCCAGCTGGTAGCTGGCGAGCGTGTGCTCGGGCCGGTAGCCGCAGGCGCCGCGGTGTCCGATGACCAGCGGCAGGCCCATGCGCGCCTAGCGCATCGTCACCAGCTCTTCGGAGCTGGTGGGATGGATGGCGACGGTATCGTCGAAGTCCTGCTTGGTGGCGCCCATGCGCACGGCCACCGCAAACCCCTGCAGCATCTCGTCGGCCCCGGGGCCCAGGACATGCACGCCGATCACCTTGCGCTCATTCCCCAGCGTCACCAGCTTCATGCGGGTCTTGGGCTTGGCCGTCGTCATCGCGTGGTACATCGGCACGAAATCGGAGGTATAGACCTGCACCTGGTCGCCGTGGCGCGCACGCGCCTCTTCCTCCGAGAGGCCTACGGTGCCGATCGGCGGATGGCTGAAGATCACGGTCGGGACGTTGTCGTAGTCCAGGTGCCGCCCGGCCATGCCGCCCCAGAGCCGGTCGGCCAGGCGCCGGCCCGCGGCGATCGCCACGGGCGTGAGCTGCGCGCGGCCGGTGACGTCGCCGATCGCAAAGAGGCCCTTGACCTGCGTCCCCTGGAAACGATCGGTCGGGATGTAGTCCTCGGCGTCCAGCGCCAGGCCTACCGCTGGCGCGATGCAGTCGCTCAGCGGCTGCCGGCCCACCGCCCAGATGAGCGCATCCTGCCCGCCCAGGACCCGCCCGTCGGCGATCTGCACGTGGATGCCGTCCGCCTCACGCGACAGCGCCGCAGGCGGCGCGTGCAGCAGCACCTCCACGCCCGACTCGCGCAGGGACTCCAGCGCACCCTCCGCCAGCGAGAGGTCGAAGCCGCGCAGCAGCCGCTCGCTGCGCACCAGGAGCGTGACCTGGCTGCCCAGCGCCGCGAAGACGCCGGCGATCTCCACCGCGATGTAGCCGCCGCCGACGATCGTCACGCGCTGCGGCCGCTGCTCCAGCTCGAAGAAGCCGTCGGAATCGATCCCCAGCTCCGCGCCGGGGATGTCCGGGCGCCACGGCCGGCCGCCGGTGGCGATGAGCACGCGCTCGCCGCGCAGGCGCTGGCCGTTGACCTCCACCTCCCCCGGCGCCACCAGGCGGCCATGGCCGCGCACGAGCTGCACCTTGCGGTTGCCCAGGTTGCGCTCGTAGATGCCGTTGAGGCGCAGGATGTAGGCGTCGCGCTTTTGCTTGAGGCTCGCCCAGTCGTGGCCGGCGGTGCGGGCGTCAAATCCGTACTCCGGGGCGTCCTGCAGCGCGTGGGCGATCTGCGCGGCGTTCCACATGACCTTCTTGGGGACGCAGCCCACGTTCACGCAGGTACCGCCCAGGCGGCCGGATTCGATGATCACGGCGCGGGCGCCGTACCCGGCCGCACGCTGCGCCGCCGCGAGCCCGCCGCTGCCGCCACCGATGACAATCAGGTCGTATGCACTGCTCATGGGCGTTGAAATCTCCAGGATTGGCAGCATGTTACACCGGAGGGCCCGCACAGCCCTCCAGGCTTGTTCTAAGATGCCCCGTCACCCCCCTCAAGAGTCCCAAAGCGCCCCACGATGGACACTTCCAATCCCCTGCTCCGCGAACTGCCCCTGCCCGCCTTTCAGGATATCCGCCCAGAGCATGTGGAGCCGGCCATCCGCGAGTTGCTCACGGAGAGCCGCGCCCGCATCGCCCAGATCGAGCAGATCGCCGCGCCCACGTTCCAGAACTTCGTGGAGCCACTGGAGGACCTGCAGCACCGGCTGGCGCGCGCCTGGTCGCCCGTCGGGCACCTGAACGGCGTAATGAACTCCGATGCGCTGCGCGAGCAGTACAACGCCTGCCTGCCGCTGCTGTCCGACTACGGCACCGACATCGCGCAGAGCGAGCCGCTGTACCGCGCCTACAAGACGGTCAAGTCGCTGGAGGGCGCGCGCCTGGATACGGCCCAGCGGATGCTGGTGGACCACGCGCTGCGGGATTTCGAGCTGGCCGGCGTGGCGCTGGATGGCGCCAAGAAGGAGCGCTTCAAGGCCGTGATGCTGGAGCTCTCCAGCCTCGGCGCGAAGTTCGAGGAAAACGTGCTGGATGCGACCAACGCCTTCAGCCACGAGGTGACCGACGAGAAGCTGCTGGAAGGCCTGAACGCCACGATCCTGGAGCAGGCGCGCGAGCGCGCCGTGGCGGCCGGCAAGGACGGCTGGCTGCTGGGGCTGGACCAGCCGACCTACGTCGCCATCGTCACGGACGCCAAGTCACCGGAGCTGCGGCAGGCCTTCTACCGCGCGTGGAGCACCCGGGCCTCTGACCAGGGCCCGACGCCGGCGCGCTTTGACAACACCCAGGTGATGGAGGACCTGCTGCGCCTGCGCCACGAGACGGCGCAGCTGCTGGGCTTCCCCAACTACGCGGCCTACGCCCTGGCCACCCGCATGGCCAAGAGCGTGGACGAGGTGCTGGCGTTCCTGCGCAAGCTGGCCGTGGCCGCCCGCCCGGCGGCGCTGCGGGACCTGGCGGAGCTGGAGGAGTTTGCCGGCCGCAAGCTGGACGCCTGGGACGTGACGTACTACTCCGAGCGCCTGCAGGAGGAGCGCTACAGCATCTCGCAGGAGGAACTGCGCGAGTACTTCGCGCTGCCGCGCGTGCTGGAGGGGCTCTTCGGGGTCATCGAGCGCCTCTTCCTCGTGAAGATCCGCATGCGCGAGGGCGTCGCCGTGTGGCATGCCGACGTGCGCTACTACGACATCTTCGATGCCCAGGGCACGCTCATCGGCGGCTTCTACCTGGATCCCTACGCCCGCCCGCACAAGCGCAGCGGCGCCTGGATGGACGACTGCGTCGGCCGCAAGGACACCGCCTCCGGCAGCGCCCTGCCGGTGGCCTACCTGGTCCTGAACGCGCTGCCCGGCGCCGCCGGCAAGCCGGCGCTGCTGACCCACGATGACGTGGTGACCTTGTTCCATGAATTCGGCCACGGGCTGCATCACATGCTCACGCGCGTGGGCTACCCCAGTATCTCCGGCATCAACGGCGTGAGCTGGGATGCGGTGGAACTGCCGAGCCAGTTCATGGAGAACTACGCCTGGGACCCGGAGGTCATCGCCCAGCTGGCCACGCACCACGAGACCGGTGCACCGCTGCCGGCGGAGAAGATCCAGCAGCTCATGCGCACACGCAGCTTCCAGGCGGGCCTGGCGACACTGCGCCAGGTGGAGTTCGCGCTGTTCGACTTCCGCCTGCATGCCGAGTTCGACCCGGCCCGCGGCGGACGCGTGCACGAGATCCTCGCCGAGGTGCGCAAGGAAGTGGCCGTCATCCGGATCCCGGAATGGAACCGCTACCCCAACAACTTCGGGCACATCTTTGCCGGCGGCTATGCCGCCGGGTACTACAGCTACAAGTGGGCCGAGGTGCTGGCCGCCGATGCCTTCGCGGCGTTCAAGGAGACCGGCGTCTTCAACCCCGAGACGGCCAAGCGCTTCCTGGACAGTATCCTCTCGCGCGGCGGCAGCCGCGATGCGCTGGAGGCGTTCATCGAGTTCCGCGGCCGCGCGCCGGACATCACGCCGCTGCTGCAACTGCACGGTATTGCGGCCTAGCGCCGCCGCGGCCGGGGAGCAGACACGCCGTGACCACCGTCGCCAGCTGGAACGTCAACTCGCTCAAGGTGCGCCTGCCGCAGCTGCTGGAGTGGCTGGCCGCCAACCCCGTGGACGTGATCGGGCTGCAGGAGACCAAGCTCACCGACGAGAACTTCCCGCAGGCGCAGATCGAGGCGCTGGGCTACCACGTCGTGCGCAGCGGCCAGAAGACCTACAACGGCGTGGCGCTGCTCTCCCGGGCGCCGATCCGGGATGCCAAGTTCGACCTGGAGGGGCTGGAGGATCCGCAGCGCCGGGTGGCCATCGGCAGCGTCGGCGGCGTGCGCTACGTCAACCTGTACGTGCCCAACGGGCAGGCGGTGGGCTCCGAGAAGTACGCCTACAAGCTGCGCTGGCTGCAGGCCCTGCAGCGCGTCCTGGCGGCGGAGCTCGCGGCACACCGCCACCTGGTGGTGATGGGGGATTTCAACATCGCCCCGGAGGACCGCGACGTGCACGACCCGAAGGCCTGGGAGGGCCAGATCCTCTGCAGCCAGCCCGAGCGTGACGCACTGCACGGGCTGCTGGAGCTGGGCCTGGTGGATACCTTCCGGCTGTTCGAGCAGCCGGCGGCGAGCTTCAGCTGGTGGGACTACCGCCAGGCGGGTTTTCGTCGCAATCTGGGCCTTCGCATCGACCTGATCCTGGCCAGCAGTGCATTGCGGGAAAGTTGCGTGCAGTCCACGATCGACAAGGAGCCGCGGCGTGCCGAGCGGCCCTCCGACCACGCCCCGGCGGTGGCCGGTTTCCAGCTGCCGCTTTGACATATGGGTCATGCCGGATGCCGAAACTGTGGGGCTCGTCGCTGGCTTTGGCCGTATGGCGTGACTAGACTGCCGCAGGTTTCAACTGCCACAAGCCATGTATAACGCCCGCCGCAGCGATTACGACGTCACCAACACCGTGAAGGTCAGTTCGGCGGCGGACGTGCGGGATGCGGTGCAAGCGCTGCTGGTGGCGACCTGGCCGGGTATGGACTTCACGCCCCTGGCCCACGCCTTCCGCGACTTCGAACTGGCCTTCACCGGTCGCATGCCGGGCTATTTCGGCGTCGATACCGTGTACCACGACCAGCAGCACACGCTGGACGTGACGCTGGCGATGGCCCGGTTGATCTGCGGCTACGAGCAGAGCCACAAGGATTCCGAGCTGGCCCTGGGGGCCGAGCGTGCCGCGGTGGGCATCCTGCTCGCGCTGTTCCACGACATCGGCTACCTGCGTGAGCGCGGCGAGGAAGCCCGCAACGGGGCCGAGTTCACCCGCAACCATGTCTCGCGCGGCGCGCGCTTCCTGTCGCGCTACCTGCCAACCATCGGCTTTGCCCACTGGACGCACATTACCGGCGAGGTCATCCACTTCACCGGCTACGAGAAGACCTTCGAGCAGATCGGTCAGGTGATCAGCGATCCGCGCGACCTCAAGTTGGGTCACCTGCTGGGCACGGCCGACATGATCGCCCAGATGGCCGACCGCTGTTACCTGGAGAAGTGCCGCGACCGGCTGTACCCGGAGTTCGTGCTGGGCGGCGTTGCGGTTCCGATGGGCACGGGCGGCAAGGGCATCAAGTACGCCTCGGGCCTGGACCTGCTGCGTCAGACGCCGACGTTCGTGGAGGATGTCCGCCGCAAGCGGCTGGACAGCGGGTTTGACAGCGCCTACCGCTACCTGGAGCCGCTGTTCGACGGCCGCAATCCCTATATCGAAGCCATCGACGCCACCCTGGTGTTCCTGCGCCAGATCCTGCGCAGCGAGAGCTGGCGCCTGCTGCGCCGGAATCCCCAGGTGTTCGCCGCCCAGCCCGACACGATGGGCAACGTGCGTGGCCTGATGGTGGGTTACTTCAAGAAGGCCTGGACGGCGGACTGACCGCCACGGCGGCCAGCGCCGCCGCCGACACAGGCTCCACGTTGAGCACGTAGCGCCGGTAGATCTGCGGTAGCACCGCCAGCACCTGCGCCTCCGCCTCCAGCCCCGCACCCGCCAGCGCCTCCTCCAACAGCCGCGGCGTCAGCGCCTGCATCGCCCCATCGGCGATCGGCCCGTAGCTCAAGTGCCAGGGCTCTGGCTGCACGCCGCCCCGGTCCGCGCGGTAGGGCCGGTAGAACCCATAGTCCGCGGCATGCGCGGCGAGCCACTGCTCCAGCCGGGCAAACACGCCCTGTGGCGCAAACTCCTCCGGCACCAGCCGCGCGCGCGCGCCCGGCGCCAGGGCGGCCGCATCGATCACGTCCAGCTCCGTGCCCCAGTGGTGGCGGCTCGCGCCCGGCAGCGCCGACCAGGTAAGGATGGCCTCCACGAGCGCCGGTGGCGCAAGGCTCGCCGCCTGCAGTGTGCGCCCCTGGGCGTCCAGCAGCTCCCGCTCGCCTCGATACTTGCCGTTCCATATCTGCCGCTGGCGCTCGAAATCCCGGTAGCCCGACACGGGTAGCAGCGCGATGCCGGCCTGGCTCGCCGCGGCGCGCAGTGCCGTGAACGGCGCCACCACGTCCCGGTGCAGCAGCACCGGCAGGCCCTCCACGGCCACCACGTGCGTAGCAGCCCGGCCAGTCAGTTCCAGTGAGTTCAGCGCCGGGGGGGAGGTCATGGGGGTAATTCTATTCCAACGCATGAATCCAAGTCGGTGGCTTGGCCGCGAAGCTTCGGGTTAGTATCGAAACCGCTGCCAAAACAGGACGCAAGGTGCTCAGCCTAAAGACAAAATATGCGGTTTACGGAGCTGCGATAGCGCTGGTCCTGGCAGTCGCCTTCACCACCATCTACGTGGTGCTTCTGGAACCGCGAGCCACCGGCCTGACCGCGGGCGAGCTACCGCTGCTGTTCGTGTTCGGCGCGATGCTGGTCATCACCTTGAGCTCCCTGCTGGCCTTCCTCTACGGCAGCCGCCTGGTGCGCAGCCTGGGCCGCATCACCAGCAGTGCCGAGCGCATCACCGCCGGCGACTTCACCCAGCCGATGGCCACGCTGCGGCGGGATGAACTGGGGGACCTGGAACGCACGGTGGAGCAGATGCGCCAGCGCCTGGCGCAGACCACGATCACGCGTAACTACCTCTACAGCGTCCTGAACAGCATGGCCGACGCCGTGTTCGTGACCGACAGCGCCGGGGCGATCAAGATTGCCAACGACGCGGCCTGCAGGCTCACCGTGCAGGCCGAGGAGGACCTGGTCGGCCAGCCGATCGAGGCGCTGCTGGATAGCTCCCCGGGTCGCACCGCCGCCGAGGTGCTGGGGAAGGCACGTGAGGTCGGCGAGACGGTATTGCGCAGTAGCACCGGCCAGACGATCCCGATCTCCTTCACGGGATCGGACATCGCCACCGAGGATCCGCAGTTTGCCGGCTGCATCTTCGTGGCTCGCGACATCACCGACCGCAAGCGCGCGGAGCGGCGTATCCGCTACCTCGCGCGCTACGACGCGCTGACCAAGATCCCCAACCGCATGCAGTTCCAGCACCTGCTGCAGCAGGCGATCGCACGCAGCAACCGCACCGACAACGTCGTAGCCCTGCTCTACCTGGACATGGACCGCTTCAAGGAGGTCAACGACACCTTCGGCCATGGCGCGGGCGACCGCGTGCTGGAAGTGCTCACCGAGCGCCTCACCAGCGTGCTGCCCGAGGGCACCGTCATGGGCCGCCTGGCGGGCGATGAGTTCGCGATATTCATCGAAGGACTCTCGCAGGCGGAGGCGCGCAGCGCCGTGCGCCAGCTCTCCGCGGCGATCCTGCAGTCGGTCGGCCAGGCATTCCACGTGAACCAGCAGGAAGTGTTCCTGACGGTGAGCATCGGCGCAGCCTTCTGCCCGCGCGATGCGGAAAACGTCATCGACGTGATTCGCAACGCCGATGCCGCGATGTACTACTCCAAGCAGAACGGCGGCAACAGCTGCGTGTTCTACTCGCCGGACATGAACGCCGCGGCGGTGGAGCGACTCATGCTCAAGAGCAAGCTCAAGCGCGCGCTGGAGCGCGACGAGCTGGTGATCCGCTACATGCCGAAGGTGGACCTCACGGACGGACGCATCATGGGTGCCGAGGCCCTGCTGCGCTGGCGCCTGCCGGGCCACGGGGACATACCGCCTTCGCAGTTCATCCCGCTGGCCGAGGAGAACAACCTCATCCTGGGCGTGGGCGAGTGGGTGCTGAACCGTGTCTGCATCGACTACCGCGTCCTTAGCACCCAGGTCCGCGACGTCGGCCGCATCGCGCTGAACCTCTCGCTCAAGCAGCTGCGCCAGGCCAGCTTCATCCTGCGCTGCCGCTCGGTGTTCGAGCGCCACGAGGTCTCGCCGCGGAACCTGGAGCTGGAGATCACCGAGACCACGCTGATGGCCGACCCCAAGCGCACGATCGGCATGCTGCGCGAGCTGCGGGACCTGGGCGTGCACCTAGCCATTGATGACTTCGGTACCGGCTACTCCTCACTCTCGGCCCTGCAGCAGTTCCCGATCGGCACGCTGAAGATCGACCAGTCGTTCGTGCGCAACGCCGCCACCGACCCCAACGACGCCACGCTGGTGCGCACCATTATCGAGATGGGCCGCAGCCTCGGGATGCACGTGGTGGCCGAGGGCGTGGAGACGCCCGAGCAGCTGGCGTTCCTGCGCAGCGTGCACTGCCACTATGCCCAGGGCCGCCTCTTTGGCGAGCCCTGCACGGCAGAGGTGCTGGGCAGCCTGTTGATCGCCCAGGAGAGCGGCCGGCCGCCGTTCGGGGCCCTCTTCCCGTCCGAGCAAACCCGCAGCCCCGCACTGCTGGCCTAAGCCGGCGCGGCCGGCAGCTGGCGGCTGTGCGCGACAACACGGCTGCGGCGCGGCCGGCTGGCTAGAATCCCCCCATGGCTTCACGCTCCGGCACACCCCCTGCCCGCACCGGCCTACGCTGGGTCCTGCGTGCGGCGGCTGCCCTGCTGCTGGGGTGGGCGGGGATGGCGTGGTGGCAGACCAGCAAGCCGTTGCCGGAAGGCGTGCACGTCAGCGGCGCACCCGTGGCCGCGGACACCCGCGAGCTGCAGTTCCTGGCCGATACCACGGCGAGCGACGCCTTCAGCCAGCCGATCCTCACGCAGCAGCTCACCGACACCACGCTCGCGCTGATCGCCAACGCCCACGACCTGCTGGTGCTGGACTACTTCCTCTTCAACAGCCAGCGCGCGGCAGGCACCGAGGCTGCGGCGGACCAGCGCTTGAAGCCCGTGGCCCAGAGGATCCGCGATGCCCTGCTGGCCCGCCGCAAGGCGGACCCCAAGCTTGCGATGCTCGTGCTGGTGGACCCGATCAACGTGGCCTATGGCGATGAGCTCGGCCCGGAGCTGGGCACGCTGAAGGCTGCGGGCATCGACGTGGTGCTCACGAACCTGGATCCGCTGCGCGACTCCAACCCGCTGTACTCCGCGGCCTGGCGGCTGCTCTTCAACTGGTGGCTGCCGTCCGCGGGCGCTGGCCCGTTTCCCAACCTCATCGACGGCGGCGGTGCCGGCGTGTCGCTCGGTGCGCTCCTGCGGCTCGCAAACTTCAAGGCGGACCACCGCAAGCTCGTGATCAGCGGCGATGGCCAAGGCTCTCTGCGCGGCCTGCTCTCCTCCGCCAACCCGCACGATGCCAGCAGCGCCCACAGCAACGTGGGCCTGAGCCTTGCGGGCCCGGTACTGCTGCCGCTCCTGCAGAGCGAGATCGCGCTGGCGCGCAGTGCCGGCTGGCGCGGCTCGCTGCCGCTGCAGGCCGTCTCCGCCAAGCCGCCGCCGGCGGCCACGGCCCACACGGCGCTCGTGCGCGTGGCCACGGAGGCAGCGATCCGCGATGCGCTGCTGGCGCGCCTGGAGAGCACCCAGGCAGGCGACAGCATCGACATCGCGATGTTCTATCTCTCGGAGCGCCGCGTGGTGCGTGCGCTGCTGGCCGCCGCGCACCGGGGCGTGAACCTTCGGGTGATGCTGGATCCGAACAAGGATGCCTTCGGCTACGAGAAGTCGGGCCTGCCCAACCGCCAGGTCGCCGCGGAACTGGTCGCCGCCAGCGACGGGCGCATCCGCGTGCGCTGGTACCGCACGCATGGCGAGCAGTTCCACGCCAAGCTCGTACTGATTTCCCATGAGTCACAGGCGTGGCTGCTACTGGGCTCCTCGAACCTCACGCGACGCAACCTCGATGACTACAACCTGGAGGCGGACGTGATCGTCGAGGGATCGCGCGAGGAGGAGCCGATGGCTCGCGCGCTGCACTGGTTTGACCGGTTGTGGATGAACCGTGCGGTCGGCGGCATCGAGTACACGGCTGACGTGGATGTCTACGCCGATCCTTCCCAGGGCCGCTACTGGCTCTACCGGTTCCTGGAGGCCAGCGGGCTCTCCACGTTCTAGTGCGCCTCGGCCGCCAGGGCCGTGGCCACCTGCAGCGCCGTGCGCTCCACCAGCTGTTGGCTGGCCGCCTGCAACGCCTGCTCGAAGGCTGCCACCACGCTCTCCTGCCGGTTGGCAGCCGCGGGCGCGCTGCTCACGATGTCGAAGCTCGCTACCTGGCGGTGCTCGTGCTGGTTCACGAGCACGCATTCCAGCTGCAGCTGCACGGTCGGGATCCCGCCGGTGACCGTGTACTCGGCCTCAAAGCGCCGCAGCGTCACCGCGAGCAGGTAGTCGGCGCCCACGCCGCCGACATCCCCGCTCACCTGGGCAAAGCGCCCGCTGCCCCTCAGGCTCTGCAGGAACAGCGCCTCCGTCACCTGAGGCAGCGGCGCGCTCCAGCGCGCGCCCGCGTAGTAGTCCAAGCGATGGCCCGGTAACGCGAGCGCGATGCGCTCGGTATCCAGGCCCGGCTGTGCGCCGGGCCGGCGAAGCTGCAGCACCACCTTCAGGGGCTGCGCCATGGCCGCCGCCACCGGGGCGGGCCGCAGCACGTACAGCTGCTCGGTAGGCGCCGTGCTCTTCAGGCCCGTGCAGCCTGCCAGCAGCAACGCCACGGCAGCGGCCGTCGCCAAGGTCTTGACCAGCATCATCGGGGAATCTCCACGCCGTGGTTCTTCGGCTGGTACAGGATGCGCGAGGGATCCTCCTTGATCCGGTGGGCCAGCGCGCGGGCCTCCTCGGCCGCCGCGCGGGCCTGCTCCAGGGTCTGCTGCAGCTGCGGCAACCCGTCGCGGGTAAAGGCCCGCAGGTCGTCGCGGTTCTCCGCCACGATCTGATCCAGGCGCGCCGTCGCCGCGGCGACGTTCTCGGCCGTCGCGCGCAGCCGATCCACGCTGCGGGCGACATCCGGTCCCAGCACATTGGCCGCGCCCTGCAGGTTCTGCACGAAGCCGCGCGTCTCGGTGGCCGTCGCCCGCAGTTCCGCCAGCAGTGCATTGGCACTCTGCAGGGTCTGCGGGAACTGCTCGGACGTGGCCTTCACGTTGGTCAGGGACTGGGACAGGGCCGAGATGTTCTGCGGGGAGAACACCTCGTCCAGGCGGATCATTAGCTCCCGCGTACGCGAGGCCAGGTCCGGCAGCGTGGCGAGGAACACGTCGAAGTCCGAGCGTACCGAGTTGATCACCGGATAGCGTTCGCTGAGCACGGCCGGTATGACGTTGGCGCCCGGCTTGCTTTGCTGCAGGTCGACGAACAGCAGTCCGGTGACGCCCTGCAGGGAGAGCTGGGCCAGCGTGCGCGGGGAGATCGGCGCCGTGGCGTCGATGTCGGTGATGACCTGCACGCGGTCGGCAGCGCGGGGATCCACGCGGATGCGCACCACACGGCCCACGTCTACGCCGAGGTACCGGACCTGGCTGCCGACGGCCAGGCCGCTGACGCTGCCCTGGAAGTAGATCTCGTAGCGGGTGTAGTCGCGGTGCTCGCGGCTGTCGGAGTACCAGTAGATGAACAGGCCAGCCATCGCGACCACCAGGATCACGAAGGCACCCACCACCGTGTAGTTGGCGTCACGCTCCATGGGCGGCACCTGCCGGCGGAAGCAAGCGGCGGGCCCGCTCGCCGTGGAAGTAGGAGCGGATCCACGGATGCGGGTAGTCGATGATTCGGTCGATATCGTCCACGACCATGCGCCGGTCGACGATGACGCCGACGCGGTTGCAGGTTCGGAAGATGCTGTCCAGATCGTGCGTGATCATGACCACCGTGAGCGCGAGCTCTTTCTGCAGATAGGCTATCAGTTCGTCGAAGGCCGCAGCACTGATCGGATCCAGGCCGGAGGTCGGCTCGTCCAGAAACAGCAACTTGGGGTCCAGCGCCAGCGCCCGCGCCAGGGCAGCGCGCTTGATCATCCCCCCGGAGAGTTGGGAGGGGTACTTGTGCGCCGCCTCCGATGGCAGGCCCACCAGCCGCAGCTTGAGCTGGGCCAGGCCCTCCAGGGCGTCGGGCGGCAACCGCAGGTGCTCCAGCATCGGCAGCTGGATGTTCTCGCGTACCGTCAGGGCGGAAAACAGCGCCCCGTGCTGGAACGTGACGCCATAGCGCGCCTTGGCGGCACGCAGGGCCTGGGCGTCCAGCTGCGTGATGTCCTGGCCCTCCAGGCGGACCGTGCCGGCATCCGGACGGCGCAGGCCCAGGATCGTCCGCAGCAGCACCGACTTGCCGCTCCCCGAGCCGCCGACAATGCCGAACACCTCGCCTGAGCGTACCTGCATGTCCACGCCGTCGTGCACGATCTGCTCGCCGAAGCGGTTGACGATCCCCTCGACGTCCACGATCACGTCCATCAGACGTCTATCTCCATGAACAGCACGGCGAAGAGGGCGTCGGCCAGGAGCACCAGGAAGATTGCCTGCACGACGGCCACCGTGGTGAGCCGACCCAGCTCGCGGGAGGAGCCGCGCACCTGCAGGCCGCGGTAGGTACCGGCCAGGGCGATCAGCACGGCAAAGAACGGCGCCTTCCAGATACCCACCCAGAAGGTGGTTGGTGCAATCGCTGACTCGGCACGGTTGATGTACTGCTGGATCGGCATGTGCAGCAGCGAGTGGCACAGCAGCGCGCCCCCGGCAAGGCCGATGAGGTCCGCAACGACCGTGAGCAGCGGCATCGCGATCACGAGCCCCAGCACGCGCGGCACGATCAGCGTCTCAATGGCGTCGACACCGGTCGCATCCAGCGCATCGACCTCCTCGTTCAGGCGCATCGCGCCGATCTCGGCGGCAAAGGCGCTGCCCGAGCGACCGGCGATGATGATGGCGGTGAGCAGCACGCCCAGCTCGCGCAGCACGCCCACGGTGATCAGGTCGACGACAAAGATGTCCGCGCCGAAGTTGCGAAGCTGCGTCGCGCTCAGGTAGGCGATGATCACCGTGATGAGGAAGGCGATCAGCGAGACGATGGGCAGCGCGGTAATGCCCGTGTCGTAGACATGCCGGACGATGGAGATCGGCCGCAGGCGGCGCAGGCTGCCGAAGGCGCGCAGCGTCGAGACGGCGACGTGGCCCACGAAGGAGAGGCCGCTGGCCAGGTGGTGCACGCGCTCCACGGCGTTCACGCCGATGATATGCACCGGATTGGCCCAGGGCTCGGCGACGCTATCGCCGGGGTGCACGGACGAATCCTCGGCCAACGCCTGGCGCACCACGCGCAGCGTGCCGGGCGCGCCGCCCTTGAAATCCACCGCGATGCCCTGCGCCTCGACGCCGCGCAGGTAATCCTCCAGCGCCCAGGCGCCGGCTAGGTCGAGCGGCTCGGTGAGGCCCGCATCGATGCTCAATGCCGCCAGTCCCTGCAGGTCGACGGTCGCAAGCTGCTCCTGAATGTCCGCGATGTTCACGGCCACCCATCGACCCTTGAGGGCGAGCTGCGCTTGCCTGCCCTCGCGGTGACTGTCGACGAATTCCATCAGCGATCGGCTTGCAAGTGCGCCTCTACCAGCCAGAGGTTCTTGTCGTTGTCGCCGGCCATGCCGGTGAAGAGGTCTGCAGTCACCTCATCGCCCAGCTTGTCCGACGTGCCGATCGCCTTGCGCAGGCCGGCGCCGTAGGCGGCCAGCACCTTGGCCAGCGCCGCCAAGTGGTCCTGGCCGCGGGTGATGGAGAGCGGGTAGCTGCCCAGGGAGCTCGCGCGGGCGACGGCCGCGACCGTGCCGGTGGCTACCCCGCCCAGCGCAGTGATGCGCTCTGCCAGCGTATCGACCTGCTGCTCCACGCCATCGTGGATCTTGTCGAAGAGCTCGTGCAGGGCGATGAAGCTGGGGCCCTTGACGTTCCAGTGCGCCTGCTTCACCTGGGAGGAGAGGTCCACCGCGTCGGCGAGCCGGATATTGAGCAGCTCGCACAGCTTGACGCGCTGCTTGGCGGGTATGTCGTTGCGAGTCGGGTGCAGAGCCATGATCTATCCCTCCGGTGTGAGGCAGGGATTGTGCAGCGGCCCGCGAGCCGCCGCCAATGACTGCTGCGGATGGCGGCGATACACGCTGTCTATCGCCGCCACCACTCAGGTGTCGTCCCGGTAGCGGCGCAGCCGCACGACGCCCCACAGCATCGCGGCGGTGAGCACCAGGCCCAGCCACAGTCCCGGCCGCATCAGCCCCTCGATTGGATGGGCCACCGGGGCCAGGCGCTGGAACAGGAACACCGAGATGTGGCTGGTTCCGAAGATGAGCCGCTCGCCCATGCCCAGCACCAGCGGGGGCAGGATCACGGTGAGCATCGGTGCCCGGCGCGCGTAGACCGAGCCCAGCATCAGGTAGGCCGCGTACGGCGCATACCACAGCAGCGTCACCAGGATCGAGCCCAGCAGGCTTCCCTGCGCCCGAAGCCAGCCGCCGACGGTCCAGCCCTCCACCATGAAGGACCAGCTGCCGCGCAGGCTCAGCAGCATCAGCGCGCCCACCAGGTGGGTGAGGACTTCCACCGCGTAGACGCCCAGCGGCACGATGACCAGGGCCACGAGGAACTTGGTGAGTACCGTGCGCTCGTCGGAGACCGGCAGCGACTTCCAGAAGAGGATGCTGCGGTCACGCCGCTCGGCGTACAGGCAGTCCAGTAGGTAGGAGCCGATGACGGTGCTGCCCACCAGCATCAGCAGCGCGGCGGTGCCCATGACGCTCCCGGTCAGCGTGCCGCCGACGACGTTCAGCTGGTCGCTGGCCCCGTCGCCGATCTGCACACGGGCCAGACCCAGCAGCCCCATCAGGATCGCCAGCAGCAGCAGGCCTGCGGCCCACAGTGGCGCCTGCCACAGGCTGCGGTATTCCCAGAACTCGCGGCGGATCAGGATCGGCAAGGTATTCATGGGGCGGTTCCCTGCAGGCGGGCCACAAAGAGATCGGCGATTCCCGGCGTGCCGACCTCGCCCAGGGCGGCAAGCGTCTCCAGCGGCTGGTTCTCGAAGAACAGGACCGTGCGGCCAAAGACGCTACGCTCGTGGAACGGCTTGAGCGCGCGGGCGGCCTCCAGCGCATCGGGGCGCACGTGCAGCTGCTGGTAGCGCGACCCCAGCGTCTCCACCTCCGCCTCCAGCACGATGCGGCCCTGCTCGATGAACAGCACGTCGGTCAGGATGTGCTCGATCTCCTCCACTTGGTGGGTGGTCACGAGGATCGTGCGCTCCCCGTCCATGTAGTCGTTGAGCAGGGTGTCGTAGAACTGGCGGCGCGAGAGCAGGTCCAGGCCCAGCGTGGGCTCATCCAGCACCAGCAGGCGTGCGCGGATGGCCAGTACCAGCGCCAGGTGCAGCTGGGTGACCATGCCCTTGGAGAGCTCGCGAACGCGGCTGTCCATTCGCAGCTCCGTGGTCCGCAAGAATTCCGCGGCACGCGCGCGCTGGAAGCCCGCGTGAACGCCTTCCACATAGTCCAGCGCCTGACGCACGCGCAGCCACTTGGGCAGCACCGCGGTGTCGGCGATGAAGGCGACGTCGCGCATCAGCGCGTCGCGCTGGGTGGAGGGGTCCAGACCCAGCACCCGCAGCTGCCCCGCGTAGGGTGTGAGTCCCAGGATCGCCTTGAGGGCCGTGGTCTTGCCGGCGCCGTTGCGGCCGATGAGCCCCACGATGCGCCCCGGAGCCACCGTGAAGCTCACCGAGTCCAGGGCCTGCTTGCCGCGGTACTTCTTGGAAAGCCCGATGGCAGAAATAATCGCTGTCATGAATTCGGCTCCGACGGGGCGGATGTGCCCGGGGCGGCGGGTGCCGCGCCGGGCGTGAGCAACTGATCAGCCGAGAGCCCGAGGCGCTGGATGGTGGCGTAGATCTTCGGCCAGTCGGTATCGAGGAAGCGCTTGCGCTCGTCCTTGAGCAGCGCGGTACTCGCGCCAGGGCTCACGAACATGCCGCGGCCGCGGCGCTTTTCAACCAAGGCCTCATCCACCAGCTGCTGGTAGCCCTTGAGCACGGTCAACGGGTTCAGGCGGTATTCGGCCGCGACCTGGCGCACGGAGGGCAGCGGGTCGCCCTCCTTCAGGACGCCTTCCAGGATCATCGCCACCACGCGATCGCGCAGCTGGCGGTAGATCGGCTGGCTGTCGGCCCATTGTGCGTCGGTCGTGGTCACGTCGTTGCCTCGATAGTCCTAGCGCAGGCAGCGCGCCAGGCCCTGGGTCGCCAAGCACAGGGGCAACGGCTGGCCAAGAGTGCTGAGCGAACCTACACCCACCGAGGCCGCACAGAACGCCGTGTTGGCGTCGCAGCGCGCCTTGCCCCAGTCCGGCAGCAGGTCGCTCGCGGCAAGCCTTGCGACCTGCAGCGGCAGGATGGAGGTACCGCCGCCGGCCACCGCGAGCACCGACTGCGGCGCACCGACGGCGACCTCCCGCTGGCCGGCGCCCGGGCGCGGGATCGCGTCGATATCCGGCTGCCGCAGGCCCCTCGCCACCGAACCGGCGACCCGGGCGGCCAGCGGCAGCCCAGGGAAGCTGCCACCCCTTGCTGTTACGATTTTCATCTCAGTCTCTCAGAAATCGCTGCTACTGTTTCTCTAAAGGATCAGTTGGCGAGGGCGACGGTCTGATGCATCACTCCCCAGATCTGGTATTCCAGGCGTTGACGCCTGCGCACGACCCCCGAATCGGTGCGCCGGCCATCCGCCGGGGATCCCGTCGAATTGACATGGTGTTATATATAACTACAACACTAGTTGCATGTCAAGGCAGGGCCGGAAAGTTCGCGCCGGTAAGCCCTGTCGGCGGGAGAGGGCCGGCAGGTGCCCGGGCACGACAGCGCGGCGGATGCGTCCAGGCGGCCTTCGAGCCCCGCGCGACCTGCCCGGCCCGCGGCCCTTGCAGCACGGCGCGTGAGCGCGACTGCCAGTCGAGCCGACCCCTGCGCAGGGCGGCAAAGACTCGGCGAGAGGTCCCATGAAAAGCGATCCAGCAGGCATTAGAATCCACGCCCCTCTACACGGAGTTCTCATGAAGAAGCCCTTGACCGTCACGATCACCGGTGCTGCTGGCCAGATCGGTTATGCCCTCGCCTTCCGCGTGGCCTCGGGCCAGCTGCTCGGCCCCGATCAGCCGGTGAACCTGAACCTGCTGGAAATCACGCCGACGCTGCCGGCGCTGCAGGGCGTGGTCATGGAGCTCAACGATTGCGCGTTCCCGCTGCTGAACAAGATCGCCGCCACCGACGACGCCAAGGTCGCCTTCCGTGACAGCAACGTCGCGCTGCTGGTCGGCGCGCGTCCGCGCGGCCCGGGCATGGAGCGCAAGGACCTGCTGCTGGCCAACGCGCAGATCTTCTCCGCGCAGGGCAAGGCGATGAACGAGGTGGCAGACCGCGACATCAAGGTGCTGGTGGTGGGCAATCCGGCCAACACCAACTCGCTGATCGCGCGCGCCAACGCGCCGGAACTGAACCCGCGCAACTTCACGGCGATGACCCGCCTGGATCACAACCGCGCGCTCGCTCAGCTGGCCGAGAAGACCGGCAAGCACACGACGGACATCCGCAAGCTCACGATCTGGGGCAACCACTCCTCCACGCAGTACCCGGACTTGAGCCACACGACGGTGGCCGGCGTTGCGGCCACGAGCCTGGTCGACCAGAAGTGGATCGAGGAGACCTTCATCCCGGTCGTGCAGCAGCGTGGCGCGGCGATCATCAAGGCGCGTGGCGCCTCCTCCGCGGCCTCGGCCGCCGCCGCCGCGATCGACCACGTGCATACCTGGGTGACCGGCACCGCCGAAGGCGACTGGGTGAGCATGGCCGTACCGTCCGACGGCAGCTACGGCATCAAGGAAGGGGTGATTTACTCCTACCCGGTCACCACCAAGAACGGTGAGTACCAGATCGTGCAGGGTCTCTCGGTGGATGCCTTCAGCCGCGCGCGAATGGAAGCCACGGAGAAGGAACTGCTGGAGGAGCGCGACGGCGTCAAGGACCTGCTGTAGGTCGCGCCGCCCACCCGCGCTAGTCGGGCCTGAAGACTTCTGCGACGCTTCGAAACAGGCGTCGCAGGATGTCCGCCGCGTTGGCTGCATCGCCGGCGCGGATCCTCTCCAGAAGCTCAACGTGCATCTGCAGCAGCGGCGCATAGCTGCTGCGCTCGGCCATGCGCCTCAGCACCAGCCGGCCGCGCACGTCGAAGTGCAGCGAGTCCCAGACCGTGACGAAGACCCGGTTGCCACTGGCCTCGATGAGGCCGCGATGCAGGCGCAGCGCGTGGTCGATGTAGCGCTCGACCTCGTTGCGCGCCAGCGCCTCTTGCATGGCGTCGAGGCAGTCCTGTAGCTGCGCGATCACCGCGGGCGAACAGGGGATCGCCAGCTCTACCGCGCGCGCCTCAATCGTGGCGCGCAGCTCATAGGACTGGCGCATCTCCTCCAGGTCCGCGCCCCGCACACGCGTGCCGCGGTACCGCTCCGAGGTCACCAGCCCCGATCCCTCAAGCTCCCGCAGCGCCTCGCGGATCGGCGCCTGGCTCACGTTGAACTCCCCGGCGAGCACCAGCTCCTTGAGCTGCGCGCCGGCCGGATAGTGGCCATCCAGGATGCGCGTCACTAGCGCATCGCGAATGTGATCCCGCATGCAGGTGCGCTTGAGATCGGTGTCCCTGGGCTCGGCGAAGGCTCTCACGGTGCGCTGCCCGGCGTTACGGCATAGCCCCAGCCACCGCCCAGGGCGCGCACCAGCGCGATCGAGGCACCCAGCTGCTGCACGCGGGCAGCAAGCGCCGCGCGCTGGGCCTGCAGCAACGTGGTCTGCGTGCTGGTGACCTCGATGTAGTCGGCGATGCCCGCCCGGTAGCGCTCATCGGCGTGGTAGGCAGCGGACTTGGCGGCGCTCGCGGCCGTCTCCTGGGAGTCCAGTTCCTCGGCCAGCTCGCGCAGCGCGGCCAGGTTGTCCTCTACCTCGCGGTAGGCGTTGAGCGCGGACTGCCGGTACGCGGCCGCGGCCTCCTCGAACGCCGCGTGGGCGCGGCGCGTGAGCGCCGAGCGTGCCCCGACATCCAGCAGCGGTACGGCCAACGCCGGTCCTGCGGCCCAGAACCGGCTGGGCGCGCTGAACCAGCTGGCCGTGGTCTGCGCCTCGTAGCCGCCGGCAGCGCCCAGGCTGAATACCGGGAACCATGCGGCCCGTGCCACGCCGATCTCCGCGTTGGCGGCCGCCACGGCCCGCTCGGCGCGCGCAAGGTCTGGCCGGCGCAGCAGCAGCGTCGAGGGCTGGCCGGGCGCCAGCGCGGGCACCTGGGCCAGGAAGGGCGCAGACGGCAGCGCAAAGGCCGCCGGCGGCAATCCCACCAGCACGGCGATGGCATGCTCGAGCTGGGCGCGCTGCCGGATCACGGCGGAGCGCTGCGCCTGCGTGCTCGCCAGCTGTGCCTGGGCCTGGTCCACGTCGGCCGCCGCCGCGATACCGGCCTCGTATCGATTGCGCGTCAGATCCAGCGCCCGCCCATACAGCTGCACCGTGTCCTCCAGCAGTTGCACGGTCGCATCGGCACCGCGCAGCGCGAAGTAGTCACTGGCCAGCTCCGCGCGTAGCACGAGCTCCAGTGCCGCCAGATCCGCCTCCACCGCCTGCGTGCGGTCGCGCGAAGCGGCCGCCTCGTTGCGCAGCCGACCCAGCAGGTCGATTTCCCAGGAGAGGCCGAGCGAGGCCTGAAGATCCGTGCGCGTGCTGGCAACGCCCGCGCTGGTCGGCGCATTGGCGGAACGGCGCGCGCGGGTGGCCGCGGCCGCGGCGCCCAGCGACGGATAGAGCCGGGAGGTCGCGCCCTGTGTCAGCGCGCGCGCCTGATCCAGGCGTGCCACGCCGGCCTGCAGGTCCTGGTTGCCCGCCTTCAGGCGCTGCTGCAGCTCATCCAGCTGCGCATCGCCGTAGGCATCCCACCAGCGGTCCCGCGGCGCCGTGTCGACCGCCTGCACGGGCAGCCAGTCGCCGGCTTCCTGGTATGCCGGCACGACGTCGACCTTCGGCGCCTGGTAGGCGGGCGCGAGCGAGCAGGCCGCCAGCGGCAGGCCCAGCGCCAGCAGCCACCCCGCACGCAGCGGCACGGTGCTCATCTGGCGGCCTGCACGGTGGGTGCGAGCACCTTGATCGCAGTGGCTGCGCTCAGCGAGTCCGGCGGGCTCAGGATCACGTCATCGGCGGCGGTGAGGCCATCCACGACCTCGATGTCCGACCCGAAATCGCGACCCACCAGCACGTCCTTCATCACCACCTTGCCCTGCGCCGACACCGTGGCCACCTGCAGGCCGTTGCCGTTGGCCAGCAACACGTTGGCCGGCAGCTTGAAGGCGACGACGCCCGCATCGGCGGGGACGTGGAAGCTGACCTCGGCATAACTGCCAGGCAGCAGCTCGCCCTTGGCGTTGTCGACGATCAGCTGTGCCAGCAGGGTGCGGGAGGCCGCGTCCAGTGCGTTGGAGGTGCGCTCCAGCGTCGCGCCGAAGCTGCGGCCCGGGCGATCGGGGAAATGGACATCGGCTTTCAGGCCGGCGTGCATCGCCGCCGCGTAGGCCTGCGGCACGCGCACATAGAGGCGCAGCTGGTGCAGGTCGGCGATCCGGAAGAGCTCCGGCCCCGTGCCGCCGCCTGCGTTGATCAACTGGCCCACATCGGTGTTGCGCGCGGTGACCACGCCGTCAAACGGCGCCACGATCCGCTTGAAGCCCGACAGTTCGCGCAGCCGCTGCAGGTTCGCCTGCGCGGCGCGGAGCTGCGCGGCGCTGCTGTCGGCCAGGCTGATCTTCTCGTCGGCCGCCTGTTTGGAAACCGAGTCGGTGTCCCGCAGCCCACGCCAGCGCTCCGCGGTTGTGCCGGCGATCCTCTGGTTGGCCTGCGCGGTGGCGACGTCGGCCTCCGCGCCGCGCAGTTGCTGGTCCAGCTCCGGCGCATCGATCTCCGCCAGCACCTGGCCGGCCTTGACGTGCGCACCGATGTCCACGAGCCAGCGCTTCAGGTACCCGCTGGTACGCGCATAGATCGGCGCATCGGTGTTGGCGGTGACGTTGCCGGGCAGCGTGACGAGCGCGCCGTCGGTGAGCAGCCGGGGCTTCACGGTGGCAACGCTCACTACGGCGGCGGCTTCCGCGTCCTGCTTGAGCCGGGCAGCGGCCTGGCGCGTGGAGAACACGCTCCAGGCGACGACCATGAGCGCAACGACGCCCAGCGCATAGCCGCTGCGACGCATCGCGCGGCCGGCCTTGGACTTCTCGTCAGGGGTTATGTGGTGATGGTCCATAGCGGTGCTTCCGATTTTGCAGGTGCTCAACGGGCCGGCGCATGCGGGGACGCCGGCGTGACAGGGGGATCGTTGCGGTGCAGGCGGGCAAACAACGCAGGGACGAACAGCAGTGTCGCCACGGTGGCCAGGAGCAGGCCGCCGATCACGGCGCGCCCCAGCGGCGCGTTCTGCTCACCGCCCTCGCCCAGGCCCAGTGCCATGGGCAGCATGCCGATGATCATCGCCAGCGCAGTCATGAGCACGGGCCGGAAGCGCGTGACGCCGGCCTCCATCGCCGCCTGCAGGGCCGGCAGCCCGTCCTGCATGCGCTCTCGCGCGAAGCTCACCAGCAGGATGCTGTTGGCGGTGGCTACGCCCATGCACATGATCGCCCCCGTCAACGCCGGTACGCTCAGGGTCGTGCCGGTCACCAGCAGCATCCACACGATGCCGGCGATAGCGCTGGGCAGCGCAGAGATGATGACGAAGGGATCCAGCCACGACTGGAAGTTGATGACGATCAGCAGGTAAACAAGCAGGATCGCGCCGGCCAGGCCCACCAGCAGACCCGTGTACGAGGAGTCCATCGTCTGCATCTGCCCGCGTGTCACAATGCGCGTGCCCTTGGGCAGCTTGCCGTTGAACTCGGCGATCGCCTTGTTGATGTCGCGCCCGACCGAACCCAGATCGCGTCCTTGCACGGCACCAAAGATGTCGATGACGGGCTGGGAGTCGTAGTGCGAGACGATGCCCGGGCCGAAGCCGCGCGTGATGGTGGCAAGCCCGCCCAGCAGCTGCGTCTGGCCGTTGGTCGTGATCGGAACGTTCTGCAGGTCCGCCAGCGTGGTCATGCGGTATTGCGGGGCCTGCGCCACGATCGGGTACTGCACGCCGGTCTCCGGATTCAGCCAGAACGTCGGCGTGATCTGGCCGCTGCCGGCCAGCAGCAGCAGCAGGTTGTTGGCCACGTCCTTCTGCGACAGGCCCAGCTCCTGCGCGCGACTGCGGTCGCTCGCGACTCGCAGCTCCGGCTGATTGAAGGTCTGCTGCACGCGAAGGTCCACCAGGCCTGGCACGTGACGCAGCTTCTCCAGCAGCTGCTTGCTGATGTCGCGGTTCAGCGGGCTCGTGCCGACGACCTGTATGTCGATCGGCGAGGGTAGACCGAAGTTCAGGATCTGGCTGACGATGTCGGCCGGCAGGAACGCGAAGGTCGTGCCGGGGAACTGCTGCGGCAGGTCCTGTCGCAGCTTGGCGATGTAGTCGGCCGTGGGCGCATGGTCCTTGCCTAGGGAAATCAGGATATCCGCATCGCTGCTGCCCACGGTTCCGGAGTTGCCGTAGGTCAGGTTGATGCCCGAGACGGCCAGTCCGATGTTGTCGACGATGCTGGCCAGCTCGTGCGCCGGGATCACTTTGCGCACCGCATCCTCGACCTGATCGACCTGGGCTGCGGTCTGCTCCACGCGGATGCCGGTGGGCACGCGCACGTGCAGCTTGATCTGCCCGGCATCCACCTCCGGAAAGAAGTTCTGCCCCAGGAACGGCAGCAACAGCATCGAGAGCAGCACGCCGGCCAGGAATCCCGGGATGAACACCTTCTGGCGCTGCAGCGCGACGACCAGGAAGGAGCGGTAGCCGTTGCGCAGCGCGAGGAAGCCCGCCTCGAAGCGCTGCTGGAAGCGCTGCCAGGCATTGGGGTTGGCCATCGCTGCCTGCTCCTGCGCCGCCGTCCGCAGCCAGTACTTGGCCAGCGTCGGCACCAGCGTGCGGGAGAGCAGGTAGGAGGTGATCATGGCGAACACGACGGCCTCGGCCATCGGCACGAACAGGTAGCGCGCCACGCCGGTGAGCAGGAACATCGGTACGAACACGATGCAGATAGCCATCGTGGAGACCAGCGCCGGCACGAGGATCTGCCGCGAACCCTCCAGGATCGAGTGCTCCACGGCCTCGCCGTGCTCCAGGTGGCGGTTGATGTTCTCGATGGTGACGGTCGCGTCGTCCACCAAGATGCCCACCGCGAGCGCAAGACCGCCCAGCGTCATCAGGTTGATGGTCTCGCCGAGCGCGCTCAGGCAGATGATCGAGGCGATCACCGACAGCGGGATGGAGATGGTGATGATCAGCGTGCTGCGCCAGCTGCCCAGGAACAGCAGAATCATCAGCGCGGTGAGCGTCGCGGCGATCAGTCCCTCCGTCGCCACACCCTGGATCGCAGCCTTCACGAACACCGACTGGTCCCCGGTCACGGCCAGCGAAGCGCCGTCAGGCAGCAGCTCGCGCACGAACGGCAGGCGCTGCTTGATGGTCTCGATGATGGCCAGCGTGGAGGCGGAGCCGGTCTTCTGGATCGACATGAGCACGGCGCGGCGGTTGTCCACGCGCACCACATTCACCTGCGGCGGATGACCGTCGTGCACGAAGGCCACGTCACGCAGGTAGGTGATCGCGCCCTTGTCGTTGCGCACGGGCAGGTCGTTGAGCTCCTCCAGCTTCAGCGGGCTGGCATTGAGCTTCACGTTGTATTCGGTGTCGCCGATCTTCTGGGTTCCGGCCGGCAGCGTGAGGTTCTGGTTGCCAAGGGCCGTGTTTACGTCGAGGGCCGAGAGGCCGCGCGCGCGCAGCGCATCGGGCTTGAGGTCCACCTGCACCTGGCGGGTCGCACCGCCAAACGGATAGGGAACCGACGCGCCGGCGACCGTTGCCACCTGGGCACGGATGATCTGGTTGCCGAAGTCAAACAGCTGGGACTCGGTGTGCTTCTGGCTGGACATCGCCAGCTGGATGATCGGCACGCTGGAGGCGCTGTATTTCAGGATCAGTGGCGGCGTGGTGCCGGCCGGCATCTGCCGAAGGTTGCTCTGCGCGTAGGCGGTGACCTGGGCCATCGCCAAATTGATGTCGACGCCAGGCTGAAAGAAGATCTTGATGACCCCGACGCCCGGATAGGTCTGCGACTCCACGTGCTCCACGTCGTTGACGATGGTGGTCACGAAGCGCTCGATGTTCCCGGTGATGCGTCCGGCCATCTCGTCCGGCGCAAGGCCGGCGTACTGGAAAGTCACCGCGATCACCGGGATGCGGATGTCGGGGAAGATGTCGGTCGGCATCCCGGAGCGCATCGGGGTGCCCAGCAGCACGACGGCGCCCACCAGGGGCAGCAGCAGCGCCAGCACGATGAACGTGTAGGGACGCCGGAGCGCCAGATTAACTATCCACATGGAGGGAACCCGGATCGGTCACGGCAAATGATTATCGATAATATAGAATAGAAAAGCTGCCCGTGCAGCTATTTTCGGCTGACTTCTTGCATGGTCGTGGGTGCATTCTTTGACGGGACCCTTGCTTGGGAGGCCAGACACCGTGAATTCGCCCCTCCGACCCCTCTCCCAGAACGGCGATATCCGCTATCTGGGCCGCCTGTTGGGCGATGTGATCCGCGCCTACGGCGGATCTGCCCTGTTCGAGCGCATCGAGGGCATCCGCTCCAGCTCGGTCGAGCGCCACCGCGGGATGAGCGATGGTGGTGCGTTGGGCCGCGGGTTGGACGCCCTGTCGCTGGATGACAGCCTCGCCTTCGTGCGCGGCTTCATGCTGTTTTCGATGCTCGCGAACCTCGCCGAGGACCGCCAAAGCACAACCGAGGGCAGCCTGAATGAGGGCAGCAGCGACCTGGCCACCGCCCTGCAGCGCCTCTCCCGCGAGCACATCGATACGGCCCAGGCCACGGCGCTGCTGGATGGCGCGCTGATCGTGCCGGTGCTGACCGCGCATCCGACCGAGGTCATGCGCAAGAGCATGCTGGATCATCGCAACCGCATCGCGGAGCTCATGCAGCAGCGCGATGCGGGCAGCCTGGAGACGCCCAACGGCGATGTCATCGAGCAGGCCATCCTGCGGCAGATCTCGCTGCTGTGGCAGACCCGGCCGCTGCGCCGCGAGCGCATCCAGGTGGCCGACGAGGTGGAAATCGCCCTCTCCTACCTGAGGGATGTCTTCCTGCCCGTGCTGCCGCAGCTCTATGCCCGCTGGGAGCGGCTGCTCGCGCATCGCCCGCACGGCTTCCTGCGCCTGGGCAGCTGGATCGGCGGCGACCGGGACGGCAATCCGAACGTCACGGCCGCCTCGCTGGTCCTGGCGCTGCGCCGCGCGTCGCAGGCCGCCCTCGGCAGCTACCTGGACCAGCTGCATGGCCTGGGCTCGGAGCTGTCGATCTCCACGGAGCTGGCCAGCGCGACCCCGGAGGTCCTGGCCCTGGCGGAGGCCAGCGGCGACACCCATCCCGCGCGTCACGACGAACCCTACCGGCGCGCCCTGACGGGTATCTACGCCCGGTTGGCGGCGACCTACGAATACCTGGTCGGGGAACCGCCGGCGAGGCGTGCGACTGTGCCGGGCTTGCGCTACCCGGACCCCCAGGCCCTGCGCACCGATCTGGTGGCCCTGGCGCACTCGCTGAGCAAGGGCGGGGCGGGCCTGCTGGCCACCGGCGGAGCACTGGGCCGGCTGATCCGCGTGGTGGAGACCTGTGGGTTTCACCTGGCGACGCTGGACCTGCGGCAGAACTCCGACGTGCACGCGCGCGTCGTGGGGGAGCTGCTGGAAGTGGCCGGCGTGCAGGCCAACTACGCGGCGCTGGAGGAGGCCGAGCGCATCGCGCTGCTGCGCCGGGAGCTGGCCAACGCCCGGCCCCTGGCCAGTCCCTATGCCGCCTACAGCGAGGAGACCCAGTCGGAGCTGGCCATCGTGCGCGCGGCGGCCGAGGCGCACGCGCGCTACGGTCGCGAATGCATCACCACCTACATCATCTCCAAGTGCGAGAGCGTCTCGGACATGCTGGAGGTGAACCTGCTGCTCAAGGAGGCGGGCCTGTATCGCCCCGGGGACCCGGGCGCAGCGGTGGTGATGGTGGTACCGCTGTTTGAGACCATCGGCGACCTGCAGCAGGCGCCGCGCATCATGAAGGCGTGGCTCGCGCTGCCGGAGATCCGCCAGGCCGCCGCGCGCCGCCACCACCAGGAGGTGATGGTCGGCTACTCCGATTCCAACAAGGATGGCGGCTACCTGACCTCGGTATGGCGCCTGAACCAGGCGACGCGTGAGCTGGCGGGAACCTTCGCCGAGGCCGGCACGACGATGCAGATCTTCCACGGCCGCGGTGGCTCGGTCGGCCGCGGCGGCGGCCCCTCCTTCGCGGCCATCCGCGCGCAGCCGCACGGCACCGTGCAGGGGCGCATCCGCATCACCGAGCAGGGCGAGATGATCGCAGCCAAGTACGGCACGCGCGAGAGCGCGGCGGCGAACCTGGAGTCCATCACCGCCGCGATGCTGCTGGCGTCGCTGGAGCCGGATATGCGCTCACCGGCCGAACAGGCACGCTTTGCCGCGGCGATGGACGGCATCTCCGAGTCCGCCTTTACCACTTACCGCGACCTGGTCTACGGGACCGAGGGCTTCAAGACGTTCTTCCGCGAGCTCACGCCGCTGCGGGAGATCGCGCAGCTGAAGATCGGCTCGCGGCCGGCCTCGCGCACCAAGTCCGACCGCATCGAGGATCTGCGCGCGATCCCCTGGGTCTTCAGCTGGGCTCAGGCTCGCGTGATGCTGCCGGGATGGTATGGCGCCGGCCAGGCGCTGGCCGCCTATACGGACCGGGGACTGCTGCGCGAGATGGTCGATGCGTGGCCCTTCTTCAAGGCCACGCTCGACAACATGGAGATGGTGCTCGCGAAGTCCGACCTGCAGATCGCACGCCGCTATCTCACGCTCGTGCAGGATCCCGGGCTCGCCGACCGCATCTTCGGTCGTATCGAGTCGGCGTGGCACGCCACGCACGACACGCTGCTGGAGATCACAGGCCAATCGCGGCTGCTGGAGAAGAACCCTGCGCTGGATGCCTCGATACGCCTGCGCCTGCCCTATATCGAGCCGTTGAACGTGCTGCAGGTGGAGCTGCTCAAGCGCTACCGCGCGGGGGAGACGGACGCGCGGGTGCAGGAAGGCATCCAGCTGTCGATCAACGCCGTGGCCACCGCGCTGCGCAACAGTGGCTAGCAGCGCAAGGGCCCGGTCTCAGCCCAGGCGTTCCCAGAGCAGCCGCTCCTCGGGGAACGGATCCTTTACGACATGGCACTGCGCGGCGATCCTCATCGTGGCGCGCTGCGCGCTGTCATACGCCGGCCAGTCGGGCAGGTCCGCGACCTGCGGGCGTCCGTCGCGCGCGAACGCCGCCCACAAGCAGCTCCTGTTCCTCCCGGCCTGCGCGGGCGCGGCAGTCTCCTGCTCCGACTGACCGCGCGACGGCGGGGCGTTGGCCACGTTGTCGAACTTGTAGCAGATGTCCATCGCATGCATCGCGCAGCTCGGATAGTTGGTTCCCGGAACACGGCTGCTGGTGTGCTCGGTGGGCGTAGAGACGAACACCGGCGCGCGGCCCTGGCGCGCCTTGCGCTCGGCGAGCGCGATGGAGCCTGCGCCCAGGAGGCCCGCCTCATCCAGCGATAGCGCGGAGCGGCCCGGCGAGCACCTATAGAAGAACACGGCCTCGTCGTCGTGGTAGCCGCAGATCAGCGGCTTGTCGACCGACACGGCCGGCGCGAAGCCACCCAGGCGGGCCCGCACCAAGGCCCCGCCGTCCCGAGGTGAACGCCGTGCCCGGCGTCCGGCCGGGCGGCGGCGGGAGCTGCACCTTCAGCACCTGCTCCACCGGCACCTGCAGCAGCTTGCGCGCCTCGCCGGGGCTGGCTCCCGGCGAGGCCGGCAGCGCGAGCACGGCGCATGCACCGAGCGCACCTTGCAGCAGTTGCCGGCGCCTTGGAGAGTCGAGCGGCGAAGTGCAGCGGCTGCGCATGGTTCCCCCCGCTATATTGCAGAATTCTGGCACGGGGCTTCCCGGCGCGCACCGGCCCGCCCGCGGCGCTATAGTCCCCGCCATGCTGCCTGCCATCCTGCTTCTCCTGCTACTGGTCGCCGCGGCGTTCGCCGTGACGCAGATCGGCTGGCTCATCACGCTGCTGTTCGTGGTCGCCGTGCTCACTCTGGCCTACCAACGCCTCTCGCTACTGGTGTTTTCCGTGACCTTCACGGTTCTGCTGGGGATCTATTCCGCCTTCGGCGCGCCAGTGGGTCTGTGGAAGGGCACGCTGTGGGTTCTGCTGGTCGTGCTGTGGCTCTTCAACCTGCGCCCCCTGCGCAAGGCGCTGATCTCCCGCCCCTTCCTGAAGGCCTACCTGCGCCTGCTGCCCAACATGTCCAGCACCGAGCGGGAGGCGCTGTCGGCCGGCACCGTGTGGTGGGACGGGGAGCTGTTCACGGGCAAGCCGGACTGGCGCCGGCTGCTGAACACCCGCCCGGCGCAGCTGACGGTCGAGGAGCAGGCCTTCCTGGACGGTCCCTGCGAGACCGTCTGCGCGATGGTCAATGACTTCGACGTCACCCACCGGCGCGCCGACCTGCCGCCGGAGGTCTGGGAATACCTCAAGCGCGAAGGGTTCTTCGCGATGATCATCCCCAAGAAATACGGTGGGCTGGAACTGGGGCGCTACGCCCAGTCCTCGGTGCTGATCAAGCTCAGCACGCGCAGCATCACGCTGGCCTCCACCGTCGCCGTGCCCAACTCGCTGGGACCGGCGGAGCTGCTCGTGCACTACGGCACCGAGGCGCAGCGGCAGCACTACCTGCCGCGGCTGGCGCGCGGGGAGGAAATCCCCTGCTTCGCGCTGACCAGCCCGACCGTCGGCTCCGACGCCGCGGCCATCAGCGACACGGGCATCGTTTGCCGCGGCCCGTACAACGGCGAGCAGGTGCTGGGACTGAAGCTCAACTTCTCCAAGCGCTACATCACGCTCGCACCGGTGGCCACGGTCGTCGGGCTGGCGTTCCGCATGTTTGACCCGGACCGGCTGCTGGGCGGGGAGTCGGACCTGGGCATCACCTGCGCGCTCCTACCGCGCAACACCCCCGGGATCACCGCCGGCCGGCGCCATTTCCCGCTCAACGTGCCGTTCCAGAACGGACCGATCCAGGGCAAGGACGTCTTCGTACCGCTGGACTGCATCATCGGCGGCGTGGAAATGGCTGGCCGCGGCTGGCGCATGCTCATCGAGCAGCTGGCCGTGGGGCGCTGTATCTCGCTGCCCTCCAGTGCCACCGGTGGCGCCGTCATGGCCGTCTGGACGACGGGCGCCTATGCCCGCATCCGCCGCCAGTTCGGCCTGCCCGTAGGCCGGTTTGAGGGCGTGGAGCAGGTCCTGGCCCGCATGATCGGGACCACTTACATCATGGAGGCCGCCCGCAGCGTCACCACCGGGGCAATCGACGGCGGCGAGCAGCCGGCCGTGCCGGCGGCCATACTCAAATACCACCTGACCGAGATGGGCCGGCAGGTCGGCAACGATGCGATGGACGTGCATGGCGGCAAGGGCGTGATGCTCGGACCGCGCAACTATCTGGCGCGCGCCTACCAGGCCGCGCCCATTGGCATCACGGTGGAAGGCGCCAACATCCTCACGCGCAGCCTGATCATCTTCGGCCAGGGTGCGATCCGCTGCCATCCGTTCGTGTTCAAGGAGATGGAGGCGGCCCGCGACACCGACCGCCGCAGGGGCGTGGACGTCTTCGATCGCGCGCTGTTCGGCCATATCGGCTTTGCGATCTCCAATGCTGTGCGCTCGCTGGTGATGGCACTCACGCTGGCGCGCTTTGAGAGCGCGCCGGGAAGCGGCCCCGAGAAGCGCTACTTCCAGCACATCGAGCGCTTCTCGGCCTCCTTTGCGTTCGCCACCGACGTAGCGATGCTCTCGCTGGGCGGGTACCTGAAGAAGAAGGAGAGCCTCTCGGCGCGCCTCGGCGACGTGCTCTCCTGCCTGTACATGGCATCGATGGTGCTCAAGCGCCACCACGACAACGGCGCACCGCGCGAGGACCTGCCGGTGGTGGAATGGGCGTGCCGGACCCTGCTCTACAAGGCGCAGGAACAGCTGCACGACTTCCTGCGAAACTTCCCCAACCGTCTCCTGGCCAGCCTCATGCGCCTGCTGATCTTCCCGCGCGGTCGCACTTACTTCGCCCCGAGCGACACGCTTGGCGCGCAGCTGGCGGAGCTGGCCATGACGCCAAGCCCGACGCGCGAGCGGCTCTGCCATGATGCCTACCGCACCAACCACGCCGATAATCCGCTGGGCCTGCTGCAGGAAGCGCTGACGCTGTCCCTGGTGGTTGAGCCCCTGGAGAAGAAGCTGCGGGTGGAAGGCGTGAAGACCGGGCGAATCACGGCGCTGGACGTGGCCGGGCAGATCAGCCAGGCCCGGGCGCTGGGGCTGCTCACCGAGGCGGAGGCCGCGCAGCTGTCCGACTACGACGCGCGCATCATGAACCTCATCAACGTCGATGACTTCGCGCCGCACGAGCTCGCCGCGAGTAACCACTGACCCCAAGCGACCCGCAAGCACCATGTACCTGTCCTTCTATGGCCTGACCGAGAAGCCCTTCTCGATCACGCCGGATCCCCGCTACCTCTACCTCTCGGGTCATCACGCCGAGGCGCTCGCGCACCTGGTGTACGGCATCGATGAGGCGGGCGGCTTCATCCAGCTCACCGGCGAGGTCGGCACGGGCAAGACCACGATCATCCGCTCCCTGCTGGCGCGCGCGCCGAAGAACGCGGAGATCGCGCTGATCCTGAACCCGCGCATGAACGCGCCGGAGTTCATGCTCACGATCTGCGAGGAGCTGGGCATTCTGGTGCCCGACGACGCCGAGGGCAGCGTCAAGGAGCTGATCGACATCCTCAACCGCTACCTGCTGCGTATCCATGCGGAGGGGCGGCGCGTGGTGCTGATCGTGGACGAGGCGCAGAACCTGGCGCCGGAGTTGCTCGAGCAGGTCCGCCTGCTCACCAACCTGGAGACGGAGACCCAGAAGCTGCTGCAGATCATCCTGATCGGCCAGCCGGAGCTGCGCGAGGTGCTGGCGCGCAATGACCTGCGGCAGCTCGCCCAGCGCATCACCGGTCGCTACCACCTGGACCCGCTGTCGCGCGCGGAGGCACAGGGCTACGTGCAGCACCGCCTGCGCATTGCGGGCGCCACGGCGGACATCTTCACGAGCGCCGCGCTCAACGAGCTCTACCGCGTGAGCGGTGGCGTGCCCCGCCTGCTCAACATCATCAGCGACCGCGCCCTGCTGGGCGGGTACTCGGAAGACCGGCACCGCATCTCCGCACCGATGGTGCGGCGTGCCGCCGGCGAGGTGTTCGGCCACCGCGTGCTGCCGGGCTGGCTGCCGTGGCTGGCCGGCGGCCTGTGCGTCGCGCTGCTGGCCGGCGGTTCGCTGCTCAGCTGGCGCCTGGTGCACTCGCGCAGCGCCGCGGCAACCGTGCAGGCCCCGGTTGCCGCGCCCGTCGTTGCAGCCCCCGCACCGGTCGTGGCGCCCGCACCCGTTGCGCCCCCGCCGAGCTTGAGCGAGTTGCTGCGCACCAATGCAGCCAATACGGACATGGACGGCGCGTGGTGGCGCCTCTTGGGCCTGTGGAACGCCCGCTACGTCGCTGGCTCCGAGGACGCCTGCACCCAGGCACTGCGCCAGGGGCTTGAGTGCCAGATGCTGCGCGGCACGCTCGCGCAGCTTCGGGCCTTCAACCGGCCGGCGATCCTGGACCTGGCCGATGCCGGCGCCGTGCATCACGTGGTGCTCGCGCGCCTGGAGGGCAACGAGGCACGCGTGCTGCTGGGGGATACGGCGCAGACTCTCCCGGTGGAGGACCTGCAGCGCCTCTGGCAGGGTGACTACATCCTGGTCTGGAAACCGTTGGAACTGGACACCCGGGCGCTCTCGCTGGGCATGCACGGCGCCAACGTGCGGGCCCTGCGCACGCGCCTGCAACGCTGGCGCGGCGAGGAGCCTGATCCGCAGGGAAGCGAGTACTACGATGAGTCGCTGCAGACAATGGTGCGCGAGTTCCAGCAGAAGAGCGGCCTGGGCATCGACGGCATCGCCGGCGTGCAGACCCAGATGCTGCTGGATGCAGCGCTCGCCCAGCCCGGCTCGCCCTTGCTGGCCAGCTCCCGCGGAGGCGGTTAGATGTCATTCATCCTCGATGCACTGAAGAAATCCGAGAGCGAACGAAATCGCCAGAGCGGTCCCGTGTTGCTGGAGGTGCGGGTGGCTCCGCCGCGCTCGCGCCTGCCGGCCTGGGCGATCGTGTTGGGCATCGCGCTGCTCGCTAATGCGCTGGTGCTGGGCTACCTGCTGCTGCGACCGGCCCCTCTGCCCACCGCGCCCGCCGTGGCCGCCGCACCGCCGGTCGCGCCCGCGGCCACTGCGGCGGCGACTCCGCCACCCACCGCACCCGTGCCCGCGCCCATACAGCCCTCCGCCACCAGCGGCCTGCTGCCGGATCCGGCGCTGGCCCGCACGCCGTTGCCCGGCGCCCTGGCTGACGTACCGCCGGCAGTCAACGCCGCCGACTACGAGCCAGCAGTCACGCCGCGAACGCCATCGCCCAGTGCCGCCTCGGACCTCGGCCTGCCCACGATCCATGACCTAAATGCCAGCGGCGCGAACCTGCCGGAGCTGCGCCTCAGCCTGCACGTCTACGATGCCGATCCGGCCAAGCGCTATGTGCTACTGAACTCCACGCGACTGCGCGAGGGCGAGACCACGCCGGACGGGATACGCCTGGAGCGCGTGACCGAGTCCGGCGTCGTACTCGCCTGGCACAACCGCCGCTTTACTGTGCAGCGAGGCGAGTAAGCGCCTCGCCCGTCAGGCGGAACGTGGTCCACTCCTCCAGCGGCCGGGCACCCAGCTGCTTGTAGAACGCGATCGACGGCGCGTTCCAGTCCAGCACCGCCCACTCGAGCCTGCCGCAGCCCCGCGCCACGGCGCGCTGTGCCAGCTCCCCGAGCAGCCGGATCCCCACGCCGCGGCGCCGTCGGGCTGGCTGCACATACAGATCCTCCAGGTAGATACCCGGCTTGCAGAGGAACGTGGAGTAGTTGAAGAAGTACAGCGCGAAGCCGATCACGACGCCCGCCTCTTCGGCGACCAACGCCCACGCATAGCGCGGTTCGCCGAACAGGTGGTCGGCCAGCATCTGCGCGGATCCCACGAATTCATGGCGAAGCTTCTCGTAGTCCGCCAGCTCCCCGATCAGTCCGTGGATGGCCGCCACGTCACCGCGCGTGGCATCGCGTACCTGCATTGATTCCAGATTAGACATAACAGCGATTTCCAAACTTAAGGTAGGGGGTAAGTGTCGCTCGATGGGGACCTGGATCACAGAAACCCAGCGCCCGTCCCTGCAAGGTTGGCTGGCGGAGCCTGAGTCGTAAAGGCCCGACTTTTTTGGGGCAGTGGACGCCCAGGTAACCCGACTCGACCAGCCGGAGCGCAACTGCCGTGAATGCCGTACCAAAAAACCAATTGGATGACAGGCCGCTTCCGGAACGCGCCGCGGCTGCACCGCGCCGCCTCGTTGCCCTTACGCACGAGAAAGCCCTTGTCGCCTCGCTGCGGGAAGTGGCGGCCCTGGGCGCGGACGTCGCGGTGATCCACGATGAGCTGGAGCTCACGCAGGAACTGATGGAGGAGCCCGGCAGCATCGCCCTGATCGATGCCGCTGCGATCAGCGGTACCTTGGAGCAGCGCGCCTGGTTGCGCGTGCGGTTCACTGCGCGGGACCGCTGAGGACAGATCGAGTGACGGCACGTTTGATTGTAGTGGCGGAGGATCCCCAGTTCGGACGCTGGCTGCAGCACCGTATCGAGGCCTCGCGCGAGGAGACCTCGGTAGCGGTGACTGACTTTGCCACGATGGCCAAGCAGCGCCCGAGGCCGACACGCCGCGATGGCGACCTGCTCATCCCGGTGCTGAGTTTCAAGGCGCGGGAGGCCGACAACTCTCCCGGCATCGATTGGCTTCGCCGGCTTGATATCGGCCAGCGCATCCTGCCCGTGCTGGTGATCGCCGAGGATGGCAACGAGCTCTCCGCGGTGGAATGCCTGCGGCTGGGCGCGGCGGACTACCTGCCGCGTGCCTTCATCTCGCCGGAGCGCCTGCTCGCGGCGATCCAGTACTGCCTGCGCAGCCCCGCGGGCTTCACGTCCGCGGTACCGGAGAGCAACGGCAAACCCACCTCCCCGGGACTGCCGCGCGACCTCATCCCCCGGTACGAACTGCTGCAGAAGCTGGGCGAATCCAGTCGCGCCACCGTATACCTCGCGCACAGCGCCGCGCTGGGGCGCAAGGTCGCGCTGAAGGTCTCGCGCACGATGGATGAGGAGCCCTCGAACTTTGCGCACGAGTACGCCGCCATCGGGGCGCTCAGCCACCCGGCCGTTGTCGACATCTACGACTACGGTGTGCATGACGGGCGCGAATTCATCGCGATGGAATACTTTCCCTGCGGCGATCTGCGGGCACGACTGCAGAATCCTATCTCCGAGGCCCAAAGCCTGCACTACCTCAAGCGCATCGCCAGTGCGCTGACCGTCGTGCACCAGGCGGGAATCCTGCACCGGGACTTGAAGCCGCCCAACATCATGCTGCGCGAGAACGGGCAGATCGTGCTCATCGACTTTGGTCTGGCGAAGGACCTGGTCAACCGTACGCACAGCACAGCCGCGGGCGTGCTGCGCGGCTCCCCGTATTACATGAGCCCGGAGCAGGCGCAGGGCGTCGAGCTGGATGAGCGCAGCGACCTTTACAGCCTGGGCGTGATCTTCTACGAGATGCTGGTGGGCAGCCGGCCCTACCTGGGCGCCACCGCTATCGAAGTGCTGCGCCAGCATGTGGATGAGTCGGTTCCGCTGCTGTCGCCGGAACTCTCGCACCACCAAGCGGTGATCGACGGCCTGATGGCCAAGGCGCCGGAGGACCGCTACCCCAGCGCCCAGGACCTGCTGCGCGCCCTGGCACTCGCGGCGTGACGATGCGCCTGCGCACCACCATCCAGGCCTCGCGTTTGCTGGAACGTCTGGAGGAGGCGCTGCTGCTGGTCGGCCCGGACCTCATCGTGCAGGAACTGCTGTCAGAGGCGGCGCGGGAGCTGGGGCGCGGTCCTCAGGGCGAGCGGGGGATCCTCGGGCGCCCGCTGCGCGAAGTCCTGGCGCCATGGCTAGCCCCACGCGAGCTGGTCGAGGTGCTGCCGCGCATCCTCTCCGTGCGCGATGCCACGGGCGATGAGGGCATCACGCTGCGCGGCTTGGAGGGCGCGGCCACCGCCGCCATGCGCTCGGCGGGGCTGACGCGCTACTACGATATTTCCATCCGGCGACTGCTGACCGACGGTGAACTGCGGCTGGTGCTGGGCGTGCGGGACGTCACCGAGCGCCTGCGCCTGGCGCGGGCCCTGGAGACAGCGCGCGCCGCGCACGAGATGGCGATGGCGGTGCTACGCACCGACCCTACGGTGCTGCGCACCTTCCTGCAGGACGCGGCCAGCTCGGTGTCGCTGATCCAATCGCTGCTGCACCTGCCTGCGCGCACGCGCGAGGCGTTTCGGGACAAGCTGGGGCGCATCCTGCTGCAGGTGCATGGCCTGCGGGAGCGCGCCGGGCTGCTGGGCATGGGTCCCATCGCCGTGCAGGCAGCCGGCTTTGAGGCAGCGCTGGAGTCGCTGCGCACTCGCGATGACCTCACGGGCGATGAGTTCCTGCCCCTGGCGGTTCAGCTGGATGAACTCTGCTCGCTGCTCACCAGCAGCAGCCAGCTGGCCGAGCAGCGCGCAGCGAGCGACGCGTTCACCCCGCAGCCGGCGGTCAGCGCCCTGCGGCTACGCGAGGCCGAGCTGGGCTGGCCGGCAGAGTGCAGCAAGCGGCTGCAAGCGCTCGTGCAGCGCGTCGGCCAGGAAAAAGAGCAGCTGGCGCAGCTGACGCTGCGGGGCATGGAGTCGGTGCCGGAATGCTATCGCCGCAACGTCGACTACCTGCTGCTGCAGCTGGTACGCAACGCGATCGAGCACGGCATCGAAACGCAGGCCGAGCGGCTTGCCGCGCAGAAGCCCGCGGTAGGCAACATCACGGTGGAGTGCATCAGCCGGCCGGAACTGGGCGTGGAGATCTCGGTCCGGGACGACGGACGGGGCTTTGACGTGGCGCCGATCGGACGCATCGCCGTGGCCAAGGGCCTGATCAGCGCCGAGACCCTGCCAACGACCGACCCGCACACACTGCTGGGCCTGATCTTCCGGCCCGCCTTCACCACCGAGGGCGTGGAGGGCCTGGAGGGCAGGGGCCTGGGAATGGTGTTCCTGCGCGAGCTGATCACGCGCATGGCTGGCCAGGTGAGCGTGGCCACGAAGAGCGGGCGCTACACGCGCTTTCGTGTTCTGCTCCCCGACGCCTCAGGCCAGCGCTCACCGGGCAGCGCCGTCGCCTAGCCCGCGCCGGAAGGGCGCCGCGCGTCCTACGCCTTGAGCGTATAGAAGCGCAGCCGGCCGTCGGCCTGCGCCACCGCCAGCTGTCGCCCGTCGCGCGACCAGCACAGCTGGCTCACCGGCCCATCCAGCACCTGCACATCCAGCGGCATGTCGTTCACGCCACCGCGTGCGGCCGGACCCGGGCGCCACAACACGACACGCCGGTCCCGGCCACCGGAGGCCAGGTACGGGCCTTCGGGCTGGAAGGCCAGGCACTCCACGCGGTCACCGTGGGAGTTGAGCTCCAGCGGCTCGGTGCCCTCCGGGCCCTTGCCGCTGAAGTCCCAGACGATCACCACCTTGCCTCCGGTCGCGGCGGTCGCCAGGTAGCGGCTGTTGGCGCTCCAGGAAGTCAGGGAGACCTTGCCGTCGTAGCCGCTCATCCGCGACTTCTTCTGCGCGATGAGGTTGCGGAACATGACCTGCCCGTCCTGCAGCCCATTGGCGGCCACGCGCCCGTCGGGACTGAGGGAGAGCGTCAGCGGCGCACCGTCCAGGGAGAACTTGGTGATCGAGCTCTCCGGCGCCAGCCGGTCGACGAACAGCGCGCCATTGCCGCAGCACAGGATCTCGCTGCTGTTGCGCCAGGCCAGCTGGGTGAGGTTGCACTCGTGCGGACCCAGCTCCTCGCCCGGCACGCCGTCCAGGCCCAGCACCTGCACCGACTTGCCCAGCGCGAAGGCCAGCCGCTTGCCGCGCGGCTCGAAGGCCAGTCCCAACGGCCATTTCAGCCCCCGGTGCAGCACCGTGCCGTCGGTCGACTGCGCGGCCAGCGCGTCCCACAGGCGCACGCTGCCGTCCTGGCCTGCCGTGGCCAGGAGCTTGCCACCCGGCTGCCAGGCCACGGACAGCAGCCCCGGCTCCTGCAGGCCCAGCAGCTGCACCTGGGCGTCCTCGCGGCCCACGCGATGCAGGTGGCCCTCGCCACCGGCCACCACGAGGTGACGGGCGTCGGGGGACCACGCAAGGTCTACGGGATAGTCATCCAGCAGGACCTGTGCTCCGGCCTGGAGCTGCGCAGCGGGCCGGTTCAAGCGATGCAGGAGGCGAAGCCCGCCTCCAGTTCATTGCGATCGAGCTTGCGGCCGATGAACACAAGGTTGTTCACGCGCTCGGCGTCGCCCCACGGGCGGTCCGGCCGACCATCGAACATCATGTGCACGCCGTGGAAGACGTAGCGGCGCTTCTCGCCGCGGATATTGAGAACGCCCTTCATGCGCAGGATGTCCTCGCCGCGGCTCTGGAGCAGGTAGGAGAGCCAGTCGTTGACCTTGCGCGCATCCAGCGGCCGCGGGTCGCTGATGCCGATGGAGCTGACTTCCTGGTCATGGTGATGCGAGGCGAACGCGCGCTGCGCCAGCGGCGCGGTCGCCAGGCTCAGGCCGAATTCCTCCGGTGCGTGCTCGCAAAACAGCACATAGGCGCCGGCCTGCGCGATGTCGATACAGTACTGGCCCCCCAGGCACTGCATTTCCAGCGCATGCGGGAAATCGCCGGGCTTGAGGTGCCCGCCACTCTCCACGTGCTGGCTCTCCTGCGCGAAGACCCGCACGGCCGGCTCGACCTGCGCATCCAGCGCTGCGCGCGTGGCCGCCGGCAGCGGCAGCAGCGCGACCTTCAGGTCCGCATGCGTGTGCCCGTGGTGCGCATCAGGGCCGTGTTCCTCGTGCGCGGCGGCCGCGTGATCGTGCGCCTCGTGGCCGTGCCCGGCTCCGTGGTCGTCATGATCATGGTCATGGTCATGATCGTGCCCACCGGTGGCCTTGAGGATGTGCCGCCCGGCAGGCAACTCATAGGCGCCGGCCCATTCGAACGGGTACTGCGGCTCCAGGAAGCTCTTGTCCGTCGCCAGCGCCCGGTCCAGGTCGAACGCGCCGATGCCCAGCACCGCATCGATCGGCAACTGGGCGTTGAGGGTGCGGTGGATCTGCGCGGTGCCGTTGATCGCGCGGATGCTGCGCTCGATGCGCGCCAGGTCCGCTTCCTCCACCAGGTCGGTCTTGTTCAGGAGCACGACGTCAGCGAAGCCCACCTGGATCGCGGGCTCCTTCATCGTCTTCAGGTGCTGTTCGAAGTGACGCGCATCCACCAGCGTCACGATGGCGTCGATGACGAACTGCGCCTTGAGATCGTCGTCGAGGAAGAAAGTCTGCGCGACCGGACCGGGGTCGGCCATACCGGTGGTCTCGATCAGCACGTAGTCAAAGCGCTCACGACGCTTGAGCAACTGGCCCAGCACGCGGATCAGGTCCCCGCGCACCGTGCAGCAGATGCAGCCGTTACTGGTCTCGAAGATCTCCTCCTCCGCACCGATCACCAGCTGGTGGTCCACGCCCACCTCGCCGAATTCATTCTCGATGACGGCAATGCGCTTGCCGTGGTTCTCCGAGAGGATGCGGTTCAGGAGCGTCGTCTTGCCGGCGCCCAGGAAGCCGGTGAGCACGGTCACCGGAATGCGTTTCACGTCAGTCATGCTTACGTCTCGTCAGCGCGGGGGGTCCCACGCGTTTTAAGTAACAGGGCCCGCACCGGCCCGAGGGCCAGTAGCCGCGGTAGCGCCCACAGCACGGCGCGCCGGGGCCAGGGGGCTGGCCGGGGCGGAACAGCTGCGAAGAATACGGCTTCCAGAGACTGGTGGCGTGGGGCGGTCATGGGAGGCCAAGGATACCGGATAGGACCCGCCGGGACGCCTCAGGGCACGGACCCGTTACCGCTCTCGGCGATGTGGGGGGCCTCCCCGGCCCCGCTGGGCACCTCCAGTGCCGGCGAGAAGCGCAGCAGGGCGTCGCCGCCGACGAGGCCGAACCGATCGTTCAGGTCCTTAAAGTGGTCGATGTCCAGGAACCGCACGGCAAGCGGCCGGCCGGATCGCCAGCTACTGCGGAGGCTCCTCGCTGGATTCGGCCACGTGGCGCGCTTACACCAACTCCCCGACCAGCCGGGCCACGCGCCACCCCATCAGCAGCAGCGCCAACGCGCCCTGCGCCGGCAGCGCCGCCGGGGACAGCAGCCGCTGCACCGGTGTATCGGCCAGCCGCACCACCAGGACGCAGCCCCTCCCCACGATCAGCAGCGACGTCAGGGCCGGCGTAGCGAGGACTTTTCGCCCGTGCGTTCCCGGCTTGCGTGGGATCGGCAACCTGGCGGAATCGGCTATTTCGGGCGTGCAGGCGCCTTGCCGGCCGTATCCATCTCCCAGACGTAAAGCGGGCTGTCCAGGCGCAGCCAGAAGCCGGCCCCCATGTGGCGGAAGTCCCGCGCCAGCTGCCGCCGGTACCAGGAGCCCGGCCGCAGCATGACGGCCGGGTCGGTCCGCGACTGGTCGCAGTTCTCTTCCCAGTCCTCCTTGGTCAGCGCCCCGAAATACAGCACGCCGCGGCAGACCCGCGCGAGGTTGTCGAAGGCCCGCTGGGCCTCGGCGGGCTTCAGGTACTGCATCACGTCGTAGCAGATCACGACGTCGAACTTCTCCCGCGACTGCAGGTCCTGGATGCCGCCGTGGCGCCAGCCGTAGCGCTTGCACAGGTACTCGCTGACCTCCAGCCCCACGTACTCGGCCTTCGGCCAGGCCCGCCTCAGGGGGGCCCGCAGCAGACCCACGCCGCAGCCGGCGTCCAGGATGCGGCTCACCGGCTGGCCGATATGGTCCACGAACCCGGCGATCAGGCGACCGCGGGCATTCATTTCCGCCCGGCTGGTTACCGCAGTGCGGGAATTGAAGTAAAAACGCTGGTAGTAGTCCCGGTCGAAACGCTCTTTTTCAGCCACGATCCCATTCCGTCCAATTGTGGGTAACATTGCCGCCCGCCAAATCCGGTAGGCCCCATGTCAGTCAAAACACCTCGCGTCGGATTCGTCAGCCTGGGCTGCCCCAAGGCACTGGTCGACTCCGAACGCATCCTCACGCAGCTGCGTATCCGCGGCTACGAAATCGCGCCGAGCTATGACTCGGCTGACCTGGTGGTCGTCAACACCTGCGGCTTCATCGATTCGGCGATCGATGAGTCCCTCGATGCCATCGGCGAGGCGCTCGACGCCAACGGCCGTGTCATCGTGACCGGCTGCCTGGGCGCCAATCCCGAGCGCATCCGCGAACGCCATCCGCGCGTGCTGGGTGTCACCGGTCCGCATGCGACCGAGCAGGTCGTGCGCTCCGTGGAGCAGCACCTGCCGCGGCCCCACGATCCCTACCTGGATCTGGTACCCGCACAGGGCATTCGCCTGACGCCGCGTCACTACGCCTACCTGAAGATTTCCGAAGGCTGCAACAACAAGTGCAGCTTCTGCATCATCCCGTCGCTACGCGGCCGGCTCGACTCCCGACCCATCGATGACGTGATGGGCGAAGCCGAGCGGCTGGTGGCCTCCGGTGTGCGCGAGCTGCTCGTTATTTCGCAGGATACCAGCGCCTACGGCGTGGATCTGCGTTATCGCAAGGGCAGCTTCCGGGGCGTGGAGTACGAAACGCGGTTCCTGGACCTGGCGCGCGCACTGGGCACCCTGGGCGTCTGGGTGCGCATGCACTACGTATACCCCTACCCGCACGTGGACGACGTGATGCCGCTGATGGCCGAGGGCAAGATCCTGCCCTACCTGGACATCCCCTTCCAGCACGCGAGCCCCAGCGTGCTGAAGCGCATGAAGCGCCCCGCGCATGCCGAGGACACGCTGGAGCGCATCCACGCCTGGCGCCGGCAGGTGCCGGGCCTCACCCTGCGCTCCAGCTTCATCGTCGGCTTCCCCGGGGAGACGCAGGAGGAGTTCGAGGAACTGCTGGAGTGGCTTGAGGAGGCGCAGCTAGACCGCGTCGGCTGCTTCAAGTACTCCCCGGTGGAGGGCGCCACCGCCAATGCCATCGCCGGTGCCGTGCCCGCCGCGGTCATGGAGGAGCGCTACGAGGCGTTCATGGAGCGCGCCATGCAGATCAGCGAGGAACGGCTGGCCGGCCAGGTGGGCCAGACGCTTCAGGTCCTGGTGGATCGCGTCGACGGCGACACTGCCGTCGCGCGCACCGCGGGCGACGCGCCGGAGATCGATGGCGTGGTGAACGTGCAGAACGCCAAGGGCCTGCGCCCCGGCGAGTTCGCCCAAGTCACCGTCACGATGGCCGGTACCTATGACCTGCAGGCCGTACCGGCGACGCATAAGGCCTGATGCCTACTTCATCAGCGCCTGCATGACTGCCGTTTCGAAATCCGCCGTGCGCTGCATACCCGGCGTCTGGACCATCAGGATCGCGATCAGCTTCTTCTCGGGGTCGACCCAGAAATGCGTGCCGTAGGCGCCGCTCCAGCCGTAGCTGCCCTTTGTGAGTAGCGTGTGGCGTGCGGCAGGGTCGGTTACCGTGCGCACGCCCAGGCCATAGCCCTCGCCGGGCTGCCGACCGGGAAGCGTCTCCGGAATCACGCGCGCACCCAGGAGCGCCACGCTTGCGGGGCTGAGTATCCGCACGCCGTTCAGCTCGCCGCCATTAGCGAGCATCATCGCAAAGCGCGCGTAGGACTCCGCGGTACTCATAAGGCCACCGGCGCCGGAATCCAGAACCGGCGTGGAGAGCATCCGCGTCTCCGCCGCCGGCGCGATGCCCTTCTCCGTCATCGTGTAGTTGGTGACCAGGCGCGCGCGCTGCGCATCGGTAGGCCAGAAGAACGTGTCCCTCATGCCGAGCGGCCCGAACAGACGTGCCTTGAGGAAATCCCCATAGCGCTGGCCGGAGGCAATCTCTACGATCCGGCTCAGCAGGTCAAAGCCCGCCAGGCCACTGTAGGCCCAGCGCGTCCCGGGCTGGAACTCCAGCGGAACGCTGGCGAGCTCCTCGGTTGCCCGGACGCCCAGCTCCGGGCGCTTCTCCATGATGTCGCGCGCCGCGGCAGTGCTGATGGGTCCGGACACCAAACCACCGGTGTGCGTCAGCACATCAAGCACCGTGAGGGGTCGATCCACGGGCACCGTGTAGTAGGGGCTCGTGCCCGGTTGCGAGCCAGGCGGGAGACTGCGCGGCACGGCGACTTTGACGTCCCTGTAGGCGGGAATGAATTGGCTGATCGGATCCTCCAAGCGGATCTTGCCCTCCTCCACCAGCATCAGCACCGCCGTGGCGGTGATCGGCTTGGACATCGAGGCAATGCGGAAAATGCTGTCCTTCTGCATGGGCGCACGGCTGGCCAGATCGCTCATGCCCTGCGCCTGCAGGTGCACGATTCGGCCGTCGCGGGCAACCAGCGTGACCGCCCCGGAGATTTCCCCCGCCACCATCGCGCGATCCACGAACTGGTTGATGCGGACCAGGCGTTCGGCAGAGAGGCCAGCCTGCGCGGCGGACACGACCTGGGCGGTGCTTGCCCGTGGCAGGCCGCCCAACACGAGCAGCGCCACGGCGGCGGAAAGGGCGTGACGCAGGATCTTCATGGTGTCCCCTCGGTTGTTATTTTTTCGGCAACGGGATGGCTCGAGGCCCTTTTTAACCGGCCGGTCTGTCGACACAAGTGTTATCGGTAACCTAAAACGCTTCAGGGGTTGAGCGCAACCCGTGCCCGCGCGAACGGGGAATTCTGCCAGGCCGTGGACCTGAGGCTTGCCGGCACGATCGATGTCACGGGCATCCTGTCGGGCACTTACCGCCCCTCGCAGGCCGCGGCCGCCCTGCAACAGCCAGGCGATCGTTCCAAGGTCGTCAAACTGCACCGGGCTACCAAGGAGCGATTTATGTGATCACACGCACCGCCATCTTCGAAGGTCGCATCAAACCGGGTTAAGAGGAGCCCGTCTTCGCGGAGATCAAGGCCGGCCTCGTGCTCCTCTGGCGACAGGTCCTGAATGCCCGCAACATCAGGCTGATGCGGATAACGGCCTCCGACGTCGACGCGGCGCCGATCGCGTTGATCCAGCAGGTCGACTACGCCGCCAAGATCGTGAGCTACGCGCAGGGCTACCAACTGCTGCGGGCTGCCGCGACGAGCCACCACTGGACCCTCAATTTCGGTGGCATCGCGCTCACCTGGCGCGGAGGCTGCATCATCCGCTCCGCGTTCCTCGGCGAGATCAAGAAAGCCTTTGACCGGGAGGCTGCCCCGGTCAACCTGCTGCGGGATCGTTTCTTCCGGGATGCGGTCAGCAGCCGGCAGGCTGCCTGGCGCCGCGTCGTCATGGCCGCTGTCGGGGCGGGCATCGCAACGCCCTGCCGCTCCTCGGCCCTGGCGTACTGGGACGGCTACCGGTCAGCATGACTGCCGGCCAACTTGCTGCAAGCGCAGCGCGACTACTTCGGCGCCCACCTGTATGAGCGCGTGGACCGGCGGCGCGGCGAATTCTTCCATACCGACTGGACCGGGCACGGTGGCGCCACCACCTCGCGGGCCTACTCGACCTGAGCTGCTGTCGTCCGGGCGGGCGGGGTCCACGGGCACGGCCGCGCGGTCGTTTCGGACGGGAGGCGCCAGACACTGGCGTCCGGTAGGCGGTTTTCGGACAATCCACCCCGTCGACGCGGGGCACGGGCGCACCGCGTCGCGCTGGCTGCTTCACCCCGTCACCCCGCCCCGGCAGGAAGTCCGTTGTCCGAGCCCCACGCCCCCGGCGATATTCCCGTCACCCCGGTCGCCTGTACCGCCTGCAATGGCGTGGGCTCCATCGTGATGTCGCTGTGCTGTGGGCGTGGCTGCGCCACCTGTCCCGGCGACGGCATGATGCAGGCCGTCAGCTGCTACAGCTGTCAAGGTACCGGGACCGCTGGCCCGCCCTCCCGGACCTGAACGCGGCCCGCGGCCGGGCAAGGCCGCAAGGCGTCCGCAGCCGGCGCCTCCCCTTCCCCCTCACCGCTGCGCCCACCCCAGCGCGCGGCGTGGCGGACTCTGCACGGTCCGGCCGCGGCCATTGCGCACGGGCCGGGATCTGGAGAACACTCCGCTGCCTCAACAACAAGAACAAGGGGATGTCGTGAAGAACTCCACGCTCAACTGTGCCGCCGCGCTGGTGCTCCTGGCCGCATCGGCCACGGCAGCTGCCGCCGAGAGCACCTGCAACCGCGCCTGCCTCGAGGGCTTCGTGGAGCACTATCTGGATGCCGTCGTGGCCAAGCGCCCCGACAAGGTGCCGTTGGCCACCGGAGTGCGTTTCACGGAGGACGGCCAGCAACTGCTCATCGGCGATGGGCTGTGGAACACGCTGCGCGCCAAGGGTCCCTACCGCCTGTTCGTTACCGATGTCCCGGCAGGCCAGGTCGCCGTGCTGGCCACGATCGAGGAGGACAATCGCGATCCGAACCAGGGAACCCCCGGGCTGATCGCGCTGCGCCTGAAGGTCAAGGGCCAGCAGATCACGGAGATCGAGCAGATCCTCGTGCGCGACGAGAAGGCGGCGGCGCGGGTGAACGCCTTGGCCAAGCCGCATCCGGTGTACCTGGAGTCGGTCCCCGCGGCGGAGCGGATGTCGCGTGCCGATCTCATCAGCACAGCCAACAAGTACTTCTCCGGCATGCAGCAGAACGACGGCAAGGGCGACTATCCATTCGCGGAGGACTGCAACCGCCTCGAGAACGGCATGCAGGCGACCAACGCACCCACCCCTGCCGGCCAGACGCGGCCTGATCCCAAGACCTCCATGACCTACTCCGGCCAGTGGAGCTGCCTGGAGCAGTTCAAGTCGGGGCTGCTGCACTTCGTGAACCGGATCCGCGACCGGCGCTTCGTCGCCGTCGACCAGGAGCGCGGCATCGTCTTCGCGTTCGGGTTCTTCGACCACTCCGGCGGCGCCTCGCGTACATTCAAGGCTCCGGATGGTCGCACCGTAACGTCTGGCCCCGTGCAGCCGTGGACCTGGCAACTCGGCGAATTGTTCAAGATCGAGAAAGGCCAAATTCGAAAGATCGAGGCGTTCCTGCAACGCGCCCCCTACGGCATGAACTCCGGCTGGAGCACCTGGTCGCAGGGCATGTCGGACGCCGCGCGCGACGTCACGATGGAATGACGGGCGGTGCGCTATCGCTGAAGGATGCTGGGGCGGTGCTACACACCGCCCCGGCGTTACAGGTTTGCTACATCTTGCCGCAATTGCGGTAGAGGACGTATGCAGCGACTTGCAGATACGACGGCGGCACGACCATGTTCTTGGTCGGGAAGGTGTTGGCGGCGCCGCTGACGAAGGCGGTGAATTCCGCCAGCGTCTTGCCCTTCTGCTTGCTGAAGAACTTCTCGCCTACCAGCGGCGGCACCAGGCCCCCGCCGCCGTCCAGGAACCGCAGGTCGCTCTCGGACCGCAGGCTGTACTCCGGCGACTCGTTCTTGGAGTTGCCGGGGATGCGCCCGGCCAAGCTGTACGGGTGGCAGAAGGCGCAGTGGGAATCCAAGGCCACCTTCCCCTGCTCGGCCTCGGCCTTGGAAGAGGGATTCACGACGCAGAGGTCATCTGCACAGGCCATGCGGGCCGCGGCGGACAGGGCGAACGCCAAGCGCCCCTTTCCCATTGTCTTGCGACCCCGGCAACGTTTCTCGTGACCAACGCCGCGATTGCTCGGAGGCGGGGGATGCGTCGAGGCACCCCCCGGCGAAACTATTCCACCGTCACGCTCTTGGCCAGGTTGCGCGGCTGGTCGACGTCCGTACCGCGCAGGATGGCGACGTGATAGGCCAGCAGTTGCAGCGGCAACGTGTAGATGACCGGCGCCTGGAAGTAGCTGACATGGCGCGGCATCGTGATCACGTGCACGCCTTCGCTGGGCTCGATGCCCGCCTCCGGATCCGCAAACACGTAGAGCTCGCCGCCGCGCGCGCGAACCTCCATGAGATTGCTCTTGAGCTTCTCCAGCAGGTCGTTGTTCGGCGCGACCGCGATGACCGGCATGTCGTCGTCCACCAGCGCCAGCGGACCGTGCTTGAGCTCGCCCGCCGCGTAGGCCTCGGCATGGATGTAGGAGATCTCCTTCAGCTTCAGCGCACCTTCCATCGCGATGGGGTACAGCGCGCCACGGCCCAGGAACAGCGCGTGGCGCTTTTCCACGAAACGCAGCGCCAGCTTGTGGATGACCGGGTCCAGCGCCAGGGTTTTCTCGATGAGGCCCGGCAGCTCGATCAGGCGCGTCACCAGGCTGCGCTCGCGCTCGGCATCGGCGCCGTGCCGCTTGGCGAGCGCGATCACCAGCAAGCAGAGCGCAGTGATCTGCGTCGTGAAGGCCTTGGTGGAGGCCACGCCGATCTCCGGGCCGGCGCGCGTCAGCATCACCAGGTCCGATTCGCGCACGAGCGAGCTTTCCGGCGAGTTGCAGATCGCCAGCGTCGCCAGATAGCCGCTGGCCTTGGCCAGGCGCAGCGCGGCCAGCGTATCGGCCGTCTCGCCCGACTGCGAGATGGTCACGAAGAGGGAGTTTTTCGGCACCACCGAGTTGCGGTAGCGGTACTCGCTGGCGATCTCGATCTGGCAAGGCAGGTGGCAGATCTGCTCGATGAAGTACTGGGCCACGATGCCGGCGTGGTAGCTCGTGCCGCAGGCCACGATGCGCACATGCTCGATGTTGGGGAAGATCTGCTCGGCCTTGGGGCCGAAGGCGGCTTCCAGCAGGCGGCCATTGGCCACGCGTTCCTGCAGCGTGTTGGCCACGGCACGGGGCTGCTCATGGATTTCCTTGAGCATGTAGTGGGCGTACTGGCCCTTCTCGGCCGCATCGGCCGACAGCTCGCTCTCCTTGATGGCGCGTTCGGCGACGTTGCCTTCCACGTCCAGGATCCGAAGGCTGGTCCGGCGGATCTCCGCGATGTCCCCTTCCTCCAGGAACATGAAGCGCCGCGTTACCGGCAGCAGCGCCGCCACGTCGGAGGCCACGTAGTGGCCGTCCTCGCCCAGGCCGATGACCACAGGGCAGCCCATGCGCGCCAGGATCAGGCGCTCCGGGTCCTGCTCGCTGAGCACGGCCAGCGCGTAGGCGCCCTCCAGCTCCGCCACGGTCGCGCGCACGGCTAGGAACAGCTCGCCCAGCGTCTGTATGTGGAAGTGGATGCGGTGGGCGATGACTTCGGTGTCGGTCTCCGAGGTGAACTGGTAGCCGAGGGCCTTGAGCTCGTTGCGCAGCTCCTCGTGGTTCTCGATGATGCCGTTGTGGACGATCGCCAGGCTGTCGCGCGAGATGTGCGGGTGGGCGTTGCGCTCGCTCGGCACGCCGTGCGTGGCCCAGCGCGTGTGGGCAATGCCGACCTTGCCGGAGGTCGGATGCTCCCGCAGCGCCTCCTGCAGCATCTTGACCTTGCCCACGGTGCGCAGTCGTTCGAGCTTGTGGTCGGCCGCCAGCACGGCGATGCCCGCGGAGTCGTAACCCCGGTACTCCAGCCGGCGAAGTCCCTCCATGAGTACGGGGACAATATCGCGATCTGCTACGGCGCCTACGATTCCACACATGTGCTTTCAGATCTCCGCCGGGAGTGCGTCCCGGCCGTGAATTCCAAACTGCGCTCAACCCGGCTTACGGGAAGGGCTCTTGGCCGGCCGTTGCCAGCCGTCGATAGTCAGTTGCTTGGCTCGAGAGAGGGTGAGCTTCCCCGCCGGGGCGTCCTTGGTCAGGGTCGAGCCCGCCCCGGTCGTGGCCCCTGCCCCGATCGTAACCGGCGCCACCAGCATGGAACCGGAGCCGATGAAGGCGCCGTCCTCGATCACCGTGCGATGCTTGTTGGCGCCGTCGTAGTTGCAGGTGATCGACCCCGCGCCCACGTTGACCCCGGCGCCTACCGTGGCGTCGCCGAGGTAGGTGAGGTGGTTGGCCTTGGAGCCCTCGCCCAACTCGCTGTTCTTGATCTCTACGAAGTTGCCGATGTGCACCTCGGTGCCCAGCAAGGCGCCGGGGCGCAGCCGCGCAAACGGCCCCAACTGGCAATCCCGGCCGACCTCGGCGGAATCCAGCACGCAGTGGCTGTGGATCTGGGTGTCGGCGCCGACGCTCGCATTGCGCAGCACGCAATGGGGACCCACGCGCACGCGGTCGCCCAGGGTGACGCGACCCTCGAAGACCACGTTCACATCGATGAAGACGTCCCGCCCGAGGATCAGCTCACCGCGCTGGTCGAACCGCGCGGGATCCACCAGCGTCGCGCCAGCGCGCATCGCCGCCTCGGCGCAGTGGCGCCGGTGCACGCCTTCCAGCTGTGCCAGCTGCAGTTTGTCGTTGACGCCCAGCACCTCGCTCTCGGTCGCGGCCACCAGCGGCGCCACGGCCAGGCCCGACTCCACCGCCATGCCGACGACGTCCGTCAGGTAGTACTCGCCCTGCGCGTTGTCGCTGCGCAGCCCGGCGAGGTACCCGCGCAGCAGCCCTGCGGACATTGCCATCACGCCGGTATTACCCTCGCGCACGGCACGCTGCTCGGGACTCGCGTCCTTCTGCTCGACGATCGCCCGCACGCTGCCGGCCGCGTCCCGCAGGATGCGGCCATAGCCCGTCGGGTCCTCCAGCACCACCGTGAGCAAGGCCAGTGGCGCACGGCCCGCCAGCCTCACCAGTTCCGCCAGCGTCTCGGCGCGCACCAGCGGCACGTCGCCGTAAAGCACCAGCACCAGGTGACCATCGGGAATGGCCGGCATAGCCTGGGCAAGCGCATGGCCGGTGCCCTTCTGCTCCGCCTGCAGTGCCCAGCCCAGCGCCTCATGGCGCATCGCGGCCTGCACCTGCTCGCCGCCATGCCCGTAGACCACGTGGATCGCGGCGGGGGAGAGCTGGCGGGCGGTGTCGATCACGTGCTGCAGCAGCGGCCGGCCGGCCAACGGCTGCAGGACCTTCGGCAGGTCCGATCGCATGCGCTTGCCCTGGCCCGCGGCCAGGATCACGACGCTTAGGGGCTGCTCAACCGCCTCGGAGGCAGCGGACGGGGTGTCACGGGAGGAAGGCATAGGCCGGAAACGCTAGCACATTACCGGGGGTTAAAAATGTGCGGGATCTCGCGTGGGGGATCGGCCTTAAAAGGTATTTCATACAAAGGGATGGCGCACCCGGGAAGGCTCCCCGAAGCCGCCGGCCCCCCAGGCGCCGGACCCTGCCCACGGCCTGGACGAGCGGGGCGGGCCGCGGCCCTGCCCGATGTCCGGCGGGTCCACGAAGAGGCTCAGGAGCTCCAGATCCCCGTCCGGCGCGGGCCGCAGGGCATGAAAGCCGGCGAGCTGCCCGTCCCGTTCCCTCACCGTGATGAAGCGCATCCCGGAGCGGATCGGCGATGGCTGCACCGTGAGTTCCGCCGTGCAGTCCGCAAGGGCCTGCGGGGGGTAGCCCCCCCTGCGCCCGGGAGCGCAGGGCCAGCTGCATGAGCGCTGCCGCCTGCTCGACGCGCACGAGGCGAAGGCCGCTCACAGCCGGCGCGTCATGACGAAGTGGGGGCCGATCGGCACGATCTCGAACTGCTCACCCTCGGCGACGAAGCCCAGGTGCGCGTAGAAACCCAGCGCGACGACGCGGGCGTTGCACCACAGCAGTTGGCCACCGTGCGCGCTGATGTGCGCAAAGCAGGCCTCCAGCAGCGCGCGCCCGAAGCCCCGGCCCCGCACCTCCGGCAGCGTCGCCATGCCGCGCAGGCGCCAGCCCTCAGGCTCCCGCCCCTGCGGCATCGGTTCGCGGCAGACCGAGGCGATGCCCACGAGCCGCTCGTCGAGGAAGGCGCCGGCATGCAGCGTGTCCGCCGCCTCATCGCCGTGGTACACGATCTTCTCCGGCGGCTCGAACGGCCGCAGCACCGCATGCCGGAGCGTCCGCACCTGCTGGGGCGTGATGGCGCGAACGACCGGGGTGCCGGAGGTGGCGCTCAAATATCGAGCCCCAGGAGGTAGTCGAAGTAATCGCTGTTGCCGACGCGGAACGTGCGCTCGCCGACGCGCCGGAACCCGAGCCGTTCGTAGAAGGCCAGGGCAAGGTGGTTGCGCGAGTACACGCCCAGCAGCAGGCGCTCGCAGCCACTGGCGCGCGCGTGTCGCTGCGCGGCATCCATCATCCGGCGCCCCGCGCCCTGGTGCTGGAAACGGTGCAGGAGGTAGATGCGCTTGATCTCCAGGTCCGTGGGCCGCGGGTCGCTCACCGGCACGCCCGCCGCAGCGAGCACCAGGTAGCCGACCGGCGCGGAACCGGGGCTGGCCTGCGCCAGCCAGATGCGGGTGTGATCGTCGGCGAGCCACTGCGCGTACACCGCCTCGGCATGCTGGCTCGCGCAGTGCGCCACGATGTCCTCCGCGCCCAGGATCCCCGCGTAGGTCTCAAGGAATGTCGCCTGCCCGACCAGCGCGAGCTGCGCGGCATCGGCGGCCGTCGCAACGCGCAGCGCTACCGGCGGCGTCGCCTCGTGGTGCAGGGCCTCATGTGGCATCGTCGTGTACCCGGCCGGGCGCCCCCTCGCTCACGGGGGCGAACATCTCCACGCCCACGTCGGCGATCATGAGCTTGGTTGCCTCGAAGTAGTCCTGCATGTGCGTCGACTGCTGGTGCGCCTCGCTCAGGTAGTACTCCCGGTCCGCCCAGTTCTCCAGCAGCACCAGCTGCGTCGGATCTTCCTGCTTGCACAGCACCTGGATCGAGTTGCAACCCGGCTCGTTGCGCGCGGCGCGCACCAGCTCCAACGTGTGGGCGCGGAACGCCTCGGCAAACTCGGACTTCACGTGCAGGCGGATGAGTACGGCGGCTTCGGTCAAAATACGTGCTTCCTAGAGGCCCAGGGCTGAAAGACCGGGATGATCGTCCGGGCGGCGCCCCAAAGGCCAGAGAAATTTCCGCTCCGCCGCGCTGATCGGCAGGTCGTTGATGCTGGCGTAGCGCTTGCGCATGAGGCCGGCCGCATCGAACTCCCAGTTCTCGTTGCCGTAGCTGCGAAACCAGTTGCCAGCCTCGTCGTGCCACTCGTACGCAAAGCGCACGGCGATGCGGTCCGCCTGCCAGGCCCAGACCTCCTTGACGAGCCGGTACTCCTGCTCCCGCGCCCACTTGCGCGCGAGGAACGCCGCGATGGCCTCGCGGCCGCGGAAGAATTCCGAGCGATTGCGCCAGTCACTGTCCTCGGTATAGGCCAGTGCCACGCGCTGCGGATCGCGCGAGTTCCACGCATCCTCGGCCATGCGCGCCTTCTGGGCGGCGCTCGCGGCATCAAACGGCGGCAACGGGGGACGGGCGGGTGCATTCATGGCGGGTCTCCGTACAAGGGGTTCGTGGGTTCAGCCTGGCGGCGCTTCTCGGCACACGGCCTGCAGGACCGAGGCCAGCAGCCCCGGGAAGCGCTCCTCCCGGTCGGCGCTGCGCAGGTGGCTGTGCAGGTCGACGCCGCGCCGCTCGCAGGCGATCGTGCCGGCCTCGCGCAGCACCCGGTAGTGCTGCGAGCAGGTGGACTTGGGCATCGTGAGCGCCAGGCGCGCCGCAGTCTGCGTGCAGTTGAGTGCATAGCCGGCTCGCTTCAGCTCCGCCACGATACCCAGGCGCACCGGGTCCGACAGCGCGTGCAGCACCTTGGCCAGCTGCAGCTCGCCGACGCAAGGAGGGGCCAGAGGCCGTGACATGGCGGCCAGCTTACCGCTTGCGGGCCTGGAGCAGCCGGTCGCGTTCGCGCGCGTACAACGGGTTGCGCATGGTGACCTGCTCGGCCGCCAGGCGGGTGGCGGGCGGCACCTCGCCCTCCGGCACGGAGGCCAGGATCGCCTCGAAACGCTCCTGCAAGCCCTCGCGGAACTCCGGGTGGGAGAGGATGAACAGGTCGTTGTTGCGCACGCCGCGCAGCACTCGCTGCCCGGCCTCCAGCGGGTCCATGCCGGCCGGCAGGATGCGATCGCGCAGCATCGCCTCGCCGGCCGCGGCGCCCTTGGCGTCCTGCGCGGACTTCTCGTTGGCAAACTCCGCCGGGCGGTTGCGCTCGGTCTGGTAGATGTTGGTGTGCACGAGTCCGGGGCAATAGACGGAGACGCCGATGTCCTCGTTCTCCATTTCCGCGCGCAGCGACTCCATCATGCCGACCACCGCGAACTTGGCGGTCGTGTAGAGACTGGTTCGGCCGACCGGGAGCAGCCCGCTCATGGAGGAGGTCGTGACCACGTGGCCGCCCTGCCCGTGCTCCAGCATGCGGGGCAGGAAGGTATGGATGCCGTTGAAGACGCCATTGAGGTTCACGCCCATGCCCCAGTCCCAGTCCTTGTAGCTGGCGCGCGCGAGGCTGGTCTGGATGCCGACGCCGGCGTTGTTGCACAGCAGGTGCACCGGGCCGTACTTCTTGGTCACCTCATCGGCGACCCGCGCCCAGGCGTCCCGGTCGGTGACGTCGAGCTTGACCGCGTGCACACCGGGGTTGGGATCGCGGAAGAACTGCAGGGCCTGTGGCAGCTGCTCGTCCTGGATATAGGCGATGACCACGCTCATGCCGGCGGCGGAGAACGCCCGCGCCATGCCAAGCCCGATGCCGCTGGAGCCGCCGGTGATGAAGGCCAGCTTCCCCGCGACGTCGCGCAGCGGGGCGGGCCGGCCGTCCGCCGCGGCCCGCGCGCGCGGCGCGGCGCCCAGCAACCCTGTTGCGCCGGCCAGCAGCGCCGCACCGCCCAGGAAACGCCGGCGGTCCTGGTCGTGGTCCGGCGTGGAGGGGGGAACGGCGGGGTACTGCTCTGACACGGGCGTCTCGCTGCTAAGCATCAAGGCGGGGACTGAAGCCTCAATTCTGCAGCAGATGCAGGAGCCGCGCATCCACGTCTGCGCCCGCCGGCGCCACCACTTTGAATTGCTCGCGCAGCACCTCGCGCAGTTCCTGCACCGTGTCCAGTTGCCGCGTATGGGTTTGCCCGTCGGCGGCGTGGAAGCTGTAGCGCGCATCCAGCAGCGCATGCCTGCCGTCGGCCGCGACGCGCGCCGCCCACAGCGTGTTCACGAACAGCGACGCCGGATGCGTCGCCAGGTACCAGTTGGCGAACTCGTAGTCGGCGGGCAGCTGCGGCTGCAGGTCAAAGCGGTACAGCACGCACCAACCCTGCGGCAGCAGCGACCACAGGCTGTAGCCATCGGAGGTGGCGCGCAGCACGAAGCGGCCGTGCGGCGTCTCCTGCTCCCGGTCCGCCACCAGCTCCAGCGGCGCCGTCAGCGTCAGCCCGCCGAAACCCACGTCGACCAGGTAGCGCCGCTCCCCCAGCTCCACCAGCAGCAGCATGTGGCTGCGGGGCGTGAGCGCCTCCGGCGACTGCTGCCATAGCACGCGGGCGGCCAGGCCCGTCACGGCGTAGCCCAGCTGCAGGAGCATCGCGCGCAGCAGCAGGTTGTGCTCGAAGCACCAGCCACCGCGCCCGCCGCCCACGAGCTTGCGCTGCAGTGCCCCCAGTTCCAGGGGCACCGCCTGCCCCAGCAGCGGCGAGAGGTTTTCAAACGCAATGGCCTGCGGATGCAAGCGGTGCAGCTGGCCGAGCGTTGCCCGCGTTGGCAACGCATCGCCCTGGTAGCCCAGGTGCGCCAGGTACGCGGCCAGATCAGGCAGCGCCGCCATGGGGATCCGCCAGCCTAGACCCGCACGCCGAAGAGGTGCCCGGCGAGTCCGGTCGCCGCCATGGCGATGAGGCCCCAGAAGCCCACGCGCAGCGCGCCGCGCAGCATCTGTGCGCCGCCCAGCCGTGCCGCCAGGGCTCCCAGCGCCAACAGCAACACCAGCGTGCTGGCGAAGATCACCTCCGTCACCCGCTCGGCCACCACGACGAGAGCCACGATCAGCGGCAGTACCGCACCCAGCGAGAAAGAAGCGGCGGAGGCGATCGCCGCGGTCAGCGGCTGGGCGCGCGTCAGGTCGGTAATGCCGAGCTCGTCGCGGGCGTGGGCCGCCAGCGCATCGTGGGCGGAGAGCTGCGTGGCCACCTGGTCCGCCAGCTCCGGGGTGAGCCCGCGGGAGATGTAGATGCCGGCCAGCTCGCGGTGTTCCGCTTCCGGCGAGAGGCTCAGCTCGCGGCGTTCGCGCGCCAGGTCCGCTGTCTCGCTGTCGGCCTGGGAGCTGACGGATACGTACTCGCCGGCAGCCATCGACAACGCGCCGCCCACCAGCCCGGCCAGGCCGGCCACCAGGATGCTGGCGCTATCGGCATGGGCCGCCGCGACGCCCACGATGAGGCTGCTCGTGGAAATCAGGCCATCGTTGGCGCCCAGTACCGCGGCCCGCAGCCAAGCCGTGCGGTCAACGCGGTGATGCTCACTGTGATGTTTCATGGACGTAAGGGTACCCAATCCGCGGCAGGCCAGGACAACTGCAGCGCGGCGCAACGGGAAATACCCCGGGGCCCCGCGCTCAGTCGTAGCGGTGGCTGCCGCGCAGGATGTAGCCGCCGGCATGCCGGCCGGAGGGGTCCTGGTGCGTCCAGTGCAGCAGCCCACCCTTGGGGTTCCAGAGGTACTCGCCCCGCAGGGTCAGCGGCTCGCCGGGCAGGAGGCCCGGTATCCGCGGCGCCAGGTCAATATTGTGGGCAACCAGCAGGGTAACTCCGGCCTGCGTACGTATCAGGAAGCGTTGATGCCGCGATCCTTCGCGATCATCTGGCAACGTGCGCACAACCTGAGCCTCTACGACCATCGTGACGTGGCTGCGGTGCGCCTGGAAGGCCTGGGCGGCCGGGTCCACCGGCTCGCGCGCCCACAGGCCCGCCGCTGGCAGCGCCAGCAACAGCCAGAGTGCCCAGCGGGACCTCACGTCTCGGCCCGCTTCCACGTGGCCTGGACCACGAATCGCTGGATCAGTTGACGCACCGCGTCGCTGTCGCAGCCCTCGGCCTGCACCAGCGCGTGGGTCTCCTCCTTGACGGCCCTGGAGCGCCTCGCCAGCTCCTGCGCGACCTCCTCGTTGCTCGCCGTCGGCGAACGACGGCTGATCTCGCGCGTCGCATAGGTCGAAACCCATTGAAAATTAGACAAAAAATGCACCGCAACATAATCCGTGGGGCTCGCGCAGCGACTGGCGGCAGCACCGGCGGAGACGAACTGGTCAAATAGCATCAGAATATCCGGCTCGCCCTCCTCCGCTGCCCACACGGGCGCGGCCAGCAGCAGGAGCAGGGCGGCAAAGGCGCGGCGAGAGGTCATGGCGTGGGGTTCCCGGGGTCGTCCTGAGAGCAACCATACCCTACTGGCGATAGCGGGGGACCCGGCCACCCCGAAGCCTCGCCAGAACGGGGGGGGGAACTTGCCCGCGCCAAATGGGGTCTTCAATAGAGGAACCTGGGAGTGCAGGTCATTGATTTTAAGTACGTCAGCCGGTGAGTACGGGACATTGGTTTAATGTTGAGATCCGGCACTGGTCCGCGGGTTTAGCGCGGGCATGGGCTGACAATAGCTATCGGGCATACGATCATTTCTTTCGGGGGCAGGGGCACAGTCATGTTCAAGGGTCGACGCATTTTGGCGAGTCTGTGCGGGGCAGCGTTGCTGACCGCCGCCGCCCTCCCACTGCGGGCCGATAACGCGAAGGACGCGGCGCCGGCACCCAGCGCTGTGGCCGGCTCGGCGGCCCGCGGTACCGCGGCGGCCAATGCCGCCCACTCCACGGGCACCGCCCCCTCCTGGGCCTTCCTCAACGAATACTGCTCCAAGTGCCACAATGCCGAAGACTGGGCCGGCGGCGTCGCCTTCGACACGATGAGCGAGGGCGAAATCCCCCAGAACGCCGGTGTGATGGAGACAGTCATCCGCAAGCTGCGCGGGCAGATGATGCCGCCGGGCGGCAACCCGATTCCCGACAAGGCGGTCTCGCGCGCGTTCGTCTCCTGGATGGAAGGCAACCTGGATGCGGCGGCCCGGCTCAATCCGAATCCGGGCCGCGTCGGCCTGCATCGCCTGAACCGCAAGGAATACGCCAACGCCGTCCGCGACCTGCTGAACATCGAGATCGATCCGGCCAGCATCCTGCCGCGTGACGAGCCGCGCGAGGGCCTGGACAACATCGCCGTGGCGCTGCAAGTGACGCCCTCTTTCCTCGACCAGTACATCTCCGCAGCGCGCACCGTGGTCCTGCAAGCGATGGGCAACAAGGACGCGCTGCCGGGCGGCACGACCTATCGCGCCAAGAACCCCAGCACCCAGTTCTTCCACGAGAACGGCCTGCCGCTGGGCACGCGTGGCGGCATCGCGGCGGACCACAACTTCCCGGCCGACGGCGAGTACGTGATCAACATCGCCAACATGGCCGTGGCCCTGTGGGTCTACAACATGGAGTTCGAGAACACGCTAATCGTCACGCTGGACGGTGAGCAGATCTACGAAACGACGATCGGCGGCGAAGCGGACATGAAGGCGATCGACCAGAAGCAGGATCCTGCGGTCGATGCGATCAACAAGCGCCTGAAGAACATCCGCTTTAACGCCAAGGCCGGCCTGCACAAACTGGTGGTGGCGTTCCGCCACCGCACCTTCGCCGAGTCCGAGGATCGCCTGCAGATGGCGATTCCGGGTGGCGGCCAGGACCGCGTGCTGCGCGTCTCCTCCTTCGAGGTCCGTGGTCCGTACAACCCAACGGGCGTGAGCCGCACGGCGAGCCGCGACTTCATCTTCAGCTGCTACCCGAAGGCGGCCTCCGAGGAGCAGGCCTGCGCCAGACAGATTATCTCGCGCACCGCGCACCGCGCTTTCCGCCGGCCCGTGACCGACGAGGACTTGGCCCCGCTGATGAAGTTCTACGAGGCCGGCCGCAGGAACTCGGACTTCGACGCCGGCGTGCGCCGCGCATTGACGGCCGTGCTGGCGCACCCGGACTTCCTCTACCGCGACGACCAACCGGCTTCCCCGGTCGCCCCGGGCACGATCTACGCGCTGGATGACCTGCAGATCGCCTCGCGCCTTTCCTTCTTCCTGTGGAGCAGTGTGCCGGACGAAGCGCTGCTGGCCGCAGCGGAGGCCGGCAAGCTGCACGACACGGCGGAGATCAACCGCCAGGTTAAGCGCATGCTGGCCGATCCCAAGGCCAAGTCGCTCGCGACCAACTTCGGCTTCCAGTGGCTGAACCTCTCCAAGCTTGCCGAGCTGACCCCGGAACCGTCGGTGTTCCCGTACGGAAGCGGTGCCGGCGACCTGCGCGAGGACTTCCAGACCGAACTCGCGCTGTGGATGGACAGCATCTTTCGTGGTGACCAGAGCGCGCTGGAACTGCTCGGCTCCCGCTACAGCTTCCTGAACGAGCGCTTGGCCCTGCAGTACGGCATCAACAACGTGCGTGGCGACCAGTTCCGCAAGGTGGAGCTGACCGACTCCCTGCGCTGGGGCTTGCTGGGCAAAGGGGGCGTACTGGAGGCCAGCTCTTACCCCAACCGCACCTCGCCGGTGCTGCGCGGCAACTATGTGCTGGAGAGATTGATGGGTAGCCCGCCGCCGGTCCCGCCGCCATCGGTCACCCCGCTGGGCGAAAACGAGGCTGGGAAGAAGGCCCACACCGTGCGCGAGCTGCTCGAAGGGCATCGCCAGAAACCGCAGTGCTACTCCTGCCACGTGGCGATGGATCCGCTGGGCTTCGCGCTGGAAGGCTTCGATGCCACCGGCAAGCGCCGCGACATCGACCGCTACACCCGCACGGAGATCGACACCTTGGGCACCTTGCCGGACGGCACGGTCATCCGCGGACCGGATGATCTGCGCAAGGCGCTCATCGACAACCCCACACAGTTCGTGCAGAACGTGACAGAGCGGCTGTTCATGTACGGCCTGGGCCGCGTGATCGAGCCCTACGACATGCCGGTCGTGCGCGACATCGTGCGTCGCTCGGCGACCGACAACTATCGCTTCTCCACGCTCATCACGAACATCGTCTCGAGCGACTCTTTCATGAAGGCGCGCATGCCTGCGGATACGCCGCCGGCCCAACCGCTGATCAAACAAGCTGCTGTGCAACGGTAGGTAACTTATGTTCGTCACCAAGAAACATCTCTCGCGCCGCACCGTGCTCCGGGGCCTGGGCGTCTCGGTCGCACTGCCGTTGCTGGACAGCATGATCCCGGCGTCCACGGCGCTCGCGGAGACGGCTGCCAAGCCGACGCCCCGCATGGGCTTCGTGTACTTCCCGCACGGCGCCATCATGAAAGCCTGGTCGCCGCAGCAGACCGGCAGCGACTACACGGCCTCCCCGATCCTGAAGCCGCTGGACCAGTTCCGCTCGCACATGACCATCGTCAGCGGACTGCGCAACAAGGGCGGCGAGAGCTCCGACCCGCACGGCATCATGGCCGGCACCTGGCTCTCCTGCTTCGGCATCAAGGGCCGCGAGGGCGACAAGGGCGTGACCGCCGACCAGCTGGCTGCGCGCGCCTTCGGCAGGGACACGCCGATGCCGTCGATGGAGCTTACCGGCGAGGGTGGCAACGCCACCTGCGGGCAGGGCGCCACCGGCTGCGGCTTCGGCAGCACCACGGCGTTCCGCACCCCGACCCAGCCGCTGCCCATGGAGGACAACCCGCGCAAGGTGTTCTACCAGCTGTTCGGCCAGGGCGACACGACCAAGGAGCGCCGCGAGATCCTGGATGAGACCGGAAGCCTGCTGGACTACGTGCGCGACGAAGGCTCGCGCCTGCAGCGTCGCATCGGCGCCGCCGATCGCGCCCGCGTCAGCGATTACCTGGACTCCATCCGCGAAGTGGAGAGCCGCGTGCAGAAGCTCGCCCACAGCGAGAGCGCCAAGATGGACCTGCCGAATGCGCCGCAGGGCGTGCCGGAGGACTTCGGCCAGCACCTGGACCTGCTCTTCGACATGATCGCCCTGTCCTGGCAGGCGAACATGACGCGCGTCTCCAGCCTGATGATGGCCAAGGAGGTGAGCATGCGCACCTATCCGAACCTGTCGATCACCGAGGCGTTCCATCCGCTCTCGCACCACCAGAACGACCCGGACAAGATCGAGCGCCTCGTGCGCATCCAGAACTACCACACGCAAGTGTTCGCCAAGTTCATCAAGAAGCTCTCGAGCACGCCGGATGGCGACGGCACGATGCTGGATCACTCCATCATCCTGTACGGCTCGAACATGAGTAACAGCGACCTGCACAACAACGACCCGCTGCCGAACGTCGTGATGGGCAAGGGCTACGGCCGCATCAAGGGTGGCCAGCACCTGAGGTACCCGCAGGACACGCCGCACGCCAATCTGCTGCTGACGCTGCTCAACCGCGCCGGCCTGCCGATTGAGTCGCTTGGCAACAGCACCGGCACGTTCGCGGAGGTCTAATGCGTACCCGAGGGGCAATCAAACGCGGCGCCTCACGCGTCGCGTTGGGGATCGGCTTGGCGCTTTTCATGACCCAGCCGTCGATTTCCGCCACGACCGCACAGCCCAGCGCCGCTGAGGTCAACGCCCGCGAGGCCGACGGCTCCACGCCGCTGCTGTGGGCTGCCTACCAAGGCGACGCGGCGCGCGCTGCCGAGCTCATCAAGGCCGGCGCGGACGTACAGGCGGGTAACCGCTACGGCGCCACGCCCATGAGCGAGGCCGCACGACGCGGCGACACCGAGATCCTCAGGCTGCTGCTCAAGGCAGGCGCGGATCCGGAATCCCCGAACGCCGAAGGCCAGACCTCGCTCATGGCGGTCGCCCGCACCGGCAACATCGAGGCCGCGCAGTTGCTCCTGCAGCACGGCGCCAGGATCGATGCACGGGAGAAGTGGGGCGGCCAGACGGCGCTCATCTGGGCCGCGGCGCAGAGCCAGCCGGCGATGGTGCACTTCCTGCTTTCCAAGCACGCAGACCCGAATGCCCGGGGCGTCGTGCGCGACTGGCAGCGGCGCGTCACTGCCGAGGGCCGGCCCAAGAACATGAACCGCGGCGGCTTCACGCCGCTGCTGTACGCGGCGCGTGAAGGCTGTGTGGACTGCGTGCGTGAGCTGCTCAAGGGCAAGGCCGACATCAACCTGGTAGACCCTGACGAGACCACGCCGCTGGTACTGACCCTGATGAACGGCCACTGGGATACGGCACAGCTGCTGATCGAGTCCGGCGCCGATGTGAATGCCTGGGACTTCTGGGGCCGCACGGCGCTGTTCAACGCCGTCGACATGACCACCCTGCCCGCCGGGGCGCACATCGAGCTGCCGTCGCTCGATAAAGCCGTGGGCACGGACATCGTCAAGCTGCTGCTGGCCAAGGGCGCCAACCCCAACGCACAGCTCAAGCTGCGACCGCCCTACCGCCAGGGCGTGTTCGACCGCGGCGCCGATGGCGCGCTGATCACCGGCGCCACGCCCCTGATGCGCGCCGCCGTGGCCGCCGACGTGGAGTCGATCACGCTGCTGCTGGCCAAGGGCGCGCTGGTGGACCTGCCCAACGAGGAAGGGGTCACGCCGTTCATCGCCGCCGTCTCGGCGGCCGGCACGCGCGGCAAGCTCAAGACCGAGGAGCAGGCCGTGGCGGCCTTGAAGCTGCTCAAGGATGCCGGCGCGAACGTGAACGCGAGTGACCACCGCAAGTACAGCGCGGCCCACGCCGCGGCGTTCCGCGGCTGGCACAAGGTGCTCGCGTACCTGGCCGAGTGCCACGCAGACCTGGACGCCCAGGAAGCCGACAACCTCACGCCGCTGGACTACGCGATGGGCCGCAGCCGCGTGGGATTCCTGCAGAACAAGCCGCCGGTGCGCACCGATACCGCGGCGGTCCTGCGCCAGCTGGGTGCGAAGGTCGAAAATCCGAATACGCCGGCCTGGCCGGGTGTCGCCACTCCCAAGCTATCAGCGAACGTACCCGAATGAACCCAAACTCCCGTCGAGGCTTTATAAAGCTGGCCGCAGGCTCCGCCGCCGGTGCAGCGCTCTGGTCCGCCGCGGGTATCCCGAGCCTGGCCTGGGCCAAGGCCGATGCACTCGCCGCCACCTCGCTGGCCGACGGTATCGTGGTCATCAGCGGCGCCGGCGCGAACGTGCTGGCGGTGCGTGGCAGCGAGGGGCTGCTGCTCGTGGACGGTGGCCTTGCGGCCCGTTCCTCGGAGCTTCTGAGCCTGGCGCTCAAGCAGACCGGTACCCGCAAGATCCACACGCTTTTCAATTCGCACTGGCACCCGGAGCAGACCGGCTCCAACGAGCGCTTGGGTAAGGAGGGCGTGCGGATCATCGCGCACGAGAACACGCGCCTGTGGCTCACGCGCAAGATCGTCACCGACTGGCTGCCGAAGGGCTACGGTCCGCTGCCCGCCAAGTCGCTGCCGAACAAGAGCTTCTATACGCGCGAGTCGCTGGAGTTTGGCGGCGAGACGCTCGACTACGGCCACCTGGGTCAGGCGCACACCGACGGGGATCTGTTCGTCTACCTCCACAACGCCAATGTCCTGGCCGCCGGCGGCGTGGTCTCCGCGCAGGGCTGGCCGGTGATGGACTGGCAGACGGGGGGCTGGATCGGCGGCCTGGTGGGCGCCTATGACCGCCTGCTGAAAGTGGCCAACGAGCAGACGCGCATCGTGCCGGCCAATGGCCCGGTGCTCCTGCGCAAGGACCTGCAGACCCATCGCGACATGTACTTCACGATCTTCGATCGACTGGTGAAGCTGCTGGTCAAGGGCCAGGGCCCCGAGGAAGTCGTGGCCGCGAAGCCGGCGCAGGAATTCGAGGCCGAGTGGGGGCCGTCGGACACCTTCGTCAACGCCGCCTTCAAGAGCCTCTGGGGCCACTACGCGCCGGACGCCTAACCGTCAGGGGCGTCCCGCCGGCGACGCGCCGCTACTGGGCCTTGCGCGCCGGATCGTAGTCCGGCCGCACGGTGCCCAGCCGCCGGGCGACTTCAAACAGCGTCGGGTAGAACTGCGTGAAGGTCCACTCCACGGCACCGTGCTGGCTGTGGCAGCTGTAGCAGCTGGCATCCCGGGGGAATGGGGCAGCGGAGTCCTTGGGTCCTTGCGGACCGTCGAACGAGAAATACGCCCAGCCGCCGTCCGGGTAGCGCCGGGTGTCCTTCACCGCGGCCTCGATCGCCACCACCGCGCCCTGCGTGCGGCCCCCGCTATTGATGGAGACATTCTCCTCGGCGCCGCGGATCTCCAGCAGGAACAGCGTGCCGTCGGGCCAGTGTCCCGTGCGCAGGAATGCGCGGTAGGCCGCGGGCGTCACGAACACGTTGCTGAAGGGTGCCGAGGCCCCTTGCGCCGGCTTGTTCGGCCCGTAGGTCATCCCCAGCCCGCTGGTCAGGAACACCCACTCGCGAAATTCCGCCGGCCGCCTGAGCTCGCCGGCGGCGGTGAACCGCGGTGCATCGGCCGCGCTGGCCCCTGCGCACGCCGCCCCCAGGCCTACCGCCAGCAGCGCGCGGCGCAGGAGCGCGATGCTCACGGGGCCGCCTTGCGGCGGAAGGCCAGGAACACATTGCCGGCGCGCTCCCCGCCCATGATGCCGTAGCCGGAATTCACGAACACATAGCCGTTGGTCGCCACGATCGAGGCGTTGTCGATGCCGCCGCCATGGCCCGACACGCCGTTGACCGTCTCATAGGGCCGCGCCGTGTCGTAGCTGAACAGCAGCGCGCCACTCTGCCGGTCGAAGGCGCGCAGGATGCCGTCGGCACTGCCCTCCACCACCGCTCCATCGATGATCGTGGGCGCGCCGGTCAGGCCCGTGGCCATGCAGTTGGGCACGCGCTGCTTGCGATCCCCGCCGCAGTCCGGCTGCGGCTCGTAGGTCCAGAGCACCTCGCCGGAGTCCACGTCCACCGCGTGCAGCGCGGCCTTCTGGTTCGGGTCGATGCCGTCCGGTCCCGGCATCGTGTGGATCGGCGTGAAGACGCGCGTGCCGTCCCAGGCCAGGCCCCAGTGGATGCCGCCCAGCGGCGAGCCCTTGCCGAAGCTGTGGCTCCACACGGTCTTGCCGTTGTCGTCGGGATCCATCGCCCACAAGGTGCCGGACTTCTGCCCGGCCAGCAGGATGTCGCGCCCGTCCTTGCGCTTGGCGAGCACGAGCGTCGCGCCGAAGTCATGGTCCAGCAGCTGGCCCTCGTGCGGGCAGTTCAGGCCCGCGGGGTTGCGCATGCAGGCGGTGAGGAAGATGTCGTTGGCGATCGTCTGGTGCTGCCAGCGGATCTTGCCGGTCTTCATGTCCAGCGCGAGGATCGCATCGGTGGTCGGCGCGGCGGGCGCCGAGGTCGCCTCGCCGGTGCCGACGTAGATCAGGCCGCGCTTGGTATCCAGCAGCGGCGAGGTCCAGATCGGCGCACCGGACGGGCCCCACATGAACTGCCCGTCGCCGCGGTCCTTGATCGGCTTGGCATCCTGCATCGTGTGCGTCGTCCACACCTTGCGGCCGGTACGCGCATCCAGCGCGGTGAACGCGCCGTGCGTCGTGCAGCACAGGTGGCGCGGGTCGCCGCCGATGTTGATCTCGGAGGCGCTGATCGGCACGAACACCTTGTCGCCGTAGAGCACCGGCGTACCGGTGGTGTTGGAGTAGTCGGTGAAGCCGACGTTGGTCTTCCACAGCAGCTTGCCCGTCGCGGCGTCCAGCATGTGGATGCGCTGGGCGACGTCATTGAACACCAGCACCTTGCGCTTGCTGCCCGGCAGCTCGCCGTAGCCTGCACCGGAGCGCAGCGGCACGTCGCTGGTGTAGACCCACTGGATGCAGGGCGTGGGCTGGCTGACGTCCAGCGCATACAGGCGCGCGTCGTCGGCCACGGGCAGGAACAGCGTGTTGCCCACGACCGCGGGCTGTGAGCGCATGGTGCCCGCCTGCGGGAAGGCCAGCGCCCAGGCCAGCTCCAGGTCCTTGAAGTCGGCCGTCGCAAGGCCTGCCTGCTCGCGGGTCAGCGAGCGCGTGTTGCGTTCATCGAAGCCGAACCCGGCGACGCTTGCCGGCACCGCGAGGTTCACCTTGCGTCGATCCGCCGGGCAGCTCATCCGGGCGATCCAGCGGTCATCGGTGATCTGCCGGCCGACCACGTAGTCGATCAGCGTGGTGATCTGCTTCTCGTTCAGGGTGGAGGCCTGAAGCTTCATCTTGCCGCGGGTGAGCGCGTAGTAGATCGTGCCGTGCCGCAGGCCGCGCAGGTTGGCGAACGGCACGGACTTGGTCTCCAGCGGATGGTCGTGGCAGGTGGCGCAGTTCTTGTCGTAGAGCGCCTTGCCCGGGTGGTTCGCGTCCGACGGGGCCGCCGGGCCGCCCGGACTGACGGTCGGCGCCTGCGCGCCCGCGGCGCCCGCCATCAGCCACAGAGCCATCGTCAGCCCACGCAGGGCCAGCGTCGTTGAGCGCATGTCCATCCCCCGGTTGTTCTTCTTCGCCCCGCTGTCCTGCCAGGGTCGTTGGCGGGGATTTTAGCCCTTCGTGCGCAGCGTGGAGCGACCTCCGTCGACGCCGATCACCTGGCCGGTGATCCAGCCTGCCTGCGGCCCGAGCAGGAAGGCGGCCAGCTCCGCCACGTCGCCCGGCTCGCCCAGCCGCTGCAGGGGATGCAGGGCGGCGATGGCTGCCGCCAGCGGCTCGCTCGCCAGCAGCCCCCGCGCCAGCGGCGTGCGGGTGAGGGACGGGGCGATCGCGTTGACGCGCACCTTCGGGGCGAGCTCGGCGCCCAGGGAGGTCACCAGGCCCTCCACGGCACCCTTGGCCATGCCGATGGAGGCGTGGGATGCAAATCCCTGGCGGACCGCGACACTGGAGAACAGCACGACGGAGGCTACGCCCGGCGATTGCTTCAGCGCCGGCAGCGCAGCCTGCACGGCGAGGGCGGCGCCCAGGGCGTTTAACCTGAAGTCCTGGAGGCAGTCCTCCGGCGCAAGCCGCGCCAGCGGCTTGAGCGCCAGCGTCCCCACCGCGTAGAGCAGGCCATCCAGCACTGGCCCGGCCGCCGCGGCGAGCCCCGCCAGCTCCTGCGGTACGGCGGCATCGGCAACGCTGCAGCCGGCGCCGAGTTCACCGGCCAGGGCCTGCAGGCGCGCCGCATCGCGGGCCACCAGGTGGAGGCGGTGTCCGCCGGCGGCCAGCAGCCGCGCCGTCGCGCTGCCAATGCCGCCGGTGGCGCCCACGATCAGGTAGTGACCCACGGTCAGCGCCGCCGCAGGCAGGCGCGGTGCGCCGGGACGGCCGGGACGGCCGGGAACGGGCAGGGCGGGAAGCGGGACGTCGTCATGGGCAGTTCCTTGTCGCGGCAGAATGTCGCGCTCCGGGCCTGGCGCGCTCGCGCGAGGCCCGTTGCGTCCCGGTGATACGCCCGACCCCGCCGAGCGGATGCAGAGGCGGCTAGGGCTTGGGCGTGAGCTTCTGCAGGGTATCGCCGGCCAGCACGTAGATAGCGCCGTCGGGGCCCTGCCGCACGTCGCGGATGCGACGCTTCAGGTCCTTGAGCAAGTGCTCCTCGGCGACGACGTGGTCGCCGTCCAGCACCAGGCGCACCAGCGCCTGGCCGGCCAGCGCGCCGACAAACAGGTTGCCCTTCCAGGCCGGGAACTGCTCGCCGGTGTAGAACATCATCCCCGACGGACCCACGTCCACGTTCCAGTAGTACACCGGCTCCTCGACATCGGCGCGGGAGGTCTTGCCGCTGCCAATCGGCACGTTCTTGCGACCATCGGTCCGGTTGGCGTCGTACTGCACGCCATAGGAGACGTCCGGCCAGCCGTAGTCCTTGCCGGGGCGGATGATGTTGATCTCATCGCCGCCCTGCGGGCCATGGTCGGTGACCCACAGCTCGCCGGTCTTGGGGTTGATCGCCGCGCCCTCCGGGTCGCGCAGGCCATGCGCGTAGGTATTGGCCGCGACGGTTGGGCGGTTCATCCACGGGTTGTTCACGGGGATGCTGCCGTCGCGGTTGATGCGCAGCACCCGCCCGGAGAAGTTGCGGCGGATGTCCGGGTTGTCGGTGAAGTCATGCTCCACGCCGTCCAGGTCCGAGTCGTAGAAGCGGAAGCGATCCGCTCCGGTGATGAGCAGCGTACCGTCCGGTGCCAGCACGATGCGCCGCTCGGCGCCCTCGGTAAGCACCTGCACGTCGGTGAGGCCGGAGTTGTCCGGCAACAGCCGCGCGCGCGCCACGACCTCCATGCCCAGGTCCGTGCGGCGGCGCTCCGCCAGGCTCTGCGCCCAGACCTTCTGGTACCAGTACTCGTTGGGCCAGGTCCCCGGCTTCTCGCCCGGCGGTGGCGCAAGGTAGGAGAGGTACAGCGTGCGGTTGTGCGCGAAGTCCGGATCCAGCAGCACGTCGTGCAGGCCCTGCGCGGCCACCGCCTTCACGTCCGGCACGCCGTCCAGCGGCGCGGAGACCACCCCGTCGGGACGCAGGATGCGGATCGTGCCGTTGTTCTCGGTGATGAGGATGCCGCCATCCGGCAGGAACGCGATGCTCCAGGCCGCGCCCAGCCCGCGCGCCAGCTGCTGCACCTGCGGGGCGGCAGAGGCCTCGCGCGGCGCCGGCGCCTCGCTCTGCCCCGGGAAGGCGGGCTTGGGCTTGGCCGCCTCGGCCGGGAACCAAGGCAGCGCCAGGCACAGGGCGGCGGCCAGCAGCAGCGGATGATTGCGTTTCATGACGGCTCCACTCAGCACTCGATGACGTTGACGGCAAGGCCCCCCCCGGGAGGTTTCCTTGTACTTGGTTTTCATGTCGGCACCGGTCTCGCGCATGGTCTTGATGACCTTATCGAGCGAGACCGCATGCGTGCCATCGCCGCGCAGCGCCATGCGCGCAGCGTTGATAGCCTTGACCGCGGCGATCGCATTGCGCTCGATGCAGGGGATCTGTACCAGCCCGCCGACCGGACCACAAGTCAGCCCCAGGTGATGCTCCATGCCGATCTCCGCTGCGTTATCCGCCTGCGCGGGGGAACCCCGTAACATGTTACGCCCCTAGGTTTTTTGCCCCAGCGTTCTCCGCCCGCGCGGGGGAACCGCCCAGCACGCACTCCTCCAGACGCAGCGCAAACAGCCGCGCCGCGCGCATCGGTCCCACCGTATGGGAACTGGAGGGCCCGATGCCGATCTTGAAGAGGTCAAAGCAGCTGACGGCCCTGGTGCGGTCATCCTACGCCGGCGCCGGCGCGCTGTACGCGGCGGAACGCCACCACGTCCGTGTTGCCCTTCAGACCGGTCAGTGGCTCCTGGCGCGGCGGCGGCGGTATGCTGGCGCCATCGTATCGGGAGATGCTTCAATGTTCGGAAAGTCTCTGGTCGTACTGGCCGGCTCGCTCGCCTTGCTGTGCCTGGCCGCCTGTGGCAAGCCGGGCCCGCAGGGCGCGGCCAGCGCCCCGCCGCCGGCAGTCACGGTCCCTTGCGACCGCGCCTGCCTGGAAGGCCTGGTGGAGCAGTTCCTGGAGGCCGTGATCGCGCACGATCCGCAGCGCGTGCCCTTCGGCAAGGACCTCAAGTACACGGAGAATGGCCAGAAGCTGGATCTCGGCGACGGCATGTGGCGCACGCTGACAGCCCGGGGCACGTTCCGAATGTTCGTGACGGATGTGGAGGCCGGCCAGGTGGCTTACCTCGGCAGCGTGAAAGAGGACGACATCCCGGCGGTGATCGCCGTGCACCTGGCCGTCAAGAACCGGCGCATCATCGCGGCCGAGGTGTTCCTGCAGCGTAACGAGAAGTCGGCCGACGGCTTCGACAAGATCGGCTACGCGTGGACGCAGGGCGTGCCCGCTGCCGAGCGCATGTCGCGTGCCGAACTCGTCAAGGTCGCCAACCAGTACTTCTCTGGCCTGGAGCGCAACGACGGCAAGGGCAAGTATCCCTTCGCGCCGGACTGCAACCGAATCGAAAACGGCATGAACTCCACCAACGTGCCCACGCCCATGGGCGAGACACGGCCGGATCCGAAGACCGCCGACCGCTACTCCGGCCAGTGGAGCTGCCGCGAGCAGTTCGAGTCAGGACTCCTGTACTTCGTCTCGCGCATCCGCGACCGTCGTTTCGTGGCCGTGGACCCGGAGCGCGGCCTGGTGTTCAGCTACGTGTTCTTCGACCACTCGGCCGGCGATACGCGCAGGTTCAAGACGCCCACTGGCCGCGATGTCGTGGCCGGTCCGCGCCAGCCCTGGACGTGGGAACTGGCCGAGGCCTTCCAGATCCGCAAGGGCGAGATCCACCAGATCCAGGCCATCATGGAGCGCGTGCCCTACGGCATGAACTCGGGCTGGAGCAGCTGGGAGGAGGGCCTCTCCAGCCGGGCGCGCGACGTGACGATGGGCACGCGCTGACGGCGGCGGTGCGTTGGCGACACGGCCGTGCGGCACCTCGCGCGGATCGCGTACGCTCTGCTCAGGCGGCCTGCGGATCCCGCAGCCGCGCGACCGATACGTCGGTGGCCGCAACCTTCAGGTGTGCAGGCAACGCTCGGTAGACCTCGGTCCAGGCCTCCTGCACTTCCGGCGTGAAGGCAGTGCCCAGGAGGTCTGAACGGCTTCCACGCGGGCAGGCTGCATACCGGGATCTGGACGCATGGCTCGTCGATCGGGGGCTTGGGGATGGTGAGGGCCCGCCCCTCATGCAGCCGTGCGTACTGTACGCAGGGGCTATAATTACGGCACCCGCGCCCGGCGCGGATCACTGGAACAAGACCCCGGGGGCCCGATGAAGTCCACGTTTTCGGCCATAGCGGCCGTGCTGATGCTCGGTTTTTCGACGGCGGGCCTGACCGCCCAGGGAACCGAAGAAGACACGATTTTCACGTCGTTTTGCGCCGCCTGCCACCAGGCGCAGCCCGGTGCCAAGGGCTCGCCGAACGAGCGGGCACCCACCCGCGACACGCTGAAGAGCTTCACCGCCGAGGCCGTCTACAACGCCCTGGTGAACGGCAAGATGCAGGTGCAGGGCACGACCCTGAACGATGCCCAGAAGCGCCTGGTGTCCGAGTACGCCACCGGCAAGCGCATCGACCCCAAGGTCCTGGCCCTGGGCCCCGTGGTCGTCGTGAACCGCTGCAGCGTCGAGGAGCCGATGCGCGACCCGGCCAACGGCCCGAGCTGGAACGGCTTCGGCAACGGCGTGGCGGGCAACCGCTTCCAGCCGGCCGGCGCCGGCGGGCTTACTGCCGCCGACCTGCCGCGCCTGAAGCTCAAGTGGGCCTTCGGCTACGCCAACGTCTCCGCGGCCCGCGCGCAGCCCACCCTGGCCGGCGGGCGGCTGTTCGTCGCCAGCGAGAACAGCGAGGTGCACGCGCTGAACCCCAAGACCGGCTGCACGTACTGGAGCTTCAAGGCGGCCGCCGGCGTGCGCTCGGCCCTCTCGGTCGGGCCGTACCAGGACCCCAAGGGCAAGAAGGGCTACGCGGTGTACTTCGGCGACGGCCGTGCCAATGCCTATGCCGTGGATGCGCAGAGCGGCGTGCTCCTCTGGACGCGACGCGTCGATGAGCACCCGGCCGCGGCGATCACCGGTGCCCCGACGGTGCACGCGGGCCGGGTGTTCGTGCCCGTGCAAGGGCTGAACGAGGAAGGGCGCGGGGGGCGCGACGGCTACAGCTGCTGCAGCTTCCGCGGCAGCCTCTCGGCCCTGGATGCCAGCACCGGCCAGGTCCTGTGGAAGACCTACACCATCGATGAGTCCAAGCCGCGCGGCGTGAGCAAGACCGGCGTGCAGATGTACGGACCCGCCGGCGGGTCGATCTGGTCCTCCCCATCGGTCGACGCCAAGCGCCACCTGGTCTACGCCGCCACCGGCAACGCCTACGCCGACCCGGCGCAGAAGATGACCAACGCCGTGGTCGCCTTTGACGAGCACAGCGGCGCCGTGAAGTGGTTCAAGCAGCTGCTGCCGGCCGACAACTGGGCCATGGGCTGCGAGGCGAAGAACCCGGACAATCCAGCCTGCCCGGAAACGCTTGGGCCGGACTTTGATTTCTCGGCAACCCCGGCCGTCGTGAAGGTCGGCCATCGCGACCTGATCATCCTGCCGCAGAAGTCGGCCATCGCGTACGCGCTGGACCCGGACAAGCGGGGCGAGCTGGTGTGGCAGTTCAAGTTCGGCGAGGGCAGCGGCCTGGGCGGCCAGTGGGGCGGCGCCTATGACGCCAAGCAGGCCTACTTTGGGCTGGCGGACTTCCTGACCGAGCACCCGGGCGGCATGAACGCGGTGAACCTGTCCGACGGCAAGCCGGTCTGGCACATGCCGCCGCAGCCGATGCTGTGCGGCGAGAAACGCCCCGGCTGCGGCCCCGGCCAGGGTGGCGCGCTTACGGCGATCCCGGGTGCCGTGCTCAACGGCGCGCTGGATGGCGGCCTGCGCGCCTACTCCACGACCGACGGCAAGGTCCTGTGGATGTTCGACACCGGCAAGGAGTTCGCCACGGTCAATGGCGTGAAAGCCAAGGGCGGCAGCATGGACGGCAACGGTCCGATCGTGGCCGGTGGCATGGTCTATGTGAACTCCGGCTACGGCGGCCTGGTCGGCACGCCCGGCAACGTGCTGCTGGCGTTCGGTCCGGAGTGATCGTGCGCCGCGGTCGCGGCGCAAGGCATGACAAAGGGGGCTGCGTCATCGCAGCCCCCTTTTTTCTATATCGTTGCCCAGAGATCCTCGATGCGCGTGCGCATCGCCGCATCCGGCAGGCGGCCGCGGCCCGCCCGCTGGTTGTCCTCCAGGTACTGCATGATCGTGGTACCCGGAATGACCGCCGTCACCGCCGGATGCGAGAGGTTGTACTTGAGCAGCAGCTGCGCCCAGCTGCTCGCATCGACCTCCGCGGCCCATGCGGGCAAGGGCTTGTTGGCGAGTTTGGGCATGAACGTGCCGCGGCGGCCACCCAGCGGCATGTTGATGAGAACGGCCACGCCCTTCTCCTGCGCCGTGGGCAGCACGTCCTTGGCCGAGCTGCGATCCTCGATGGAGTAGTTGACCTGGATGAAGTCCAGCGAGTGCTTCTTCATCGCCTCCACCAGCAGCGCGTGCTGCGGCTCGAACGAGGTGGTGGCGCCGATGTAGCGGATCTTCCGGGCCTGCTTGTACTCGCGCAGCACCGGCAGCAGTTCCTCCAGGCCGAAGAAGTTGTGGATCTCGTACAGGTCGATGCGATCCGTGCGCAGCCGCTTGAAGGCCTCATCGACCACGGCCTTCGGGTTGGAGAGGTCCCCGGCCAGCGGCGTCTTGGTGGAGAAGAACAGCTTGTCGCGGTTGCCCAGTTCCTCCACGAGTTGCCCGATGACCTCCTCCGAGTGGCCATAGGCCCGGGCGGTATCCACGATCTTGCCGCCCAGCAGCGGCAAGTTCTTCAGCACCTCCTTGCGCGTCGCGATCTCATCGGCCGCGGTCACATCGAAGGCATTGGTGCCAATGCCGACGACCGGCAGCTTCTCGCCCGTGGAGGGAACCGTGCGCAGGATCGGCGCCAGCGAATCCGCAGCCAGGGCCTCAAGGTTGCCAAGGGCGCCGGCCACGCCCAGGACGATGGCGCCCTTCACGACCGAACGCCGGGAAACTGATTTGTCCGAACGCGAATTCATGTGACCCCCTCTTTCCACGATTGGTCGGCGCCGCGCATCTGCTGCGCTTTGCGTAGTTGTACTGCGGCGTCAGGGGTTTGTCGAACCGGCCGTCTTTCGCGCCGAATTTTCGAGCAAACTTGTCGTTGTCGTATCAACGGGCAGGACGATCCTGGACTTCGAGAAGTCCAGCCGGGATTTTCAATTGCTGCACCAGGCGAGAATCGGCGGAGAGGTGCGGCACGGAGAGCGTGCGCTTGCGCAGTGGCCGCATCAGCGCGCCGACCCGGGAGCACGCCATCAGCCTGCTGCTGTTTCTCCAAGACGGTGTGCGCCCGAGGCTGCGCCCGCGGACCGTGCTGCAAAGTGCGCAGCACCTCTTTGCCGAGACCGATGCCGACCGCACGGCCCGCAAAGACCGCATGGACTAGGCGTTGGGCTCGCTGCGCGCCGGCGAGACGGCCACCCTGAAGCGCCTCTGCCTGATGAAGCTGCGCGATGGGCGTCTCTGCGCGTTCCGCGCTGCCGCCGGCTAGTTTGCAGGCGCTGCCTCCATCGTATGCAGCAGCTCGATGAGCCGGCGCGTATTGCCGTAGCGATCCACCATCACCAGCGTGTTGCTGCCCGGCACTGTCGCCAGGTGCGCCTGCTGCGGCATGAGCGGTCGCAGCGCGGGCACCACCTTCACGGCCTCCAGGTGGTCCAGCGGCACCAGGCGCGTGACCCATTCATCCTCGGCAATCGATGCATCGTCGCGGCTGACGGTCGGCAAGGTGTAGCTGCGGATTTGCGCCTCGGGAACCACGTTCACCACGCCGTCCAGCGTGACGGCTGCCAGCCCATTGTTGCGCAGGACCGTGAGCAGCAGTGGATAGGTCAGCGCGCTGGGCTCCAGCGTGCCCAGGCGGATTTGCGCCGGCGCCTGCTTGTCGATGAGAAAACGCTTGCCAGTGCTGCGACCCACCTGGTCCAGCACGCCCTGCAGCGCCACCACCGGCGCACCGGCCAATAGCCCGTTGCCGGGGGCGATGCCGGGACCCGGCGGCGGCAGCGGGCGACCCTTCGGCCACAGCAACCACATCCGGCCCTGCTGGCGCATGTTGCCGGCCCTCTCGCCCGCCTCGGCGCCCAGGCCCCAGAACAGGTCGGCGCGCACGACGCCGCGGATCGCGCCGCCGGTGTCCTGCGCCATCACCAGTCGCTGCAGCGGTGCCGTCGAGCCAGGCTGCGTGGTCGAGAGAAACAGCGGTGCGCCCAGCGGCAGGTTGCGCGCATCCACGGCTACTGATCGGCCCGCGCTAAGCGGCACGCCCAGCGCCCCCTTAGGTCCGATGCTGGGGTCGGCGAGCCTCTCCTCCCGGAAGAACACGACGCTGGGATTGGCGTTCAGCACTTCCTGCAGTCGCTCCGGGTGCTGCGCGAGCCACTGGCGCAGCCCCGGCGCCGTCGCCTGCGCGACGGTGAGTTCTCCCTTCTGCACGAGGTAGCGGCCGATCGCCTTGTAGGGCTGGCCGTTCTGGTCCGCGTAGGCCAGGCGGATCACTTCCCCCTCTGGCAGCTGGATGCGGCCGGAGCCCTGCACCTCCAGGAAGAACGCATCGATCGCATCCTCCACCCACACGATCGCCTTGCCGCGCAGCGACGGATTGTTCACCAGCTGCCCGCGGTCAAAGTACGGCAGTACCTTCTTGCCCTGTACGCGTGCGCGGACACGCTCGCCCTTCAGGCTGGGATAAAGATCCCCGAAATCCACGGTCAGCAGGTCATCCGGCACCGAGTGCAGCGGCGTGGTGTAGCGACCACCGGGCTTGCGCGCGCCACGCAGCAGGGGCTCGTAGTAGCCGGTGACCAGACCGGTTTCGCTGCGCTGACCCTTCTCATCGTCGTAGGCCACGCGCCAGGGCTCGAACTGCGACTCAAAGAACTGACGCGCCGCCACCGCGTCGCGCACGGGCGTCTTCAGCGCGAGCTCGCAGACCTGCTTCCAGTCCACGCGACCCTTGAGTGCCTCGCAGTCGGTGATGAACGCACCCCAGGCCTGCGCCAGGTCATCCGTGCCCCAGCCTTCCAGCTGCGACCAGTCGGCGCGCTCGTAGCGCTGCGTTGCGGGCTGGGGAACCGCCGGCGGGAGCTGCGGCACCGTGGGCTTGGGCAGGGGCGCTGGCACCGGCGGCACGACGTGACCGGACGCCGCCGGCTTCTGCGCCTGCGGCGCACAGGCCGCCAGGAGGACTGCAGCGCAGAACAGCAGGCAAAGCAGGGGGCGGCGCGACATGGTGGTATCCGAAGGCTGGCGGCGGCCCTGCAGTGTGCACCAGGGCGCCGCCGAGCGGGACCCCTCGGGCTAGCGCGTCTGCTCCAGCAGCTGCAGCAGGCCCGCGGCGTTCTCCACGATGAGGGACGGCCGGGTCTTGGGCGGCAGTTGCGCGAGCATTTCCGCGGTATTGAGCCCCGTGGTGACCCCGACCGAGACCGCGCCAGCGGCGTTGGCCATGGCCATCTCCAGCTGCGGATCATCCCCCATGACGGTGATGTCCCGGATACCGCTGGCCTTGATCTTTAGGCGCCGCGCCGCGCTGCGCAGCGCATCGCGCGAGGGCTTGCCGAGCACGAGCACTCGCGCACCGGTCAGGGCCCGCAGCATGGCATTGATCGAGAAGGAGGCGCCGATCGCGCGTCCGTCGGAGGTGGCGAAGAACGGCACGTTGGAGGCGGTGGTCAGGATCGCGCCCTTCCAGATCGCGTGCGCCGCGGTCTCCAGGTCCGGCATCGTGAAGTCGCGGTACCAGCCTACGTACACCGCCTCGGCATCGGAGTTGCCGGTGCGGCTGTCGATCACCTCGATGCCCGCGTCCGCCAGCGGACGCCAGACGCCCTCGTTGCCGAGCACCAGTACGCGCTTGATGCCCTTGGCGAGGAAGTAGTCGGCCGCCGCCGAGGAGGGGGTCATCATCTCCTCGTCCTGCACGTCCAGCCCGGCCTTGCGCAGCTTCTCGGCGTAGCTCTGGGGCGAATGGATCGTGCCGTTGGTGAACACGCGGAACGGAATGTCCCACTGCCGCAGGCGCGCGATCAGCTCCGCTGATCCCGGCAGCAGCCGATGGCCGCCGACATTGCGATCCCCCAGCACCAGGGTCCCGTCCAGGTCCATCACCAGCGCACGGGTCTTGGCCAGGCGCTCCAACATGTTTGCATCGGTCCCAGTCACTTCACGGCGCTCCCTGCATGCAGCGCAAGGCGGAAACCCGGACGCTCCACGATGATATCGCGCGCCTCGGGGCGCGCTGCCAATTGCTTCAGCAGCGCCTGCAGCGGTGCCGCCTCGGGTGAATAGCGCGCGCCGGACGGACCGGCTGCGAGCATCGCATCGACCTGCGCCGTCGGCATGACCGCTCGCAGCAGGAACTCCTCCTCGCTGCGGACCTTGCCAATGCGCGCGCGAAGATCGGCCAGGGAGGCCACCGCGGGCTCGGCAGCAATCTCCCGCGCCCGCGGGCGATCCAGGATCGCCGCCTCCACGACCGGATCCACCGGACGCGTTGGGCGGCCGAAGCGGCCCATGACGTAGCGGATGACCTGGTCGGAGACCTGTCCCCAGCGGCGCTGCCCGATCACGTTGAACAACGCCTGGCTGCAGACCATCTGTGGGAACGGCGTCACCATGATCGGCTGGCCCAGTTCCGCCCGCACCTGCTCGGTCTCGGCAATGACGTCGGCAAAGCGGTACTCAAGCTTCAACTCCTGCAGCTGCCGGCGAATCGTGGTGAGCACGCCGCCGGCTATCTGGTGGCGCAGGAAGCTCGCGTCATAGGCCTGCGGTGTCCCCGGCGGCAGCGACTCGACCACGGCCAGTCGCGACCAGTAGTCGGCGACCCGCGCCAGCAGCTTGTCGTCCACGTTGACGGTGTGCCCGAGCTCGCGCAGGTTGGCCACCATGCGCTGTGCCTCGGGCAGCGAGCTGCCTTCCCCGAGCGGGCCGATGCCCACGTGCACGGCGCTCACGCCGAGCTGCGAGGCAGCAAGGCTGGAGAGCGGCCCCAGGCCCACGGTGCAATGCGCATGGATCTCCAGGCGCTTGTTGCCGATGACGGACTTGATGGCCGGCACCAGGCGACGCGTGCGCTCCGGGGTGAGAATGCCCGCGGGATCCTTCAGGTAGAAGAGGTCGATGTTGGGCGACGGCGCGAGCTTGGCGGCGAAGTCCTGGTAGAACTGGTCATCGTGCAGGTCCGACAGCGTGAAGGTGAGCGCCGCCATGACTTCAGCGTCGCCCTCCTCCTTGGCAATGCGCGCGGCCTCCAGCACGGAGTCCACGTCATGCATCGGGTCCAGCATGATGAAGCGGCGGATGCCGTTGCGCTGCAGGTGCCGATAGACGAGCCGCATGAACTCTGGGTCGGACTGCTCCCAGGAAATGAAGCGCAGCCCCGTGGTGATCAGCTGCAGCGGGGTGCGCGGCATCGCTGCTCGGACGCGGCGGATGCGCTCCCACGGATCCTCGCGGAAATAGCGCACGGCCACCGCCATGTGGCTGGAGGACGTGAAATCGATGGTGCTGAAGCCGACGCGGTCCAGGAGCCCGGCGATCTCCAGGATCTGCGCGCTGCGCAGGCCCGTCGCCCCCCAGAGGCTCTGGTTGCCATCGCGGATGGAGACGTCGACAAGCTGGATGTCAGCCACGGTTCAAGCCCTCGAAGAAACGGGTATCCACCGCGCCCGCCGCAAAACGCGGGTCGGCCATGATCCGCGCATGTAATCCGGCGGTGGTCTTCACACCTTCGATATGCAGGCTCCCCAGCGCCCTGGCCATCGCGGCCACCGCCGCCTCGCGCGTGGCGGCGTGCACGATGAGCTTGCCCATCAGCGAGTCGTAGTGCGGCGGGATGTGCCCACCGGACTCGATATGCGTATCCACGCGAATGCCCGCCCCGGCCGGCCAGGCCGCACGGGTCACCAGGCCCGGCGACGGCCGGAAGTCGGCATCCGGATCCTCGGCATTGATCCGCACCTCTATCGCATGGCCCGTGAAGGCCAGCGTGTCCTGCGTGAGCCCCAGCGGCAGCCCATCGGCGATGTTCAGCTGCTGCTCGACGATATCCACGCCCGTGATCGCCTCCGTCACCGGATGCTCAACCTGCACGCGGGCATTCATCTCCAGGAAATAGAACTCGAAGCTCTCCGCATCCATCAGGAACTCCACCGTGCCCGCGCCCCGGTACTTCAGGTGGCGCGTCAGCCGCACCGCGGCGTCGTGCAGCTTGGCGCGCTGTGCGGGCGGGATGCCGGGCGCTGGCGCCTCCTCAACGAGCTTCTGGAAGCGGCGCTGTATCGAGCAGTCGCGGTCCCCCAGGTGGATCGCATCGCGGCCGTCGCCCAGCACCTGCACTTCCACGTGCCGGCCCCGGGCGATGTAGCGCTCGATGTAGACGCGGGAGTCCCCGAAGGCAGCCTGTGCCTCCGCGCCGGCCAGCGCGACCTGCGCGTCCAGGTCCTGCGCGCGGTCCACGCGCTTCATGCCACGTCCACCGCCGCCGGAGACCGCCTTGATCAGCAGCGGATAACCGGTCTGCGTCGCGCGCGCGCGCGCTGCGGTCAGATCCTCCGCCTCGCCGCCGGGCACGACCGGAATCCCGGCCTCGATCGCCACGTGGCGCGCCTTGAGTTTATCGCCCACGGCATCCAGCTGCTCCGGCGTGGGGCCGACGAAGGTAATGCCCGCAGCGGCGAGCGCGCGGCCGAAGGCGGCGTTCTCCGACAGGAAGCCGTAACCCGGGTGCACGGCATCGGCTTGGGCGGCCCGGGCAGCGGCCACGACGCGGTCGATCGCAAGGTAGCTCTGCGCCGAGGGCGCGGGTCCCAGCACCACCACCTCATCGGCCGTGCGGGCCGCCAGAGAATCCCGGTCGGCCTCGGAAACGCCGAGGATCGTGCTCAGCCCCAGGCGACGGGCCGTGCGGATCACCCGCAGGGCGATTTCGCCGCGGTTGGCGATGAAGAGTCTGCGGATCATGCTCAGCCTTCGGGCCGGATGCGAAGCAGCACCGCGTCCTTGTCGATGAGCTGGCCGTTCTCGGCGTCGATGGCAACTACCACGCCGGACATGCCGGCGTGCACCGAGGTCATGAGTTTCATGGTCTCGATGATGCACACGACCGTGTTGGGCTCGACGCGGTCCCCGACACTGACGAACGGCGGCGCGCCGGGCTGCGGGGATCGGTAGAAGGTTCCCGGCAGCGGCGGCATGACGGCGTGCACGCCCTCCTCCACCACCACGGCCACGCTCGTGGCCGCGGCTGCCACGGCCACGGTCAGGCCCGCTGCGCCGCGGGTCTGCCAGTCCTGGGTCCAGTCGCCGCGCGGGCCGCGCGTCAGGCGCAGCCGATAGCGGGGCGTCGTGAGGTCCAGCTCATCCTGCTTGCCATCGCCCAGCAGGGCGAGGATCTGCGCCACGTCATCCGGCGTCAGCGGCAGATCGGGAGTGTCCTGGCTCATGCGTTCTTCCGGTGTCCGGTGATTTCCAGCACCCGCGCGACCAGCAGGTCCGCGAAGGCGGCGTCATTGATGTGTTCCGGCCGCTCGATCACCGGGATGGCGGCGGGGATCGCGCGGCGCAGCTCGGCGGCCAGCACCGGCGTCTGGCTCAGGTCATAGAGGTGGCCTTCCGGGCTGTCGTGGGAGGAGAGCCCGCCCATCGGCATGTACACCGTGACGCTGCCCTTGGCGTTCTTGAGCTTCTCGCCCAGCTCGTTGGCCAGCAGCACGTACTCGTCTTTGTAGGTGCGGATGGCGGTGAGCTGTGGGTTGTGCGCGTGCATCTGGCGACCCGGATATTGCTTGCGGGCCTGCTCCAGCGGCCCGCCGACGATAAAGTCGCAGTTGCCGGGCACCAGGATCAGCGGCACGCCGGCATCGATCGCGGCAGAGGCGCGATCCGGCAGCCCGGCCAGCAGGCCGCCGTAGAAGCGATCGATGATCTCCACCAGCGAGAGATCCACCACCGCGCTTACCGGGCGCTCGCGCACCAGCTGGTCCAGCGTGGCGCCGCCAGTGCCGCTGCTGTGGAAGACCATCACCTCAAAGCCCTGCGCCTCCAGTTCCGTGCGCACGCGCGCCGCGCTCTTCTCGGTGGTACCCAGCGTGGTGATGAGCACCAGCGGCTTGCCGGCCGGCTTGGAGGGGGAGTAGTCGCGGGCCATCGCAGCCGTCGCAATCGCGGCATTGCGGTAGATGTCGCGCGACAGGGTGTTCAGGCCCGAGATATCGCAGACCGAGTTCACCATGATGATGTCGCGGGTGCCGACGAACGGGGTGGTGAAGCCGGAGGCCATCGTGGAGATCATCACCTTGGGCAACCCGTAGGGGAACTCCCGCATCACCGTGGTCCCCAGGCCCGTGCCCATGGATCCGCCAAGGCACAGGATTCCGGAGAGCCCCTCGCGCGCGTGCAGCGCCAGCGCAAGCTTGATCGCCCCACGCAGCATCTCGGCCTGGCACTTGCCCTCGTGCTTGAGGTCACGCACGGCCTGGATCGTCGTGCCTGCCGCTGCAGCGATCGCCTCCGGACCGATTTCGGCGCCGGGTACGATGCGGCGGATGCTGGGATCCATGTGGATGACCTGCACGCCCGCCTCCTCCAGGCAGCTGCGCAGGTACTGCGTCTCGGTTGGCTTGGTGTCTAGCGTCGAGATCAGCAGCACCTTGGCTTTGGATTGCGAATGGGTGTTCGTCCCGCCAGTCATTGCGTCTTGCCCCCGGAAAATGGAAGTGGAGCGCGTCGTGCGCCTCGATGGGATTTATATACCGGCGAGGCCACGCGGTCCACGGCAGATCCGACCGACAACCGGGGCGGCGACGCCTGGTCGGCCGGGGGCCGCGGGAACCCCGTCGGTGCCAGGGATCGCTGCCGTTCGGGACGCGGGCGTGAGGCCGGCGGCGATCCGCCGCGCAGAGGCCTGGGCAGTCACTGCGTCCCTGGCGCCCCATCGCTGCCGGGGGCGCTCGACCGCGGGCGGCCGCGGCGCATCAGCCGCTCAGGGAGGGGCGTTGGCGGGGACGGACTTCGGATCCGCGCCGTATTCGTTGTCGCCGGCGTCGCCTTCCTGCACCGTGAAATACAGCAGCACGATGGCGCCTAGCAGCGGCACCACGCCCAGCAGCAGCCACCAGCCGCTGCGATCCGTGTCGTGCAGCCGGCGCACGGCCACGGCGATCGTCGGCAGCAGCGTCAGCAGGGTAAACAGCCCGCTCAGGAAGCCCATCTCGGTCTCGATACTAAAGGTACCCGTCAACGCATCGATGAGCAGCAGCCCGAGGTAGACCAGGAAATAGAACAGGACGTAGTTCCAGTATTCCCGGCGGCGCGCACGACCCCTGAAGGTCATGTACTTGCCCAGCACTGCGGCGCGAAACCATTGCCATTCCATGGCGCTAGGCCTGCCTGCGCGAGCAGCTGCGCCGCGCCCGCGGGAGCTGGCGCTCGCGGCGCCCGGCTCGATCCAGCGGTGCTGCGCTCTGGACCTTGAGGTTCATGATGGCTGTTGCTCTGGGACTGAAGGGCGAAGGAGTGGCGTGAATGATGCCACATCGCGCCCCTGCCCGCGGGCGCACCGTCGCGCCTCAGAGGCTCGACTGGCCCAGGGAGAAGAGCATCACAGTCACCAGGGCTGCCAGCAACGCGGCCTTGTGGAAGCCGTTGACCGGCTCCTTGAACAGCAGCATGCCGACGATCACGGTCGTGTGGTCACGATGGAGACGGCCGCGTATACGACGTCGTACGAGGCGCCATAGCGGTACATGAGGTTAAAGCCCACGAACGGTGCGAAGCACAGCGCCAGCAGCCCCGCGGTCAGCGCGCTGCCGGCAATATAGACCATGGGTTGGTGATGCCCGGTGACTGCTTCTGGCAGTAGGCGAAGATGCCGTTGCCGACCGCCCCCAGCGTCGCAAAGAGGATGGGCAGCAGGACGTTCATCAGTACGGCGTCCCGTCCTTGTGGAGGAAGCGCCAGCGGCCCTCGTGCTGCTCCGCGCGCAGATCCTCCTCCGGATAGTGGACCGCATCGCCTACAGAACGGTCGCCGATCTCCAGGTACACGACCTCGCGGTCGGTGCGGTTTACCAACTGGTGCGAGCGTCCGGTTCCCGCCTTGTAGCCACTGCAGTGGCCCGGGGCGAGCTCAACCTCGCCCTCGTTCGTCACGAGCGTCGGGTTGCCCTCCAGCACGTACACGAACTCATCCTGCAGCACGTGGCTGTGGCGTAGCGCGGAGATGCCGCCGGGCGCGAGGCGCGTGAGGTTCACGCCGAAGTTGGTCAGGCCGAACAGGTCGCCCAGCACAGTCTTGCGCCGGTGCACCATGAGCGCGGCAAAGGGCGCCGGGTAGATGCTGGGCGCGGTGCGCGGGGGAACGGCCAGGGCGTCCACCGCCAGCGGGACTTCGGGTGTGCTCATGCTTGCTGTACTCCGTGGCACCAGCGGGCCTTCTGGCCGCTGCCACACCAGCAGGGGCTGTAGGGGCCCCATTCCGGATAGAGGGACTGTACCGACTGCTGCAGCTGAATGCGCTGCGCGACCACCCGCTCGTAGGCGCCCACGTCGGCTGGCGCAAGGCGCTGCGCACCGCTCTTCTCATCGAGCGCCCCGCGGGCAAAGAGCTGCGCCTCCTGGTCGAAGGTCGCCAGGTACGCGAGCAGCGCCGGATCGTTGACCACGGGGCGGCGCACGCTCCTCTGGCCGGCGGGTACCGCGGTGCGCTGCGGATCAGGCAGGAACAGCACGCGCCGCGTGGGCGATGTCCGCGGCACGATGTCCAGCAGCTCCCCCGCGGGACCGCGCCACAGCGCGCAATACTCTGCCTCCACGAACACGCCCGGCAACTCCCAGAGGGCCCAGCCCGCGACGCACTCGCCGCCCTCAGCCTCGACCTGCCGAGCCACCACGCCAAAGCTCTCCGTGCTCTTCTCGCCGGCGCGCGTGCGGCAGTCCACGTAGCGCGGTGCCACGCCGCTGACGAGAGATTCAGCCAGCGCGGCCATCGTGCGGGAGAGTTCGGCGGGCGTAACGGGAACGGCAAGCTTGGGCATGTACGGGATTGACCACGGGAGGCAAGAGTCTAAAGCTTGCCACAGACGCCACGGCGGCGGCGGACCAGGCGGGCCGATGTCGCGCCACGCGCAGCTTCCAGATGCCGCAGATCGGGCGCGTGTAGGCGAGAAACGCCACTGCCATCCACCCCAGCAGGCCCGCTTCGGTCCACGCCTGCAGGGTCTGCTGGCGCTCCGGCAGCAGCGCCGGCCCGGCAGACCGCTTGGCGCTGCCCAGGATGCCCAGCAGGTTCCGGGGATAGCCCAGGTGGCGCCTCGATGGCTGCCCCGTCTCGGCCTCGTGAGTTCGCCGATGGCGTCCCGCGGCGGGGCCGCCGCAAGCGGGCCGGTCGTGGCCCGATACGCCATATCGATCGTCCCGCCTTGCAGGGCACGGCGCTCTCGCCGCCAGGGAAGTCGTCGGTCCGGGCTAGCCGTCGACCGGCTGCAACGGCGTGGGCAGCAGAAGCTGGTAGAACGCCAGGTCCAGCCAGCGACCAAACTTGAATCCCGCTTGGCGCACGGTGCCGGCATGCTCAAAGCCGAGCTTGCGGTGCAAGGCGATGCTGGCCTGGTTGGCGGCGTCCAACCCGCCCACCATCAGATGCAGTTGCTGTGCCCGGGCCTCGCCGATCAGGTCGCGCAGCAGGCGCTGGCCATGGCCCTTGCCGCGGTGGGCAGCATGGACATAGATCGAGTGCTCGACGGTGTACTTGTACGCAGCCCAGCCGCGGAACGCGCCGTAGCTGGCGAAGGCCACCAGTTCCCCGTCGGCCGACTCCAGACCCAGCACGGGGTAGCCTCCCGCGCGCTTGGCGGCGAACCAGGCCTCCAGCGCGGACGCGGACCGCGGCTCGTAGTCGTAGATCGCCGTGGAGTTGACGATGGCCTCGTTGAGGATCGCCAGGATCGCGCCGGCATGCCGCGCCTGCGTGCAACGCACCAGCTGCATCACAGACGGCCCTGGAGTACCCAGGCGCGCGGGTTGTGCGCAAAGCCCAGCTTGGCGTAGTACGCGTTGGCCGCGGGCGCGGCCAGCAGCACGATCATGCACTCCGGCTTCAGGTGCCGGCGCGTCTGCTCCACCAGCTGCCTGCCGATCCCCTGCCGCTGGTAGGCCTCGTCCACCGCGAGGTCCGCAAGATAAGCCACGTAGCTGAAGTCCGTGAGCGTGCGCGAGACGCCCACCAGCAGTTCCCCGTCCCACGCCGTGATCACCAGGTCCGCGCGCCGGAACATCTCGCCGATCACCTCCGCGCGGTGCACGGGACGCCGCTCGGCCAGGGTGGATCGGGCAAACAGGTCGATGGCGGCGGCCGCATCCAGGGCAACCCCATCGCGGTAGACGATTGTCATGGCCTCTTGCCCTTGTGACGTTGAGCGCCTCGTATAGTGCCATCCGCCCGCAAGAATGTGCGCTCGCAGGCCCTCCCCGCGACGAGCGCCTACCGCAGGCGCTGCAGCGGTAACCTGCGGGGCCGCTGCTCGGGGATGAGGGCGGCGGCCCGTTTACCCTTGCTCCTGGGGGTGAGGCGGATCTTGCCCGCCTTCGGCTGGCGATGCCGGATGTGCCGCGTGTGGGCGCGCAGGATCCCGCTCCAGAACCTGGCGCTGCAGCAGATCTCCTCCAGATCCCGCCAGGCCAGGCCCTGCCCGCGTCGCGACCACGGCAAGGCGCCTACGCGCGAGCCGCGCCGTGGCGACTCCCAGCACCGCCAGCGCCAGCACGGCGGAGAGGAGCAGGGCGCACTGGGCCGTCCAGGCCTTGTGGCTCAGCGGAGTCACGCCCGCGCTGGTTCCCACGGGGTCGGGCGTGGCCATCGCGCAGGCTCCGGTGCGTTACTTCTTCTCGGGCAGGGAGACCGACAGCTCCAGTACCTCGTGGCCATCCTCGTGCTCGACGTTGACCTGCACGGACTCCGGATCGACGTTCACGTACTTGCGGATGACTTCCAGCAGTTCCCGACGCAGCAGCGGCAGAAAGTCCGGCGCGCCGCGGTTGCTGCGCTCCTGGGCCACGATGATGCGCAGGCGCTCCTTGGCGAGGTTGGCCGTGGGCGGATTGCGGCGAAACAGTGCAAGCAATCCCATGTCAGCCTCCGAACATGCGGGAGAAGAAGCTCTTCTTGGGTTCGTCGATGAAGCGCAGTTCGCGCTCCTCGCCCAAAAGCCGTGCCACGGCATCGCCGTAGGCCTCAGACACATCCGTCCCGTCGTTGAGGATGACCGGCGTGCCGGCATTGGAGGCGGACAGGACGTCGGCCGACTCGGGGATCACCCCGATGACCTCCAGGCCCAGGATCTCCTTCACGTCGGCAATGCTGAGCATCTCGCCGGCCGCGACACGCTTGGGGCTGTAGCGCGTCAGCAGCAGGTGCTCCTTGACGCCGCCATTGCCCTTCTCGGCCCGCTCGGTCTTGCTGGCCAGCAGGCCCAGGATGCGGTCGGAGTCCCGCACCGAGGAAACCTCCGGATTCACGACCACCACGGCGCGGTCGGCGAAATACATCGCCAGGTGCGCACCCTTCTCGATGCCGGCGGGCGAATCACACAGGATGTAGTCGAATCCGTCGGCGATCAGCTCATCCAGCACCTTGCGCACGCCCTCGGCGGTCAGCGCATCCTTGTCGCGGGTCTGCGAGGCGGCCAGCACGAACAGCGTGTCGATGCGCTTGTCCTTGATCAGGGCCTGCTTGAGCGTGCAGTCACCGGTGATGACGTTGACGAAGTCATAGACCACGCGACGCTCGCAACCCATGATCAGGTCGAGGTTGCGCAGGCCGATGTCGAAGTCGATGACGGCCACTTTCTTGCCGGTACGCGCAATGCCGCAGGCGAGGCTGGCGGAGGTGGTGGTCTTGCCGACACCGCCCTTGCCGGAGGTCACAACGATAATTTCGGTCACGGGAATGGAATCTCCTCGAATGAAAGGGATAACCGCCTCGGCCCTAGCTGCCGATACGGGTGAAACGCAGCTCCTCGCCGTCCAGCCAGGCCTGCACGGGCTGGCCTTCCAAATCGGCAGGAAGCGTCTCAAATACGCGAAATACTCCGGCGATCGCCACCAGTTCGGCGCGAAATTCCTGGCAGAAGACTCGCGCCGTGGCGTCGCCTCGGACACCGGCCATCGCCCGGCCACGCAGCGCCCCATAGATATGCACGCAGCCGTCGGCCATCACCTCCGCCCCGGCGCCCACCATCGCCGTGACCACCAGGTCCCGGTCGCGCCCGTAGAGCCGCTGGCCCGAGCGCACCGGCTGGTGGTGCTGGAGCGCCGGGACGCCGGCAGGGGCGACCGCCTCGGGCGCCTTGGCGGCCTTCGCGGCATCCGGGGGTGGGCGGCTGGCCTGGCGGAATCCACCGAGGACCGGCAGGGAGAGGACCGGCGCGAGGCTCTCGGCGTGGCGGGAGGCGTCGGAGAGGCCCACGGTGAGCATGCCGGCGCGCCGCACGGCCTCGATCACGCCGCGGATCTCCACCTCATCGGGCTCCTGCTCCAGGGCCGAGAGGTCCAGGCACACGCCGGTGTTCTGGAAGAACTGCGGTGCCGTAGCGATCCGGCCGCTCAGTTCGTCGAGGATCGCCCCCTGATTGGTACTTCTGAGGCGAACCTGAAGGACGCCCACCTGCCCAAATCGCAGGTCTATGGCTGATGCGCTGGACGCATCGGCGGCTTTTTTCATCGGGGGGGTCGGACCGGGGACGGGAAAGGGTCGCTAGTGTACTGGCGCGACCCCCGAGATCCTAGCTGCTCCCGCATCCCAAAGCCGCGCGGGGCACTATGCCTCAGGTGTGATCCAGTACCCACATGGTTGGAGTAAATCGCCTGAAGATCAGGTTCGCAGCTTCGCTTCGCGCCGCATCGAAAGGACTCGATCCGCCATGGCCTCCACACCCTCTATCCGCCGGGGATGTTCCCGGTCGCTCGACCCGCAGCCGGCCGCCCAGGAACTCGATGAGGCCCTTGGCCAGCCGGACATCAAGCTCGCGGTGTTCTACGTCGGTGCGCCAGAGGAAGTCTGCCGGCGAGCACTGGACGGGCGAGTTCCAGGTGATCGCCACCGACAGGGCCATCCGGCCGGAGGTCATCCCCACGATGTTTGAGTCCTTCACGCAGGCTGACCGCTCCCTCACCCGCCAAGTCGGGAGCAGACGCCTGGGGCTCGCCCTCATGCGGCGGCGCTGCCGGCCGCCGGGCGGCGACTGCGGCGTGAAGCGCGACCCTGGCAAGGGATCCCGCTTCGGGTTCAGCCTCCCGCTGCAGTACGGCACCCCGGCCGTCCTGCCGCACGCCACCAGCGAGACGCGCGTGCTGCATCCCGCGGACGCCTACGGCGAGCTGGCGCGCCAGCAGGTGCTGCGGGTGGAGGAGAACCTGATTGACCAGGAGCTGGCCGCGGGCCTGCTGGACCTGCTGGGCTGCGACTATACTGTCGACCGGAACGGGCGCATCGCTGTAGAGCTGCTGCCGCGCGCCCACGATATCGGTATCGTAATGATGGACTGCCAGAGGCTGCAAAGGGATGGGTTCGAGTCGACCCCTCGCGTGCGCGAAGGCGAGCCGGCCCATGGCCCGCATATCCCCCTCGTTGCCCGGACGGCCACTACCATGACCGAGGATCGCCAGATGTGCCTGGCGTCGGGACTGGACGACTTCCTCGGCAAACCCTTTCCGCTGCGCGACCCGCAAGGCGTCATCGACACGTGGCGCCGCCGCCAGCTCCGAGTACCGCATAACCTGACGAGCGAGATACCCGCATGACCGACCTGGATGTTACTACCGCCGTGGCCCACTTTGACGCCGAGCAGCTGCGCACGCTACGGGGCCTGCGTGGCGGTACGCTGCTGCCACGCCTGCTGGCGCTCTACCGGGAGCAGGCCGGGCTGCAACTGGACAGGCTGCAGGCCGCGGCCCTGGGAGGCGATCTCGTGGCCGTCGTCGCCGTATCACACGCCTTCAAGTCCTCCAGCCGCAGCGTTGGTGCCAAAAAGATCGGGGACCTGTGCGAGAAGCTGGAGACCGCTGCACGCTCGGGCATGCTGACGGACGGCGGGACTGACCTGAGCGAGCAGATTCGCGCGGCCTACGAGGCGCTAGTACCGGAACTGGAGGGGATGCTCGCCTTGTAGCGAGACCCTCGCCCGTCATCACCGCATCGCACAGCGTGCGGGTCGTTGGTCGCGGCAGCAAGGGAGCCCTGCAGTGCTTCGCCGGTGAGATCGGCGTGCGTGCACGGCACCGGCTGGCGTTGCAGGCGGAACCTCGCCACGGACGGGAGCGGCAACAGTTCCCGCTGTTCTACCCGCCGCGCGTTCGCCTGGCCGACGGCGCGCTGGTGGGCCTGGAGGCCTTCGTTCGTTGGTGCCGCAGCCGGGACGTTGATTTGCGTCTTTCGTTCAACCTGTCCCCGATGCAGTTCCTGGGCCGTGACCCGGTGAAGCAAGGGGATGGGGCCGTGATGCGATAGGGGGCCCGCTCCGAAAACCTGGAGGTGGAGATCCGCGCGAGCGCCCTGAGGGCGCAGCCCGGTACCGTCACCCGCGCGCTGCCTGCCTTCCGCGAGCGCGGCATGCGCATTGCGCTGGATGATTTCGCAACGGCTTACTCCTCCCTGAGCCACCTGCGGACCTTGTCGCTGGATGGCCTCAAGGTGGACCGCTGCTGCGCAAGCCGGATCGGCGCCTCCCCTGGCAGCAGCTCACTGGTGAAGGCGGTCCTGTCGATGGTGCAAGCACTGGGCGGGAGTGCGTGGGCAAAGGCATCGAGACAGAGGCGCCGCGCACCTTCCTCCTGGACAACCGTTGCCAGGAGCGGCTGGGCTACCTGATCGCCAAGCCTATGCCGGCGGGCGAGTTCGACCAGTGGGCACTGTTGCAGCCACGCTTACGCCTACATCCTCCGCGCCTGAGCTCGGCAACGGCTGGGTGGCTCTGCGATACTGGCCGCCTTTCGCGGGACTGCCGAGGGCGCTATGAAGGTATTTGGCCAGACGCTGCTGGATGAACTGGCTGCCAGGGCGGCAGCGGCCCCTCGCGGCCGCGCGCACCACAACGTCCATGCCGCCGCAGAGGACCTGCTGCAGCGCTTTTTTGTCGTTGCCGACCGGCGCTCCTACTTCCGCCCCCACCGGCACACCAGCAGGTCGGAGATGGCCGTGGTGCTGCGGGGTGGCTTCGACGTGCTGACCTTTGATGCCGACGGGGTGGTGACAGCCCGCTGGAGCATCGGCGAGGGCGGCACGGAGTTGGCCTACGAGACCCCGCAGGACACCTGGCACACGCTGCTGGCGCGCCACGATGGCAGCGCATTCCTGGAGGTGAAGCTGGGACCTTACGATCCGGCGACCGCTGCGGAATTCGCGGCCTGGGCGCCGGTGGAAGGCGATCCGGAGGCCAGCGGCTTCCTGGCCTGGGCGCAGTCGGCCAAGCCCGGCGATCGCTTCAGTCGATAGGCGCGGCGCGGGACGCCTACTCGGTCCGGATAATGCCGAACTCGGCCCGTCCCGGACCGGGGACTCCTCGCCCTAGCCTTCCTTGACGTGATCGGCCTGCAGCAGCCCCTGTCGTGCCGCATCCCGCTGCCGGAACGCGCGCAGCTGCAGCCCATGATTCAGCCCGGTGTCCTCCCAGAACCACACGTCCTGCTGCCAGGGCCACGAGGCCGGCCGGAGGCTACCAACAATGGCCTGGCGTGCCGGATTTAAACGCCGTGCGCGACGCACGGCGTACCGGCCTGCCCTAGCGCTGCACGCGCCCGGTGTCGATCAGGGAGCTGGCGGAGATCTCCTTGATGGTCCGCGCGCCGCAACCCACCATCGCGAGCCGCAACTCGCTGTTGAGGAGGTCCATGACGCGCTCGACGCCCTGCTGCCCGAACGTCGAGAGCCCCCAGACATAGGGCCTGCCGATGCCCACTGCGGTGGCCCCGAGTGCCAGCGCCTTGTAGACGTCGGTGCCGCGCCGCACGCCGCCGTCCACGATCACCGGAATGCGGCCCGCAGCACCCTGTACGACTTCCGCCAGCGACTCGATGGTACCGCGCCCGCTCTCCAGCGCACGGCCACCGTGATTGGAGACCATGAGGCCGTCGGCCCCGTGCTCGACGGCCAGCGCTGCGTCCTCCCGCGACTCGATGCCCTTGATCACCACCTTCATCTTGGTCACGTCCTTGAGCTGCTTGATGAAGTCCCAGGTCAGCGAGGGCGAGGTCTGGCCCAGCCCCTGGGTGTCTATCCCCGCCATCAGCGGCTTGAGGGCGAGGTTGGGTTGCGGGTTGCCACTGGGGCCCACCACGTGGCAGGCGCTGCAGGTGCGCGTGTCATGGCTGCGAAAGCGCGTCGCCGTCACGGTGTTGCGCCCGGCTGGCAGGTCCACCGTCACCGCGACCACCGGGCAGCCCGCCGCCTCCGCGCGCTTGACGATCCGGGTCGTCGCCTCGAAGCGATTGGTCGTATACAGCTGCAGCCAGACCGGTGCGCCGCGCGCCGCGATGACATCCTCCAGCGCCGCGGAGGCGACTGTGGAGAGCACCAGGAGCTGGTCGCGCGTCCTGGCGCCCCGCGCCACGGCTACCTCGGCCTCCGGGTGAAAGGCGCGCTGGCTGCCGATCGGACACAGCAGGACCGGGGATTTGACCTTCATGCCCAGGATCTCGGTGGAGAGATCCATGTGGCTGACGTCTACGAAGCGTCGCGGCCGCAGCTGCCAGCGCGAGTACGCCTCGCTATTGGCACGCAGCGTGACATCGCCATCGACACCGCTGGCCAGGTAACCCCAGTGCGCCGGCGGCAGCGTGCGCCTGGCGGCGGCTTCGAAGTCAAACACATCCAGCGCATCTCCCACGGCCGCGAGGACCGCCTCCTCGGCGAAGGCTTTCTGCATCACGCCAAGTCCGCCCAGCAGCGGACTTGCAGCCAGGAATTTGAGCAAGGCGCGTCGATCGGACATCAGCGGATCCCCCGGGTCGTGCTGTGGGCGCCTGGCTGCTGGCGCAGCAGGTCGCTCTGGTTGTTGGGATTCAGGATGCTCCGCTCCCCCGCAGCGTGCAATACGCGCCCCTCACCACCACGAGCCGATCCTGCCCGCCGCCCGCAGCGGCAACCTCCCGATCGCGCGCAGCAGCGCAACTACCGCCTCGAAGGTCAGGCAGTTCGGCCGGGTCGACGGCGCGCACCACCTCGTGCAGCAAGGGCTGCGTCGCCGCGGATTGCCTCGCTCGGACGACGCCCCACGGCAGGCAGCAGGCCGCCAGCAGCAGACAGACCGTCGAGGAAACGCCACGCACGAGCCGGACCTCGGCCTGTTGGGGCAGGGCCCGTCCAGTCTCGGTGGGTGACTGCGCGCACCACCACCGCTTTTGCGGGGCGTGGCTTCGCTACCGGGCGGCGCGTGCCGCCCGACGCCGTCGCCGGCCGGCCGGCCGGCTAGGGATGCACGACCGCCAGCTCCAGGGCCGAGCGGACGCGGTCGAACTCGGCGCGCAGGGTCGCCATCATCTGTGCCCCCTCGCTCTCCAGGGCCTGCTCCGAGAGGTGCTCCAGGCGCACGCAGATCTCGGAGAGATGCCGGGCGCCCAGGCTCGAGCTGCTGGCCTTCAGCGACTGTGCAGCGCCCACGAAGGCCTTGGCGTCGCGACTCTCCAGTCCCGACTGGATTACTGCAACCAGCCGGCGGCCGTCTTCGATGAAGACGCGGATGACCTTGCCCACGATGTCGGCACCGCCCGGTGCCTGCATCGACGTGATGCTCCGCAGGAACGTCAGGTCGATGGGCGCCCCACCCTGGGTCGGCGCCGACGCCGGCTCCAGCGGGGGCGTGGACACGGTGCTGGCATCGCTGGAGAGCCAGCGCGTCATCATCCTCCCCAGGTTGTCGATGACGTAGGGCTTGGAGAGGTAATCGTCCATGCCAACCGCGAGGCACCGTTCCCGGTCGCCCGCCATCGCATTGGCCGTGACCGCGATGATCGGCACGCCACGGCGCTGGCCCGCGGCTATCCGGCCGACTTCCAGTTCGCGGATCTGCGCCGTCGCCTCAAAGCCATCCATCTCGGGCATCAGGCAGTCCATCAGTATCACGGCGTAGTTGACCTCGCGCACCAGGCGCACGGCCTCGAGACCGTTCTGCGCCGTATCCACCATATCCGCCGGATAGCCCAGTGCCTCCAGCATGGCCAGCGCAATCTCGCGATTCACCTCGTTGTCCTCGGCGAGCAGGATGCGACCGCTCGCCGCCGCCGCCGCAGGGGCAATGCGGGCCGCGGGCGCGTCTTGCGGCGGCATCGCCCGCTGCATCGGCAGCTCGACGTGCACCTTGGTGCCAAAGTCTGGGACGCTGACCATGCTGATGCGTCCGCCCATCAGTTCCACGAGCTGCCGGGAGATCACCAGGCCCAGACCCGTGCCGCCGTAATGGCGGGTGGTGGACATGTCGCCCTGCGAGAAGGGCCTGAACAGCCGCGAGAGCGTTTCCTCGTTCATACCGATACCGGTATCGCGCACTTCCATGCCCAGCAAGCACCCCTCCGCGGGCGTCGTGCTCAAGGCCGTGAGGGACACCGTTACGCTGCCGCGTTCGGTGAACTTCACGGCGTTGGATACCAGGTTGATGAGGACCTGGCGGAACCGCAGCGAATCGCCTCGTACGTATTCAGGCAGACTGACATCGACGTTCAAGTCCACCGTCAGGCCCTTCTCCGACGCGATGAAGCGTGCCGCTTCCACCACCTCGGTCGCCAAGGGTCGCAGGGCGAAATCGATCTTTTCGATGTCGAGCTTGCCGGCTTCGATCTTGGATAAGTCCAGGATGTCGTTGATGAGCCGCAGCAAGCTCTCGCCGGACTTGTGCACGATGGAGGCGTAGTGCTGCTGCTTGCTGTCCAGCGGCGTGGTGAGCAACAGCTCGCTCATGCCCAGCACGCCATTGATGGGCGTGCGGATCTCATGGCTCATGTTCGCGAGGAACTGCGACTTGGCGCGGTTGGCGAGGTCCGCCGCGCGCTCGGCGCGCTCGCGTTCGGCCAGCGCGACCTTGAGTTCGGTCACGCGGTTGGCCAACTGGCGGTTGGAGTCCTCCAGCTTCACCTGCGCGCTATACAGGCCGTCGCGGGCGTCATCCAGGCTGCCGGCGGCGCTGGCGATCTGGTTCTGCAGGGTCGCGAAGCTTGTGGCCATCGCGCCCAGCTCATCGCGGGAGGTGATCCGCACCGTCGTGCGGTCGATGCGGGCATGCGCATCGGCAAGACGTCCATCGCCCAGCGCACGCATGGCCCGAGAGAAATCCGCTACCGTACCGCTGGCCAGCCGATCCGCTGCCCGGGCCACTTCGCCCGCGGAGTGCGCGATCATGCCCGGCAGGATCAGGCCCACGCTGATGGTGAGCATCGCGACGGCCACGAAGAAATCCTCCAGCGCGCTCACCAGCGCACTGTGGGTGGAGGCCACGCTCTGCACGGCCAGCAGGTAGCCGACGCCGTCCAGCACGAGAACGGCGAGCATCGCGCCGGTGAGCTTCAGGTGCAGCGACGGGCCCACTGCGCGCTCGCCGCGTGCGCGACGGTCCATGATCATGCGCACGGCGTAGAACAGCGCACCGGAGTAGGCAAACGCGAGTCCGAACAGCACCGTCGGCAGGCCGAACTGCTGGAAGCCCAGGATTGCCGAGAGGCACCAGATCACGGCTGCGGCCAGCCCGAGGGCAATGGTGCCGCGGGGTGCGCGGTAGGGCCGCTCCATCTCCGGCGCGTCCCGACGCAACAGCCACACTGCCACGCTGGGCAGGGTGATGCCGATCAAATAGGTGAAGTTGGCCGCGGCAATCAACCAGATGGGGTCGCCGATCAGCAAGAAGAAAGTCGACATGGCCGCCGTGACGAGCGTGGCGACCCAGGGCGCATCGGCGCGGTTGCGGCGCGCCAGCACTTCCGGCAGCAGTCCGTCCTCGGCCAGCTGCGCCAGCGTGCGCGACGCGCCGGCCAGCGGCTGCACCGTGCCGTGGAACATGTTCATCATCATGAACCAGACCGCAGCCGCCTTGGCGCCCGCGCCAAACAGCGGTGCAAACGTCGGCCCCAGCACCAGCGCGAGGTCCTGCCCCAGGGGCTCCGCGCCCAGCGCGCCCAGCCACACCAGCGGCAGCAGGATAAAGAAAACGGCCGCCATCAGGGCGGCGGCCAGCATCGCGCGCGGCACGTTGCGGGCCGGGTTGATTGTCTCCCCGACGTGGCAGGCCGCGGCCTCGAACGCCGGTGCGGCAAAGCCGATCAGGTAGAGGCCGGCCATGAGGCTCGTCCACTGCCCGAAGACACCGTCAAACGGCGTGGTCAGGTGAAAGTCCACGGCCCGGTGCCAATCCACTGTGCCTGCATAGATCGGCAGCAGTCCCGAGAGCAGTGCGAGTACCGCGGAGCCGATGCCCACCGGAACGATCATGCGCGCGACCCACTTGACGCCGCAGAGATTCACGAACGTGAAGAACAGCAGCAGGCCGATCGCCAGCGGCGCGATCGGCACGTCGGGCAGGTACCAGGAATGAATGGCGCTGGCGGAGAGGATCGCGGTCAGACCGCAGGTGGGTACCCAGCCCCACCAGTAACAGGTACCGGCGAGGTTCGCGAGCACCGGTGCGTAGGGCTTGAAAGCCTCGCCGCAGGTGGCGGCGATGCCGCCGACGCGGTTGGGCCACATCAGGATCAGCTCCGTCCAGCCGGGCGCCGCCGCCCAGCTCAGGAGCAGACCCACGATCAGCAGGGGCACGGCCGCGCTGCCCTGGCCCGGAATGTCGCCCTGGCCGATGAACAGGGCGCCAATCAGGAACAGGCTTTGGTTGCTGCCGCCCATGGCCAGGGCGGTCGTGCCGATCCAGCCCAGGGTTCGGGGATGCGGCCGGTGCTTCGGGTCCGCCGCTACGGGGGAGGACGCCATCGTGCTGCTCGACATAGTTGGCTATTACATCCGCGCCGACCGAGAGGGGAGTCAGGCTAACCTACTGAAGGATGCCTTTGCTACGGTGTAGAAAACCGTGTCCTGATCCCGATTCCGGCTTGAGTGCGGCGTAGCAATTCGCCGCGCGCGGCGGGGGATTAGGGGCGGCCGATCCCGCCCTGCCCCGGATGGCCGACGGTGACGCACACCGCGCGATGCGGACTTACTCGCCCGCCCCGGCCGGCGGATCGGTGCGAAGGGACGCACCGGGGCGAATCACGCCGGAACTGAGGACATCGGCGCGCAGCCCGCAGCGGTGCGCCAGGGCGCGCAGGAACTGCGGCCGGGAGAGCCCCCCGGCGCCCGCCAGGTACCTGGCCAGCGTCCCACACGGCTCGCACAGTTCCACCCCGCGCAGCAGCACCTCGCCGATCCAGAATTGCCGGCCCACCAGGTCGTTGAGCCGCACGCCGCGGGTCACCACGTTGCGGCGCGTGTCCAGCAGGGACAGCGAGGCGTGGTACTGGCGATTGAACGACTCGATCTGCTCCGCCTCCACCAGCGTGAGGTTCTGGCCGGGGTGCCGCTTCAGGCCGTATTTTCGATCCCCGACGATCCCCTTTCCCGCGACAAGCGCGACGGCGTCGATCGCGCGCATCGGAGCCGCCTTGTGCTCCGACACCGAGATGATTTCCACATGCATCGCATCACTCCCCGCGTGGACCTTGAGCCGGGTCCCGTACTGCGGCGGCCGCCCGCTTGCGTATCCCCGCCGGCCCGACCGGCCGGCTCAGGCCGAGTTGTTCTCGGCGACCGCCAGCATAGGGACATCGCGGACGAGCAGCCAGCGTCCCGAAGACTTGCGCAGGAACGCCCGCGAATGCCTGGCCCTGACCCGCGGTGCACGGCCCCGCTGACGCGTTGCGACCACGCTCAACCGGGTCCACACGCAGGCCAGATCCCCCGCAAACCGGGATCTCCTGGATATCGCTGCTGGATTCAACGCGGTGCATCTCGGTGCCGGCCCGGTGCCGGGTAGCCGCCGCACAGTCCCCGCGTCGTGTCGCCGCATGCCAGGGGTCGACCCGGCCCCGAATCGCTTGTTCATCGGTGCTCAGGACCAGGGCCTCCCCGGGCAGGGTCAGCCCTTCAAGGTCAGGGCGACGGGCGGAGGGGGGCAGCGGCCGCGTCCAGGATCCTCAGCAGGTCCCAGCGCTCGGTATGCAGGTCAGAGATCCGCCAGCCACGCGGTGTCCGTTGCAGCAGGTAGGTGAGGTGGATGGGCTCGGCATCGTCGGCGTAGGAGAACGTCACGGTCACTTCGCCGGGCGTCGCGGCCTCGGCCACCGCCAGGCTGAAAGCCCGCGGGGCGTCACTGTTCCAGTGCGGCTGGAAATCCAGTGCGCAGGGAGCGCGGTTGCGCACGGCACACAGGTGCTCGCGCTCGATCAGCGCCGCCAGGTGCGGCGTGAAGTAGCGCTCCAGTTCACGCCGGGTCTGCTGCAGCAATTGACGGGCGTTGGAATTGGACAGCACGGCTTCCCAGGCGTAGTCGCGGTAGAGCCGGGCCACGACAGATCGCGGCGCGGGCTCTGCGCTGCGCGCGGCACCGGCGACGGCCAGCGGAACCGATCCCGGCAGCAGGAACAGACAGAGGATCCGCGCAGCGGCCACGGTTAGACGCAGCGGCGTCGGCGACATCATGATCCCCTTCTCCTTTGGACGGCTCGACGGCGGTTGGCGTGCGCGGTGCCTCGCGATGCGGACACGCATCGGTGGAGACCGCGGGCGACCCCTGGCACTCAGCGCGCTGGTCGGTGTTGCGTGTCCTCACCGGTTGTGATGAACAACAGCGTGCTCAGCGCGAGCGACGTCACAGTATGCCAGGTGCCCTGTGGGACCCGCACGCAGTCCCCCGGCTGCGCGCAGCGACACGGTTCGCGGACCGTCCGCCTTCTCCGGCAGCACATCCACCGCGCCGCAGATCCGCAGCGCGACCTCCTCGCCCTATCGATGCGTCGCCGCGCCGTCGCAGGTGGGTGGTGGCAGGCTGCAAGGGCGCCGGGGTGTTCGTCAGGGGGGCACCGGTTGGACTGTGGGCCAGGGGGCACGGCGGAGAGTCCAGCCCCAGCGCCGCCACCGGCCCACCGGCTGCCGGGTCAGCAGCCCGGCTCCCCGTCGCAACTCCAGATTTCCTGAACCACGCGCTGGTGGTCGACGACACCCACCTGCAGCACCACGTCGATTGCCTGGCGCAGCAGGCCATGGATATCGCTGCGCGAGAGCTCCCGCCCCGCCGGACTCTCCTTGACGAGCAGCATGAGTTGCTCGAAGGCGCCCTCGCAGCTCGCCGCATGGATGCTGGTGATGGAGCCGGGATGACCGGAGTTCACGTTCCTCAGGTAGTAGAAGGCTTCGTCCGATCGCAGCTCCGCCAGCAGGATGCGATCCGGCTTCATGCGCAGGCAGGCCTCCAGCAGCTGCTTGGGCGTGACCTTCGCCTGCCCCTGTCCGTCCTTGCTGTAGTAGAGGCGAACGTGGTTGGCGTGGCGATCCAGGACCAGTTCGCGCGCATCCTCGATCGTGATGAGGCGCTCCTCGGCCGGTATCTCGCCGATCAACGCCTTGGTCCAGGTGGTCTTCCCGCTACCCGTCGCGCCGGAGATGAGGATGTTGCGCCGGGTACGGACCGCGGTTCGCAGGAACGCCTCGATCCGCCGTTCCCGCAGCTGCCCCAGGAGCTGGGCGTGGGAGGGATCCCACGGCGGGTCCCAGCCGCAGACCCGCGTGGGTTGCAATGCCCCGCCGCCCGCGAGGTCCGCCAGGCTCCACGCGGCACTGGCGGGCTTGCGCAAGGTGATCGACACGCAGCCGTCCGTCGTGGCCGGTGGCAGGACGAGCTGCGCGCGCTCTCCGCTCGGCAGCGTCGCGGACAGCAGAGGCGACTGGGCGTCGATCCGCTGGTGGGTCGCGTTAGCGATCAGCTTTGCCAATCGATAACACCAGCCCGCATCTGCAAAGGGCAGGGCAATACGTTCCCAGCCGCGCGCGCGCTCCGCGAATGCCTCATGCGGCGCATTGATGCACAGCTCCGTGAGCCCGGGATCCTCCAGCAGCGGGCGCAGCGGGCGCAGCGTCAGCTGCAGCGCCGAGCGCTCACTGCTTCCCGGTTGGACGGCGCAGGCCGTGTCGGCATCGCCTGCACGGGGCAGCACGACGGACGATGCGGACGGGATGGACATCACCTATCGCCTCTCCTTCTCATGGCACCTGCGCCCGCAGGGCGTACACGGATCGAAAATCCAGGTCGCGGGCCACCAGCACCTGGATGCGATCACCCTGCTGCTTGGTGACGGTGGGGGGAATGTTGATCGTGCTGCGCAGGATCTCGGTCGTGATGTCGCGCGTGCCGCTGGGATTCACGACGACCGCGCCGTTGCCACTGGACTGGTGCGCAGCCGCCGCCTGAACGGCGCCATCGATCATGGAAACAAGGATCGCCGCACCGAAGCGATCCCAGAAGTGGCGGTTGACGCTACCCGGCAACCCCGAGCGGCCCAGCGCATCGGTACCGGGCGAGGCCAGCGGTACGATGATGCCCAGCGGCGTGCGCGCCTCATGCCACAGGACGAAGATCCGCGCAGCCCCTTGGGCCACCTCACCACGGGTCTCGCCGATGAGCTTCGTACCGCGCTCCAGCAGCACGACGCTGCCATCCGCGCTGAACGTGTCCACGGCCGTCAGGCAGGTCACCAGCCCCGGCAGGCTGGAATCGATGGCGGTCTCCAGCGTGCAATCAAGGAAGGACCCCTTCGGCAGCAGCAGACGCTGGGTCGCCAGGCGGGTCGCCAGGCCCGTGGGCGCGGGCGTGCTGGCCAGCAGCGCAGCCATCGCCCCCTCGCCCGCCGGCGCATGGCCTGCGCCGGTCGCCGCATCGACTCGCGGCGGGGCCGGTTCGGCGACGCCCGGACCGGCGGCGTCCACCGAGGAGGGCCGCACGAAGACCGCGCCCTGCAGCAAGCGATCCGCCAGTCGCGGCGGCGCCGCGGCCGGCACCAATCGCGCGGGTGGCACGGTTGCGGGGAACAGCGCGCCCGGCGATACCGCGGCCACCGCGGCGAGGGGCGCTGCGGGCTCGCCCAGGACGCTGCCGATGAGATAGGGCGATGCGGTCTCGCCGGGAGGCGCCGGCTTCGCGCCCGGCACCGGACCCAGCGGCGGCAGGGAGGCCTCTGCATCGGCGTGCGCAGCCGCGGCGGGTGCGGCCGCGGCGGCGACCCGCGCCGGACGATGCACCGCCGTGCTGTAGTACCACGCGAGGAAGCACAGGCCCAGGCCGCCCAGCAGCACCAGGCCTGCAAAACCCTGCAGGCGACCCTGCTGCGTGCCGTCCATGGACACTGCGGCCGAACCGCGCTGCATTGGCTCCGGGTCGGGCAGGCTGTCGGGGGAGTGCGACCCCGCCGCCGGGTGGCGCGAGAGCCGATTCATCAGGCGATTCATCAGGCGATTCATCAGGCGGTTCATCGCGCAGCCTCCTGCGTATCCGGTTCCGCACGTTGATCCGGCGCCTGTGGCGCCAGGCGCTGCACTTGCGGGGAGACGGTACCGGAGGACAGGCGGCTACCTCCCCCGTCGTAGGCCTGGTTCACGACGCAGCCCACCAGGCGGCCACGGCGCAGGATGAAGCGCTCGGCGATGCGGTGGACCGTCAGGCCGTCCTGGGTCACCGTGAAATTCACCAGCGACTCCGCGCCATCCGCGCTGCGGACGAACACCGCCGGCAGTTCGCTGCGGGGATCGAACGTGAAGGTCGTGCGAACCCCGTCGTCGCTTACGCCCCGCGGCTTGAGCGTCTGCGATCCGCAGAACGCATAGTGGCGGTTGATCACTGCCGGGACGGCCTGCAGCGCATCCGCGATACGTCGCTGTTCCTCGCGCAGCGCGGCATCTGCGGTTGTCCGCTGGCGCTCCTCGTCCGGATACAGGAACCGCACTGCGTAGATCGACGGCCCCGCGGGCACCATGCCCTCGGGCGTTGCGCCGGAAGACTGCACGCTGTAGTCGAGGTAGTACTGGTGCCGCGTGGTGAGGACAGCCAGGTTGGTCGCTACCCGCTCGGCCTTCGGCTTGATGAACAGGTGGTTGGCCTGTGCCTCGAAGCCCACGCCCTGCACATCGCCTGTCGCCAGGCCCACGAAGCGCTCCTCGGCCGCGAACTCCAGGTCCAGCGCGTAGCCTAGACGGCCGGTGAGTCGATAAACCTGATCGCTGCGGTAGATCGCCGTCCGGATGCGCTCGTCAGCCTCGCCTGGCGCCGGGGTCACGTCGGCACGGGCGATCTGCAGGCAGGTGGCGAGCAGCATCGCGCTCGCCGTGCAGCGCACTGCCCATTCGTTCGCGCGGTACCAGGCACTGCGCGCGCTCATGGCGAGCCGTCGCGATGCTCGGCAGAGGCCGTGCTCACTTCCGGCTCCAGCCGGTATTCCAGGATGCGGAACCCCAGGGGATTCCAGCGCCGCGTCCGGGGATCCGTGGCCGGCTTGCCATACGCATACTGGATGGTCGCGATCCAGTGCGTCGCCACTTCCGCGCCGCCTCCCCCGGGACGCAGCACGCGCGCAAAGCGCACCTGGGCAAGATCCGTGGCACCGCTTGCGCGCTCGAAGAAGCTCACCGCCTGCACCTCCGCGCGTAGCGTGGAACCGTCGCGGTAGCGGTTGAGCGGCGAGTCCGGGTTGCCCGGGGCCCACTGCGCGGCCCAGGCCTGGTTTCGCTGCGCAGTGTGGAAGCTGCCGCACTCGGCATAGTCCTGCTCGGCCACCGCCAGTGCGAACCGCTCGCAGGTGGAGACGTAGTGCGTCAGCAGGTAGCGCGTAACGGTCTCGCCGAGGGGCTGCTCGCCCGCATAGGCGGGCACCACGTCCACCACACCGCTCGTATTGTCGACGCGGATCAGGTACGGCTCGACGGTCTTGAGCGGCGTCAGGGCACTGACGGCCCCCAGCGCCGCGATCGCTACCAGCCCCATCAGGCCCGCCAGCAGCCGCGCCATGCGGGTTGCACGCTCGGCCTGCGCAAGGTGATCGGCATCCCAGCTGGCGGCCTCGCGGAAGTACGCCTGCAGGTCCGGATGACGGCTCATGGCTGGCCCCGCCGGTCGCTGGTCGGCTGCTGCGCACCGATAGGCTCAAGGCGACCCTCGCACAGCCGCCAGGTGGAGGTGCTGCTACAGGCAGACAGCCCTGTCAGTCCGAGCAGGAGGAGGAGCGCGCAAAGCCAGCGATGGGGTGTCGGGAGGAGCACGGGCATTCCTTGGTGAGGGTTGATCACAGGGGTTGGCCGGCCAGTCGCCGGGCGACCCAGAGGCCGGAGCGGCTGACCGCGTTATGGGTGCTGAGCGCCATGCCGCCCGCGAGGCCCGCCGCCATTGGCATGACTTGGCGCAGGACCAGGAAAATCAGCGCCGCGGCGAAGCAGACGCGTACGGCATCGGCAATCGTGATGCCGGTTCCCAGGGCGGCCGCCTGCGTGGCTGCGGTGGTCAGCAGCTGCATGAGCAGCGCGACCACCAGGCTCGCGATGACGGTGACGAGCGCGTAGTTGGAAAGCTGCTGGATCCAGGCCTCGAAGTACCGCCGGGAAACCCTAAAGAGCAGCGTCGCGATGAAGAACGGACCCAAGGCCAGCAGCACCGAGAGGGCGACCTTGGCCAGCGAGAGCAGGAAGATGGTGTAGATCGCCGCGACTCCGACGGCGATGTAGACGAAGAAGCCCGCGAGGTAATAGGAGAAATTGCCATCCAGGACCCCGCCCTTCTCCATGAGTGCCGTGGCCGCGTCACCCCCGCTGAAGATGATCTGGTCCACGATCGTCACGGCATCCGGGGCACCGGTCACCCGCGCCGCGAGCTGACCTGGCGCGTTGAAGAAGGTGTCCACTAGCGTGGTGTTGTACAGCCACAGCCGCAGCCCGATGCCCACCACCAGGGCAACGCGCAGGATGCGCGCCAGTCCATCCACCAGGGGTTCCTCGATCTGGCCCGTCAGCTGCAGGTAGCCCCAGCCCATGACGTAGAGGCCCGCGAGGGCGATGACCGCCGGCTCCAGCGCCGTGGCGACCGTCGCCGCGGTATTGCCGATGTAGCCGGCGAGCAGGTTATTGAGCCAGAGGCTCACCTCGGCGAAGAACCCCATGGCAGGCGGCCTAAGGCAGGCCCAGCGCCGGCAGCGCTCGCAGGCTGCCGACGTCGGCAATAGCCTGCTCGTGGATGCGCTGGGTGCGCAGGCCCGCCTGCGCGGATTCGGCCTGGTACAGCGACTGCAGCTTGGTGGCTTCGTTCTGCAACATGCCGGCCTCCGCCTGGACGCGCGCCTGCAGGTCATAGACCGCCTTTGGATCGCTGGCCGTGCCGATCGCATCGATGAGCTGCTGCAGCGATGCGAAGCGCTGGCTGCTGGTCGCCAGCGCGGAGCGCGTCAGTGCCGCCAGGCCCGCCGCGTCCTGCCGCGCCGACTCCAAGAGTTGCCGCTGCGTCGCCGACAGGCCGGCGACCGCTGCAGCGGGCAGGACCGCGTTGGCCGCGATCAGGTCCTGCACGTCACTGGCCAGCGCGCTGTAGCGAGCGCTGGTGTTGGCTAGCACGTCGGAGATCTCCGTCCAGCTGGCCGGCAAGTAGTTGCGCGCGGTGCCGGCCAGCAGCTGCTCCATGCCGCGCGGACCGGTGAGGCTTGCGAGCGTGCTGCGAGCCTGCGTCAGCTGGTCGCGCGTCGTCGCAAGCTGCTCCTGCAGCGTTCGCAGTTGGGAGACCAGTTGGCCCAGCGACGCGATGTCGATGACGGGCAGCGCAGCCGGCGCCGGCAGGGCGCACACGAGCAGGAGGGCGGCAGGCAGCGCCGCGTAGGGGTGGCGTAGGTTCATGTGGGTCTCCGGTTGGGGGTGGAGTCAGGCTGGGCGAAGGACGCGGCCTCAGGCCCGACGGCTTCGGCCAGGAACCAGGGCAGCCAGATCGCGGGGTCCGGCCCGCAGCTGGCGATCAGGCGTTGGGCAAGCAGGACGCTGGAGGCGCGGGCCGAGATCACGGCGAGCTCACCATCGAAGCCCTTGAGATCCAGCTCGCAGACGACGCTTTGCCGGCCTTGCTTGACGAGGAAGCGGCGCGAACCCGGCTCGATCCCCTCGCGAATCAGCTGTGTCTCGCGATGGCTCAGGCCGAGGCCGTCGCGGTAGTCGGCTTCGGTGGCCTGGGCGTTGGGGAAGAAGATCTTGGTCGGTGTCTGCTCGATGATCGTGCGGCTGATCGGGCTCTCCAGCACGTCGCTCGGGCTTTGCGTGGAGAGACACATGACGGCGTTGAGCTTGCGCCAGGTCTTCGGTCCATCCTTGGCGAACTGCGCAAAGGCGGGGTCGGCCAGCATCCGCCAGAACTCATCGAGCCAGCACACCAGGCGCCGGCCATCCAGCAACTGGCGGACCAGGTGGAACAGGTAGAGCGTCACCGGCGTCCTCACGCTTGGGTTGTCCAGGAACTCCGTGACGTCAAAGCCCAGCATCGTGCATGCGCCGAAGCGCTGGGCGACCCGGTCATGGGGATTGTCGAACACCCAGGCGCGCTCGCCGCCTGCGCTGGCGCACCATGGCGCGAGCCGCGCATGCAGCCCCTCCGCCGTCGTGGAATCCAGGAACTCGATCAGGCGCGACAGGCGACGCGCGGAATGCTCCAGTGCCAGCGTGCCCTGCAGGGCGTGGTCCAGGTCAGCGCGCTCGCTCGCGCTCAGGGGCTCCTGTCCCACGAGGCTTAAGAGCCAGCCCTTGAGGAATTCGCAGTTCGCGGCCGTCGGCTCAAGCTGCAGGGGATTGAATCCCGTCGGCTCGCCGTTGCGCAGCGGCTGGTAGGTGCCGCCCAGTGCGCGGATGAGAATCTCCAGGCCCCGGTCCTTGTCGAAGACCACTTGGGTCGCCCCCTGCTTGGTCAACATCGTGACCAGAAAGCCGATCAGCACGGTCTTGCCGCTGCCGGTCGGACCGCAGAGGAAGGTGTGCCCGGTGTCGCGGCGGGAGCCGCCGTCCGCCTCGGCCGGATCGCTTGCGTGCAGCGAGAAGTAGTACGGCGAGCGCGCCGCCGTGACGAGCAGCGTGAGCGCCTCGCCCCAGTGGTTGCCGTGGGCACGGCCCGCCGGGTAATTATGCAGGGGTGCAAAGGCCGCGAAATTTCGTGTTGTGATCGCAGCCTTGCGCGGTCGCGCGCTGAAGTTGCCCGGCAGCTGCCCCCAGAAGGCTGCCTCCAGCGCCAAGTCCTCTCGTGCGACCACCATGCCCGTGTCCGCCAGCAGGCTGCGCGCGTGCGCAACGTGGTCGTTGAGCAGGGACAACTGCCGGCGCGTCGTCGTCACATCGACCACCGGCAGGAGGTCCGTCAGCACCTGCAGCGACGCATGATGCTCGCCGAACGCGAAGTGATTGCTGGTCAGCTGATCCAGCGCTGCCTTGAGCTCCTCGGCCTGGCTTACCGCAAAGTCCCCGGAGTTCATCATGCGGTGGTACTGGCGCTCCAGCAGTCCCTGGCCTGCCGCGCGGGTCAGGAAGGTGAAGGACTGCGTGAGGATCAGCGGGTAGGGCGCGACGAGGCAGGCGTTCAGCAACCCGGGACTCGTGGGAGTCGGGTACTCCTTGATGCCCAGCATTGCGCCGAACCGCGTCTGCGTCGGCGTACGGTACTCGATGGCCTCGCGGCCGAAGAGCAGCCGCGAGGTCGCCAGCACCTCGTTGACCGGCGCGCGGGGCATGCCCATGCGCTGCGATTCCCCGTTGACCAGGGTGGCCAGCCATTCCAGCAGACGCGAGCGCGGGGCGCCGTCGTCGTGGGTGACGCCCAGGGCCTCGGCGTCATATCGGCTGAGCGATGCCTGCAGCAACTCACGTAGCTTGGCGCAGGCGTCCAGCGCATCGGCCTGCGCCAACGCGTTCGCGTCCGGACGCGTACGGGCGAGGACCTTCAGCGCCAGGGACTGCGAGACGTTGACCGCGGGACGGTAGATGACGCTCAGGTACAGGTCATTGACCATCAGCGTCTCGCCGGCGAGGCGCGCGCGGTACCTGGCTTCCAGGGCCTGAGCGAAGCCCGGTGGGCAGGCACCGTCCGGGTAGGCGAGCTCGCGACGCCGAACCAGGTGGGTCCACAGCGCGACCTGCGGGCTGGCGATGTTGCGCCATAGGATGTTCAGGCGCTCGTGCCAGTTGTTCAGACTGCTCGTGTCGGCCGCGTCGAAGCTCGCGCCCGCGACGCAGAAGGTCTGCAGGTAGTCGCCTTGCCGTGTCTTCACCACGGTCGGGGCGACCTGCGCGGTATAGGGAATCTGGCTGGCGGCGGTGAGTTCCCGCCGCAGTCGCTGGAGGGTGCTGGCGGACATGGCTTACCTCGCCCCGATGGCAGGCGCGGCGCGGCGGCGGCCGTGCATCGAGGCGGGCGCCACCAGCAAAGGGCTGTAGCTGGCAGCCCGCCAGTGCCGCCCATTGGCCAAGCGTGCCGGGACGTGCGTGCGCGCCCACAGCAACAGCAGGTCGAATATCCGAGGGTCGCGTGCACAGAGCATTGCGGAGAGGGCGTGGACCGGTATCGCGACGCCGAGGGTGAGGAGGTTCTTGGTCATGAGGAAGACTTCCATCGTCGCCACGAGGTTCAGCAGCAGCGCCGCGTAGGTCACGCCCCAGCGCATGGGCGGGCGCGTTGCGCCAACGAACAGCGGATCCCGCGTCAGGTTCTGGGGCGTATTCATGGGTGAGGGTCCTAGACGGCGAACATGCCGCGGATCCAGGTCACGATCTGCGGGGCACCGAAGGACAACGCGATCCCGGCGATCGCCGCGACGCACCAGGTCCACGAGATGCGATTGACCATCGCGCCCACGCCCAGCGCGATGATCAGGATCACGGCGACGGGCGTAAGCAGTGTCAGAAGATTCGTTTGTAGCGCCGTGGCGCCAGTCTGAAACGGCGAGGCCTGTGCCAGGGCGATCCCGGGGAGGGCAAGGCTCCAGAAGGCCGCTGCCAGAGATGCCGCCAGGCTACGACTGGCGCAGGGTGTACCGAGGGTGCCGTCTTGCGAGGGCGCGGAGGTGAAGTTCACGGACGAGTACTCCGGGGTGAGGTGAAAGAGTTGAGGCGCAGCGCAGCCCAGCGCACGTGGTTGACGTAGCCGTTGGCAATGCCGGTTGTCGTATTGCCGCTGTTGAAGCAGGACAGCAGCGCGGGCAGCCCCGAGGTCCCCTTGCCGAAGGCCCGCTGGCAGTCCAGCAGTACCTGCTGCGCCAGTCGCAGGTTCGTGCAGGGGTCCAGAAGTGCCTGCAGCGGCAGGTTCCAGGTACCGAGGTTGTCGACATTGATCTGGGCAAGGCCGACGCTGGTCGTGAAGCCCGCCGCGCGCAGCGTGGCGACCAGACCCTGCGCCTGTGCCGCCGACTGCGGAGGATCAAATCGGGGCAGCTCCACGCCGAGGCTTGTCCAGCGGGTCGGACGGTTCAGGCTCACCGCGTAGGGATTGCCGGCCGACTCCACGGCGATAAGCGCGCGCATCGTGGTCGGATGCACCAGCGGCGCGCAGGTCGCGATCAGCACTGCCAGTGTCGTCCCCATCCGCCCTACTCCCGTTCTGCCGGCCGCAATGCCGCGGCGATGGGAGGCAGTGTTAGGGCGCGGGTGGGGTCAAGGGGAGCGGTGAAATTCGCGCGTCTGGGGAAAAAGACGAAGTGGGAGGAATCACAACTCCACTATTTGTACGATGCACCTTCAAATACCCACCGTAGCGTGCGCCCGGCCCGGCGGGCACGCGACGCCGGCTCGCCGCTAGAGCTGCTTCGTCATGAAGACGCTATGCGGATCTTCCCGATAGCCCTCGAAGGGGGCGCAGTACGCAAAGCCAAAGCGTTCATACAGCAAGCGGGCCGGTTCGAATTGCGGTTGCGCGCCCGTTTCCAGGCTCAGGCGCACATAGCCCCGGCACAGGGCTTCCCGCAGCAGGAGTTCCAGGATCGCCCGGGCCACGCCCTTTCGGCGGTGCGCCAGTGCCGTGCGCATGGACTTGATCTCGCCGTGCTGGGGATCGATTTGCTTCAGCGCGCCGCAGCCCAGCAGTTCGCCCTGCTCCCAGGCCGCCCAGAACGTCACGTCAGGCTTGCGCAGGCCTTCCAGGTCCAGGGCATGGACGCTCTCCGGCGGGGAGATGCGATACATGTCCCGAAGGTGCTCTGCCAGGAGGTCGTGGACCTGCGGGCTGGTGAGATCGTCGGATCGGATATCCATCGCGTGGGACTTGCGGCTTGGGATACCCGTCAGCCTACCTGCAATCGATGCGTCGTTGCAGTCGTGCGCGCTACGCCAAGGTGGACTGGCTGCGCGCGGCGAGCGTGCCGGCACACGGAGTGCCGGCACTGGGGGAAGCGCGCTGCGGCTCGGCTAGGTCCCCGGAATGTCCCGTTTCTGCGTGGCCTTGCGATGCGCAATCTCCTGCACGTAGATCGGCGTTCGGTAGTAATTGCCGCGCATCATCTCCTCCGGCAACGGCTTGAATGGCACCATGGAGTCCAGCAGCGCGCTGCAACGCGCCTCCACGCCCTGGCGATATTCCGGCTGCGCCACGATGAACAGGTCGTTGTGGAGGATGCCGTCCAGCACAAAGCGGCCTACGACGAGCGGGTCCTGCGGCCGGACCGCTGCGGGAGGCAGACTCGGGTTCGGGGCCGGACGCGGCGCGCGCGGCTGTCCGGCGGCGCCGGCCGGACGCGGCTGCGCACCGGGAGCCACCGCGGGCGGTCCCTCGTTCTTCAGCGCCGCAGGCCGGTAGTCCTCGCTGCGGCCGATATTGGTGGCGGTCAGCCCCGGCACGAAGGCCGTGGTTCCGATGTTGGTCTCGTGCAGCTCATGCCGCAGTTCCTCCATGAGGCCCACGGCCGCTATCTTCGATACGGTGTAGATACCCGCGCCGCTGCCCGGGAGGATGCCGCTGGTCGAGGTGGTCGTGACGATCTGCGAGCCCTGCTTGCTGGCCAGCATGCGGGGGATGTAGGTGTGGATGCCGTGGATCGGGCCCCAGAAGTTCACGCCCAGGCCCCACTCCCAGTCCTTGTAGGTTCCGGTGCTCGCGGGGGCCTGCAGGCCGACGCCGGCGTTGTTAACCAGGATATGCAGCGGCCCGAACCGCTTCTCGATTTCGTCGGCCGTATGCTCCCAGGCATCGCGATCCATCACATCATGCCTGATGGCCTGCACACGCGGATCGTTCGCCGGAAAGAGCATGAGCGCCTCGGCGACCTGCTTCTCGTCGATGTACCCGATCACCACTTTTGCACCCGCCTCGTGCAGCACGCGCGCGATGCCCAGGCCGATGCCGCTGGAGGCACCGGTGATGTAGGCGACCTTGCCCTTTACATCGGTGATGGTGGGCGCCTGCGCCGGCCCGTAGCCGGGGGATTCGGCGGCGGCGGCGCGACGCGCGCCGAAGCCACCCAGTACGCCCGCGGCGCCGGCCGCAATCGCCATGCCCCCGAGAATTTGCCGCCGATTAAGTGATTGATCGACCATCTTCTTATCCCCCCGTTATGGCTTGCTTTCACAATTTTCCCGGCACAGGACACCCTACTCGGCAACCGTGCAGCTTGGAAACGCGCTGCGGCTTGCGGGCCGGCCGCGCTGCGCACTAGAGCAGCAGTTCCCAGTACCCGACATCCACCCACTTGCCCAGCTTCCAGCCGACTTCCCGGAAATGCCCCGTCTTGGTGAAGCCGAGCCTCTCGTGCAGTGCCACGCTTGCCGCGTTAGGCAGCGCCACGCCCCCGATGACACAGTGCACGCCAAGGCTGCGCAGGTTCTGGATCAGGGCGGTGTAGAGCTGGGTGCCCAGGCCGCGACCGGTGGCGCCGGGCGGGAGGTAGACCGTGCTCTCCACGGTGTAGCGGTAGGCGGACCGCGTCTTCCAGGACGTTGCATAGGCGTAGCCTTTGAGAGATCCGTCCTGCTCCCAGACCAGCCACGGCAGGCGGGCGGTGACCTCACCGATGCGTCGCGCCATTTCGTGCTCCGGGACGGGTGTCTCCTCGAAGGTGACCACCGTCTCCCGCACATAGTGGTTGTAGATCTCGCAGATCCGCGCGGCATCGGCTGGCGTGCAGGAACGAATCATGCCGGTCGCTGCAGGGCGGGCCATGGAGTCCCGGAGAGCATGGCACGGGTACCCGCACGGCAAGGCTCCGGGCGTGTGAGGTGCAGCGGACTGTTCATAACGGCTGTGCTAGTGCCCACTCACGCGCTGCCGGGCTGAGGCTGCGTGATCGGGAGGCGGATCAACCGGCCTGGTGCGTTCTGGCTCTGGGTCCCCGCGAATGAACCGCGTTACCTCGACCGACGCCCCGAGCCGGTCGCAGGACTGCTTGAGCCACTCGACCACGGCCCTGGCGGGATCCCGCACAGGGGGCCGTCGCGCGAGGTCTTCCACCACGGCAGGACTGCAGGCCGCGATGTGCATGGCGAGTGCCTGGGACAGCGGCAGGAACGGCTGGGAATTGCCGCGGTTGCGCGCTGGCAGTGCGAACTCCACCAGGACGCGGATTCGCCCCTGGTGGACAGACGACGGCCTATGGCGATGGGAGAAGACGTCTGGCATACGCCCTGGATCACAATCGGAGCGGCGCAGCGCCGCCCCGTCATCTTAATGCTAATCCACGTATCCCGGTTTGGGCCGCCGAGGTAACGCGCCGCGACTGGTGAGGGACTTACTGACCTGGCCCGGGTTGGGACTCCTGCGTGTCTTGGAAGTCCTCGCCGATCGGGGCGGCCGCCAGCAGGCCCTGCGCCTCGTGCAGGAACGCCTCCGGGACCCTGACCGTCGTTGCGTTGTATCCCTGGATACGCGGGCCAGGGCAGAGCGATCCGAATCCACCGCCTCGGACGAAGCAGGGGATGCCCTGGGCTTGCAGGAACGAGACCGTCGTCAGGAGGGCGACGTCGGAGTCCGGCGACGTGAGCACGACCAGTGCCATACCAACCGCGCTACCGGGCGCTGCGCAGGCCGCGCACCGCCCGTCACTGGTGATCCTTCCAACGGGCCGGGCGGGCTTGCCGTAACGCGAGCGCCGGCCTGCGGCAGCCGCATTCCATACTACGCACACCTTGCGCCGCATGCCGCCCGGGCTTCGCTGAACCGGTTACGCCCCAGGGCGGGTCGGCCTTGAGCGCCAGCCCGCTCCTGGGGTTACGCGTTGCAAGTCGCCTAGTTCTCCGCGTGCCCGGTCTCCCGGCGCGGTGCAGGCGGGACGACAGGGCCGGCACCTGGGCCTGCCGCCTTCACCGCATTGGCGCGCGCGATCAAGTACTCGCGCACCGCAACCGTATCAGCGGCCTTCAAGTCCTTCGCGAAGGAACCCATGCCCTTGTCGGCCCGCGCCCCTCGCAGCACGACGTTGTCGAAGCCGTCCTGGACATAGAGCAGCGGCGTGACCGTCAGATTCGGGAAACTCGTGCGCGCCTGCACGCCGTTCACGCCATGGCACACCGAGCAGTACTGCGTGTAGAGCTCTCCGCCATGCGCGATCACCTCGGCGGAAGCCGTGGACGGCGGCGGATTGAGCGGTGGCGGCGTGTAGGGCGCCGGCTCCGGCAACACGGCCTTGCCACCAAGGGCAAACACCAGCATGCGGGCATGCGTCGGGGCGAAGTAGCCGCCCTGCGCGGCGCCGCCCACGCTGGCCGCGATGTACTGCACGCCGCCCAGCTCGTAGGTGATCGGCGCGGCGAACACCGCCGTCTTCGCGTCAAAGCTCCACAGCTTCCCACCGGTCTTCGCGTCGTAGGCGCTCAGCACCTTGCCGCCGCCGTTGCCCATGAACACGAGGTTGCCCGCGGTCGCGAGCACGCCGCTGGTCGGACCGCCGTTGGCAAACGGCTCGGTTTCCCACACGACCTTGCGGGACACCGGATCCCAGGCCTTCAGGCGGCCGCGGACTCCCTGCCGGTCGTAGGGCAGGAGCTTGCCCGGCTCCACCTTCGTACCCATCGCAATGCCGAGGCTGAAGCCGCCCCCGGGCGCCGGCGGGCTGTTTGCCGGCGGGCCGGCCATCGTGAAGTACGCCTCCCACGCGGGGATATAGACGAGGCCGGTCTGGGGGCTGAACGCATTGGGATGCCAGCTGTGTCCACCCTGCACGCCCGGCGCCAGGTTCCACGGCTCCTTCTCATACCGTGCCCCGGATACCTCGATCGGTCGCCCGGTCTTCAGGTCCACGCCCGTTGCCCAGTTCACTTCCGTGAACGGATCCGCGCTCAGCAGCTTACCGGTCGCCGCCTCCAGGACGTAGAAGAACCCGTTCTTCGACGGCTGCAGCAGCACATGCTTTTTCTCTCCGCCGAGGGTGAGGTCCGCCGTCATCATCGGACTGACCGCGTCGTAGTCCCAGGTATCTCCCGGCACCTCCTGGTAGTGCCAGACGTACTCGCCCGTGTCCGGCCGCACGGCGACGATGGAGGCCGTGTACAGGTTGTCGCCGGACTTGGGCTCGCGTACACGCGCGTTCCATGGCGTGGCATTGCCCGTGCCGAAGTAGAGCAGGTCCGTTACCGGATCGTAAACGGCCGCATCCCACACCGTGCCGCCGCCACCGCCCTTCCACCACTCGCCGCTCCAGGTCTTGGCGGCGCGCTCCAGGACCGCTCCCTCCGCGCCCTTGGCCGGGTCGCCGGGCACCGTCCAGAAGCGCCAGACTTCCTTGCCCGTGTCGGCGTCGAAGGCCGCGATCCAGCCGCGTACCCCGAACTCGCCGCCGGAGCCGCCGATGAACACCTTGCCCTTCGCAACGCGCGGCGCCATGGTGATCGCGTAGCGGTTGGCCATCTCGCCCAGGCCCAGGCTCGCCGGGACCGTGTCCGTCGACCAGGCCTGTTTGCCGGTCTTGGCGTCGATGGCGACCAGACGCGCATCGAGCGTGCCCATGATGATCTTGCCGTTCCAGGCCGCGATGCCACGGTTCACGAGGCCCACGTTGTAACGCAGGCGCTCACCTTGGATCATGGGGTTGTACTTCCACAGCTGCTTGCCGGACTTCGCATCGAAGGCGTGGACTACATTGCGCGCCGTGGAGACGTAGATGACTCCATCGACGTACAGCGGCGAGCCGTGCTGGTTCTGGTTGGTCTCGTAGTCCCCGTACCACTGAAGTCCCAGCTTGCCGACATTGCCGGTGTCGAGGTTCTTCAGCGGGCTGAAGCGCTGCTCGGAATAGGTGCCGCCATAGGTCATCCACTGGCCCGGCTCATCGGCCGCCTTGACCAGGCGCTCGGCGGTAACGTTGGCGGCGCCACGGCCCGCAGCCTTGGCGGCCGTCGGTGCGAGCAGCGCGTTGCCGGTGAGGAGCGCGGCGCAAAGCATCAAGCCCATGCCCTGGGCGCGGTTACGGATGGTCACGGGAACCCCCAACGGTCGTTATTGTTATGCCTCTGGAGACAGCGGATCTTAGCGCTAAGTTCAGCAGGCGGCACCGATTCGCCGCCCCCCCGCGCACGGCCGCGGTTGCCGCCCTGCAAGTCCCCTCGCCCCGCCCGCCGTGGCAGGCAACGGGTTCAGGGAACCAGCACCTCGTTCCACTCGTGGATATCCAAGTTCTGCACCACCCGGTTGGTGACGAAGGGATCCCCGGAGATGAACTCCAGCGCGGCCTCGCGCGTCGTGAAGATCGATACCGCACCGATCGGCGGCGACCCGAAGGGACCAGCCATCAGCAGCGTCCCCTTGTCCCTGAACTCCTGCAGGCGAGCCTTGTGGCCCGCGTGGCTGACGGGGATCCGCGAGTCGCCATCGGGTGTCATCTGGTAGAACAACAGGTATTTCATGGATTGGCCTTGCGATAGGGGAAGGTGTGCGTGAAGCCTGGGGCGGCGCGCGGACTCTAGCTGCCCGCGGGAAGCAGGCCTAAATTCTAATGCGTGGCAGGCGTACGAGCGACCACTCCCCGAGCGACTCCCCGAGCGCCACCCCTACACGTCTCAGGGTGACCCGTCGACGCCCGGGATGCCGGAGCCTTGCAACCCGCATCGTGCCGACGGGGAAGCGCCTGCACGCAACCTCAGATTCCCGGGATCTTGCGCTTCTGCGTCGCCCGGCGATGCGCAACCTCCTGCACGTAGATCGGCGTACGGTAGTAGCGGTCATGCCCTGCCGTGATGTGCTCCGGCATCGGCGTGAAGGCCACCATGGACTCTGCCATGGCATCACCACGCGCCTGCACACCCACCCGGTACTCGGGCGCGGGGAAGATCCACATGTCGTTGTTCAGGATACCGTTGACCACCAGGCGACCGACGGTCAGCGGATCCTGCGGACGCGCCCACAGCGGCGTCACGTCCGGGGGCACGGGGCGCTGCGGCGGCCGCGGCCCGGCGGGTCGCGGTGCCGCGCCCGCCGCACCGGCCGGTGGAGGATCATTCTTCAGGGATTCCGGGCGGTAGCTCTCGCTGCGTCCCAGGTTCGACGTCGTCATGCCCGGCACGAGGTTGGAGGTGCCGATATTGGTGGTCCGCAACTCGTGTCGCAGCTGCTCCATCAGGCCGCTCACCGCCATCTTCGTGACCGCGTAAATGCCTGCGGTGCCGAGCAACACGCCGTCGGTGGAGGACGTCGTGACGATATGGCTGCCTTCCTTGTGCGCCAGCATGCGCGGGATGAAGGTGCGCGAGCCGTAGACCGGCCCCCAGAAGTTGACGCCCATGCCCCAGTCCCAGTCCTTGAGCGTGCCGGTCGTCACCGGCGAAAAGACGCCGACGCCGGCGTTGTTGACCAGGATATGCACCCGGCCGAACTTCTTTTCTATCTCGTCGGCCTTGCGCTCCCAGGCATCGCGGTCCATGACGTCCTGGACTATCGTTTGGACGCGCGGATCATTCGCCGGGAAATACTGCAGCGCATCGGCAAACTGCGTGTCATCCAGGTTCCCCAGGATCACCCTTGCGCCGGCTTCGTGCAGGGCGCGAGCGATACCCAGTCCGATGCCACTGGTGCCGCCGGTAACGTAGGCGACCTTGTCCTTCACGTCCGTGATCGGGGGAGCCTGGGAGGGGCCCATGTCGGGTGTGGGCGCGTCGGCGGCCTTCGCCGCAGGTACATCCAGCACGGCCAGCAAGCCTGCGGTTCCCGCCGTAACCGCCATGCCGCCGAGCCACTGCCGGCGGTTCAAGTTCTGCTCGTCCATCGTGGTCTCCCCGGGAGTCTGCTTATAGGATGTGTCTCCAAAGCATAGGTCAAGCGCGCTGGGGGGAGCCATCCCGTCGCGAGGCGGTTACCCGCGCCTATGCAAGCGCGTGCGTCGCCTCGACGTCCGCACAACTCCTTGAAGTTGCCACGCGTTGCGGCGCTACCCTGTCCGGGTCGGGCTGACCCTGCAGCCCCGGGGAGGTTCCCCGGGTCGCCCGCAACGGAGGACTGCGGGAGCGAGGCGATGGGCAGGCCGCGTCAGCCGTTTGACGGCCGGCGCGCTCGAACTGCGGGAAATCCCGGCCGACGGCAAGGCGGCAACGGCCATGCTCCCGACGCGTGGCCACCCTGCCCTGACGGGCGCCGATCAGGGAGGCGGCGCCGTGGTGCCCTTGAAGCTCGCCTGCAGCAGGTGCGTGAGCGTGTGCACGTACCGCAGCTTGCCGTTCTCGACGCGGAACAGGTGGCTGTCAGGCGCTCCGCTGCCGCCCCCGGGTCCACCGGCGCCGAACGTGCAGAACACCTGTACCGTACCCATCACCTCGTCCACGACAAAATGACGGTTCGCGATGTTGACGCCGCCCGGGACGCCGACCTCGCAGCTGTCGGTCGGGGTGCCCTTGCCTGTATACGCCCCACCCTCGATTCGCACGCAGGGGAAGCCCCAAGGCACGAGGTCGATCTTCTTTTCGAGAAAGGCATCGAGATAGGCATTGGCCGCCGCCTCGAGCGTGCCGCGGGAGTCGCGCTTCTCGGCCGGAATGGGCTCCCACTTCTCGGTGGAGGAGTACTTCAGGTACGCGTCCGCGTTGAACAGCCAGTAGCCGGTGGTGGTCCACAGGATCTCCACCTCGGCGATCTTGTCGTGGTTCACGCGCAAGCGGGCGCCCAGGACATGCGGCGCAGCCTTATCGGTGACGATCACCTCGGTAAAGGTCTGGCAGGAATCCGTGTCGAGGAAGCTGCGATGGTGGTCGATCTTCAGCGGCTTCTTGATGAAGCCCTTGTTGATGTCGGCGGGAGCCACGTTCTCCCAATAGCCCACGTTCGTCGCCAGCGGCATGCCGGAGATATCGCCCTTGGTCTGTGCGGCGAGGTACAAGTCCACGGCGTGCTGCAGGCCTCCCCGGGTGCAGGACACCTGGGCGTAGCTGAGTCCCGGCGCGATCAAGGCGACGCAAAGCGCGAGGTAGCGGTATACGAGGCTGGTGCGTTTCACTGGGTTCCCCTTGTTGTTGTCGTGATAGCTGGATAGTAGCGAATTTTTCGCACCGCAAACTGGCGTGCAGAGCAGGTATTGCGGCTCTTCGCCCGGCGCCATGCCCCTATCGCCCACCAAACGCGTCAGGCTCGCTTGCGGTCGAGCCTTTCATAGAGGATAGATTTCGGGAAACCGAAACAAAAGAAGGGAACGGCTACTACTACTTTCAGGTGGTCCGCGACCAAGCACACGGGATGAGCGGCCCACTCCAATTGCCACAGCTCTGGAGTGGTCATCGCAAGCAACTCAACTGCCACAACGAGCAGACCTGCGATGGCTCAAAAGACTGCGGTCCGGAGAGGAGCAGGTAGATCAGGAGAAGCAGCAGCACGGCATGGCCTAAAGCGATGATCGACACCGACGTATCGAACGGGCTGGAAGGGGGCGCGCGCAGCCCGCTGGATACGTCCTGCTGTAGGCCGCGGCTGGTCAGGGCGCCACGAGGCGTATCAGCGCCTCGGCGGCGACGGCGGCGCCATCGACGGGCGCCAACGCCGTGGCGACCCGCCCTGCGGCCTGCGCATAGGCCGGATCGGACAGTAGGCCATCCAGCGCCGTGGCAAGCCGCTTGGCCGTCACTTTGGTGAACGGCAGGACACGCGCCAGTCCCAGCGCCGCCGAGCGTGCCGCGTTGTCGGGCTGATCAAAGGAGACCGGGGTGATGAGCTGCGGACGGCCGGCACGCAGGGCCTGCGCCAGCGTACCGATGCCCGCCTGGTGCACGACCGCAGCAGCGTGCGGGAATACCGCCGAGTACGGCAGGTAGTCAAACGCCTTGATGCCTGCGGGCAAGGCAGGTAGCTGCGCCGACCCGGTCAGCAGGATCGCGCGACGCCCCAGGGCCTGTGCCGCGTCCATCGCATGGCGCCAATAGTCACCGGCGATCCACACGACCGAGGAGCCCAGGCCAAAGACCAGCGGCGGCGCTCCGGCTTGCAGGAACTGCGCAAGTTCGGCAAGCCGCTCCGGCGCTGCGGGCGCACCGTCGAACAGGGGCGTGCCGCAGACCTGCGTGCGCTGCGGCCAGTCGGACTGCGGCGACGCCAGCGGCGCATCAAATAGCGCCAGCGTTCCCAGCGGCGAGAACTGGCCTTCCATGGCCATCACCTGCGCGCTGGCGGGCAGGCCCAGTTCGCGCCGATAGGCATGCAGGGGCGCCTCCCACCGGCGCACGGCCCAGCGCACCCCCTGCATCAGGCCATCGTAGACTACGGGGCTCACGCGGGCGGCGCGCTGCAGGAGGTTGGGGCCGGCCATTACCAGCGGCTCGTGGCGCGACAGGAAGCTCATCGGCGCCAGCACCGTGGAGACCCACGGCAGCTGCCGCTGCTGGGCGACCAGTTGCACGGTGAAGGTGAGCGGATGGGACACCAACAGGTCCGCGCCCTGCGATGCCTGCGTGATGTCGGCGAGCGCGGGCCGAAGGTACGGCATGACGATCTCGCGCAGCAGGCGCTCCGCGCCACGGATAGGATGGAACAGCCGCCGCGCGACGTCGGCCCGTTGGCCCATCGCCTCCAGGCTCGGCCGGACGGCTGCGAAGTCCAGTCCCGCGCTCCGTACCGTCGTTTCGTACTCGGCACTGGAGGCGATGAGCGCCTCCTGGCCACGCGCCTTGAGCGCGCGGCCCACGGCGATGTAGGGATGCAGGTCCCCGAGCGAGCCCATCGTCGCCAGCATGAAGCGGCTCATGCGCGTCGACTCGCGAGGATGGTGAGCCCCACAGCCACCGCGCAGCCCAGCGCGAGAAGCGTGATGGGCTCGCCCAGGAACAAGGCCGAGAACCCGAGCGTGAAGAACGGCTGCAGCAGCATCACCTGGCTGACGCGGGCGACGCCGCCCAGATCCAGGCCCCGGTACCACGCGAAGAAGCCGAGGAACGCGCTGACCAGACTCACGTACCCGAAGGCACCCCAGGCAAAGGGTCCGGCGTTCAGTCCGTAGAGCCAGGCCTGCGCCGCGACCACCGGCAGCAGGAACGGCGCAGCCACCACCACGGCCCAGCAGATAACTTGCCAGGCGCCGATCTGGCGCGCGAGGCGTGCTCCCGCCGTATAGCCGATGGCCCCGGAGACTACAGCGCCCAGCAGCGCCAGGTCCGCGGGAGCAAGACGCCCGGCGCCGCTGTGCAGCGCGTAGCCAATGACCGTCAGGCTGCCAACGGCTGCTGCCAGCCAAAAGCGTGGCGACGGGCGCTCGTGGTTCAGGAGGTAGCCGGCCACGGCGGTGGCCATCGGCAAAAGGCCCAGTACCACTGCGCCGTGGGACGCATCTGCCTTGCCCATCGCGAGCGCCGTGAAGATCGGAAAGCCCAGCACGACGCCGGCGATGACCCACCCCAGCGTGCGCAGTTGCGGCGCCGTGGGACGCGGCTGGCGGGTAATCCACAGCAACGGGGCAGCCAGCAACCCCGCCGCGACCTCGCGTCCCAGGCCGACGAACAGCGGGGGCAGCTGCGCGACAGCGACGCGCGTGGCCGGCAGCGTAAGGCTGAAGCCGATCACGCCCAGCAGGCCATACAGGTAGCCTGCCCGTCCCGGCTTCAAGACAGCGTGCCCCGTAGCTTGGCCGCGACGCGCGGCGCATAGATCAGCCAGATGATGCCGAGCGCCAGGAGACCGCCGCGGCTCGGGTCGTAGTCGGCGAGGATGCGATCCGCGCTCAGGCCCAGCGCCCGACCCAGCGTGTACTCGAACGCCACGGTCAGTAGCGCCCAGACCAGGCCCACCCGCATCCAGGCCAGGCGATCGCGCAGGCCAATCCAGCGACTGCAGAGGATTGCGAGAAGCAGGATCAGCACGGCGTCCACGGTCACGCCAACGTGGCGCGCCTCCACGTCCCCGATCCGCGGCGCAAGGTACAGCTGGCGCAGCGCACCGCTCACTGACTCGGTGAGGGCGATCAGGGACCAGGCGATGAGGACACGATTCCACGGCATGCGGTCATCATACCGGCATCGACCCGGCGCCCGACGGCCGCCCTCAAGGCACCGCGCCGGCACTCCAGGGACCTCCTTCACCTTTCGGCTTGAAACTCAGCCGCCGCGGTCACGGCGCACAGCGGATCCAGTAATATCTGGCGCAACACCCAACCATCCGACTCTCAGGGGGATATATGGCAGCACGCAAGAGGAAGGCAGCGCCGAAACGCCCGGTTCGCAAGGTCGCCAGGAAGGCAGCCCGCAAACCCGGCCGCAAGGCCGCGGCCAAACCGGCCGCCAGAAAGCTCGCCCGCCCGCGTCCCGCGGAGCCCACGCTGCAGTCGGAGAAGGCGCGCCTGGAGCGCAACAAGAAGCTCGTGATCGCCTTCTACCAGAAGATGATCGGCGAGAAGGATCCGCAGGCCGCGCGCCGCTACATGGGCGAGACCTACAAGCAGCACAGCGCCTATGCACGCGATGGCTTCGAGGGCGTGGCGGAGTTCGCCGGGAGTTTCAAGGCCGCCTTCCCCAACCACCGCTACGACGTGAAGAAGATCATCGCCGAAGGCGACTTCGTGGTGCTTCACCTGCATGGCCAGAACGGCATGTACCCGCATGGCGAGCAGGTCGTGGACATCTTTCGCGTGGTCGACGGCAAGGTCGTGGAGCACTGGGACGTGATTCAGGAGATCCCGGCGACCGCTTCCAACCCTAACGGCACCTTCTAGGCTGCCGGCGTCGGCCGGGCGCTAGCCCCTGGGTATCAGGAACGCCAGCGTCCGCTGCAGCGACTGCCGCAGGTCCTCCGGCAGATTGGCACGCGCAAGCAGCGCCTCGCCGAACTTGCGGCTGTGCATCAGCGGCGTCACGGCCGCCATCCGCCAGGTCTGCCTCCAGGTGGTCTTCACTTGCCGCGCAGCGTTGCGCTGGCCGTCGTCCTCGGCATCGCCACGCTGCAGCGCTTCGTCCCGCTGTGCATCGGCCGCGCTGGTCTGCGCTCTACCGATCACGCTCCCGGGTCTCGTGGCGCAGCAAGCAGCCGGCGGCAGGCTGGCGGCGAGCCGTAGCGCGGTCCGGGCGGAAACAATGGCGGCTCATGCCCGGCGATTTTTTTATTTCTTCCAGCCCCGGTGGGCCAAGTCCGGGGTCTCCCGGGAATCCATCACGGCCCCGTGATGATGTTGGCGTGCCGCAGCGTGAGGCGCCAGACGCCCTTCTGCCGCTGCCACACCTGCGTCACGCGGCGCAGTACCGTCTTGCCGGCCATCGGGCCGTTGTTGGGCACGACCGTATCCATGCCCACGCTGACGGCGATGTGGCCGTAGTCGCGCACGAAATCCGTCTGGTACGCGGCCGACTGGTAGGGCGCCTGGCCATCGGTCAGCAGTGTCATGAGCGCCTCGCGCGTGCTCACCACGCCGTTGGGGCTGATGATGCGAAAGTCCGTCGCGAAGATCCGCTCCAGCGTCGCGCGGTCGCGCGTGATCGCAGCCTTCACCTGCTCCTGCTCCAGGTTGCGGATGATCTGCTCGGTGGTCTGCACGGCGAAGGCAGCCGGCGCAAGGCCCACGAGCAGCACGGCCAGGAGCGTACGGATGAAGCGGTTCATGCAATCCTCGATGCTTTAGTTATTCAGTGCCTGGATCGGCGCCGGGATGCGGCCACCGCGCGCGATGAAGGCCTCGCTGCGATAGGTGGCGAGCGCCATCACCGGCGCGCGTCCCAGCAGCCCCCCGAACTCCACCGACTCGCCCACGCCCTTCCCCGGTGCCTGGATGATGCGCACGGCGGTGGTCTTGCGGTTGATCATGCCGATGGCCGCTTGGTCGGAGCTGATCGCGCCCAGCTCCTCGCCACGGACGTTGAGCCGGCGCTTGATCTGATCGAACGGCAGCGTGGCCTTGGCGATGTCGATCATCATGATCATCGTGAAGATCTCCCGCATGAGGGTCTGGGAGATGTCCAGATGTTGGCGCCGGCGTCGGCCAGGATGTCGGCCACGGCGGCGATGATGCCGACGCGGTCGTGGCCGAGCACCGTGACGATGATGCGGGTGGATTTCGTCTGCATCCGGTTATTATCGCCAAAACGGGTTGGGCGGCGCAGGGCATTTCAGGACATGAAATTTCAGGCTATCAGCTGGGTTTTGCTCCTCGGGATCACCCGGGCGTTCGCGCAGGTGCCTGATACGGCCGGCGACTGGCGGGTCACCCTGATCAAGCCCAAGGACTGCATCCCCTGCACGATCGTGGAGGAGGGCCTCAAGCGCAAAGGCTACCTGCAGCGCGTCGTGCTCAGCGACGGGCCGGACGCGGCGGTCACGGCCGCCATCGAGCGGCGCAGCGGCACCGAGCTCACCCCCGAGGAGTGGCAGGAGCTGCGAGCCCTGCCCTACTTCGACCGGCCGCTGTGGGAGCAGCAGGCCGAGGACCGCTCGGCCCAGGTCCTGCTCAAGCGGGACGGGCATATCGTGGCCGCGGGGAACATCGCCGATTCGGCGGATTTGCGCGGCGTGCACTTCCCGGAGGACCTGACACTGCCGGCCCCGGGCGCGACCCTGCCCGCATTGCGCAACGCTTACGGCAACTATTTCCAGCAGCTGTACCTGGAGCGCTGGAACCTGGACTGGTTCTTCCGCCTGGCACGCCACCCGGCCATGGCCGAGGAGCGACGGCTGGAGCGCTGGCTGCAGGAGCAGAAGCTCAACGTCGCCGCCCCGCTGGAGAGCGCCAACGTTGTACTGGCCTCCACCGGCGCCGGCGCGATCGACAACCCGATATTCAACGCGATCCGCAGCGAGGAGATCGAGCACACGCTGCAGAGCGACGCGGGCGTGGCCCCCGAGCAGATCCAGGTGTTCTACGGCAGCGGGACCCGGCTGGGCGCCAATGCGATCGAGCAGGGTAGCAGCGGTGGCATGCGCTTCATCCACCGGGAGCTGCGGGGCGCGCGCCCGTTCCTGCTGCAGAACTTGGCGGAAGTCTTCGAGCGCGCCGGGCTGCACAAGCCCACTCGCACGCTGCTGGTGCTCATCGGGCATGGCGGGCCCGACGGGGCACCGATGTGGTCACAGCCCACCGCCCTGGGGCCGCGGGAGCTGCGGACGCTGCACGAGCTGGGCGGCGGCGATGACGTGCTGGTGAGCGGCAACTGCTACGGTGGCGTGCTCGCGCTCAGCACCAGCTGCGGCTTCTTCGGCGCCCGCCCCGACACCATCGCCAGCGGCTGCCAGGCCGATGCGGCGGAGGTCGCGATGAGCAAGGACTACCTTAAGGTGTTCTTTGAGAGCCTCACTACCCGGCGTCAGCACGCGAACTTCGACGGCAACGAGTTCGTGAGCTTCGAGGAGGCGCACTGGGAGGCCACCCTGAACGGCGACCCGCGCAACATCACCTACTCCACCGTCGATGCCCTGGCCGAGGCGTACTTCAAGGCGCGGCCGCAGGACCTACCGGCGGAGTTGCCGCTGTCGGAGCTGCAGCGCCTGGCACAGGGCGCCACCGCCGGCGAGAAGGCGGCAGTGCAGCAACTCTCGCAGGGACAGGACGGCGGCTACCGCGTGAAGCTGCGGGACCTGGCGAGCCAGGCGATGCGCTGGAGCGAGAAGCCGGAAGGCCCGCGGCCCATGCTCGGCCAGCTCGCGCGCCGCCTGCTCTACACGCAGCGCTACGGCGCCAAGGACCCCCAGCTTGCGGCCGCGCAGTCCTGCGGCAGCCGCTCCATCACGGGCTTTCTCAAACGGTGAAGCACCCGATCCCCCCCCACCCCGTCTGCCTGCCCGGCCGGCCCGTCTTGCGCCGCTCGAATCCTGCCTGGGTCCAGGCTTGCCAGGGAGTGGCATTACCATCCTGCGGGCTAACATGTCTGTCGTAGGGCAGGTGGAGCCCCACACCGGCGATGTGGGGGGGCCGGAGACCGCCACCCGACCGTTGCGGTAGCCCGCGCGCGCCTCCGCTGGGGGCTGCGCTGCGACAGTCGTTGCACCGGCAACCCCAGGAGCGCGCCAACGGCCAGGACCTTGCCGGGTCGGTGGTCGAAAAAAGACACAAAGCCCCTCGATGAACGCCGTCCTCCGGACGTTGACGTCTATTGCGCCAGCCCCCCCCGGGTACCCCTGCCAGCGGGCAGGCCGAAGATAGTTGGTCCGCACCCCTTGGCCAGGACGGTATCCTTGCCCCTGCAGCATAGCCTTACGGCTCCTCAAGCTCTTGGAGTCGCATCAGAATCGATTCCCAGCGTCTTGATATACTGCACACAGTTACTCGGGTGCATGCAGGGTCGCATCGCAGCCACTACAGACAACAGGAGAACAGAGACATGTTCAGGGGATCGAAGTTGATCATCGGCGGCGCGCTCGCCCTCGTGGGCTCGGTCGCATTCGCGCACCACTCTTTCGCAATGTTCGACAACACGAAAGAGACGACGCTGGATGGCGAGATCAAGGATTTCCAGTGGACCAACCCGCACATCTGGATCCAGGTGAACGTGAAAGGCCCGGACGGCAAGCTCACGGAGTGGAGCATCGAGGGCGGCAGCCCGAATGGCCTCAAGCGCAGCGGCTGGACCAAGAAGTCCCTGAACACCGGTGACAAGATCGTCATGAAGATCCATCCGCTCAAGGATGGCTCGGCCGGCGGCAGCTTCATGAGCGCTATGGTCAACGGCAAGCCGCTGGGCCGCAGCGAGCAGCGCGCACCGGCCGCGGGCGAAGAGGCCAAGTAGGACGAGCGTTCAGGGTGGACGCACCGGCGCCGCGGCCATCGCGCCAACGACGGTCGTCCACTCGCGGACTCTCCAGCTCCGGATGAGTCCGTTGCGTACATAGGGATCGGCCGCCGCAAACGCCGCGGCCGCCTGCCCAGACTCCCCCGTGAACAGCAGCACCGCGCCATCGGCCGGCTGGCTCAGTGCGCCCGCGAGCACGAGCTCGCCCCGCGCCTCCGCAGCCCTCGCAAGGGCGAGGTGCGCCTCGCGGTAGGCGCCGCGCCGTGCGAGGTAGTCCTCGGTCACTTCATAGATCAGCAGGTAATGCATGCGCGCTAGGGTAGCGGCGGCAGCGGCGCAAGGCCATGGTGCGCGCGGGCCTGAAGGCAGCGCGCATCCCCGACCTGCACCTCGCGGCATGGCGAGGGACGCTGCGCGTAGGCGCTGCAGGTAACCGCCGCGCCGATGGCACCACTCAGGGCCTGGCAGCGCGGCGAGGGCGCATGGGTGCCCGCCATGCAGGCCATCCAGGGATTCAGCTGCTGGGTAAGCGCCGGGGCAAGGCCCAGGCTCTCGGCCTCCGACCAGTAGAACGACACACGGTACGTTGCGCAGCACGCCCCGCAGTGCAGGCAGGGATTGGCGGTCACTGGCCTAAGGCCCCTTTCCCTGCCACAGACGCGGCCAGCCGCGCAGGGTCCGCACCAGGGTCCACAGGTAGAGCGCGCCGCCGACCACCAGTAAGCCCGTGCTCAGTCGCTGCGCAAAGTGATGCAGCAGGTTGTCGTGGGTGAGCAGGTAGCCGCCCTGTGCCAGGCCCAGGATCGCCGCGAAACCAACGGCGGCGAAGAACGGCCAGAGGATCTTGCGCAGCGTCTCGTACTGCCACTCGTTGTGCGCGGCCGCAATCTCGTCCTGGTAGTCCTCTTTCAGAGACTTGGCGATCGCATAGGCCATGTAGGCCGTGACTCCGATCGGCAGCACGTACAGGACGTACACCAGGTGCGTGGTCCGGCGGCGGTCCGCATCGACGTACACGGGAACATCGTGCTGCAGGATGAGCAGTGCCGGCATCGTGCCGGTCTGCTCGCGCACCGGCGGCGGCGGTACCACCGCCGCCAGCTCTTCCCGGGCACGCATCGACGCCTCGACCTTGGCGTAGTTGCCGTTGCAACTCGGGCAGCAGTCCAGCCGGCCCGGATCGCTCGGGCGGCGCTGGTACCCACACTGGAGGCAGACCTTGGGTTCGGGCGGGGCGGCTGGCATGCCGCGATAGTCCCACGACGCGCGAGCCGTGGGGAACCCCATTGGCCACGCCGTCGCGCGCTGCGCGGCGCGGCGCGGCGCGGCGCGGCGCGGCGCAGCTTGCTGGGATCCCACGGGAGGTAGTCGGTCCTGATGGCGCGCTACTCGCTACCTGTTGGCGGAGGAGCGCACGCCGCATCCCGGCCCTGCCACTGCGCACGCGTGCCTAGGGAATTTTCGACGTCGGCAATTCTGCGGGGCCGGTCACGCGGCGCAGCGCATCCAGGTTCGCGCGCTGTCCGCCGGCCCCTGGGACGCGGACGCTGCGAGCGGTAAGTTTCTACACGACACCGCGCGAGGCGGGCCGCATCACACCGTGCAGAGGATCGGGGCGTCCCGGGTGATGATGAGCGTGTGCTCGTACTGGGCACTGAGGTTGTCAGCGGTGCCGTGCAGCGTCCAGCCATCGGCGGCCTGCCTGAGCCGCCGGCTGCGCGTACACAGGAAGGGCTCGATGGTGATGACCATGCCTTCCTTGAGCAGGCGCCGGTCCTTGGGATCGTCATAGCCCTGGATGAAGTCCGGCGCATCGTGCAGCTTGCGCCCGATGCCGTGGCTGCCCAGGTTCTCCACGACCCGGAACCCGCCCGCCACGGCGACGCGCTCGATCGCCTGGCCGATCACGTTGATGCGCTCCCCGGCGCGTACCACCGACAGCGCCGCCTCCAGCGCCGCGCGCGTGGTCAGGCAGAGCTGGTCCTTCAGCACCGTGGAGGGCGGCACGACGCGGGTGCCGCCGGTATCGGCGAAGAAGCCGTCCAGCTCCGCCGACACATCCACGTTCACGACGTCGCCGGGCTGGATCACGCGATCGCCGGGAATCCCGTGGGCCACTTCCTCATTGACGCTGATGCAGGTGGCGCCGGGGAAGTCGTACGTCAGCCGGGGGGCGGAGCGCGCGCCGGCTTCGGCAAGCCACTTCTCGCCGTGCCCATCCAGCTCGCGCGTGGTCATGCCCGGCTCCAGGACCGCCAACATCTGGCGCAGCACGCGGGCGACGATCGCACCGATGCGCTTCAGGGCCTCGGCCTCGGCGGGCGTGGTGATGATCACGGGTAGTGGGGGACTGCCGGTGCGGGACGCACCGGCAGTTCGAGCCAGGTCAGCCTTTGATCTTGCGCAGGCGCTCCAGCAGCTTGAGCTGGGCGGCGGCGCGGGCCAGCTCCGCCAGCGCTTCGGCCTGCTCGAGCTTGTCGATCTTGCCGGAGAGCACTTCCTCGGCACGCTGCTTGGCCGCTAGCGCGGACGCTTCATCCAGGTCCTTCGCGCGGATCGCGGTATCGGCCATGATCGTCACCTGGTTGGGCTGGATCTCCAGCGCCCCACCACTGACGAAGATCGATTGCTCGCCTTCCGCGGTCTTGACCCTGACCTCGCCCGCCTTGATCAGCGTGAGCAGCGGCGCGTGGCGGGGCGCGATGCCCAGCTCGCCTTCCTTGGCCGGGACGAAAACCATCTCGGCGGGGCCGGAGTAGATCTCGCCCTCTGCGCTCACGATGTCGACGTTGATGGTTTTCGCCATGGCGTTAGCTCAGGGTCTTGGCTTTTTCGACAGCCTCTTCGATGCCGCCGACCATGTAGAACGCCTGCTCCGGCAGGTGATCGTAGTCGCCGGCGAGGATGCCCTTGAAGCCGCGGATCGTGTCGGCCAGCGGGACGATCTTGCCGTCCTGGCCGGTGAACACCTTGGCGACGTTGAAGGGCTGCGAGAGGAAGCGCTGGATCTTGCGGGCGCGGAACACGGTCTGCTTGTCTTCCTGCGACAGCTCGTCCATGCCCAGGATCGCGATGATGTCCTGCAGCTCCTTGTAGCGCTGGAGCACGGCCTGCACGCCGCGGGCGACGTTGTAGTGCTCATCGCCGATGACCAGCGGATCGAGCTGGCGGCTGCTGGAATCCAGCGGGTCCACGGCCGGGTAGATACCCAGCGAGGCAATCTGGCGCGAAAGCACGACGGTCGCGTCAAGGTGAGCGAAGGTCGTGGCGGGCGACGGGTCGGTCAGGTCGTCCGCGGGAACGTACACGGCCTGGATCGAGGTGATCGAGCCGGTCTTGGTGGAGGTGATGCGCTCCTGCAGGACGCCCATTTCCTCAGCCAGCGTCGGCTGGTAGCCCACGGCCGACGGCATGCGGCCCAGCAGCGCCGAGACCTCGGTGCCGGCCAGGGTGTAGCGGTAGATGTTGTCGACGAAGAACAGCACGTCGCGGCCCTTGCCGCCGTCCTCGCGCACTTCGTCACGGAAGTGCTCGGCCATGGTGAGGCCCGTTAGCGCGACGCGCAGGCGGTTGCCCGGCGGCTCGTTCATCTGGCCGTACACCATCGCGACCTTGGAGTTCTCGAGCTTCTCGGCATCGATGACGCCCGACTCGATCATCTCGTGGTAGAAGTCGTTGCCCTCGCGGGTACGCTCACCGACGCCCGCGAACACGGAGAGGCCCGAGTACTGCTTGGCGATGTTGTTGATGAGCTCCAGCATGTTTACGGTCTTGCCGACGCCGGCGCCGCCGAACAGGCCAACCTTGCCGCCCTTGGCAAACGGCACGAGCAGGTCGATGACCTTGATGCCCGTGACCAGCAGGTCCTGGCCGCCCGCCTGCTCGTCGAACGCCGGTGCCGGACGGTGGATCGGCAGGGTCATCTCCGCGGCGACCGGGCCGCGGTTGTCCTGCGGGGTGCCCAGCACGTCCATGATGCGACCCAGGGTCGCCTTGCCGACCGGCACGTTGATCGCCTTGCCGGTAGCGTTCACCAGCAGGCCGCGCTTGAGGCCCTCGGAGGCGCCCATCGCGATCGTGCGGACGACGCCGTCGCCCAACTGCTGCTGCACTTCCAGCGTCAGCTCCACGTCCTGGAGCTTCAGCGCCTCGTACACGGCCGGGATCGACTCGCGCGGGAACTCCACGTCGATGACGGGGCCGATGATCTGGGTGATCTTGCCTGTAGCCATTCTTTTTTCCTCTGAATTCCTGCGGTGCTAGACCGCTGCCGCGCCGCCCACGATTTCCGCGAGCTCTGTGGTGATCGCCGCCTGGCGGGCCTTGTTGTAGACGAGCTGCAGTTCGCCGATGAGCTTGCCGGCGTTGTCGGTAGCAGCCTTCATGGCCACCATGCGCGCGGCCATCTCGGCGGCCACGTTCTCGACGGCGCCGCGGTAGACCTGCGACTCGATGTAGCGCATCAGCAGGCCGTCCAGGATCTCCCCGGCCGACGGCTCGTAGATGTAGTCCCAGTGCTCCTGCAAGGCGCTGGAGGCCTGCGCCTCCAGCGGCAGCAACTGCACGATGTTGGGCTTCTGCGTCATGGTGTTCACGAACTGCGAATGCACCAGGTACAGCCGGTCGATCTTGCCGTCGCGGTATGCGTCCAGCATGACCTTCACCGGACCGATCAGCTCGGCGATGTGGGGCTTGTCACCCAGACCCTGCACGTGCGAGAGGATCGGCAGACCCAGGCGACGGAAGAACGCCGTGCCCTTGCTGCCCATCAGGCTCAGCGTGATCGGGATGTCCTTGGACTGCCATTCCTTCATCAGCAGCAGTGCCTGCTTGAAGAGGTTGGCGTTCAGGCCACCGGCCAGTCCGCGGTCCGTGGAGATGATGATGATGCCGACGCTATTGACCTCGCGGGAGGCCATGAACGGATGCCGGTAGTCCGGGTTCGCCTGGCTCAGGTTGCCAATGACGGTACGGATCTTGTCGGCATACGGTCGGGCCAGGCGCATGCGGTCCTGGGCGCGACGCATCTTGCTCGTCGCGACCATCTGCATCGCCTTGGTGATCTTCTGAGTGCTCTTGACACTCGCGATCTTGGTGCGGATTTCCTTTGTGCCGGCCATGTGCTGCTGCCAGGTCCTTTAGTAGGAACCCGTCGCGGCAAAGTCCTCGATCACCTTCTTCAGCGCCGCCTCGTTCTCCTTGGAGAGCTTCGGGTTGGCGTTGATGGCATCGAGGACGGCCTTGTGCGCCGAGTTGGCAAAGCCCTGCAGGGCCGCCTCGTAGGCCACGACCTTGTTCAGCGCCACGGCATCGACGTAGCCGTTGTTGACCGCGTAGATCGAGAGCGCCATTTCCGCGACCGACATCGGCGCGTACTGCTTCTGCTTCATGATCTCGGTCGTGCGCTGGCCACGCTCCAGCTGCTTGCGGGTCGCCTCATCCAGGTCCGACGCAAACTGCGAGAACGCCGCGAGCTCGCGGTACTGCGCCAGGGCCAGGCGGATACCGCCGCCCAGCTTCTTGATGATGTCGGTCTGCGCGGCGCCACCGACGCGCGACACCGAGATACCGGCGTTCATGGCCGGACGGATGCCGGCGTTGAAGAGGTCCGACTCCACGAAGATCTGGCCGTCGGTGATGGAGATGACGTTCGTCGGAACGAACGCGGTCACGTCACCGGCCTGGGTCTCGATGATCGGCAGGCCCGTGAGCGAGCCGGTCTTGCCCTTCACGCGGCCCTTGGTGACCATCTCCACGTACTGCTCGTTGACGCGCGCGCTGCGCTCCAGCAGGCGGCTGTGTAGATAGAACACGTCGCCAGGGTAGGCCTCGCGGCCGGGCGGGCGCTTCAGGAGCAGGGAGATCTGGCGGTAGGCCACGGCCTGCTTGGACAGGTCGTCATAGACGATCAGGGCGTCCTCGCCATTGTCCATGAAGTACTCGCCCATCGTGACGCCCGAGTACGCGGATATGTACTGCAGGGCGGCCGGGGTAGAGGCGGAGGCGGCCACGACGATCGTGTGCTTGAGGGCATCGTGCTCCTCGAGCTTGCGCACGACGTTGGCGATGGTCGACTGCTTCTGGCCGATCGCGACGTAGACGCACTTAATGCCGGAGGACTTCTGGTTGATGATCGCGTCGATTGCCATCGCGGTCTTGCCGGTCTGGCGGTCGCCGATGATCAGCTCACGCTGCCCACGGCCGATCGGAACCATCGAGTCGACGGCCTTATAGCCGGTCTGCACGGGCTGGCTGACGCTCTTGCGATAGATGACGCCCGGGGCAACGCGCTCGATGGGCGCCGTCGCGGTCGTGTTGATCGGGCCCTTGCCGTCGATCGGGTTGCCCAGCGCGTCGACGACGCGGCCCAGCAGCTCCGGACCCACCGGCACTTCCAGGATGCGGCCCGTCGTCTTGACGGTGTCGCCCTCGCGGATGCCCTTGTACTCGCCCAGCACCACGGCGCCGACCGAGTCCTGCTCCAGGTTCAGCGCGAGGCCGAAAATGTTGCCGGGGAATTCGAGCATTTCGCCGTAGCGCGCATCGGCCAGCCCATGGATGCGCACGATGCCGTCGGTGACGGACACGACGCTGCCCACGTTGCGGGCTTCGGTAGCACCCGCGAAGTTCTGGATCCGCTGACCGATCAGGTCGCTGATTTCCGATGCCTTGATAGACATGTTCTGTTCGTCCTCTTGAATTCTTAGGCGGTCAGCTCGTACGCCATGCGTTCGAGTCGCGATTTGAGTGAGCCGTCGATAACCAGGTCACCGGCACGCACCAGGGCGCCAGCGATGAGTGAGGCATCAACTTCGGCGTGCACGCGCACCTTGCGGCCGAAGCGCTTCTCCAGCGATGCAACCAATGCCGACTGCTCGCTGGCGGCCATCGGGGCCGCGGATGTGACGTGGACGTCCACCGTACCCTCGGCCTCGTCCTTGAGCTGGTCGAACAGGCGAGAGATCTCGGGCAGGTACCCGAGCCGCTTGTTATCGGCCAGCATCCCGATGAAGCGCTTGCCGTTGTCGTCCAGTCCAGCTCCGGCGATCTCGGACACGAACTGCGCCAGCTGCGCCGCCGTGAACTTGGGGCTGCCGATGAGCGGCTTCACCCGCGCATCGGTGACCGCCTGGGCGGCAGCCGACAAGGCCTCGGACCAGGGGGTGAGGCGCGAGTCGGCGCGGGCCGCCGCGAAGGCAGCCTTAGCGTAGGGACGAGCGATGGTGAGTCTGTCAGCCATGTTGCGTGCTTCAGATCTCGGTGGCGAGCTGGTTCAGGATGTCGGCGTGCTTGGCCGGGTCGATCTCGCGGCCCAACAACTTCGAGGCCGTCGCCACCGTGAGGCGCGCAACGTCCCGACGCAGCTCTTCGCGAGCACGGGTCGTCTCCAGCTCGATCTGCTGCTTGGCCGTGGCCACCAGGCGCTCACCTTCCTGCGACGCGGTCGTCTTGGCCGACTCCACGATCTCGCCGGACCGGCGCGAAGCCTGGTCGATGATCTGGTTCGCGCGCTCACGCGCCTCGCGAATGACGTCATTCGCGCGGGCCTGAGCCTCGTCGAGGTCCTTCTGACCGCGGTCCGCGGCAGCCAGGCCCTCTGCGATCTTCTTCTGACGCGCGGCATTGGCGGCAGAGAGCGGCGGGACCACGAACTTCGTGATGAACCAGAGCAGGATCACGAAGACCACGATCTGTCCGATGAAAGTCGCGTTTATATCCATGGCCGCCTCGAAAGCTTAACTAATGTGCCCAATCAGCCCGAGAGCTTGGCAAGCAGCGGGTTCGCGAACGCGAACAGCATGGCCAGGCCGACGCCGATCAGGAAGGCCGCGTCGATGAGGCCGGCGAGCAGGAACATGCGACCCTGCAGCATCGGGGTCAGCTCCGGCTGGCGGGCTGCGGACTCGAGGAACTTCGAACCCATGATGCCGATACCGATGCAGGCACCGATGGCGCCGAGGCCGATGATGATGCCGATGCCCAGCGCGGTGTAACCCTGGACGAGTGCGATCGCTTCCATTACATGTCTCCTGGTCGAAAAGTCAGTCTGAGAAAAAGAAAAAAGAACGCGCTAGTGGTGCTCTTCCGCCATCGAGATGTACACGATGGGGAGAACCATGAAGATGTACGCTTGCAGCAGCACAATCAGAATATGGAAGATCGCCCAGACGGCGCCCATGGCGACCTGGCCGATAAAGAAAGCGCCGCCGCTCAGCACGCCCGTGGCGCTGGAGGCCGCCATGCCCAGCAGTGCGATCAGCATGAACAGCAGCTCGCCGGCGAACATGTTGCCGAAGAGTCGCATGCCCAGGGAGACGGGCTTGGCGAGCAGCTCGACCAGGTTCAGCACGAGGTTGGGGATCCACAGCAGCGGGTGCGCGCCGAAGGGCGCGGCAATCCACTCGTGCGCATAGCCGCCGATGCCCTTGGCACGGATCGCGGCGCTCACGACCAGCACCAGCACGACGATCGCCATCGCGATCGTGCCGTTCAGGTCGGCGGTCGGCAGTACGCGCCAGAAGGCATGGTGGTAGCCGAGCGCGGTGGAGATGTTGTTCGGCAGGTCCAGCGGCAGCAGGTCCATCGTGTTCATCGCGACGATCCACGTGAACAGCGTCAGCGCGAGGCCGGTGAGGAAGCGGCGGTCGCCGTGGTAGATCTCGCCGACCTGGGTGTCGACGAAGTCCAGGATCAGCTCCACGAAGCTCACGAACTTGGAGGGCACGCCCTCGGTGGCGCCGCGGGCCGCGCGCCACAGGACGAAGCCGACGAGGAAGGCCAGCAGAGCCGACATCAACAAGGTGTCGACGTGCCAAGTCCAGAAGCCCGTACCGACGCTGTTATGCGTCATGTGATGGACGATGTACTCGGTGGGGGACTGACCGTGCTCGGAAGCCATCGTTACTTAAATTCCCTTGCCCTGTACCTGAACCACAATGAACCCAATTCCCTACGGCCCCGCGTCACTGCGGCCCGTGCCCGGCGCCAGCGTCGGCACCGCCCAGAAGACCACCAGCGTCGCGACGTACGCGACCAGGAACGGCGGCCAGGCCACCTTCCCTGAGCGGGCCGCGATGACGAACAGCGCCACCGTCAACCCGATCTTCACGAGCTGTCCGAAGAACAGCCTGCCCAGTGCCCCGCCCGCGCTGCGCACAGGGCGCAGCGCCGTCAGAGACATATACAAGTTGGCAACCAGCCCGATGGCGCCGCCCGCCAGAGCGGACAAGCCGTGCTGCGAGCCCCAGACGCCGTAGGACACGGCTGCCAGGGCGATCGTCGCGGTCGCCTGGGCGAGGAGGATCCGCGCGGCGAGCCGCCTGATGTCAGGGTCGCGCGTCAGGATCAATGGGAGCCCCAGTCCGCTAAGGCGCGCGGATTATACGGAGAGGTGGTTCGTGCTTCAACCTAATTGGCCGTGGTCGGTGCAACGCCCAACATCAACGGATGTGCTCGAGAATTCCGTCCAGCTCATCCAGGCTGTTATAGGTCACGATGAGCTTGCCCTTGCCGCTAGATCCCTGTTGAATCAATACCTTAGCACCGAGGCGGTCGGACAGCTCGTCCTGCAGCTGCTCGACGTTGGGGTCCAGGCGGGGGCTGCCGGGGCCGGCCGGATCCACCCCGGAGCCGCTCCCGGGGGGCTGCAGCATCTTGCGCACCAGCGCCTCGGTCTCGCGGACCGACAAGCCGTTGCGGGCCACGAGGTTGCCGACCTCGGTCTGCTGCCGGCGGTTGGTCAGCGCCAGCAGGGTACGCGCGTGGCCCATTTCCAGCTGGCGCTTCTCCACCAGCTCGGCCACTTCCGGCGAGAGCTCCAGCAGGCGCAACAGGTTGCTCACCGCCGCGCGGGAGCGACCCACGGCGTCGGCTGCCTGCTGGTGCGTGACGCCGAACTCGGCGATCAGGCGCTCCAGGGCGCGCGCCTCCTCCAGCGGATTTAGGTCCTCGCGCTGGATGTTCTCGATCAGCGCCATCGCGATCGCGGCGTTGTCGGCGACACGGCGGATGACCGCCGGGATCGCCGTGAGGCCCGCGATCTGCGCGGCCCGCCAGCGACGCTCGCCGGCGATAATTTCGTAACGCTGCGTCTCGCCCGGCGCCGGGGCGTCCAGCGGACGCACGACGATCGGCTGGATCACGCCCTGGCTGCGGATGGAAATCGCCAGCTCCTCCAGCGCCTCCTGCCGCATGTCCACGCGGGGCTGGTAGCGACCCCGCTGCAGCAGCCCCAGGGGCAGGCTGGCCAGTTCCTCGCCAACGGGCGCCTTGTGCGCCGGCGCGGCCGGCGGCGGGGCGGCGGCGGGCGCTGCCGACCGGGCCGCGGGGGAG